>NZ_JBVHXR010000024.1:13214-152405 GCF_055569295.1 Streptomyces sp. NPDC029292
TCCCCCCCCCCTCCCCCCCCCCCCCCCCCCCCCAACACCCCCCCCCCCCCCCCCGCCCCCCCCCCCCCCCCACGGTAGTGCATGTTCTACGAGACGGTGGCCCGAGGGTCGCGGTTCCGGGGACGGCCAGCGCGCCGCGGTGCCGGTCAGCTCGGATTCCTCGGCCGTTGTCTCCGGCTCGTCCGGAGCCGTACGCCCCTTTCCCGGCAGCAGCACGGCGATCTGCCGTGCGCCGTAGGCGAGTTGGCCGGCCTGCGCCTTCAGCTGCGCGGCCTTCTCCGTGCTCCCCGCCTGCGCGGAGGTGCTCCAACGGGGCCTGGACCAAGGTGTGTTCGAGTCCCCGCTGCCCGCGCCCGCGCTCGCCTACGTGCACGAGCAGCTGCTGTTCGCCCTCATGGAGGCGGTGAACGACGGCCTGCTGGCAGCCGAAGAGGCGGGCCGCTCCGCCGCGGTCACCCTGCTGACCGCGACGGGCGTACCCGCCTCTCGTGCCACCGAGCTGGTGGCCAAGCTGAGCGATTGAACCGAGCGGCCGGGCCTACGGGGGAGTGACCTGGCCGCTCGGCGTCTTGGGGGGCGCGCCCCGTTCAGGAGGGCGCCCGGTAAGGGGCGCGGGCCCGGTAAGGGGCGCGGGCCCGGTAAGGGGCGCGGGCCCGGTAAGGGGCGCGGGACGGTGACATCATGCGGCTCCGCCGCGTGGGCGCGACCAGCCACGTACCACCCGCGGCTTTCGAACGCCCCGCAGTTCCCGAACCGCACTCCCAGCGGAGCGCTTACGCCTTGGCGAGTTCCTTCTCACCGCCCTGCTCGGGCACCTCCGTCGCGACGTCCTCGCCGGAGTCGTCCAGCAGCGTCTTCTCGTCGAAGGGCAGCTCGCCGGCCAGGACGGCGTTCACCCGCTCCTTGTCGACCTCGCCGGTCCAGGTGCCGATGAGGAGCGTGGCGACGGCGTTGCCCGCGAAGTTGGTGACGGCGCGGGCCTCGCTCATGAAGCGGTCGATGCCGATGATCAGGCCGACGCCGTCGACCAGGGCGGGCTTGTGCGACTGCAGACCGCTGGCGAGAACCGCGATACCGGAGCCGGAGACGCCGGCCGCGCCCTTCGAGGCGATCATCATGAAGAGCAGCAGCCCGATCTGCTGGCCGATGCTCATCGGCTGGTCCATCGCGTCGGCGATGAACAGCGAGGCCATGGTCAGGTAGATCATCGTGCCGTCGAGGTTGAAGGAGTACCCGGTCGGCACGGTGATGCCGACGACCGGGCGGCTGACACCCAGGTGCTCCATCTTCGCGATGAGCCGCGGCAGCGCGGACTCGGACGACGAGGTGGAGACGATCAGCAGGAACTCCCGGCCGAGGTACTTCAGCAGCTGGAAGAGGCTGACCTTGGCCACCAGCTTCGTCAGCGTGCCCAGGATGACGACGACGAACAGGAAACAGGTGACGTAGAAGCCGAGCATGATCGTGCCCAGCGCCTTCAGCGCGTCCATGCCGGTCTCGCCGATGACGGCCGCCATGGCGCCGAAGGCACCCACGGGAGCGGCCCACATGATCATGCCCAGGACGCGGAAGACGAGCTTCTGGATGTGCTCGACACCGCGCAGCACCGGCTCACCGGTACGGCCCATGGCCTGCAGCGCGAACCCCACGAGCAGGGCGATGAGCAGCGTCTGGAGCACCGAGCCCTCGGTGAAGGCCGAAACGAACGTGGTCGGGATGATCCCGAGCAGGAAGTCGACGGGCCCCTCGGCGGCGGCCTCGGCCTGGGTGTGTCCGACACCCTTCACGGCCTCGGTCAGGTGCATCCCGCTGCCCGGGTGGATGATGTTGCCGACGACCAGGCCGATGGCCAGCGCCACGAAGGACATGGCGATGAAGTAGCCGAGCGCGAGCCCGCCGACCTTGCCGACCTGGGCGGCCTTCCGTACCGAGCCGACGCCGAGCACGATCGTGCAGAAGATGATCGGCGAGATCATCATCTTGATCAGGCTCACGAAGCCGGTACCGATCGGCTTGAGCTCCACGGCGAAGTCCGGCGCGGCGAACCCGACGGCGATGCCGAGAGCCACCGCGATGATCACGGCGATGTAGAGATAGTGGGTGCGGTCCCGCTTGGCGGGTGCGGCAGGTGCCGTTGTGCTGGCCACGGCTGCCCTCCTTGACGACGTCGTCGGCATCATTCCGGCGTGCGGCTCACGACCGGCGGAACCCGGCGTGCGGCTCACGACCGGGGGAATCGGGAGGCGGCACTCCCGGGGATCCGGGAGGCGGCGCTCCCGGGGGGATGCGGTGACTATCTCCCGGCTTGTGAGGGCGGTCACCCTTCCGTTCATTTAGTTCACACTTATACGTAGAGGCAGACTGATTGCATGCGCTTCCCCCGCGTCCCAAGACCCCGCAGCCTGGCCGGCCAGCTCTTCGGCATGCAGGCCGTGCTGATCGCGGTCCTCGTCGCCGGGTACGCGCTCTTCACCTACGTCAGCGACCGCAGCCAGGCCGATGACGCGGCGGGCCGCCAGGCCACGGCCGTCGCCCGTTCGATCGCGGACGCCCCCTCCGTGCGCGAGGCGATCCGCACCACCAACCCCACGAAGACCCTCCAGCCGTACGCCCTCCAGGTGCAGCAGGACACCGGCGTCGACTTCGTGACGATCATGAATCCGCAGGGCATCCGCTGGACCCACCCCGACAAGACGCTGATAGGCAAGCACTTCCTCGGCCGCATCGGCCCGGCGCTGAACGGGGAGACCTTCACCGAGACGTACACGGGCACCCTCGGCCCGTCCGTACGCGCCGTCACCCCGATCCGCGACAAGGGCGAGATCGTCGGCCTGGTCAGCGCGGGCATCAAGGTCGAGGCGATCACCAAACGCGTCCAGGACCAGGTCACCACCGTCGTCGGGGTCGCGGCGGGCGCCCTCGCCCTGGGCGGCATCGGCACGTACGTCATCAACGCGCGGCTGCGCCGCTCCACCCACGGCATGAACGCGGCCGAGCTCAGCCGGATGCACGACTACCACGAGGCCGCGCTGCACGCCGTACGCGAAGGGCTGCTGATGCTCGACGGGCAGTTCCGGGTGGCGCTGATCAATGACGGCGGGCGGGAGTTGCTGGGAGTGACGGACGAGGTGGTCGGCCGTTCCGTCGCCGAACTCGGACTGCCCGCGCCGCTGACGGGCGCGCTCCTTTCGGCGGAGCCGCGGGTGGACGAGGTGCACCTGACGGAGTCCCGCGTCCTGGTCGTGAACACCTCCCCCGTCTCCGGCGGCGAGCGTCGCGGCACGGTCGTCACCCTGCGCGATGTGACCGAGCTCCAGTCCCTGATGGGCGAGTTGAACTCGGAGCGTGGCTTCACACAGGCGCTGCGCTCGCAGGCGCACGAGGCCGCGAACCGCCTCCACACGGTCGTGTCGCTCATCGAACTGGGCCGCGCCGACGAGGCGGTCGACTTCGCCACGGCGGAGCTGGAACTGGCGCAGACCCTCACCGACGAGATCGTCTCCGCGGTCAGCGAACCGGTCCTCGCCGCGCTACTGCTCGGCAAGGCCGCGCAGGCCAACGAGCGGGGCGTGGAGCTGGTGGTGTCCCCCGACAGCGCCATCGACGACGGACTGCTCCCGGCCTCCCTGTCCGCCCGTGACCTGGTCACCGTGCTGGGCAACCTGATCGACAACGCGATGGACGCGGCGCAGGGGACGGTGGGCGCACGGGTCACCGTCACCGCGTTCACGGACGACTCCGTGCTGGTGCTGAGGGTCGCCGACACCGGCGCCGGGGTGGACCCGGCCCACGCCGAGCAGGTCTTCCAGCGCGGCTGGTCCACGAAACCGGCGGGCCCCGGCGGGCGGGGCCTGGGCCTGGCCCTCGTACGGCAGGCCGTGAGCCGTCACGAGGGTGTACTGACGATGCGGGAGGCCGCCGGGGGCGGGGCGGAGTTCGAGGCGCGGTTGCCGTTGCCTACGGTTGCCTCGGCGCCGGGGACCGCGGAGGCAACCGTTGCCGAGCCCGAGCCCACTCAGTCCGAGCCCACTCAGTCCGAGCCCACTGAGCCCGCCTTGCCTGGAGGCGACGTATGACCGACCCCATCCGCGTACTCGTCGTCGAGGACGACCCGGTCGCCGCCGACGCGCATGTCATGTACGTCGGCCGCGTGCCGGGCTTCACCGCGGTCGGCAAGGCCCACACCGGTGCGGAGGCGCGCCGCGCGCTGGACCGTACGCCGGTGGACCTGCTGCTGCTCGACCTGCACCTGCCGGACGTGCACGGCCTGCAGCTCGCCCGCTCGCTGCGGGCCGCCGGCTATCACGCGGACGTGATCGCGGTGACGTCGGCGCGGGACCTCGCGGTGGTACGGGAAGGGGTCTCGCTCGGCGTCGTCCAGTACGTCCTGAAGCCCTTCACCTTCGCCACCCTCCGCGACCGGCTCATCCGGTACGCCGAGTTCCACGCGGCGGTGGGCGAGGCGAGCGGCCAGGACGAGGTGGACCGCGCCCTGGCCACCCTCCGCGCCCCGGGCCCGGCCGCGCTCCCCAAGGGGCTGAGCGCACCGACCCTCGAACGCGTCACCGTCGCCCTCCGCGACTGCGCCGACGGCCTGACGGCGGCCGGGGTCGCCGAGGCGGTCGGCATCTCCCGGATCACGGCCCGGCGGTACCTGGAGCACCTGGTGGACTCGGGGCGGGCGGCGCGCGCTCCGCAGTACGGGCAGGTGGGGCGGCCGGAGTTGCAGTACCGGTGGGTGAAGGGCTGACGCCGCGGAGGCGAGGTCAGCCATTGGGCAGGATGACGGCCCGCCCGTTCACCTTCCCTTTCAGCTTCAACTCACATCAGGTGGACCTACAGCTGCCCCGAAAGGTTGCGAGTACGCCACGACCTGCACGCCCAGCGCCACGACCGCCGGCGCCTCGGCCACCGACAGCACGAGCAGCCCCGGCCCGGCGGCCTGGCCACCGCCCCAGTGCACGACGAGACCGGCGAGCGGTACGACGCAGAACGCGAGCAGATCGACCCCGCACTGGATGACCTTGCGCGACACCCTCCGCGCATCGCCCTGGTGAGCCGCCTCCCACCCGAACGCACCCTCGATACCGGCGAGTTCAGCCAGCCGCGGCGCCAACTCGCCCCGGACGTACGCCCCGATCGCGGAGATCTTCTCGTCGTTGACCAGGTAGGTCCACCCGAGGACGACGCACACGGGCGGCAGCGCCAGCAGCATGGATGTCTACTTTGCCTGCGCGGCCGCCGCGACCACAGCGGCCACGACCGCCAGCGTCACATACAGCAAATTGTCCCGGAACCCGATCCGCGCCTTCTGCTGGTCCTTGACGCTCTGATACTCCGCGAGCAGCAACTGCCCCTCGCCGGTGCGCTGTTCCGCCACGTCACTCCCCCTTCACCAAGCCTCTGCAAGGTCATTGACCTGACATCCTCCACGCTCTTAGGTTCACCGGGCAGACAAACTCGGCCACCAACGACGTCGGCCAGTAGGAGGTCGTGCCCGTGCGCCCCACCGCCGCCCCACTTCTCCTCGCAACGCTGCTCACCGCCACGACTCTCACCGCATGTGGATCGGGATCCGGCAGCGATCCGGACACCGTGAAGGTCGCCTTTAAGCAGTCGACCGACAACGCGATCCGGGTGCCGGACATCTACCTGAGTGAGATGAAGAAGCAGTTCGAGAAAGCGAACCCCGGCAAGAAGGTAGAGCTCGTCCCGATCAAAGCCGCGGACTCCGAGTACTACACGAAGCTCCAGCAGATGCTGCGGTCGCCGAAGACGGCCCCCGATCTGGTCTACGAGGACACGTTCCTCATCAACTCGGACATCACCAGCGGGTACTTGAAGCCCCTCGACGCCTACCTCGACAAGTGGGCGGACTGGGACCAGTTCATCGACACGGCCAAGACGGCAGCCAAGGCGCAGGACGGGAAGACGTACGGCGTTCCGGACGGGACGGACACCCGGGGGCTCTGGTTCGACAAGGGCATCTTCGAGAAGGCGGGCCTGCCGAGTGACTGGCAGCCGAAGACATGGGACGACGTGCTGGCCGCCGCCCGCACGATCAAGGACAAGGTCCCCGGCGTCGCCCCTCTCAACGTGTACACGGGCAAGCCCGCCGGCGAGGCCGCCACCATGCAGGGCTTCGAAATGCTGCTGTACGGGACGGGTGACGGGACCGCGGACCCCCTGTACGACACCGCCACCAAGAAGTGGATCGCGGGAAGCCAGGGCTTCAAGGACGCCCTCACCTTCGTGGAGACGGTCTACAAGGAGAAGCTCGGCCTCGACGTCTCCGACGCCCTCGACCCCAACATCCAGACGAGGGTCCGCGGCGAACTCCTCCCCAAGGGCAAGCTCGGCATCAACCTCGACGGCAGCTGGCTCCCGCAGGACTGGCTGAAGGGCTCGGGCCACGAATGGCCGGAGTGGTCGCAAAAGCTCGGCCTCGCCTACATGCCCACGCAGCACGGCCAGGCCCCCGGCAAGGTGAGCATGTCCGGCGGCTGGACCTGGTCGATTCCTTCCAAGGCGTCCAACCCGGACCTGGCCTTCAAGTTCATCGAGACGATGCAGACGAAGGCGAACGCCCAGAAGTGGTACATCGCCAACTCCGGTATCGCGGTCCGGAAGGACGTCGCCGCCGACCCCGCGTACGTGAAGGCCCAGCCCGGCATCAAGTTCTTCACGGACCTGGTCGCGAGCACGCACTACCGGCCCGCGTACCCGGCGTACCCGAAGGTCTCGACCGCCATCCAGGAGGCCATGGAGGGCGTGACGACGGGCGACAGCTCGGTCGAGAAGGCGGCGAGCGGCTATGACGAGGAGCTGAAGACGGCCACCGACAACCAAGTGATCAAGAAGTGAGTGTGGGTACGGGGACGGCGGCGCCCCCGGTCCGCTCCGCGGTGACGAAAGACGCCCCCCGGCGCCGGGGAGGGGTGCGTCGCTCCCTGGCCCGCGCGCTGCCGGTCACTCCGGCCGTGGTTCTGCTGCTCCTCTTCCTCGCGGGCCCGATCGCCTACTGCGCGTACATCGCCTTCACGGACCTGCAGCTGACGGGCCAGGCCCACTCGTCCTTCGTCGGCTTCGACAACTTCCGGGCGGCGTTCAAGGACGACGCGTTCCTGAACGCGGTCTGGCTGACGCTGGTGTTCACGGTTCTGTCGTCACTGGTCGGCCAGAACACGCTGGGCCTGGCGCTGGCTTCACTGATGCAGCGCGCGTCGAAGCCGGTCCGCACGCTGGTCGGCGGGATCGTGATCACGGCGTGGGTCCTCCCGGAGGTCGTCGCGGGATTCCTGCTGTACGCCTTCTTCCGCCGCGAGGGGACACTGAACGCCATCCTCGACTGGCTCCATCTCCCCTCCCAGAACTGGATGTTCACACTTCCGATCCTGGCGGTGTCGTTCGCGAACGTCTGGCGGGGGACGGCCTTCTCGATGCTGGTCTACTCGGCGGCACTGAACGAGATCCCGAAGGAGATCACGGAGGCGGCGGAGGTGGACGGGGCGGGGGGCTGGCGCTGCATGTGGCACATCACGCTGCCGATGATCCGCCGCTCGATCGGCACGAACCTGATGCTGAACACGCTGCAAACGCTGTCCGTCTTCGGCCTGATCTGGGTGATGACACGAGGCGGCCCGGGAAATCGCAGCCAGACCCTCCCCCTCTTCATGTACGAACAGGCCTTCCAGAAAAGCATGATCGGGTACGGGACCGCGGTGGCCTTGTTGCTGCTGGTGGTCGGTTCCCTGTTCTCGGTGGTGTACATGCGGCTGCTGCGGACGGAGGTCTGAGATGGCGGGACGCAGGAGTCTCAAGTCCCGCCGTACGGGGCGGCGGTTGGCAGCGGATGCGGGGCTTCTGGTCGTGGCGGCAGCGTTCGTGCTGCCGCTGGCATGGCTGGTCCTGTCGTCGCTGGACGCGCACGCGGATCTGCGGGTGAAGGCCCCGGACGGTCTGACACTGGGCAACTTCGACGCGGTCCTGAAGCCGGACATCACCTTCACACCGCTGCTCAACAGCCTGATCCTGTGCGGGGGCGGAACGCTGCTGACGGTGGTGTGCGCGACGCTCGCGGCGTATCCGCTCTCGCGGTTCCGGTCGCGGCTGAACCGGCCGTTCCTGCTGACGATTCTCTTCGCGACGAGTCTGCCGATCACGGCGATCATGGTGCCGGTGTACGCATTGTTCGTGCAGGTGAACCTGATCGACACCGTGCAGGGCACGATCTTCTTCTTCGCGGCTTCCCAACTGCCGTTCGCCATTTGGCTGATGAAGAACTTCATGGACGGCGTACCGAAGGAACTGGAGGAGGCGGCCTGGACGGACGGGGCGTCGTCACTCCAGTCCCTGGTACGGATCGTGCTGCCGCTGATGGGGCCGGGGGTGGCGGTGGTGACGGTGTTCTCGTTCGTGATGATGTGGGGGAACTTCTTCGTGCCGTTCATGCTGCTGCTTACGCCGGATCAGATGCCGGCCAGCGTGAGCATCAATGAGTTCTTCGGGAATCGGGGGACCGTGGTGTACGGGGAGCTGGCCGCCTTTTCGATCATTTACTCGACACCGGTGATTTTGCTTTATGTGCTGGTGGCGAGGCGGGTGGGTGGGGGGTTTGCTTTGGGTGGGGCGGTTAAGGGGTGAGGGTTCGGGTGGTGGTTATTGCTGCTCGTCGGCCTGAGTGCGGGCCCGGTCGGCTTCGGCGGTTTCGCCGGCCCGGGTGTAGGCGTCGACGGCTTGGAGCCAGCAGGTACGGGCCTGGGCCGAGGAGCAGCAATAACCGCCACCCCACCTCCCGCGTCACCCCCTCCCAGCCCCCACCCCCGCAAACTCCCGAGCCCCCCGCCAAGGCAACACCGCCCACATCCGCGTCCCACCCCCCGGCTCCCGGGCCTCCCCGAACCCCCACTCCCCGTCACACACCCGCACCACGCAGGCGAGCACCCGCAGTGCCGCCCGCCTCCGCGCATCGCAAGCCGCCGCCAGCCGAGGATGACTGTGCCGGGGATGCCCGTCGTAGAGGATCACCCGCAGCGCCCCTTCCCGAAAACGCAGCGACACGTACACCGAGGCGTCCGGCGTGAACCGGCAAGCACAGGCGGCCAGTTCAGCCACGACCTGCACCGCCGCCTCCGTCATGTCCTCCAGCCCGTGCGCCTGGAGAACGACCCGGGTCGCCGCCCGAGCCACCCGCGAACTCGCCGCCCCGGCGGGCAACGTGAAGCTGTACGCGAGCGAGTCCGGAGACGGCGACGGCGGTGTCTCCACTCCGCCGGTCGAGATGGGACAGGCCGAGACGGCCACCAATGCGGACATGACGAACTCCCTTGTTAGACACCGGACTTGACCTGCACACAACGACCCGGCCAGTGGCCTGTCTCCCTGGCGCGAGCCCGCACCTCCCAGGGAAGGAGAACGCGGGCAGGCTCGCGCGATGCGCTTCCGAACGACGCCGGGCTGTAAGCGACTTGTCACTGACTGTAGAGCATGCGCGGAGTACACGTACTACTCATCGCGGAAGTCCCCGGTGGACCGAGGGCGCACCACACCGGCAGACTGACCCCGCCACACGGTTGAACGGGAGGGGGCGCATGCCGCCGAGGAGTACACCGACGGAGCGTCAACGGCGACTGGGCGCGGAGTTGCGCAAAATGCGCACCGCGGCCGGGATGACCACGGGGTACGCCGCCGGCCTGCTGAGCGTGCCCCGCACGAACGTGCCGAACATGGAGTCGGGCCGCTCCGGCATCAGCGCCGACCGCGTACGCGCCCTTGCGAGCAACTATGGCTGCGAGGACGAGGAATTCGTCGAGGCACTGGCCGCCATGGTCACCGGCCGCGACAAGGGCTGGTGGGAGGCTTACCGGGGCCAACTCCCAGACGGCTTCCTGGACATCGCCGAGATGGAGTGGCACGCCAGGCGGCTACGGATCGCGGTCACCGTGCACCTGCCGGGGCTGATCCAGACCGAGGAACACGCCCGCGCCGTCTTCGAAGCCGTGATCCCACCCCTGCCCGCCCCCGATGTCGATGCACGCCTGGCCCACCGGGTCGACCGGCAGCAAGTGCTCGACCGGCCGGAGCCCCCGGACCTCGACGTGATCCTCCACGAGGCCGCCCTGCGCATGGAGTTCGGCGGACCGGCCGTCGCACGGCGGCAGTTGGAGCACCTGCTGCGGGTGTCCGAGCGCGAGACCGTGACCGTGCGCGTCATCCCGTTCAAGGCGGGCGGCTTCCCCGGCGCCGGACAGTCCGTCGTCTACGCCGAGTCGACCGTGCCCCGCCTAGACACCGTGGAGCTCGACAGCACACACGGCCCAGAGTTCGTCGACACTGAGACACAACTCCGCAAGTACCGGGCCCAGCTCGACGCGGCCGAGTCCGTCGCGCTCGCCCCCACAGCCTCACAGGACTTCATCCGCACCCTCGCCGACGACCTCTAGGAGAACCCGTGCCCGTCATCACCTGGGAAGAGCCCTTCTGCGGTGAAGGAGCCAACTGCTTCCGCATAGGCACCGACCCCACCGGCAACGCCTACATAGCCATCGCCGGCCAGGAAGACCACTACCTCACCGACACCCGCGAAGCCCTCCGCACCCTCATCCAAGACATCAAGGCCGGAAAAGCCGACCACCTCCTCTAGCCCCGCCCCCAACCCCCCCTCACCCACTTCTCACCCACCTGAGAAGGAACTCATGATCCAAACCTTGGTGTGACCATGCCGTTTAACTAGCTTTTACCCGCATGAGTCACAGACCCCTCGCCGCCACAACCACCGCCATGACCACCGCCACCGCCCTTGCCGCAGCCGGCCTCTGGTTCATCGCGACCCCCGAAGGCCTCGCAGCGACCACCACGACCGCGATCAAGACCACGACCGCCACCCTCCCCAGCGGTCTCAACGGCCCCTACCTCTACCTCGGCTGGGGCGACGCCCCCTCCCCCACCAAGGTCATGTCCGCCACCGGCACGACCCAGTTCACCCTGGCCTTCATCCTCTCGGACGGCACCTGCACCCCGAAGTGGGACGGCGAGCGCGGGCTCACCGGTGGGGCCGACGCGGCCGCGATCAAGGCCATCCGGAAGGCCGGCGGCGACGTCACCGTGTCGTTCGGGGGCGCGGGCGGCAGCAAGCTCGGCGCGAAGTGCACCTCGGCCGCGAAGCTCGCCGCCGCGTACCAGAAGGTCATCGACGCGTACGACCTCGGCTCCATCGACATCGACCTCGAGTCGACCGAGTTCACCAGCGCCACCCTCCGGGGGCGGGTCGTCAGCGCCCTGAAGACCGTCAAGGCGAAGAACCCCGGCCTCAAGGTGTACGTCACCTTCGGCACCGGGCCCGAGGGGCCGGGCACGATCGGCACGGACCTGATCCAGCGCGCCGCCGCCAAGAACCTGGGCGTCGACGGGTGGACCGTCATGCCGTTCGACTTCGAGCAGGGTGAGACCGACATGGTGGCGGCCACCAAGTCCGCGGTGAAGGGCCTCAAGGACGTGATCGCCGACGCGTACGGGATCTCGGCGGGCGCCGCCTATCGCAGGGCCGGGTTCTCGACCATGAACGGCGTGACCGACTCGGACGGTGAGAAGGTGACCGTGTCCGGCTTCAAGGCGATGGTGGCGTACGCGGAGAAGCGCCATCTCGCGCGGGTCTCCGTCTGGTCCGTGAACCGCGACCGCGTCTGCGCCGATGACGCCGAGGCGGACGAGTGCAGCGGCATCGACCAGACGACGTACGCCTTCACCGAGGCGCTGGCGGGCTACACGGGCTGACCCGACCGACCCGACTGAACCGGCCAGGGGTCGCCCACCGGTCGCCCCACCGGCCACCCCCCTGGCCGCCCCCACACCCACGAACGAAGCCCCACGGCCGAAACCGTATGTTCCTACAATCCGTAATTGTGGCCGAACGGACCGTAGTCACCGCTGTCCCGAACCCATACTTTGTGCGCGTGCACCAACCGCAGGCCCATCAGCCCACCCCGCCCTTCAACGCCCAGGCCGCCCGCAGACTGCGGGCTGCACTCGGCATGGGGCCCGAGCATGTCGCGTACGGGATGAGAGCCTCGTACGGGCTGCCGTATGTCACGCCCGATCTCGTCGCCGCCTGGGAGCGCGGGATCACCACTCCGAGCAGTCCCGAACTCACCGCGCTCGCGGGCGTGCTGTGGTGCTCGCCGGGTGAGCTCATCGGCGCGCCCCGCACCCTGCGCGAGCACCGCATCGCGCGCGGGCTCGCCCCGGAGGACGTCGCGCGCGCCGTCGGACTCGAACTCCTCGCGTACCAGCGGATGGAGGAGTCCGGCGCCTGGCGCGGCAACGAACGGCAGTCGTCCGCGCTCGCCGAGGTCCTCGACCTCTCGCTGCCCGACTTCATCACGGTGACGGGGCGCGACGACAAACTCGCGGAGCTGCTGCGCAGCGCGATGACGACGCGCTGGCAGGCGTACGTACGTCCGGTCGGGAAGATGGTGCCCCTGGACCGGCACCTCCTGGAGGACGTCCTGGAGGAGATGCACACGGACTACCAGGGGCAGATGGTCGCCTCGCTGAGCTGGGGCGGCGGTTCGGCCGCCGCCGACTCCAGCGAGTCGGGCCGGAACTTCCTCGAGCGGATCGTCGATCACTTCTGGTCGATGGTCCAAAGGACCACGTACTGAGGTCTCGAAGAGGCCTGGAAGACGGACTCCGCCTCAGAACACCGACTCCGCCTCGTCCATCCGGTCCTTCGGCACCGTCTTCAGCTCGGTGACCGCCTCGTGCAGCGGCACCATCATGACGTCCGTGCCGCGCAGTGCGGTCATCCTGCCGAAGTCGCCGCGGTGCGCGGCCTCGACGGCGTGCCAGCCGAACCTCGTCGCCAGTACCCGGTCGTACGCCGTGGGCGTGCCGCCGCGCTGGATGTGACCGAGAATGACCGGCTTGGCCTCCTTGCCGAGGCGGCGCTCCAGCTCGTACGCCAGCGCCGTGCCGATGCCCGGGAAGCGCTCGTGCCCGAACTGGTCGATCTCGCCGTGGCCGTAGTCCATGGTGCCCTCGGCGGGGTGGGCGCCCTCGGCGACGCAGACGACGGCGAACTTCTTGCCGCGGGCGAAGCGCTCCTCGACCATCTTCACCAGGTCGGCCGGGTCGAAGGGGCGCTCGGGCAGGCAGATGCCGTGGGCGCCGGCGGCCATGCCGGACTCCAGGGCGATCCAGCCCGCGTGGCGGCCCATGACCTCCACGACCATCACGCGCTGGTGGGATTCCGCCGTGGTCTTCAGGCGGTCCATCGCCTCCGTGGCCACGCCCACCGCGGTGTCGAAGCCGAAGGTGCGGTCCGTCGAGGAGATGTCGTTGTCGATCGTCTTCGGGACGCCGACGACCGGCAGGCCCGCGTCCGACAGCATGCGCGCCGCCGTCAGCGTGCCCTCGCCACCGATCGGGATCAGCACGTCGATGCCGAACTCGCGGGCCATGTCCTGCGCGTTCTCGCAGGCCTCGCGGAGCCGGTCGCGCTGCAGGCGCGAGGAGCCGAGGATGGTGCCGCCGCGGGCGAGGATGCCGCTGACCGCGTTGAGGTCGAGGGTGCGGTAGTGACCGTCGAGCAGGCCCGCGTAGCCGTCCTCGAAGCCGATGACCTCGTCCCCGAAGTTGGTGACCGCTCGGTGCACGACCGACCGGATCACTGCGTTCAGGCCCGGGCAGTCGCCGCCTGCGGTGAGAACTCCGATACGCATCGTGCTGTGTCTCCTGCTCGCTGCTGGTTCGTGTGAGCCGGTCCGATTGTTTCACGGCCGACGGGGCACCGTCGCTTCCGCCCGCCCCACCAGGACGTTTCCCCTGGCGGGCGCCCTAGCTACCCGCAGAGGTATTGTCAAGAGGGTTCTGCTCACCTTAGTGGGCTATTTTTCCGAGCCCCGAAAAACCACCCGCAGAACCGGCCCACCCAGCGACGAAACGGATGGAGAGCACGCGTGACGCGCAGCGTGTACGTGACCGGGATCGACCGAGGTGACGGCCGCCAGGTCGTCGAGCTGGGGATCATGGAACTCCTGACCCGCCAGGTCGACCGGGTGGGGGTGTTCCGTCCGCTCGTCCACGACGGTCCCGACCGGCTCTTCGAGCTGCTGCGCGCCCGCTACCGGCTGGCCCAGGACCCGGCGACGGTGTACGGCATGGACTACCACGAGGCGTCCGCGCTCCAGGCGGAGCAGGGGACGGACGAGCTGGTGTCCACCCTCGTCGACCGGTTCCACCGTGTCGCGCGGGACTATGACGTCGTCCTCGTCCTCGGTACGGACTTCGCCGCCACCCAGCTTCCCGACGAGCTGGCGCTCAACGCCCGGCTGGCGAATGAGTTCGCCGCTTCCGTCATTCCGGTCGTCGGCGGCCGCAAGCAGACCGCGGAGTCCGTGCGCGCCGAGACCCGCAACGCCTACCGCGCGTACGACGGGCTGGGGTGCGACGTCCTCGCCATGGTCGTGAACCGGGTGGCCCCGGGCGATCGCGCGGAGATCCACGAGCGGCTCGACACCCGGCTGCCCGTGCCCTGTTACGTCCTTCCGGACGAGCCCGCGCTCTCCGCGCCGACGGTCGCGCAGATCACCGCCGCCCTGGGCGGCAAGGTGCTCCTCGGCGACGACGCGGGGCTCGCCCGTGACGCGCTCGACTTCGTCTTCGGCGGTGCGATGCTGCCGAACTTCCTCAACGCCCTGACGCCCGGCTGTCTCGTCGTGACCCCCGGCGACCGCGCCGACCTCGTCGTCGGCTCGCTCGCCGCGCACAGTGCGGGCACCCCGCCCATAGCCGGTGTGCTGCTCACCCTCGACGAGCGGCCCACCGACGAGATCCTCACCCTCGCGGCCCGGCTCGCGCCCGGCACCCCGGTCGTCTCGGTGGCCGGGACCTCCTTCCCCACCGCGGCCCAGCTCTTCTCCCTGGAAGGGAAGTTGAACGCGGCCACACCCCGCAAGGCGGAGACCGCGCTCGGCCTCTTCGAGCGGTACGTGGACACCGGCGACCTGCTCAAGCGGGTCTCGGCGCCGAGCAGCGACCGGCTCACGCCGATGATGTTCGAGCACAAGCTCCTGGAGCAGGCCCGCTCCGACAAGCGCCGCGTCGTGCTGCCCGAGGGCACCGAGGAGCGGGTGCTGCACGCCGCGGAGGTGCTGCTGCGCCGGGGCGTGTGCGATCTGACGCTGCTCGGGCCGGTCGACCAGATCCGCAAGAAGGCCGCCGACCTCGGCATCGACCTCGGCGCCACCCAGCTCATCGACCCGCAGAGCTCCGAGCTGCGGGACTCCTTCGCCGAGAAGTACGCGCAGCTGCGCGCCCACAAGGGCGTGACGGTGGAGCTGGCGTACGACGTCGTCGCGGACGTGAACTACTTCGGGACGCTGATGGTCCAGGAGGGTCTCGCCGACGGCATGGTGTCGGGGACGGTCCACTCCACGGCCGCCACCATCCGGCCCGCCTTCGAGATCATTGGAACAAGGGGGGCCGCGCGAAGCGCGTCGGGTAGGGCGGTGGTGGGAGACGGGAGGGCCAAGCCGGACGCGAAGATCGTGTCGTCCGTCTTCTTCATGTGCCTCGCCGACAAGGTCCTCGTGTACGGCGACTGCGCGGTCAACCCGGACCCGAACGCCGAGCAGCTCTGCGACATCGCCATCCAGTCGGCCACCACCGCCGAGCAGTTCGGCGTCGAGCCGCGGATCGCGATGCTGTCGTACTCGACGGGTACGTCCGGTTCGGGTGCCGACGTCGACAAGGTGCGCGAGGCGACGGACCTGGTGCGGCTGCGGCGCGACGACCTGAAGATCGAGGGGCCGATCCAGTACGACGCCGCCGTCGAGCCGACCGTCGCGGCGACCAAGCTGCCGGACTCGGAGGTCGCCGGGCAGGCGTCCGTGCTGATCTTCCCGGACCTCAACACCGGCAACAACACCTACAAGGCCGTGCAGCGCTCGGCCGGCGCGATCGCCGTCGGCCCGGTCCTGCAGGGCCTGCGCAAGCCGGTCAACGACCTGTCCCGCGGCGCGCTCGTCCAGGACATCGTCAACACCGTCGCCATCACGGCGATCCAGGCCCAGGCCCCCGACCAGAAGGCATCCCAGCAGTGAGCTCCCACCCGTCGCCGACCACCGCCCTGTCCGACGAGCCGCGCTCGGCCCCCCTTGCTTCTCGCGTCCTCGTCCTCAACTCCGGCTCCTCGTCGGTGAAGTACCAGCTGCTCGACATGCGCGACAGCTCCCGGCTCGCGGCCGGTCTGGTCGAGCGCATCGGCGAGGAGACCTCCCGGCTGAAGCACACCCCGCTGACCGGTGGGGAGTCCCGCGAGCAGATCGCCCCCATCGCCGACCACGAGGCCGCCCTCAAGGCCGTCGCCGAGGAGCTGGCCAAGGACGGGCTCGGCCTGGACTCCCCCGAGCTGGCCGCGATCGGCCACCGGGTGGTGCACGGCGGCAAGTTCTTCACGGACCCGACCGTCATCGACGACGCCGTGCTCGCCGAGATCGAGCGCCTCATCCCGGTCGCCCCGCTGCACAACCCGGCCAACCTGACGGGCATCCGTACGGCTCAGGCACTGCGCCCGGACCTCCCCCAGGTCGCCGTCTTCGACACCGCGTTCCACACGACGATGCCGGAGTCCGCGGCGCGCTACGCGATCGACGTGAAGACCGCCGACGAGCACCGCATCCGCCGGTACGGCTTCCACGGCACCTCGCACGCGTATGTGTCCCGGGCGACCGCGAAGCTTCTGGGCAAGGCCCCGGAGGACGTGAACGTCATCGTGCTGCACCTGGGCAACGGGGCGTCGGCGTCGGCCGTGCGCGGCGGCCGGTGCGTGGACACCTCCATGGGGCTGACGCCCTTGGAGGGGCTGGTGATGGGTACGCGGTCCGGTGACATGGACCCCGCGGTCATCTTCCATTTGATGCGTGTTGGCGGGATGTCCACCGACGAGATCGACACTCTTCTCAACAAGAAGAGCGGCCTGATCGGCCTGTGCGGCGACAACGACATGCGCGAGATCCGCCGTCGTGTCGACGAGGGCGACGAGCAGGCCCGGCTCGCCTTCGACATCTACATCCACCGCCTGAAGAAGTACATCGGCGCCTACTACGCGGTCCTCGGCCGGGTGGACGCCATCGCCTTCACCGCCGGAGTGGGCGAGAACGCCGCCCCGGTGCGCGAGGCCGCGATCGCGGGGCTCGAGGAACTGGGCCTGGCGGTCGACGGCGACCTGAACGCCGTACGAGCGGACGAGCCCCGGCTCATCTCGCCGCAGTACGCGCGCGTCGCGGTCGCCGTGGTGCCGACGGACGAGGAACTGGAGATCGCCACACAGACGTATGCGCTGGTCGGAGAGAGCAGCCCCTGAGCTCGGAGCATGCAACGCCTGAGCACCAGCCCGCCCATTTGTATCTTCCACCAGACGGAATATTCCGTAGCGAAACAAACCGATAGGATCGCCCCATGCGCCGTTCGAAAATCGTCTGTACTCTCGGCCCCGCGGTCGACTCCCACGAGCAGCTCGTCGCGCTGATCGAGGCCGGCATGAACGTTGCCCGCTTCAATTTCAGCCACGGCACGCACGCCGAGCACCAGGGGCGGTACGACCGCGTCCGGGCCGCCTCGGCCGAGACCGGCAAGGCGGTCGGTGTCCTCGCCGACCTCCAGGGGCCGAAGATCCGTCTGGAGACCTTCGCCGAGGGTCCCGTCGAGCTGGTGCGCGGTGACGAGTTCACCATCACCACCGAGGATGTCCCGGGCGACAAGTCGATCTGCGGCACGACCTACAAGGGTCTGCCCGGCGACGTCTCCAAGGGCGACCAGATCCTGATCAACGACGGCAACGTCGAGCTGCGGGTCGTCGAGATCGAGGGCCCCCGGGTCAAGACGGTCGTCATCGAGGGCGGCGTGATCTCCGACCACAAGGGCATCAACCTGCCCGGCGCGGCCGTGAACGTGCCGGCGCTGTCGGACAAGGACGTCGACGACCTGCGCTTCGCCCTGAAGATGGGCTGCGACATGGTCGCCCTCTCCTTCGTGCGCGACGCCAACGACGTGAACGACGTCCACAAGGTGATGGACGAGGAGGGCCGCCGCGTCCCCGTCATCGCCAAGGTGGAGAAGCCGCAGGCGGTCGAGAACATGGAGGGCGTCGTCGCGGCGTTCGACGCCGTCATGGTGGCCCGTGGCGACCTGGCCGTGGAGTACCCGCTGGAGAAGGTCCCGATGGTGCAGAAGCGCCTCGTGGAGATGTGCCGCCGCAACGCCAAGCCGGTGATCGTCGCGACCCAGATGATGGAGTCGATGATCACCAACTCCCGCCCGACGCGCGCCGAGGCCTCCGACGTCGCCAACGCGATCCTGGACGGCGCGGACGCGGTCATGCTGTCGGCCGAGTCGAGCGTGGGCGCGTACCCGATCGAGACCGTGAAGACGATGTCGAAGATCGTGATCGCGGCCGAGGAGGAGCTCCTCTCCAAGGGCCTGCAGCCGCTGGTGCCCGGCAAGAAGCCGCGCACGCAGGGCGGTTCGGTGGCCCGCGCGGCCTGCGAGATCGCGGACTTCCTCGGCGGCAAGGGCCTGGTGGCCTTCACCAAGTCCGGTGACACCGCCCGCCGGCTGTCCCGCTATCGCGCCACCCAGCCGATCCTGGCCTTCACCACGGACGAGGGCACCCGCAACCAGCTGACGCTCAGCTGGGGCGTCGAGTCCCACGTCGTGCCGTTCGTGAACAGCACCGACGAGATGGTCGACCTGGTCGACTCCGAGCTGCAGAAGCTGAAGGTGTTCAACAACGGCGACGTCGTCGTGATGACCGCCGGCTCGCCCCCCGGCGTCCCCGGCACCACCAACATGGTCCGGGTGCACCACCTGGGCGAGAGCGGCCACGCCTGATCCAAGGCCCCTGTACGCCGCTGAGGGCGCCCCCTGTGACAGGGGGCGCCCTCAGCGTTTTCGCGGCTCCCGAACGGGCTCTGGGGGGCGCTCAGTCGGTCTGGTACGAGTGCAGCCCGGGGACGGTCAGCGTCCCGCCGAACTGGCCGGCCTGCACGACCTTCACGTTGGTGAAGTAGATCAGCGGGATGTTCAGCGGCGGAGGGTTGTCCGGGCTGAACGTGATCGGGATCAGGCCGAGCAGATTGCCCGAGATGCTCTCGGTGTACATGACCGTCTTGCCGTCACGGATGGTGGACGTCGAGCCGCTGGCCGCCTGCACGTGGTACGTCTTGCCGGACTGCTTGTCCTTGACCGTCTGGTGCAGATCGCCGATGTCCGTGCCGTCGGAGATCACGTACTTCAGGACCTTCTTGACGGTGCCGTTGGCGGTCCTCACCTTCACGATGCCCTGGTAGTCGGCGCCCTTGAGGAGCAGCGAGCTGGCGTTCAGGTACCAAGGGTCGTCGGGCAGGGTCACAGGGTTGTCGACGCCGCCCTCGTCGTCGGTGGCGACGGGGCAGTCCGACGGGTCCACGCTGGAGCTCGCGGAGGAGCTCGGGGACGCGGTGGCCGCGTCGGCCGCCTTCTTGACCGTCTCCGTGGCGTCCGAGGCCGCCTTGGACGCCGTGTCGGTGGTGTCCTTCACGGTGTCCTTGACCGTGTCGGTGACCTTGTCGGTCGTGTCCTTGACGGTGTCGGACGCGGTCGTGCCGGAGGCGCTCTGGCTCGCGCTCGCCGAGGCGGAGGGCGTCGGCGTGGCGCCGGCGCTCGCCGAGGAGGTGTCGTCGCCCGTGAAGATGCCTGTGATGGCGTTGCCGATGTCGTCCAGCACGTTGCCACTGCTCGCGGACGCCGAGGGGGTCGCCGTGGCCGTGTCGCTCTGGGACGACTTGCTCGCGGAGGCGGACGCGGACGGCGTGGGCTCGGCCTTGTCGTCGGAACCTGAATCCGACGAAGAGGTCTCGCCGGAGGACGCCGTGGCCGAAGGGGTCGCCTCGGCCTTGTCGGCGGACGCGCCGGCGCTCGCCGATGCGGAGGACGACGGCGTGGCCGACGCGTCCTTGCCGTCCGTGGAGCCGTCCACGGCCTCGACGCACGCCTGGTACTCGTCGGCGGTCAGGCTCTTCGACGTCGAGTGGTCGTCGGCCTGTGCGAGCGTCGGCGTCAGGCCCATCCCCATGAGGACCGCCGTCGGCATCGCCGCCAGGGCGATCGCCTTGCCGGCCGGCATGTGGAACCTGGTGAACAGCGGCTTCCTGGGCGCCGCGTGGCGCGGCCCGGTTCTCTCACGGGACTCGTCCACATCAGTCCCGTGGGTCGCCTCGTCAGCCGGCACTGTGCCTCCCGTTCGCCCCGTTCGCCGGGCTCGTTCCTGACAGGTCGTTCGGCTCGCCGAACCCGTCCGCGGCCTCGAAGGTCGCGCCGTCCGGGGCGGCGGGGGTGTGCGGGGTGTTCGGGGTCTCGCCCTTGCCCCTCGGCGCGGACTGCTGCTCGGCGGGCTCGCCCGGCACCCAGGAGACCGCCATCGCGCCGCCGATCATGGCGAGCAGGAAGCCGATGAGGAAGCCACCGAGGTTGGCCACCGGGATGGAGACCAGCCCAAGGAGAATCGCCGCGACACCCGCGAAGGTCCGTACGTGCTTCTGGAACCAGAGGCTGATGCCCAGCACGACGAGCAGCACGCCGATGATCAGGGAGCCCGCGCCGGCGGTGGTGGCCATCGCCAGCGTCAGATGGCCGACCTGGAGGTGCGCGTACGGAAAGTAGGCGATGGGGAAACCGCCGAGCAGGATGAACAGGCCGGCCCAGAACGGACGGTTGCCCCTCCAGGCGCGGAAGTTCCGCCGGAACACGGTGAGGTAGTGCTCGTCGTTCTGGCCGGGCGCGGCAGGAGTCTCGGCGCTCATGGAAAACAGCTCCCTGGAACGGCTTTGCTGTGAGAAGTACGCGTAGGAGAAGGACGCGTACGGCGGGAAGGAGCGGGGCGGGCGAGGCAGCCTAGGCTCCCCCGCCCGCCCCTGGAGTGCCTAGTAGCACTCCTTGACGCCCTTGGACACTGACATCTTCAGGCCGCTGAGCTTGAACGTACCGGCGGTGGTCGCCCACGCCGTCTGCTTCACGTCGGTCAGCGTGGCCGAGTCGGCCTGCTGCGCGAACCCGTAGGGGTTGGCCGTGTCGCCCTTCGAGATACCCGGACCCTTGCTGGCGTCCTTCGCGGCAACACCGATGTCAATGCCACGGAAGGTGGCATTGGCCTCGAGGTCCTCGACGTCGATGTACAGGTTGTCGGCCTCGACCGGCGTGCCGTTGCCGCCCGCCTTGAGGATGAGGCTGACCGAACCCAGAATCGGGATGTTCGGGGTGACCACCGACTGGCACATGTTGGTGATCGACGCGGACTTGAAGCCCGAGACAGCGACGGGGTGAGCCGTCTTGCTGCCGTCGAGGTTGTAACCCGAGTCAATGGCCCCGTACTGGGAGAAGCCCGTACCGTCGAGCCGGTCCGCCGTCACCTTGAACGACTGACCGGAAACGCTGAACGACGCGGCCAGAGCGCCCTGCGCGAGGGCGACACCTATCGCTGCCGTGGCGGCCACGCTGGGCACCATCACGACCGCAAACCGCTTCCATCTGGTCCCGCCACGCACCTGGGACTCCATATTTCCTCCTTCTCGGACGTACATCTCCTGGCCCTGACTGCCCCATGTCGGCGGCTCAGCCGGGCAGGGATGGGAGAAGTGCTACGTCCTCGGTAAGGAGAGCGCCCGTCCTCGGAGGCGCGAACCGCGCACCGATCACCGGCGATCACCCCCGAGCGACAACCACTGGTCGCGCCTGACACACATCACGCACAACCTGCTGGACAGGCTCTGCCGAACGGCAAAGACCCCCCTGTCCAAGAGCCGGCGCCACTGCCGCCGGCTCTACTCGGTGGGGACCCACAAAACCCGTTGACCCGATTGGTTGTCGGGGTACGGGGAATGGACCGAGCGTCGCCGATCGTGGTGCATTCTCGCCGCCCGCACAAGGGGGTTCGTTACTCGCTAGTAACGGCCGTATAACCGAACAACGACCCGTCGGTATCGGTCGGCAACGCAGGGTGGTGCCGGGGCGGGTGACAAAACGATTGATCCTTGGACGGAATCCGACAGATCAACGCCCTCGACTTACTCCAAGTAACAGCGGCCGCGTTTACCAAGATTTGGTAAAGCGCGGCCACGTGTCCCTCTGTCAGCAAATCTTTCACTTGGGCATCACAAGCCCCAGCGTTTAGGAACTGGTCAGAACAGGGCCCTGGCCAGCGCGCGACGCGCCGCGATCACCCGCGGATCGTCGCCGCCGACCACCTCGAAGAGCTCGAGCAGCCGCAGCCGTACGGCATCCCGGTCGTCACCCACCGTGCGCTGCACCGTGTCGATGAGTCGTCCGAACGCGTCTTCGACATGTCCGCCCACGAGATCCAGGTCGGCGGCGGCGATCTGCGCCCGCACATCACCGGGCTTCTCGGCGGCTTCCCTGCGCACCTGCTGCGGATCGGCACCCTGCACACGCTGGAGCAACTCGGCCTGAGCGAGGCCCAGTTTGGCCTCCGTGTTGCCCGGGTCGTCGCTCAGCACGTTCTTGTACGCCTGGACGGCACCGCCGAAGTCGCCCGCGTCCAAGGCCTGTACGGCGGCCTCGAGGAGCGCGTCGTAGGGGCCGGCCGGAATCTCGGGCGCCTCCGGGGCGCTGCCGGGCTCGGCGTCCGGGTCGACCGTCAGGCCGGTGAGACCGAAGCGCTGCTCGGCGACCTCGACGAGCTGGTCGAGGGTTCCGCGGATCTGGGCCTCGCCGGCCGCCCCCTGGAAGAGCGGCAGCGCCTGCCCGGCGACAACGGCGAACACCGCCGGAATCCCCTGGACCCCGAACTGCTGCATCAGCATCTGATTGGCGTCGACGTCGATCTTGGCGAGAACGAAGCGTCCGTTGTACTCGACGGCCAGCCGCTCCAGGACCGGGCTCAGCTGCTTGCACGGCTCGCACCACTCGGCCCAGAAGTCGATGACGACGGGAACCTCGGTGGACCGCTGCAGAACGTCGCGCTCGAACCCCGCCTCGTCTACGTCGATGACGAGGCTGGCGGGGGATACGGCCCCGCCTCCGCCGCCCTGCCTGGCCGCTTCGGCGCGCGCCTGCTCCGCCTTCGCCTTGGCCTCCTGGGCCGCCTTCACCGCGGCGAGGTCGACGACTCCGCTCATGGACATGTTCCGTGGCTGCATGAGTACATCCTCCCCCTTCCGCGCGCACGTGTGAAAAGCGTTGTGAAAGCCAGGCTTGATACGGCGTGTTCGGTACTGCTCGGCGCCGGGTCCCCACCCGGCGCCAGTGGTTGTCGCTCGCACACGGACCACGGCGTACGAGCTTTCGCTACGGGTCGTAGCGTAACTGCATGGGGACGCCGGTGTACGCCCTTCCCCGGTGATCTCCCTCACGGCTTCACAGAACCGCCGGATACGCCCCCCACAGAACCGCCGGATATGGTCACTGACATGCAGAGTCGCACTTCCGCCCCCCGTACGGGGCGCCCGCGCAGCGCCGCCGCGGACGCCGCGATCCTGGAGGCGACGCGCGCGGCCCTGGTCGAACTGGGCTGGTCGAAGCTCACGTTGGGAGACGTGGCGACGCGCGCCGGGGTCGCGAAAACGACCCTCTACCGCCGCTGGGCGGGCAAGAACGAACTCGTCGTCGACGCGGTGGCCGTCCTCTTCGACGAGCTGGAGCTCCCCGACCGGGGCAGTCTCGCCGCGGACATCGAGGGCGTGGTGCTGCAGTTCGCGGCCATCCTGGACCGCCCGGAGGCCAAGACCGCCCTCATGGCGGTCGTCGCCGAGTCCACCCGCGACGAGCCGCTGCGCGAACGCATCCGTACGTCGATCGTCGACCGCCAGAAGCGGTTGGTCCTGGAGGGCCGCGCCCGCGCGACCGCCCGCGGCGAACTCCCTCCGGAGTCCGACCCTGCGGCCGCCGCCCGCACCGCGGACCTCATCTTCGACGTGGTCGCGGGCGCGGTGGTCCATCGCACCCTCGTCAGCGCGGAGCCCGCGGACGAGGAGTGGGTCCGCAGCTTCACGCGGGTGCTGCTGCTGGGGCTCATGGGGGCGACGGCCGAGGGGTAGGCAGTCTTCGCCCCCGCCGCCCCAGCCCATCCCTTCCCCGGGGGAAAGATTCAGCCCCTCCGGCGTTTGAGGAGCGGGCTCTGGGGCCGGAGCCCCATGAAGGGACGGGCAGGGGCGGAGGGGGCGAACAAACCCCTCAGAAACCCGCCGGCTCGGTGTACACCCCCCACTCGTCCCGCAGGACATCGCAGATCTCGCCCAGCGTGGCCTCGGCCCGCACCGCCTCCACCATGGGAACGATCATGTTGGACCCGTCCCGCGCGGCAGCGAGCATCGCGTCCAGGGCGGCTCGTACAGCCGCGTCGTCCCGAGCCGCCTTACGACCGCCCAGCACCCGCACCTGCTCCCGCTCCACCTCATGACTGACCCGAAGAATCTCCAGATCCCCGGTCACGGACCCGTGGTGCACATTGACCCCCACGACCCGCTTGTCACCCTTCTCCAGGGCCCGCTGGTACTGGAACGCGGACTCGGCGATCTCCCCGGTGAACCAGCCGTCCTCGATCCCCCGGAGAATGCCGGAGGTGATCGGACCAATGGGGTGCTGACCGTCGGGATGCGCCCGCAACCCCCGCTCCCTGATCTGCTCGAAGATCTTCTCCGCGTCGGCCTCGATCCGGTCGGTGAGCTGCTCGACGTACCAGGAACCGCCCAGCGGATCCGCGACGTTGGCGACGCCGGTCTCCTCCATCAGCACCTGCTGCGTACGCAGGGCGATCTCCGCGGCCTGCTCGGAGGGAAGGGCGAGGGTCTCGTCCAGCGCGTTGGTGTGCAGGGAGTTGGTGCCGCCGAGAACCGCCGCGAGCGCCTCCACGGCCGTACGGACGACGTTGTTGTACGGCTGCTGGGCGGTCAGCGAGACACCGGCCGTCTGCGTGTGGAAGCGGAGCCACTGCGCCTTCTCGGACGTCGCCCCGTACACATCCCGCATCCAACGGGCCCAGATCCGCCGCGCCGCCCGGAACTTGGCGATCTCCTCGAAGAAGTCGACGTGCGCGTCGAAGAAGAAGGAGAGGCCGGGCGCGAAGACGTCCACGTCCAGGCCGCGCGAGAGGCCCAGCTCCACGTACCCGAACCCGTCGGCCAGCGTGTACGCCAGCTCCTGCGCGGCCGTGGAGCCTGCCTCGCGGATGTGGTACCCCGAGACGGAGAGCGGCTTGTACGCGGGGATCTTCGAGGCGCAGTGCTCCATCAGGTCACCGATGAGACGGAGGTGCGGCTCGGGCTGGAAGAGCCACTCCTTCTGCGCGATGTACTCCTTGAAGATGTCGGTCTGGAGCGTGCCGTTCAGCACCGCCGGGTCGACACCCTGCCGCTCCGCCGCGACCAGGTACATGCAGAAGACAGGGACGGCCGGTCCGCTGATCGTCATCGACGTCGTGACGTCGCCGAGCGGGATGTCCTTGAAGAGCACCTCCATGTCGGCCGCCGAGTCGATCGCGACCCCGCAGTGCCCGACCTCGCCGAGCGAGCGCGGATCGTCGGAGTCGCGCCCCATGAGCGTGGGCATGTCGAAGGCCACGGACAGTCCCCCGCCGCCGTTGGCGAGGATCATCTTGTAGCGCTCGTTGGTCTGCTCGGCGTTCCCGAACCCGGCGAACTGCCGGATGGTCCACGTACGCCCTCGGTAGCCGGTCGGATAGAGCCCGCGGGTGAAGGGGTACTCGCCCGGCCAGCCGATCCGCTCGAAGCCCTCGTACATATCTCCGGGCCGGGGCCCGTACACCGGCTCCACGGGGTCGCCGGAGAGCGTGGTGAAGTCTGCCTCGCGCTTGCGCGAAGCGTCGTAGCGGGCCTGCCAGCGTCGGCGGCCCTCGTCGATGGCGTCAGCGTCCATACCTTCGAATTTACTAGGACGTCCTAGTAAATGTCGATGGCTGACCGCCACAGACCACGCCTGTGGCGGTATCGGTTACGCCTTGGCGACCGCGGGAGAGCCGTCCGCGACCTTGGACTCCAGCTCGCGGGAGATCTTGCGCTCCACGAAGAAGGCGGCCGTGGGGATGGTCCCGGCCAGCAGCACCCACAGCTGCTTGCCGACCGGCCACTTCGCCTTGGAACCCAGGTCGAAGGCGAACACCAGGTAGACGACGTAGAGCCAGCCGTGCGCGATGGCGACGACGCGCGTGAAGTCCACGGCACCGTTGATGTCGAGCAGGTACTTGGCGATCACACCGAGGGTCAGCAGGACCAGCAGCACACCGGTGACGTAGGCCATCACGCGGTACCTGGTCAGCACGCTCTTCTTCATGGGTACGAGCGTAACGACCCCTTTTGCGCGATCTTCGCGCACCCCCGGCCCTACCCGCACCCCGCGTGCTCCCCGCCCGCGCCCCCGCCTGCCGCCGCCTACTCCTCGTCGAAGTCGTGCGCAGCGATCCGCAACGGCCGCAGCATCGCGAAGATCTCCGCGCACTCCTCGGTGTCGTACACCCCGAGCCCGAAGTCCATCGCCATCAGGTCGCGGGTGGCCGCGTCGCAGACCTCGCGGCCCTTCTCGGTGATGGAGGCGAGCGTGCCGCGCCCGTCGTTGGGGTTGGGCCGCTTGTCGACGAGCCCGGACTTCACCAGCCGGTCCACGGTGTTCGTCACGGACGTCGGGTGCACCATGAGCCGCTCGCCGATCTTGGACATCGGCAGCTCGCCCGCCTTGGAGAAGGTCAGCAGCACCAGCGCCTCGTACCGCGCGAAGGTCAGTCCGTACGGCTTGACGACCGCGTCCACCTCGGCGAGCAGAATCTGGTGTGCGCGCATGATCGAGGTGATCGCGGCCATGGACGGCACCGACCCCCACCGCTGCTTCCAGTGTTCGTCGGCGCGGGCGATGGGATCGAAGGCAAGACTGAGCGGCTTCGGCACGCGAAAGACCTTACCGGCCGGTCACATCGTGGTCAGCCCCGTCTCGCTTTTCGGTATCCGCTACGCGGACAGGTGCCGCTCCACCGTCTCCACCTTGGAGGTCAGACCGTCCGTCACACCGGGACGGATGTCCGCCTTCAGGACGACCGAGACGCGCGGTGCGCGTTCCTCGACGACGGCGACGGCGCGCTTGACGACGGCCATCACCTCGTCCCACTCGCCCTCGATCGAGGTGAACATCGCGTCCGTGCGGTTCGGCAGGCCGGACTCGCGGACGACTCGGACGGCGTCGGCGACGTACTCCCCCACGTCGTCGCCGACGCCCAGCGGCGTCACGGAGAAGGCGACGATCATGACGCCTTCACGACTCCCTCGCGGCGGGCGCGGGACGCGATGACCGCGTCCTCGGCCTCGCGCTTGAGCTTGCGCTCGGCGAAGAAGCCGCCGGTGGGCAGGACGGAGAGGACGAAGTAGAGGAGGCCGGTGCCGGTGCTCCACTTGCTGCGGTTCCAGGCGTCCGCCCAGAAGATCACGTACAGGATGAAGAGGACACCGTGGATCGCGCCCATGACGGGCACCGCGTTGAAGTCCGTGGTCCGCTTCAGGACCGAGCAGACGAGCAGCAGGAGGAAGGAAACGGCCTCGGGGGCCGAGACCAGGCGGAGGCGGCGCAGGGCGCTGGCGGTCTTTATATCCACGGACGGGTCACCTTCGGTGGGAGATTCGCTTTCGGCGGGAAAGCCGCTTTGTGAACGCACGCACAAGCGTCGGACCATTGTGGCATCAAGAACCCCGGTACCCCGGCCCGGGGGCACGGACGGCGTGCCCTAGGGGTGTGATCAGGGTCGGGATCCACCCTGGGGCCCTGTCGGCGGCCCGACCCGGCGGCTACCTTCACAGCGTGGCGATGTTCCGACTTCAAGGCAGCAAGGTGCTGGCCGTCGACATGACCGGGGACGCCGTGAAGGCGAAGAACGGCTCGATGGTCGCGTACGACGGTCAGATGGCCTTCAAGAAGCTGAGCGGCGGCGGCGAGGGGGTACGGGGGATGGTGACCCGGCGCCTCACCGGCGAGCAGATGACGGTGATGGAGGTGAAGGGGCACGGGACCTGCTGGTTCGCGGACCGGGCCGCCGAGATCAACCTCGTGAATCTCCAGGGGGACAAGCTGTACGTGGAGTCGAGCAATCTGCTCGCGACCGATGCCGGGCTGCGCACGGGCACATCCTTCACGGGGCTGAGAGGCGCCTCGCAGGGCAACGGGCTGTTCACGACCACCGTCGAGGGGCACGGGCAGGCGGCGATCACGTCCGACGGCCCGGCGGTGGTGCTGCGCGTGAGCTCCCAGTACCCGCTGACCGTGGACCCGGGCGCGTACATCGCGCACCAGGGAAATGTGCGGCAGTCCTTCCAGTCCGGTGTGACGTTCCGCACGTTCCTCGGCGAGGGCGGCGGCGAGGCCTTCCAGATCCGCTTCGAGGGCGACGGTCTGGTCTATGTGCAGCCCAGCGAGCGCAACACGATCGCGGGGGACGTGTGACATGCCCTTCCGTGAAGTGAACTCGAAGATGGTCGAGGCCACGGTGCTGCCCGGGCAGCGGATGTTCACCCAGCGCGGCGCGATGCTCGCCTACAAGGGAGAGGTCTCCTTCACTCCCAACGTCCAGGGCGGCCAGGGCGGCGTGATGTCGATGATCGGCCGCCGCCTGGCGAACGAGGCCACCCCTCTGATGACCGTCGAGGGCTCCGGCACCGTGCTGTTCGGGCACGGCGGCCACCACATCCAGGTGATCGATCTCACCGGCGACACCTTGTACGTCGAGGCGGACCGCCTGCTCGCCTTCGACGGCACGCTGCAGCAGGGCACGATGTTCCTGGGCTCGCAGGGCGGCGTCATGGGCATGGTGCGCGGTCAGGTGTCCGGTCAGGGCCTCTTCACGACCACCCTGAAGGGACACGGCTCGGTCGCCGTCATGGCGCACGGGGGCGTCTTCGAGATCCCGATCACCCCGCAGCGCCCGGTCCATGTCGACCCGCAGGCGTACGTGGCGCACCACGGCGACGTACGCAACAAGCTGTCCACGGCGCTGGGCTGGCGCGACATGGTGGGCCGCGGCTCGGGCGAGGCGTTCCAGCTGGAGCTGAGCGGCAGTGGTGCGGTGTACGTCCAGGCCTCGGAGGAGAAGCTGTGAGCGCGTACGGGACTCCGGGCGGCCCGGTCATCCACGACCCGATGTCGCTGCCGGTCGACGACAACGTCAACAAGTACACCTTCTGCGTGGAGCTCAAGGGGAGCCAGTGGTTCCTGCAGAAGGGCAAGATGATCGCCTACTACGGGTCGATGGAATTCAACGGCGTCGGGCACGGCCGACTCGACCGACTTGTCCGTACGTCATTTCATTCGCCTCTGCACGCGAGCGACTGGGTCGTGGCGGACGGCTCGGGCAAGATGCTGCTCGCCGACCGGGCCTTCGACGTCAATTCGTATGACTTGGACGATGGCAACCTGACCATTCGCTCGGGCAACCTGCTCGCTTTTCAGCCAAGTCTTGCCCTCAAGCAGTCGATCGTGCCGGGCTTTCTGACACTGATCGGAACCGGCAAGTTCGTAGCCGCCTCTAACGGTCCGGTGGTGTTCATGGAACCCCCGATCCGGGTGGACCCACAGGCCCTCGTCGGATGGGCGGACTGCCCGTCCCCGTGCCACCACTACGACCACGGGTACATGACAGGTGTCATGGGCGGTCTACGTGCGATGACAGGCCTCGGCGGGGCCTCCGGAGAGGAGCATCAGTTCGAGTTCGTAGGAGCCGGCACGGTGCTGCTCCAGTCCACCGAAACCCTCATGCCCGAGCAGGCCACGGGGGCGGTCCCGCAGCAGGCCGGAGTACCCGGCGCGGGTGGGGTGCCCGGTCAGCACGGACAGCAAGCCGGCGCACCGCGTCTTCCCGGACAGCTGGGGGACCTCCAGCGTCGCTTCGGGCTGTGAGCGGTAGTCTGCGGAGTGTGACATCGAACGCGTGCGCACAGTCACACCACCCTCACTAGTTCGCCTTTCAACATTTTAGGTAGACTTCATTTATGGAGACCGAGACGGCCACGCGCTGGCTGACCGATGCGGAGCAGTGCGCCTGGCGCACCCACCTGGAGGTCAACAGGCTGTTGACGTACCAGCTCGAGAGGGACCTGCAGCCGTTCAGCCTGACCATGAACGACTACGAGATCCTGGTCAATCTCTCCGAGTCGGAGGGAGTACGGATGCGGATGAGTGACCTCGCGTCCGCCACCCTCCAGTCCAAGAGCCGCCTCTCGCACCAGATCACCCGCATGGAGAACGCGGACCTGGTCCGCCGTGAGAACTGCGAGTCCGACCGCCGGGGGCTGTACGCCGTCCTCACCGAGCGCGGCATGGAGACGATGAAGAAGGTGGCGCCGCATCATGTGGCGTCCGTGCGGAGGCACTTCATCGATCTGCTGTCACCGGAGGCGTTGGAAGACCTCCACAAATCGCTGCGGCCGATCGCTGAGCATCTGCGGGGGCAGCGAGGCAAGCCGTAACAGTTCGGAAGCTGCGGGCCGTGGGCAACCGCGGCCGTTCGCGGCTGGTCGCGCACTTTCCCGCGCCCCGGAAAGGGGCGCGGGAAAGTGACTCAGACTCGGGTGAGCCCCGGCGCATCCGAGGGTGATTTCTGCGGCACGGGTGCCGTGTGTGCGGCCCTTACGGAGATCAGGGCCGCACACACGGCTACCGCCCCCGAGACCGCGAAGCACAGCCCCAGGGACAACTGGCCCACCAGCAGACCCACCCCCGCGGCGCCGCCCGAACTCCCGGCGTTCACCGCGGTGTTGACCCAGGCGCCCGCCTGGGTGCGACAGCCGGGCGGAGCCGCCTCGTCGGCGATCAGGTAGGACGTGGTGAGGGCCGGGGCGACGAAGAAGCCCGCGCAGGCCACGGCGAAGGTCAGCGTGCCGAGGCCGGGAGCAAGTCCCGCGCCGAGCAGGGCGAGGCCCAGCCCGCCGGCCTGCAACGGCAGGCGCACCCGCGCGGACGTACGCCAGTTGACGGCACCGTTCAGCAGTCCGCCCAGCGCGCTGCCCACCGACAGCGCGGCGAGCACCCAGGCCACCACGTCGTCCCCGTGATGGCGCTGCTGGGCGAAGGCCATGACGAGGAGGTCGATGGCGCCCAAGGACAGGCCGACGCCCGCCGCGACGACGACGGGCTGCACGAGCGCGCGCCCGCCCCGCAACCGGTCTCCGGAGTGTGTCGCCGACTTCGCCGCGGCCGGTCGTACGCCCGCCACGACCGGCGACAGCACGAACGCGAGGGTTCCGGCCCACACCAGCAGCGCGCTGAGCGCGACCCCGGCGGCCGGCGGCGCGCACTGCACGACCGCGCCCACCAGCAACGAGCCGGAGACCAAGAGGATCTCCTCCGCGACGCCGTCCAGGCTGTACGCCCGCTGCAACAGCAGCTTGTCCTTGACGATGTCGCCCCAGACGGCGCGCATCGTGGGGCCGAGAGGGGGAGTGCAGGCGCCCGCGGCGACGGCCAGCGCACCGAGTGCCGCCGCCGGTGCGCCCGGCCGCCAGGCTGCCGCCGCGAAGCTCGCGAGCAGGCCCGCGTAGAGCGAGGCCATGGGGATCAGGGCACGGCGGGGGCCGTACCGGTCGATCAGGGCCGCCCTCGCGGGCGACAGGAACACGCTCATCGCGCCGAAGAGCGCCATGACCGTGCCGGCCACGGCGTACGACCCGGTCGCCCGGGTCACCGTGAGCATCATGGCCAGGGAGACGATGCCGTACGACAGTCGGCCGACGAGGGCGGCGGTGAAGGTGCGGCGGGTGTGGGGAATGCGGAAGAGCGCGGCGTAGGAGGGCCGCGAAACGGTCGCAGACATGCGAAATGTTCCTCAACTGCGAGGCGGAAAAGGGGGCGCCGGAGTGCCGCGACGACCGCAGCCGAACTGCTGCTTGCCCGTCGCGGGCCTGGGCGGGCCCTATGCCAAGAGGAGGAACATGCGGCTTAACTTAACAGCGGGCGGAGGGAGTTGACCAGCGGATTTCACCCCCGCCGCCCCGGCTGGAAATCAGCCCCTCCGGCTTTGAGGAGCAGGGGCTGGGGCGGAGCCCCAGGTCGGGACGGGTAGGGGCGGCGCGGGCGGAAAACCTCCCGGACCTCAGCCCTCCGTCAAACCCTCCACCAGCGAATCCGCCGCCCGGTAGGGATCCAACTCCCCCGCCACGATCCGCTCCGCGAGTGCGCTGAGGCGGCGGTCGCCGTGCAGGTCACCGATGCGTTGGCGCAACGCCGTGACCGCGATCGTCTCGACCTCCTGGGACGCGCGGGCAAGGCGCCGCTCGGCGAGCACCCCGTGCTCCTCCATCCACGCCCGGTGCTTCTCCAGCGCCTCGACGACCTCGTCGATGCCCTCGCCGCGCGCGGCGACCGTCTTCACGATCGGCGGGCGCCAGTCCCCCGGCCCCCGGGATTCGCCGAGGCCCAGCATGTGGTTCAGCTCCCGGGCCGTCGCGTCGGCCCCGTCCCGGTCGGCCTTGTTCACGACGTACACGTCGCCGATCTCCAGGATTCCGGCCTTGGCCGCCTGGATGCCGTCGCCCATGCCAGGGGCCAGGAGGACGACCGACGTGTCCGCCTGGGACGCGATCTCGACCTCGGACTGACCGACGCCGACCGTCTCGACGAGGATCACGTCGCAGCCCGCCGCGTCCAGGACGCGGATCGCCTGCGGCGCGGCCCACGCGAGGCCGCCCAGGTGGCCACGCGTCGCCATCGAGCGGATGTACACCCCGGGGTCCGACGCGTGCTCGGACATCCGGACGCGGTCGCCGAGCAGCGCGCCGCCGGAGAACGGCGAGGACGGGTCCACCGCCAACACCCCGACCCGCTTGCCCTGCCGCCGGTAAGCCGTCACCAGCGCCGAGGTCGAGGTCGACTTGCCGACACCCGGCGACCCGGTGAGCCCGACCACGTACGCGTTCCCCGCGAGCGGCGCCAGCGCCGCCATGACCTCACGGAGCTGTGGAGCCGCCCCCTCCACCAGGGAGATCAGCCGGGCCACGGCCCGCGGCCGTCCTTCCCTGGCCTGGGCCACCAGCGAGGAGACGTCCTGCATCACAGCTCCGTTCAGAGTCGTACTCGAAAGGACTAAAGACTTCAGGCCTTGGCTACCCGCACGATCAGCGCGTCACCCTGCCCACCGCCACCGCACAGCGCGGCCGCGCCCACGCCACCGCCCCGCCGCTTCAGCTCAAGGGCGAGGTGCAGCACGAGGCGGGCGCCGGACATCCCGATCGGGTGGCCGAGGGCAATGGCGCCACCGTTGACGTTCACCTTTTCCGTGGACACCCCGAGGTCCTTCATTGACTGCACGGCAACCGCCGCGAAGGCCTCGTTGATCTCGATCAGGTCGAGGTCCGCGACGTCCAGACCCTCCTTCTTCAGTGCGTGCAGGATCGCGTTGGAGGGCTGCGACTGCAAAGAGTTGTCCGGCCCGGCCACGTTCCCGTGCGCGCCGATCTCCGCGATCCACTCCAGGCCCAGCTCCAGCGCCTTGGCCTTGCTCATGACCACGACGGCCGCCGCGCCGTCCGAGATCTGCGACGAGGTACCGGCGGTGATGGTGCCGTCCCGGGTGAAGGCGGGGCGCAGCTTGCCGAGCGACTCGGCGGTCGTCTCGGCGCGGATGCCCTCGTCCTTGCTGAAGACGACGGCCTCGCCCTTGCGCTGCGGAATCTCCACCGGCGTGATCTCCGCCTCGAAGATGCCGTTCTTCTGGGCGGCGGCGGCCCGCTGGTGGGAGAGCGCCGCGATCTCGTCCTGCTCGGGGCGGGCGATACCCAGGCGCGTGTTGTGCTTCTCCGTGGACTCGCCCATGGCGATGTTCTCGAAGGCGTCGGTCAGACCGTCGTACGCCATGGCGTCGAGCATCTCGATCGCGCCGTACTTGTAGCCCTCTCGGGACTTCGGGAGCAGGTGGGGCGCGTTCGTCATGGACTCCTGGCCGCCCGCGACCACGACATCGAACTCACCCGCACGAATGAGCTGATCGGCGAGCGCGATGGCGTCCAGGCCCGACAGACACACCTTGTTGATGGTCAGCGCCGGGACGCTCATCGGGATGCCCGCCTTGACCGCGGCCTGGCGTGCCGGGATCTGCCCTGCCCCGGCCTGGAGCACCTGGCCCATGATCACGTACTGCACCTGGTCGCCACCGATCCCCGCACGGTCGAGGGCGGCCTTGATCGCGAAGCCACCGAGATCGGCTCCCGAGAAGGACTTCAGCGAGCCCAGCAACCGTCCCATGGGCGTCCGGGCGCCCGCGACGATCACCGAGGTACTGCTGTTCGTTCCAGACATGAGGTGCGATCCCCTTCCAGCTTGCACAGCTGAGGAGTGAACGAGGGTTTACTTGAATGTACTGAGCGGTAGGCCACCCGTCATCCGGCGCGGAGTGTGATCGCGCGCACGTTGCGTAACCGTCTCCGGAGCGCTGCACTGACTCCATGCTTACGCGAATCGACCACATCGGGATCGCCTGTTTCGACCTCGACAAGACTGTCGAGTTCTACCGTGCGACGTACGGCTTCGAAGTCTTCCACTCCGAGGTCAATGAGGAGCAGGGCGTACGAGAGGCCATGCTCAAGATCAACGAGACGTCCGACGGCGGCGCCTCCTACCTCCAGCTGCTGGAACCCACCCGTGACGACTCCACCGTCGCGAAGTGGCTGGCCAAGAACGGTGAGGGGGTTCACCACATCGCCTTCGGCACGGCGGATGTCGACGCCGAGGCCGCCGACATCAAGGAAAAGGGCGTACGAGTGCTCTACGACGAGCCCCGGCGCGGGTCCATGGGGTCCCGAATCACCTTCCTGCATCCAAAGGATTGCCATGGTGTCCTGACAGAACTGGTCACTTCGGCGGCTGTTGAGTCACCTGAGCACTGACCTCCGTATATCTGGGCCGGTAGGGTTGGGGGCGGTCGCCGCCATGATGGGGCGACCGAGGTCTCGTCGGCGACGGGACCGAGGGCCGGGGTCCAGGTTTTCGGGGGACGGGCGGGACGAGCGTCAGGGCGACAGCCCATGCTCCGCCGTTGATCTGACACCATTCCCCGGGGGCCCCGTTCGGCGGATGGACGGAGCTCGTTTGGAGAGACTTGCGACCAGGGGACGGATGGGACCGCGCAGTGCGGGGCTACGAACGCCAGGAGCGAGAGCCGGCGGCTGACGTCGACCACCTCTCTCGGTTCGAGGCCGAGATGGAACGGCTGAAGACCGAGCGGGAGAAGGCCGTCCAGCACGCCGAGGACCTCGGCTATCAGGTCGAGGTGCTGCGCGCCAAGCTGCACGAGGCGCGGCGCAGTCTGGCGACCCGTCCTGCCTACGACGGGGGCGACATCGGCTATCAGGCCGAACAGCTGCTCCGTAATGCCCAGATCCAGGCCGACCAGCTGCGCGCGGACGCCGAGCGGGAGCTCAGCCAGGCCCGCGCGCAGACGCAGCGCATCCTCCAGGAGCACGCCGAGCAGGCGGCCCGGCTCCAGGCGGAACTGCACCAGGAGGCGGTCTCCCGCCGCCAGCAACTCGACCAGGAGCTGGCCGAGCGCCGGCAGACCGTCGAGTCGCACGTCAATGAGAACGTGGCGTGGGCCGAGCAGCTGCGGGCCCGCACCGAGTCGCAGGCCCGCCGCCTCCTGGAGGAGTCGCGTGCCGAGGCCGACCAGGCGCTGGCCGCCGCCCGCGCCGAGGCCGAGCGGGTCGCCACCGAGGCCCGCCAGCGACTCACCGCCGACGCCGAGACGGCCCGCGCGGAGGCCGAGGCGCTGCTGCGCCGGGCCCGCACCGACGCCGAGCGCCTGCTGAACGCAGCGTCCACACAGGCCCAGGAGGCCACCGACCACGCCGAGCAGCTGCGCAGCTCCACGGCGACCGAGTCGGACGCGGCCCGCCGCCAGGCCACCGAGCTGAGCCGGGCCGCCGAGCAGCGCATGACGGAGGCCGAGGCGGCGCTGCGCGAGGCGCGGGCCGAGGCCGACAAGGTCGTCACCGAGGCGAAGGAGGCCGCGTCCAAGGCCCTCTCCAGCGCCGAGTCGGCGAACGAACAGCGCACGCGTACGGCGAAGGAGCAGGTCGCCCGGCTGGTCAGCGAGGCCAACCAGGAGGCCGAGACCACCAAGGCCGACGCCGAGCAGGCCGTCGCGGACGCCCAGGCCAAGGCCGAGAAGATCATCGCCGAGGCCGAGGAGAACGCCCGCAGCCTCACCGCCGAGGAGACCGCGTCCCAGCTCGCCAAGGCGGCCCGTACCGCCGAGGACGTGCTGAACAAGGCGTCCGAGGAAGCCAAGTCGACCACCAAGGCCGCCACCGAGGAGGCCGAGCGGATCCGTACCGAGGCCGAGGCCGAGGCGGACCGGCTGCGCGCCGAGGCGCACGACATCGCCGAGCAGCTCAAGGGCACGGCGAAGGACGACACCAAGGAGTACCGCGCCAAGACGGTCGAGCTGCAGGAGGAGGCGCGCCGGCTGCGCGGCGACGCCGAGCAGCTGCGCGCCGACGCGGTCGCCGAGGGCGAGCGCATCCGCGCAGAGGCGCGGCGCGAGGCCGTCCAGCAGATCGAGGAGGCGGCCAAGACCGCCGAGGAGCTGCTCGCCAAGGCGAAGGTGGACGCGGACGAGCTGCGCACGGCGGCCACGACGGACAGCGAGAAGGTCCGCACCGAGGCCATCGAGCGCGCCACGACGCTGCGCCGGCAGGCCGAGGAGACCCTGGAGCGCACCCGCGCCGAGGCCGAGCGGCACCGTGCGGAGGCCGTCGAGCAGTCCGAGGCGATCAAGGCGGACGCCGAGCGGGCCGCCGAGGCGCTGCGCGAGGAGACCGAGCGGGCCATAGAGGCTCGTCGTGCGGAGGCGGCCGAGGGGCTGACCCGGCTGCACACCGAGGCCGAGCAGCGGCTCGCCTCGGCCGAGCAGGCGCTGAGCGACGCGCGCGCGGAGGCCGAGCGGATCCGTCGCGAGGCCGCCGAGGAGACGGACCGGCTGCGCTCCGAGGCCGCCGAGCGGATCCGTACGCTTCAGGCGCAGGCCGAGGCGGAGGCCGAGCGGTTGCGCAACGAGGCCGCGGCGGACGCGTCCGCGTCGCGGGCCGAGGGCGAGAACATCGCCGTACGCCTGCGTTCGGAGGCCGCGGCGGAGGCCGAGCGGCTGAAGTCGGAGGCCCAGGACTCGGCCGACCGGGTACGGGCGGAGGCGCAGGCCGCGGCCGAGCGTCTGTCGACCGAGGGCGCCGAGACGCTGGCCGCCGCGCAGGAGGAGGCCGTACGGCGGCGCCGCGAGGCCGAGGAACTCCTCGGCTCGGCGCGCCAGGAGGCCGACCAGGAGCGCGAGCGGGCCCGCGAGCAGAGCGAGGAACTCCTCGCGTCCGCGCGCAACCGTGTCGAAGAGGCTCAGGCCGAGGCCGTACGGCTGGTCGAGGAGGCCGACCGGCGCGCGACCGAGATGGTCTCGAACGCCGAGCAGACCGCGCAGCAGGTGCGCGACTCCGTGGCCGGGCTGCACGAGCAGGCCCAGGAGGAGATCGCGGGTCTGCGCAGCGCCGCCGAGCACGCGGCGGAGCGCACGCGGACCGAGGCGCAGGAGGAGGCGGACCGGGTCCGCGCCGACGCGTACGCGGAGCGGGAGCGGGCGTCCGAGGACGCGGCGCGCGTACGGCGGGAGGCGGCCGAGGAGTCGGAGGCCGCCACGTCCCTTGCCGAGCGTACGGTTTCGGAGGCGATCGCCGAGTCCGAGCGGCTGCGCTCGGACGCCGCCGAGCACGCCCAGCGGGTCCGCACCGAGGCGTCCGACACCATCGCGAACGCCGACCAGGACGCCGCGCGCACCCGCGCGGACGCCCGTGACGACGCGAACCGGATCCGTTCGGACGCGGCCACACAGGTGGACACGCTCATCAACGAGGCACGCTCCGAGGCGGAGCGGCTGACGAACGAGACGAACGCGGAGGCCGAGCGGGTCCGGACGGAATCCGTGGCCAAGGCCGAGCAGCTGATCTCGGACGCGACCGGCGACGCGGAGCGGCTGCGCGCCGAGGCCGCCGAGACGGTGGGCTCCGCGCAGCAGCACGCCGAGCGGATCCGCAGCGAGTCTGAGCGCCTCAAGGCCGCGGCGGAGGCGGAGGCCGAGCGGCTCACGTCGTCCGCGCGCGAGGAGGCCGAGCGGACCCTGGACGAGGCACGCCAGGAGGCCAACAAGCGGCGCTCCGAGGCGGCCGAGCAGGTCGACACGCTCATCACGGAGACGGCGTCCGAGGCGGACAAACTGCTCTCCGAGGCGCAGCAGAGCGCGCAGAAGACGACGGCGGACGCCGAGTCACAGGCCGACACGATGGTGGGGGCCGCTCGCAACGAGGCCGAGCGGCTGGTCTCCGAGGCAACTGTCGAGGGCAACACCCTTGTGGAGCGGGCCCGCACCGACGCCGACGAGCTGCTGGTCGGCGCGCGCCGGGACGCGACCGCGATCAGGGAGCGCGCGGAGGAGCTGCGCGACCGCATCACGACCGAGATCGAGGAACTGCACGAGCGGGCCCGCCGCGAGTCCGCCGAGACGATGAAGACGGCGGGCGAGCGCTGCGACGCGCTCGTCAAGGCGGCCGAGGACCAGCTCGCCGAGGCCGAGGCGAAGGCGAAGGACCTGGTCTCGGAGGCGAACTCCGAGGCGAGCAAGGTGCGTATCGCCGCCGTCAGGAAGGCCGAGGGGCTCCTCAAGGAGGCCGAGCAGAAGAAGTCCTCGCTCGTCGCCGAGGCCGAGAAGATCAAGGCGGACGCCGAGCAGGAGGCGCGCCGCACGGTCGAGGAGGGCAAGCGCGAGCTCGAAGTGCTGGTCCGCCGGCGTGAGGACATCAATGCGGAGATCTCCCGTGTCCAGGACGTCCTGGAGGCGTTGGAGTCTTTCGAGGCCCCGTCCGGTAACAAGGACGGTGGAGTCAAGGCGGGCGCTGCCGCGGGCGCAACTCGTTCGGGTGGCAAGACGTCAGAGGGCTAGCCAGGAGCACCGCTTCCATGCTTTGCGGGGACCTTCGACACAGGCTCTGGCAAGCCCTCCGACAGTTAGCCACCCAAAAGGAGTGTCATTCTCCAGATCAAACACGCATCCGCTCGATGACACACCGCTTTGGCCCCTAGGATTCCCCCTATCACCTCACCGGTCTCATTCGACAGGAACCCCATGAGCGACACTTCCCCCTACGGCTTCGAGCTTGTGCGGCGTGGGTACGACCGCGCTCAGGTGGACGAACGCATTTCGAAGCTCGTCTCCGACCGTGACAGCGCTCTGGCCCGTATCACTGCTCTGGAAAAGCGCATCGAGGAACTCCACCTCGAGACGCAGAACGCCCAGGCCCAGGTGAACGACGCAGAGCCGTCGTACGCGGGTCTCGGCGCGCGCGTCGAGAAGATCCTCCGCCTCGCCGAGGAGGAGGCGAAGGACCTGCGCGAGGAGGCCCGTCGCGCTTCGGAGCAGCACCGTGAGCTCGCCGAGTCGGCGGCCCAGCAGGTGCGCAACGACGCAGAATCGTTCGCTGCGGACCGCAAGTCCAAGGCGGAGGACGAGGGCGTCCGGATCGTCGAGAAGGCCAAGAGCGACGCCTCGCAGCTGCGCCAGGAGGCGCAGAAGGACGCGCAGTCCAAGCGCGAGGAGGCGGACGCCCTCTTCGAGGAGACCCGCGCCAAGGCCGCGCAGGCCGCCGCCGACTTCGAGACGAACCTCGCCAAGCGCCGCGAGCAGTCCGAGCGCGACCTGGCCTCCCGTCAGGCCAAGGCCGAGAAGCGCCTCGCGGAGATCGAGCACCGCGCGGAGCAGCTCCGCCTGGAGGCCGAGAAGCTGCGCACGGACGCCGAGCGCCGCGCCCGCCAGACGGTGGAGACGGCCCAGCGCCAGGCCGAGGACATCGTGGCCGACGCGAACGCCAAGGCCGACCGCATCCGTTCGGAATCCGAGCGCGAGCTGGCGGCTCTGACGAACCGCCGCGACTCGATCAACGCCCAGCTGACGAACGTCCGCGAGATGCTCGCGACGCTCACGGGCGCCGCGGTGGCCGCCGCCGGCACCCCGGCCGAGGACGAGCCGATCTCGCGCGGGGTTCCGGCTCAGCAGTCCCGGTAATCGCCTGGTGACAAGCAACAGCAGAGGCCCGCACTCTCCCCCGGGGGTGCGGGCCTTTGCCGTACGTACGAAGCTGGGGGCGCCCCCGTAAGGGGCGCGGGGCGGTGAGATCAGCGGCTCCGCCGCGCGGGCGCGACCAGCCACAACGGCGCAGCACCCAGACACGGCGGACAAGCGGCAGAAACACGTCGTCGACAATCTCCACGAGCACGCTCTCCGGCAAGGGCCTCGCCCCCGCCCGGATCCCGCACGCCGGCACCACCAACCGGATCGTGCAGCAGCTCGGCGGCTCCTTCGGCACCGCCGTCCTCCCGGCGATCCTGCAACGCGGGCACGGCGGCACGGCCTTCTCGCACACCGTCCTGTGGACGATCGCGTTCACGGTCCTCGCCGTGGGCATCGCGCTCACCCTGCCCACACCGAAGCGCGAGACCGCCGAACGGCGCGAGCCCGCTCAAGTGGCAGGCCCCGAACGCCCGTCTTAGCGTGGCCGCATGATCGAGCTCGAGGGGCTGACCAAGCGGTACGGCGAGAAGGTGGCGGTCAACAACCTCACCTTCGCCGTCAGACCGGGCATCGTGACGGGCTTCCTCGGCCCCAACGGCGCCGGGAAGTCCACGACGATGCGGATGGTGCTCGGGCTCGACCGTCCCACCGCGGGCGACGTACGGATCGACGGGCAGCACTACGACCACCTCAGGGACCCGCTGAAGTACATCGGTGCCCTGCTGGACGCCAAGGCCATGCACGGGGGACGCAGCGCCTTCAGCCATCTCCTGTGCCTCGCGCAGAGCAACGGCATCCCGAGAGCTCGGGTGCACGAGGTGCTCGACACGGTGGGGCTCACCGCGGTCGCCAAGAAGAAGGCGAAGGGGTTCTCGCTCGGCATGGGCCAGCGGCTCGGCATCGCGGGCGCGCTGCTCGGCGACCCGCGGATCCTGATGTTCGACGAGCCGGTCAACGGGCTCGACCCCGAGGGCATCCACTGGATCCGCAATCTGATGAAGTCCCTGGCGGCACAGGGCCGTACGGTCTTCGTGTCCAGTCACCTGATGAGCGAGATGGCGCTGACCGCCGACCACCTCGTCGTCATCGGCCAGGGCAGACTCCTCGCCGACACCTCCATGGCCGACTTCATCCAGCAGAACTCACGGTCGTACGTCCGTATCCGCTCCCCCCAGCGCGAGCGCCTCCTCGACGTGCTGCACGGGGCCGGTATCACCGTCGTCGAGACGGGCAGCGGCATGCTCGAAGTGGACGGCGGCAAGCCGGAGCACATCGGTGAGCTGGCCGCGCAGCACCAGATCGTGCTGCATGAGCTGAGCCCCCAGCAGGCCTCCCTGGAGGAGGCGTTCATGCAGCTGACCGCGGAGTCGGTGGAGTACCACGCGCACACCGAGACGCCGCGGGCGGAAAGCTCGTCCTGGGGCGGCGACTGGAAGAGGGACTGACCATGGCGGCCACCCAGGTCCTCAAGTCCGAGTGGACCAAGATCCGTTCCGTCGCGTCCACGGTCTGGACGCTGAGTCTCGCCGCGGTCGTCACCGTCGCCCTCGGCATCCTGATCTCGCTCCTGTCCAGGAACGAGTGGGACAAGATGAACACGAGGGACCGGTTCTCCTTCGACTCGACGTACATCAGCTTCGCGGGCATGAGTCTCGGCCAGCTCGCGATGATCGTGTTCGGGGTGCTCGTCGTGGGCAACGAGTACAGCACCGGCATGATCCGCACCTCGCTCGCCGCGGTCCCGCAGCGCGGCATGTTCCTCTTCAGCAAGATCGCGGTGGCGACGGGCCTGGCCTTCGTGGTCGGCATCATCACCAGCTTCGTCGCCTTCTTCCTGGGACAGGCGATGCTCGGCCCGCACAAGGTGTCGATCGGCGACCCCGGTGTACTGCGCGCGGTGATCGGCGGCGGGCTCTACATGACGCTCATCGCGGTCTTCTCGATGGGCGTCGCGACGATGCTGCGCAGCCCGATGCTCTCGCTCGGCATCCTGATGCCGTTCTTCTTCCTGATCTCCAACATCCTCGGCGCCGTCTCCGCGACCAAGAAGGTCGCCCGCTATCTGCCCGACCAGGCCGGCAGCAGGATCCTGCGGGTGGTGACCCCGATCGACGACACTCCGTACGGGCCGTGGGGCGGCCTCGCGATCATGGTGCTGTGGGTGGTGGCGGCGCTCGTCTTGGGCTACGCCCTGCTCAAGAAGCGGGACGCGTGAGGTCACCGTCGTCGGGAGAAGCGGGACGCGTGAGGTCGCCGTCGTCGGGCGGCTGCCCTTGGAGCAGCCCGTCGAAGTCCGTCCAGCCCTCCCACCGCCAGACGTCCTTGTCCAGGTCGGGCTGGAGCGGCACGAAGCGGCCGAGCTCGAAGTCGCCGCCCTCCAGGTCGAACCAGCGCTCGTCGGCGACCTCGGTGCCCAGCCCCACGGTGCGGGCCGTCAGCCGCACGAGCAGCTTCACGCCGTACGACCCGGACAGGTCCTTGCCCTGGATGCGCCGGAACGGCAGCCCGTCCACCGGCGCCTCGACCGGTATCCACACGGTGAAGGGCGCCCCGCGCTCGACCGCGAGCCAGTACCTCTCGTCGGCGGGCTCCCCCTTGGCGTCCAGGACCTTCAGCCACTGCTTGTAGATGACCAGGCTGCCGTCGTGCGGGGAGCGCTCCAGGTAGCGCAGATGGGCGCGGGCCCGCAGATCGACGACCGAGAGATTGTCGAAGCGGTTGTAGAAGCGGACGGCGATGATCGCGTCGTCGCTGTTCGCGTGCAGCCGCGAGTAGCCGGGGAAGTCCGCGGTCCAGGCGTGCGAGATGCTGGCCCGCTGCCGCCAGACGAACGGCCGCAGCGCGAACATCTTGATCAGGACGATGCCGAGGAGCACCGCCGGGACCAGGGAGCCGGTCACCGACGCGACCGTGGCGAGCAACTGGTGCGCGGTGCTGTCCGGCTCGGGTTCGAGATTGTCCGTGCCGACGCAGGCGCGCAGCACGGTGAGGCTGAGGTCGAAGAGCCGCTCCTCGTTCGAGAACCGCTCGGCCATCGACCGCGCCGAGTGCTCGGTCAGAGTCCACGCGGTCGCGATGACGAGGGAGAGCCCGGCCAGCGCGCCGAGCGTCATCAGGAGCAGGGCGTGGACGGTGCGTCCGGCGATCCACCAGCGAACGGACGTACGGAAGCGCGGATGCGTCCGGCGCCGCCCCGGCTGTCTCGGCCGTCTCACTAAACCCAACTCGCCACCCCCGTAACCGACTTCGCCCCCACTCGTACAATGGGACGGCATGATTCCCGGTGTCCGTTCCAGCCAACCCCGCCAAAGCGGGGAGACCAGGCCCCGCCCCGGGTAGACCTCGCGTGGAAGGCTTGAGGGGTGTCTTGCGGACCAGGCACAGGACACCCTCCACCCGTATCGCGCGACCACCCCCCGAAGGGCGTCACCGTGACGACGAAGGACCGAAGCCTCGAGGCGCTGGGCCTGGACGACGTGCCCGCGAAGAAGCCGCTCACCTATCCCGGCCGTCCCACCACCGAGCCGTCCCTGCTGACCGGCGGCGAGCTGCTCCAGCTCGACGTACGGCCGCTGCGGCTCGGCGAGTGGTACGTGGAGGAACAGCAGGAGCAGCAGCGGCTCGACGAGGCGCTGGCCGAGCTCGGCCAGGTCGCCACCGGGCGCCGCCATCCCGTCATCGCCGTCGGCTCGAACGCCTCCCCCGGCCAGGTCGCCCACAAGCTGACCCGGCTCGGCATCCCGGCGACCGTGCCGATGGTGCCGGTGCGCGTGCACGGCATCGGCGTCGGCTGCTCGGGGCACATCAGCCCCGCGGGGTACGTGGCGGGGACGCCGTACGTCGACCGGGGTGCCGCCACCACGCTCGTGGTGACCTGGCTGGACTCGACACAGCTGAAGGCGGTCGACGACACCGAGTTCCCCGACTACCGGCGGGCGATACTCCCGGGCGACGCGTTCGAGATGACGATGCCGTCCGGGGAGCGGCTCGGCGGCGCGTACATCTACTTCAGCGCGCACGGCGTCCTCGCCGACCCCGCCACCGGACAACCGCGCCCCGGCAGCCGCGACCAGTCCGCGCTGCTCGCCGCGCTGCTCGCCGCCTCCCCCCGGCTGCGCGAGCTGCTCGGACCCGATCCGGCGAGCTGGGTGCGGCGCGCCGGGGCCGACCGGTCGCTGCGCGAGCGGGGCACGCTGGTCTTCGGTGAGGAGGGCTGGGTACTGCCGCAGACGGACTTCCTGCCGTACGTCGACGAATCGGCCGAGCTGCGGCTGTACGACGACCTGCCGCCACTGGACGATTCACTTCCGCATCGGGCGTGATCCTTCCGTATGTGGCCTGATCCTTCCGTTTCGCGCCCGGGGATTCCCTTTTTCCGCATCTGAGGATTCCGTTTCACGTCTGACCAGGCACGACACGTACCTGACAAGACGGCCCGTGTGACCTGCGCAGTTTTACTCTCTCTTGAGTGGAACCGTCAGCGCACCGATATCCTCCTAACCCTTACGGGGGCGTGCGCCCCGACGTCCTGAACCTTTCGATGGGTGCGGAGCATGATCGAGGCAGTCGGCCTGACGAAGCGCTACGGCGCCAAGACGGCCGTGTACAACCTTTCCTTCCAGGTGCGGCCGGGCGCCGTCACCGGTTTCCTCGGGCCCAACGGCTCGGGCAAGTCGACGACGATGCGGATGATTCTCGGCCTCGACAACCCCAGCGCCGGGCAGGTGACGATCGGCGGCTTCCCGTACCGCAAGCTGCCGAACGCGCCCCGCCAGGTCGGCGCGCTCCTCGACGCCAAGGCCGTGCACGGTGGCCGGCACGCCCGCAACCACCTCCTCTGCCTCGCCCAGCTGTCCGGCATCCCGGCCCGCCGCGTGGACGAGGTGCTCGGCGTCGTCGGCCTCCAGGACGTGGCCAGGAAGCGCTCCAAGGGCTTCTCGCTCGGCATGGGCCAGCGGCTCGGCATCGCCGCCGCGCTGCTCGGCGACCCCCAGGTGCTGCTCTTCGACGAGCCGGTCAACGGCCTCGACCCCGAGGGCATCCTCTGGGTCCGCAACCTCATGAAGTCCCTCGCCGCGGAGGGCCGTACGGTCTTCGTGTCGAGTCACCTGATGAGCGAAATGGCGCTGACCGCCGACCACTTGATCGTGATCGGGCGCGGCCAGCTGCTCGCCGACATGAACATCAAGGACTTCATCTCGCACAACTCGGCCGACTTCGCCCGGGTCCGCACCCCGGACACCGAGCCGCAGCAGCGCGAGAAGCTGACGGCCGCGCTGACCGAGGCCGGCGGCCAGGTGCTGCCCGAGCAGGACGGCGCGCTGCGCGTCACCGGTCTGCCGCTGCCCCGCATCAGCGACCTCGCGCACTCCGCCGACGTACGCCTGTGGGAGCTGTCGCCGCACCAGGCCTCGCTGGAGGAGGCGTACATGCGGATGACGCAGGGCGCCGTCGACTACCGCTCGACGATCGACCAGAAGGCCGGACTCCAGCAGGAGTTGCCGCCGGGCGCCATGCCGCCGCCGCAGCTGGCGGTGGCCGGTCAGGGCCAGCCCGGCTGGTACGCACCGCCGCCGCCGCAGCAGGGCGGGCAGCCGTTCGCGATGCCGCAGGGACAGCCGCAGACGGGGCCGTACGGCGCTCCGGGCGCCCCTGGCGCGGGTCAGCCGGGTCCGTACGGCGCCCCGGCCGCCAACCCGTACGCCCAGGCACCCCAGGCCCCCGCACAGCCGCACGCGGCCCCCGCCGCAGCGCCCGCCGCCGCCCCCGACCTGACCAAGCCCGAGGACGCCCGATGAGCACGCCCCAGCCCCCGATGCCGCAGCACACCGCCGCTGCCCCCAACTGGCAGGCGGCGCCCGGCACTTCGTACACCTCGCCGATCCCGGTCACCCGCACCCACCTCGGTCACGCGCTCACCTCCGAGTGGACGAAGATCAAGTCGGTGCGCTCCACGATGTGGACGCTCGGCATCTTCCTGCTCCTGGTCATAGGCATCGGCTTCCTGGTCGCCGCCCAGACCCAGGACTCCGACTTCGGCGACGTCCCGTACACGGTCCCGGCCTTCTTCGGGCTGATCCTCGGACAGATCTGCCTGATCACGCTGGGCGTCCTGGTCGTCTCGTCCGAGTACGGCACGGGCATGATCCGTACGACCTTCACGGCCTCACCGCAGCGCCACCGGGTGCTCTCCGCGAAGCTGATCATCTTCTTCGGCGTGGCATTCGTCGTGTCGGCCTTCTCCATCGGCCTCGTCGGCCTGATCACCTCGGGGATGCACAGCAGCCCGAACGAGATCCCGTGGGGCGGCACGGTGCTCAAGGGCGCGCTGTACGTCTCGCTGCTCGGCGTCCTCGCGCTCGCGGTGGGCTCGATGCTGCGGCACTCGGCGGGCGCGATCACCACGATGCTCGGTGTCGTGCTGGTGCCCGCGATCATGCCCGCGTTCCTGATGATGTCCGAGAGCATGCGCACGATCGGCGAGAAGATGCAGGAGTACAACGCTCCCAACGCCCTCGCCAGGATTTTCGAGTTGGACAGCGAGAGCGGCCACGGCGGCCCGCAGCTCGGCCTGCTCGCCGGAGTCACGGCGGCGGCGATCGCCGGTGCGTTCGTGCTCCTGGAACGGCGGGACGTGTAGCCCGCTCAGAACCTCGGCGCGTTACGGGACCGCTGCACCCTCGAGGTGCGGCGGTCCTTCGCGTTCCAGCAGGCCTTGTGCCAGTGGCGGCGGTCGTCGACGCCCGAGTGCTCCGGCCAGGCCACCACGTGCGGAACGCCGGAGGGGATCATCTGGTCGCAGCCGGGACAGCGGTAGGTCTTGCCCTCGGCGCTCGCGCCCGCCACATGGCGCACGCTCCACTCCTCGCCCTGCCAGCTCTCCGTGGACTGCCAACCGCCATAACGGTCGGACCGGTCCTCGTCCGCGCTGTGACCGGACGAGCCGGCGCCCTTCGGACGGTTGCGACGCGGGGACACAGGACACCTCACGGAGCTATACAGGAAGCAGGGGCCGTGTCCAGCCTACGCGGCACGCACAGGGGTACGCGTACCCCACCAACCCCCACAGATCCCCCACCGGCCGGCCCATTCCGCCGACAATCCGGAAATCTCTCCGCCAGGCCGTGTCTTCGGCACGTGTCACGCGGTTATGCCGGATGGGGGGAGCTTCGTGTCGGAGCCAAGGAGGCAGGAAGTGCGATGCGCGTAGGAAGTTTTGTACTGGCGGCCCAGTTCCCGGGACAAGGCCAGGGGGAGGCCCTGCACCGCGCGGTGCGGTCGGCCGAGGTCGCCGAGGAAGCGGGACTCGACGCGGTCTGGCTGGGCGAACACCACTTCGTGCCGTACGGGACGTGCCCGTCAGCCGTCACGCTCGCCGCACTCCTGCTCGGCCGCACCCGCCGGATCCGGGTCGGCACCGCGGTCAGTGTGCTGCCCACCGTCCACCCCGTGGCGCTCGGCGAGCAGGCCGCGCTGCTGCATCTGACCTCCGGCGGGCGGTTCTCGCTGGGTGTCGGGCGCGGCGGCCCCTGGGTCGACCTGGAGGTCTTCGGCTCGGGACTGGAGGCGTACGAGGAGGCGTTCCCGGAATCACTCGATCTGCTGGTGCGCTGGCTGCGCGAGCCGTCCGTCGAAGGCACCTCGGAAAGGTTCAGTTTCCGTGAAGTCCCCGTCGTCCCCAGGCCGTCGGAGGCGTTGAGCGGCGCCCCGGGGCCCGAGGTCGTCGTCGCCTGCACCTCACCGGCGAGCGTGCGGCTCGCGGCCGAGCGCGGACTGCCGATGCTCCTCGGGATGCATGTCGGTGACGAGGAGAAGGCCGAAATCGTCGCGCTGTGGCGGCAGTACGCGCGCGCGGCGGGACGCCCGGCGGACGAGATCTTCGGGGCGGCCCATGTGTCGGCCGGCGTCTGCCAGATCGCGGACCGTCGCACCGACGCCGCCGAGACGCTCCTCAAAGCGATGCCAGGTTGGCTGAAGCAGGGGCTGGACGCCCACGTCACGGTCGACGGCCGCCCCCGCGCGATGCGCGACCCCCTGGCGTACACCGAACTGCTCTGCGGGCTGCACCCGGTGGGCACCCCGCGGCTGTGCGCCGACCGGCTCGCCGCGACCTCTGAGCGGACCGGCATCGCACGCTTCGCCCTGCTCGTCGAGGGCTCGGGGGACCTGGCGGCGACGGAGGAGAATGTCCGACGGCTCGGTGCCGAGGTGCTGCCACAGCTCAGGTGACCGGGTCCCGCCGGGCCAACGGGCCCAGGGCCTGTCCGGCGGATCATGCCGGAGACGCGGGGAGCTTGCCGCCCCAGTACAAATGCACCTCCCGCGTACGGAGCGGCAAGCAGTGCTGCGTCATCGCGTCAGCAGTCCCGGAACTCCGGCGACTGGTTCAGCAGCTGACTGCGGACCGAGGTGAAGCGTGCCAGCGTGTCGTCCACTGAGGCGTCCAGCGGGAACACCGCCACCCGGTGGCAGTTCTGAAAGGCCAGCCGCACTCCGAAGTGCCGCTGCAGCGCGCCGCGTATCGCGTCACTCGCCAGCGCACGCAGCAGCTGGCCACGTGCCTGCTCGTCCGGCGGAGGCGTCTGGTTGTCGGCGAAGTTGCCGCCGTCCACCTTCAGCTGGGCCACCAGGGAGCTGATCATCTCCCATGCGTAGGGCAGGGAGGTCCGGACGCAGTCGACGAATTCAGCTTCGTCGACCTCGCCTCGCTCGGCCTGTTCGAGTAGGGCCGGTGAGACGTCGAGCGACATGGGTTCTCCTCTCGCACCCCCAGACCTCGGGGGTTGCCGGACAGGTAAAGGGAATTCGCGATATCGAACACGCTGGGTACACGCATCGCGACCTCCCGTTTATACGGTAAGCAACGGGCGGTGACGGCACCAGGAGAATGCGCACATAGCGAACACCCACTAGGCCCACAATCAGCCACGACCGAACACGGGACTTCCAGGAAGAAAGGGGCGGGGCCGAAGGGCCCTCCGTTGAGGGGGGTGACGGGAGACGAGGGACAAAAGGTGTGAACCGCAGGTTCTCCGTCAGGGTGGTGGTGGGTGACGGGTGGGAGAATCGCGTGCACCACCGCCCGTCGAGTAGCGTTGCCGACCATGCGTCTCGTCATTGCCCGCTGTTCCGTGGACTACGCGGGCCGGCTCACCGCCCACCTCCCGTCGGCCCCCCGTCTCATCCTCGTGAAGGCGGACGGCAGCGTCTCGATCCACGCGGACGACCGGGCCTACAAGCCCCTCAACTGGATGTCGCCGCCCTGCACGCTGAAGGAGGGTTCCGGGGACGAAGAGGGCGTCTGGACCGTCATCAACAAGGCGGGCGAGAAGCTCATCATCACGATGGAGGAGATCCTCCACGACTCCTCGCACGAACTCGGCGTGGATCCCGGCCTGATCAAGGACGGCGTGGAAGCACACCTTCAGGAGCTCCTCGCGGACCGCATCGAGACGCTCGGCGAGGGCTACACGCTCATCCGCCGCGAGTACATGACGGCCATCGGCCCCGTCGACATCCTGTGCCGCGACGCCGAGGGCCAGACCGTCGCCATCGAGATCAAGCGGCGCGGCGAGATCGACGGCGTGGAGCAACTCACCCGCTATCTCGAGCTGTTGAACCGCGACCCGCACCTCGCGCCGGTCCGCGGCGTCTTCGCCGCCCAGGAGATCAAGCCGCAGGCCCGCGTCCTCGCCACCGACCGCGGCATCGGCTGCACCGTCCTGGACTACGACGCGCTGCGCGGCATCGAGGACGACAAGCTGCGGCTGTTCTGACCGCGGGTACGACTACCGAAGAGGGCCGGGTCCGATGACGGACCCGGCCCTCTCGCTGTCTCGGTACGGTCAGATCAGCGCGCCGCTCGGCGACCCGGCGGAGGTGCTGCCCGCCGGGGCACTGGTGGCGCTGCTCTCGGGTGCGCTGGCCGTCGTGCTCGCCGGGGCGCTGGAGGCGGGGCCACTGGCGGAGTCCGACGTGGACGGCGTCGTCGACGGGGTGGGCGAATCCGAGGGTGTCGAGGTGTCGGAGGGCGTCGGCGACGTCGAGGTGGTCGGCGGCTTCGACGTCGACGACGGCGGCTTGGTCGTCGCCGACTTCGACGGCGACGTGGACGGCGACTTCGACGGCGTACCCGAAGTCTTCGTCCCACTCGGATCGTCGGACGGCTCCCCGCTGCCCGTGCTCGTCGGCGTCGGGTCGTCCGACGTCCCGTACGTGCCGTCCGGACCCGGATCCGTGGGCGTCGCCACGGCACCCGTGTCGGAGTCGCCGCCCTTCTTCGCCTTGTCCGCGCCCAGGCTGTCGTCCTCGCTGCCCTGGCTGGCCGACGGGTTGACGCCGACCTTCTCGGACGGGGTGTCGCTGTTGTTGTTCGAGGTCGCGCCGAGCGTCACCACGGTGCCGAGCACCGCGACGAGGAGCGCGCCCGCGCCCGCGGCCACCAGGTTGCGCCGGGTACCGCTCACCAAGCGGCCCGCGACGCCCGCGCGCTTCGGTGCGGCGCGGCCCGGCTCGGCCGCCCGGTGGGTGACCAGCGTCGAGGGCTCGCCGGGCGGCTGGGGCAGCGTGAAAGCGGCCGGTACGCCACCGGGGGGCGACGCCGACTCCTCGTACCGCGCGTCGGGCACCTCCTCGCCCGCGGTGGACCCGAGGCCCGGTGTGTCGCCGGAGCGGTCCGCGACCAGGGCCAGGGCGCGGCGGCCGGCGGTGGTGCCGCGCTTGTCGGCGAGGGCGCCGCGCAGCCCGATGGAGGCCTCCAGCTCGGCGCGGGCCCGGTCCAGCTGGCCGCCGCAGAGCGCGAGGATGCCCAACTCGTGGTGGAAGTAGGCCTGATCCCCGACCTCGCCGGCGAGCCGGGAGGCTTCGGCACCGGCGCGCAGCGTGCGCTCCCAGGCGCTCCAGTGCAGGCCGCCGGCGAACGCGGGCGCGGCCGTGCGGGCCAGCCGCACGGCGGTGTTCTCGTCCTGCTCGTCGAGCGGGGCGGTGGTGAGCGGGACCAGCACGGTGAGCGCGGCGAGGACGGCGTCGGCCTCGGCGCAGACCCGCTCGGGGGTGACCGAGGGGTGCCCGGCCCACCAGGTGTAGTGCTGGGCGGCGGTCAGCGCGCGGTCCTCGGCGCCGGCCGTGTATCCGGCGGCCTCCAGCTGGGCCTGCACACCGGCCGCGAGCCGGTAGTGGGAGCCGACCGGGGAGACCAGCGCGCAGCCCGCCAGTTCGGCGAGCGCGGCGTCGGCGTGGGTGTCCCCCACGAGCGCGGGCAGATGCGCCTGGTGCGGCACCTCGCCGCCCAGGGCGACCGCGAACCGCAGGGTGGCGCGGGCCGACTCGCTGAGCCGGGACGCGAGCAGCGAGGCGGGGGCGGCACCTTCGGCGATCGAGGGCAGCGGTACGTCGCGCCCTTCCTCGGCGTCGAAGGGCGCGTCCACGGGCGCGTCCTCGAAGTTCCCGAACAGGTCGAAGGCGTTCGGGTCGGCGCGCAGCTGGTCGCGCTGCCGCAGCAGCGCCCCGGCCTGTACGAAGCGCAGCGGAAGGCCTTCGGACTCGAACCAGAGGTCGCCCGCCCAGTTCGACTCCTCCTCGGTCAGGACGCGCCCGACGGACCGCTCCAGGAGTTCGAGGCCGCCGCTGCGGTCGAGTCCGCCCAGGAACACCTCTTCGAGGAGGGAGTCGGCGGACGGCGCGGCGACGTCGGGCGTCGCGGCGATCAGGAAGGCGCACTCGGGAGTGGCGTCGAGCAGCTCGTCGAGCGCTGCACCGCCGAACTCCACGTCGTCGAGGACGACGACCGCACCGATCTGGTGGACGAGCCCGCGCAGTTCGTCCCGTTCCGGCCGGTGCAGGGGCGCCTGGTAGACCGCGGCGAACAGGTCGTACAGGAGGTCGCTCGCCGTGCGCCGGTACCCGGAGAGGCGGACCACGCCGTCGGGCGCGAGGTCCACGCAGTCGTCGGCGACGGCGTCGAGCAGGCTGGTGCGGCCCGAGCCGGCGGGCCCGGTGAGCCGTACGGAGCGCCCGCGCGCGAGGAGGCGTACGAGCCGCTCGCGCTCCTCCTGGCGCTCCAGGAGCGGCAGCCTGGGCTGCGGCACTCCCGGCGGGACGGGCGGCTGGGCCGCGCGGGCCAGCTCGGCGCGCTCGACGGCGCCGAACTTCGCGGGCGGCCGCGGCCGCTCGTGCGGCGGGCAGTTCTCCACCTCGCTGCCGTCAACAGGATTGACGGTGAGCAGGAACTCGCCCGAGACGAGCTGAACCGTGCGGGCGAGTGCCGGTGCGTGCTGGCCGAAGTCGGGCGTGAGCGGATCGCGCGGCGGGCGCGAGCGAGGCGCCTGGCCGTCGTCGTCATGGCCGTACTCTTCGGGTCCCGGGTTGTTCGGGTCCATGTTCCAAGCCCCCCAAAAGCGTCGTGTGCCGAGCCCCTCCCGGCCTTGCTGCACACCGCGCTGTCGCTTCTGGTCCGGTGCCCGCTCGTAGGGTTTCAGTCGGCGGGCAGCCGAACCCTAAACCTTCGCACAGTATCTACGAACCGCCGGGGTACCGCGCCGTCCGAGACGTCACAGCTTCGTGAGGATTGTGCGCGAGATGCGTTTCGTACGCCGATCCTGCCTGCTGGGCCGATTCACACCCGAGGCAGTGATTCGACCCCGATGCCGCCCTCGATCGCCAGGATCCGGTGCAGCCGGGTGGCGACCAGCAGACGCTGCATCTGCGGTGGTACGCCGCGCAGCACCAGCCTTCGGCCGCACCGCCCGGCCCGTCGGTGGGCCCCCATGATGACACCGAGCCCGGTGGCGTCCCAGGAGTCCAGATCGGACAGGTCGAGCACCAGGTCGCCGACTCCGTCGTCGACGGCCGAGTGCAGGACCGTACGGGCGTCCGCCGCGCTGCGTACGTCGAGGCGGCCCCCGACGACCAGCTCGGCGTGGTCGCCCCTGATGTACATATGCGCTCCCCGAGAGTGCGTGTACTCCGCGTCTGTCTCTGTCTTGTGCACCGTCTGACTGCCTGAAGGGTGCAGAGGTTGCCGTCTGTAAGCGAACCGATACCGAATTCACCTCATGGGGTGACACCCCAGAGGCTCGTGCGGTTTCAGTGGTGGGTGGTGCTCGATGTGTTGCTTGACGTGTTGCTTGACGTGCTGCTTGATTCAGTGCTTGTAGAAGCCCTGCCCGCTCTTGCGCCCGATGTCACCGGCGTCAACCATCCGGCGCATCAGCTCGGGCGGGGCGAACTTCTCGTCCTGGGTCTCGGTGTAGATGTTGCCGGTGGCGTGCAGCAGGATGTCGACGCCCGTCAGGTCGGCCGTGGCCAGGGGTCCCATGGCGTGGCCGAAGCCCAGTTTGCAGGCGAGGTCGATGTCCTCGGCGCTGGCCACGCCCGACTCGTACAGCTTCGTCGCCTCGACGACGAGTGCCGAGATCAGACGGGTCGTCACAAAACCGGCGACGTCACGGTTGACCACGATGCAGGTCTTGCCGACGGACTCGGCGAACTCCCGTGCGGTGGCGAGCGTTTCGTCGCTCGTCTTGTAGCCGCGCACCAGCTCGACGAGCTGCATCATCGGCACCGGCGAGAAGAAGTGCACGCCGACGACCCGCTCCGGGCGCTCGGTGGCCGCCGCGATCTTGGTGATCGGAATGGCGGAGGTGTTGGAGGCGAGCACGGCGTCGTCGCGGACGATCTTGTCGAGCGTCCGGAAGATCTCGTGCTTGACCTCCAGCTTCTCGAAGACGGCCTCGACGACGATGTCGGCGTCCGCGGCCGCGTCCAGATCGGTGGTCGCGGTGATGCGCGCGAGCGCCGCGTCCGCGTCGGCGGCCTCGATCTTGCCCTTGCTCACGAACTTGTCGTACGAGGCCTTGATGCCGTCGATGCCACGGGCCAGCGCCTCGTCGGTGACATCGCGCAGAACGACGTCCCAGCCCGCCTGCGCGGAGACCTGGGCGATACCGGACCCCATGAGACCGGCCCCGATGACGGCGAGCTTCCGTGCCACTCCGACTCCCCTTAACACGCTGTTTAAGTTGCCTCTCCGGCGGACCATAGCGCTCGTGAGGGCCTGTGTGACCGGTAAGTAATGCGCGTCACGTCTCAACTGACGGACGTCACACCGGCAGGGGTTATTCCGCCGCTCGTACGGCGTAGTTGAGGACCTTCTCACTCAAAAGGTCCTCCATGTCGTCGAGTAGACCGAGGGCCTCGCGGGAGACCTCGCCGGGGGAACGGCCGGCCACCATCGCGCGCCCGATGAGCCCCAAAAGCGTGGTGTGCACCCAGTTGATCTGACCGGCCATCAGCGACGGCAGCGGGTCGTCCGACTCCGCCCCGGTCTCCTCGCGCAGGGTCTCCTCCAGGAGGACGAGGCTCTCCTGGTTCATGTGCCACAGACGGGCCCGGAGTCCCAGCGCCCCTTCGACGACCTTCATGAAGCGGTCGTACCCCTCGATGAGGCCCACGTGCGGCGAGACCGCCTCCACCTCGTCACGCAGCTCGCGCAGCACCGCCGCGGCCGCGGACTCGCCCTTGTCGCGGGCGCGCACGAAGCGCGACAGGCGGGCGACGCTGCCCTTGGCCCGGTCGAGGAAGAGGTCCTCCTTGGCCTTGAAGTAGTTGTAGACGGTGTTGACCGAGACATCGGCCGCCTCGGCCACCTCGGCGATCGTCACCGCGTCGAACCCGCGCTCCAGGAACAGCCCCGTGGCCACATCCGAGATGTGCTGCCTGGCCTGCCGCTTCTTGCGCTCCCTGAGTCCCTCGGTCATGACCGAATCCTAGCTTCCTTGGGGCTGCTGAATTTTTGGAGTCATTGCAAAATTTCAGGGACTCTGTTTTTCTGGGGTCATGACCATCATCAGTACGGCCGGCCTGGCCCGTACCTTCCAGACGAAGCGCGGCCCGGTGGAGGCGGTGCGCGGCATCGACATGACCGTCGCGCCGGGCGAGATCCTCGGCTTCCTCGGCCCGAACGGAGCCGGCAAGACCACGACCCTGCGCATGCTCACGACCCTGCTGCCGCCCACCGGTGGCGCCGCCACCGTGGCCGGCTGCGATCTGGCCTCCGACCCCGTCGGGGTGCGCAAGGCCGTCGGTTACGTCGCCCAGTCCGGGGGCGTCGACCCGAATGTGACCGTGCGGGAGGAACTGGTCACGCAAGGGCGGCTGTACCGCCTGACCAAGTCCCAGGCGGTCGAGCGCGCCGACGAGCTGGCCCGCGACCTGGATCTCGTCGATCTGCTGGACCGCAGTACGGCGGCACTCTCCGGCGGTCAGCGACGCCGCCTCGACATCGCGATGGGGCTCACGCACCGCCCCCGGGTCCTGTTCCTCGACGAGCCGACAACGGGTCTCGACCCCGGCAGCCGGGCCGATCTGTGGAACCTGGTCCGCCGCCTGCGCGACGAACACGGCACCACGGTGTTCCTGACCACGCACTACCTCGACGAGGCGGACGCCCTCTCCGACCGGCTGGTGATCGTCGACAAGGGCGTCGTGGTGGCCGAGGGCACCCCGGGCGCGCTGAAACTGGCGCACGGCGGCTCGATCGACGCCACCCTCCAGGACACGTTCCTCGCGATCACCGGCCGCGGCCCGGCGCCGGCCGACTCCGCCCCCGTAGCCGTATAGGACGTACCACGACATGCTGCTGCACGACACCGCGCTGGTCTTCGGGCGTTACGCCCGCCAGACCCTGCGCTCCAAGTTCCAGATCCTCTTCGGCGTACTGATGCCGCTGCTCTACCTCTTTCTCTTCGGACCGCTGCTGACCCATCTCCCGCTGGGATCGCGGGGCAGTTCCTGGCAGGTGCTGGTGCCCGGGCTGCTGCTTCAACTCGGCCTGTTCGGCTCCCTGTTCGCGGGCTTCTCGATCATCATCGAGAAGAACTACGGGGTCATGGAGCGGATGCGCGTCACACCCGTCAGCCGTCTCGCCCTGCTCCTGGGCCGGGTGCTGCGCGACGCCGCCCTGTTCGTCTTCCAGGCGGTGCTGCTGGTGCTCGCCGCGCTGCTCATGGGCCTGCGCGCGCCGTTCGCCGGGGTGCTCATCGGGTTCGCGTTCGTCGCGCTGCTGACGGTCTCCCTCGGCTCCCTGTCGTACGCGGTGGCGCTGAAGGTCGACAGGCCGTCGGAGTTCGGCCCGATCGTCAACTCGGTCTCCATGCCGTCGATGCTGCTGTCGGGCCTGATGCTCCCGATGACGCTGGCCCCCGGATGGCTGGACTTCCTGTCCCGCTTCATGCCGCTGCGCTATCTGGTGGACGCGATCCGGGACGCGTACGTCGGCCAGTACGCGACCGCCGCCATGCTGTACGGCGTCCTCGTCGCCCTCGGCTTCGCCGCGCTGGCCGTGACGGTGGGCACAGGGGTCTTCCGGAAGGCCGGAGCGTAACTACGCTGGCCTCATGGTCAATCTGACGCGCATCTACACCAGGACCGGGGACCAGGGCACCACCGCCCTCGGCGACATGAGCCGGGTCGCCAAGACCGACCTGCGGATCTCGGCGTACGCGGACGCCAACGAGGCGAACGCGGTGATCGGGACGGCGGTCGCGCTGGGCGGGCTCGACGAGGAGATCGTCACGGTCCTCACCCGTGTGCAGAACGACCTGTTCGACGTGGGCGCGGACCTGTCGACGCCGGTCGTCGAGAACCCGCAGTTCCCCCCGCTGCGGGTGGAGCAGTTCTACATCGACAAGCTGGAGGCGGACTGCGACCGCTTCAACGAACGCCTGGAGAAGCTCCGCTCCTTCATCCTCCCCGGCGGCACCCCCGGCGCGGCGCTGCTGCACCAGGCGTGCACGGTGGTCCGCCGGGCCGAGCGGTCCACCTGGGCGGCGATGGAGGCGCACGGCGAGGTGATGAACCCCCTCACCGCGACGTACCTCAACCGCCTGTCGGACCTGTTGTTCATCCTGGCCCGCACGGCGAACGGTGAGGTCGGGGACGTGCTGTGGGTACCGGGGGGCGAGCGCTAGCCGCCCGGCAGGCCGACGGATCCCCAGGCGGCGAGGACGCTCGGTGCTCCTCGCCGCCTTCGCCGTAAGAGGCGACGGCGGCTTGCGCGGTGAGGCGGGCCCAGTCGGCGAAGAGGGTCCCCTCGCCCACTGCCCGGCGCACCCCGGTCGTATTTCTCCTGCGCACTCAGAGTTTCGTGAGCGTCCGGGACCGCTCGGGGCCCACCGTCGGCCCCTTCTTCGGCCAGATCAGATAGGTCAGCGCGATCAACCCGTGGATCACGGCCGCGCGCAGCGCCACCCGCTGGAAGGCCCGCAGGGACTCCGTGCTGCCGTCGCCGACGTACCAGATCGCGGCCTGGAGAAGAGCACAGGCGACCGCGGCCGCCAGGAGCGTACGGAGCCAGATCTTCCCTTCGTGCCCCGCCCTCGCCATCCCGTAGCGGGGCGGCTTCGGCGGGGGCGGGGCGCCCGCGAGGCGGTGGGCCGCGTGGCCGTCGAGCCGGCGGATCGTGCAGTGGCCGTACGCGACCGTGAAGCCGATGTAGAGCGCGGCGAGGCCGTGTTCCCAGCTCGGCTCGGCGCCGTTCTTCAGGTCGATCGCCGTCACCACGAAGAGGACCACTTCCAGCACGGGCTCGCACAGCAGCAGGACCACGCTGGTGCGGCGCAGCTTCAGCAGGTAGCGGACGGCGAGGCCGGCGGCCAGCAGTACCCAGAAGCCGACCTCGCAGGCGATGATCAGTGCGACGATCATGGTTCGCTCCTCTCGGTCGCCTTTCCAGGCTCATGTGCGCACGGGCGCGATGCGTCGTCGGCGGTGACGAAGCGGGACTGCATCCTTCGATGTAGTCGCGGACCGTTCCAGAGGAGAAGGCGAGCCGCCCGTACGCCATGTTGGATGGAGTCATGGCCGACCGACTCCCCCGCCCGCACCGCGACGACGTGCGCATCGCCGTCGGGGGCCTGCTCGGCGGGCTCACCCTGTGGGGCGTCGGGCTCTACAGCCGTACGCCGGACGACCCGGTCTCCCTCGTCGACCAGACCTGGGTGGTCCTCGTTCCGCTGGTCGTCACGGCCGGCTGTGAGCTGATGCGCCGTACGCGGCCGCGCACCGCCCTGCTCATCGGCACCGCCGCCCTCACCGCCGACCTGCTCACCCGCGGCAGCCTGGCCACCGTCGTGATGTTCACGGACCTCGTGTACGCGGCCGTCCTGTACGGCTCGCCCGGTGCGGCCCGGCGCATCCCCTGGATCACCGGTCTGATCACGGTGATCGCCACGGTGTGGCCCGTCGCGGCCTGGCACAAGCCGGAGGGACTGCTGATCGGAGCGTTCACTGGCCTGGTGACCTTCACTCCGGCCGCCTCCGGCTGGATCGTCCGCAACCATCGCGACACCGCCGTCGCCGAGCGCCTGCGTGCCGAACAGACCGCCCTGCTCGCCGAGGTCGACCGCGCCCAGGCGGTCACGTCCGAACGGGCACGCATGGCACGGGAGTTGCACGACATGGTCGCCAACCACCTGTCCGCGATCGCCATCCACTCGACCGCCGCGCTCTCGCTCGACGACCCGAAGACGTCCCAGGACGCCCTCGCCGTCATCCGCGAGAACAGCGTCGAGGGCCTCGCCGAGATGCGCCGGCTCATCGGCATCCTGCGCGACGACAGCGGCGACAAGGAGCCCGCCGCGGCGCCCACCCTCGACGGCCTCGAAGCGCTCCTGGCGGGCGCCCGCACCAACGGACTCGACGTCGCCCTCGACGCTGCGCACGAGGACCGGCTGCCCGCTCCGGTCGAGCTCGCCGCGTACCGCATCGTCCAGGAGTCCCTGACCAACGCCCTCAAGCACGCCTTACCGGGCCAGGTCACCGTGACGCTCGCCCAGCCGGACGGCTCGCTCACGGTGCGGGTGAGCAGTCCGTACGGCGACCGGGACGGGCCGCGGGCTCCGGGATCGGGCGCCGGGCTGGTCGGCATGCGGGAGCGGGTCGCCCTCCTGCGCGGCACCTTCGAGGCCGGTCCCGAGGACTCCCCCACCGGCAAGGTCTGGACCGTACGCGCCGCCCTGCCCCTGTTCCAAGGAGAAGACGCATGATCCGCGTGCTCGTCGCCGAGGACCAGTCTGCCGTACGGGCCGGGCTCGTCCTCATCCTGCGCAGCGCACCCGACATCGAGGTGGTCGGGGAGGCGGCGGACGGGGAGCGGGCGGTCGCGCTCGCCCGTGAACTCCGGCCGGATCTCGTCCTGATGGACGTTCAGATGCCCCGGCTCGACGGGGTCTCCGCCACCCGCCAGGTCGTCGCCGAGCAGCTCGCCGACGTCCTGGTGCTCACCACCTTCGACCTCGACGAGTACGTGTTCGGGGCGCTGCGCGCGGGCGCCTCCGGCTTTCTGCTGAAGAACACCGACGCGAAGGACCTGCTGGAGGCGGTGCGGACGGTGGCGCGCGGCGAGGGGCTGATCGCTCCGGCGGTCACGCGCCGGCTGATCGCCGAGTTCGCGGCGAAGCCCGTACGGGGGCCGACGGCCGACCCGGCCGTTCTGGAAGCGCTGACCCGCCGGGAGCGGGAGGTGCTGTCCTGCCTCGGGGAGGGGCTCTCGAACGCGGAGATCGCGGGCCGTCTGGACATGGCGGAGGCGACGGTGAAGACCCACGTCAGCCGCCTGCTGGGGAAGCTGGAGCTGCGCAGCCGGGTCCAAGCGGCCGTTCTCGCACAGGAGTTGGGCGTTTAGCACAGCCGGAGCACAGGCATCCGCCCACTGGTCCAGACCTATTGACCTATGGTCCAGACCTTTCTATTCTCGCCGCACTGCGCTTAGCCATGCCCACGACACCCCCGACTCCCGAGGAGAGGCATCCATGCGCTTCCGGCAGAGAGCCAGACAACGAACCGTGGCAGGACTCACCACCCTGCTCCTCCCGCTCGCCGCGCTGGTCGGCCTCGCGAGCCCCGCCCACGCGGCCACCACCGCCACCGCCACGTACACCAAGAGCTCAGACTGGGGTACCGGCTTCGAAGGCAAGTGGACCGTCACCAACACCGGGTCCACCAGCATCAGTTCGTGGACGATCGAGTGGGACTTCCCCTCCGGTACGTCGGTGACGTCGGCCTGGGACGCGGACGTCACGTCCTCCGGCACCCACTGGACCGCCAAGAACAAGTCCTACAACGGCACCCTCGCCGCGGGCGCCTCCGTCTCCTTCGGCTTCAACGGCGCCGGCACCGGATCGCCCTCCAACTGTCTGCTGAACGGCGGCAGTTGTGACGGCGGCACCACCGTCCCCGGCGACAGCGCGCCCTCCGCGCCCGGTACTCCGACCGCGTCCTCGATCACCGACACCTCGGTGAAGCTCGACTGGAGCGCGGCCACCGACGACAACGGCATCAAGAACTACGACGTCCTGCGCGGCGGCACCAAGGTCGCCACCGTGACGACGACCTCGTACACGGACACCGGCCTGACCGCCGGCACCGACTACTCGTACACCGTCCAGGCCCGCGACACCGCCGACCAGACCGGTCCGGTGAGCGGCGCGGTCGCCGTGCACACCACGGGCGGCACCACCGACCCGCCGGCCTCCGGCTCCGCCGTCAAGCTCGGCTACTTCACCGAGTGGGGCATCTACGGCCGCAACTACAACGTCAAGAACCTGGTGACGTCCGGCTCGGCCGCCAAGATCACGCACATCAACTACGCCTTCGGCAACGTCACCGGCGGCAAGTGCGCGATCGGCGACTCCTACGCCGACTACGACAAGGCGTTCACCGCCGACCAGTCGGTGAGCGGCGTGGCCGACACCTGGGACCAGCCTCTGCGCGGTAACTTCAACCAGCTGCGCGAGCTGAAGGCCAAGTACCCGAACCTCAAGGTCATCTGGTCCTTCGGCGGCTGGACCTGGTCCGGCGGCTTCACCGAGGCCGCCGCCAACCCGGCCGCCTTCGCCCAGTCCTGCTACGACCTGGTCGAGGACCCGCGCTGGGCCGATGTCTTCGACGGCATCGACATCGACTGGGAGTACCCGAACGCCTGCGGTCTGTCCTGCGACACCAGCGGCGCGGCCGCGTACAAGAACCTGATGTCCGCGCTGCGTTCGAAGTTCGGCAGCGGCAACCTCGTCACCTCCGCCGTCACCGCCGACGGCTCCTCCGGCGGCAAGATCGACGCGGCCGACTACGCGGGCGCGGCCCAGTACGTCGACTGGTACAACGTGATGACGTACGACTTCTTCGGCGCCTGGGACGCGGACGGCCCGACCGCCCCGCACTCCCCGCTCACCTCCTACAGCGGCATCCCGACGGCCGGCTTCACCACGGCCGACGCGATCGCCAAGTACAAGGCGAAGGGCGTGCCCGCGAGCAAGCTGCTGATCGGCATCGGCTTCTACGGGCGCGGCTGGACCGGCGTCACGCAGGACGCGCCGGGCGGCACGGCGACCGGGCCCGCGGCAGGCACGTACGAGCAGGGCATCGAGGACTACAAGGTCCTCAAGACGTCCTGCCCGTCCACCGGCACGATCGCCGGTACGGCGTACGCGCACTGCGGCAGCAACTGGTGGAGCTACGACACCCCGGCCACCATCGGTACGAAGATGACCTGGGCCAAGAGCCAGGGTCTGGGCGGCGCGTTCTTCTGGGAGTTCAGCGGTGACACCAGCGATGGCGAGCTGGTGAGCGCCATCAACAGCGGACTGAGCTAAGAGCCAAGAGTTAAGCGTTAAGCGTTAAGCGTTAAGCGTTAAGCGTTAAGCGTTAAGCCACATTGACGCGCTGACCGGGCGGGGCTGCTTCCAGCCACGCGAGAAATCCGGTCAGCGCGTCTTCGCTCATCGCCAGTTCGAGGCGCGTCCCGCGATGGAGACAGGTGAGGACGGTCGCGTCGGAGAGCAGTGCCAGCTCCTCCTCGCCCTCGGGGGCGCGGCGGCCCGCCACCTCGATGGCCGAGCGCTCCAGGACGCGGCGCGGGCGGGGGGCGTAGGAGAAGACGCGGTACCACTCGATGCGGTCACCGTTGTAGCGGGCGACTCCGTAGCTCCACCCTTTGCCGCTGGGGTCCCCTTTCTCGGGAACGTCCCAGCGCAGGCTGCAGTCGAAGGTACCGCCGGAGCGCTGGATCAGCCGGCGGCGGAGGCCGAAGACGAACAGCCCCACTACTACGAGCGCCACTACCAACCCGCACACAGTCAGAGCGAGGACCATCGACACCGACCTCCTCGTCTCCTAGGTAACGGAAAAGAAAAAACCTCCGCATTTGCCTCAGCCGCGGCAGGGGCCGGAGTCATCCGGTCCCAGCCGCGGCTGAGGCAAAGCATCACACAGTGCGCTGTGTCAGCGCGCCGACACCGCACGCAGTCGGACGTCCGCGCGACGCTCGGCGGCGGCGTCGCCCTCCGCCTTCGCGCGCTCGAGCTCCCGCTCCGTGCGCTGGACGTCGATCTCGTCCGACAGCTCGGCGATCTCGGCCAGCAGCGACAGCTTGTTGTCCGCGAATGAGATGAAACCGCCGTGCACCGCGGCGACGACCGTTCCACCATCACTCGTACGGATGGTCACCGGGCCCGACTCCAGCACACCGAGCAGCGGCTGGTGACCGGGCATGACGCCGATGTCGCCGGACGCGGTACGCGCGACGACCAGGGTGGCCTCGCCGGACCAGACACTGCGGTCCGCGGCGACGAGCTCGACGTGCAGCTCAGCAGCCAAGGTGGGCTCCTCGGGTCACCACCCGGCGTTGCTGCCGGGTGTTGGGTCAAAGTCTAGTAGGCGTACGGAGGGGGACGGGACGCACCCCGCGAGGTGCGGCCCCGCCCCCCTCAGCACGAGACGGGGCCGGCGTCAGGAAACGCCGAGCTCCTTGGCGTTGGCCTTGAGGTCCTCAATGCCACCGCACAGGAAGAACGCCTGCTCCGGGAAGTGGTCGTACTCGCCGTCGATGATCGCGTTGAAGGCCGCGATCGACTCTTCCAGCGGGACGTCCGACCCGTCGACGCCGGTGAACTGCTTGGCGACGTGGGTGTTCTGGGACAGGAAGCGCTCCACGCGACGGGCACGGTGGACGGTGAGCTTGTCCTCCTCGCCCAGCTCGTCGATACCGAGGATCGCGATGATGTCCTGAAGGTCCTTGTACTTCTGCAGGACCGACTTGACGCGCATCGCGGCCGCGTAGTGGTCCGCCGCGATGTAGCGGGGGTCCAGGATGCGGGACGTGGAGTCCAGCGGGTCCACGGCCGGGTAGATGCCCTTCTCGGAGATCGGACGGGAGAGAACCGTCGTCGCGTCGAGGTGGGCGAACGTGGTGGCCGGGGCCGGGTCGGTCAGGTCGTCCGCGGGGACGTAGATCGCCTGCATCGAGGTGATCGAGTGACCACGGGTCGAGGTGATGCGCTCCTGGAGGAGACCCATCTCGTCGGCCAGGTTCGGCTGGTAGCCCACCGCGGAGGGCATACGGCCGAGCAGGGTCGAGACCTCGGAACCGGCCTGCGTGAAGCGGAAGATGTTGTCGATGAAGAACAGCACGTCCTGCTTCTGCACATCGCGGAAGTACTCCGCCATGGTCAGACCCGCGAGGGCCACGCGCAGACGGGTGCCCGGGGGCTCGTCCATCTGGCCGAAGACAAGGGCGGTCTTGTCGATGACGCCCGAGTCCGACATCTCCTCGATGAGGTCGTTGCCCTCACGGGTGCGCTCACCGACGCCGGCGAACACGGAGACACCGTCGTGGTTGTTGGCGACGCGGTAGATCATCTCCTGGATGAGCACCGTCTTGCCGACACCGGCACCACCGAACAGACCGATCTTTCCACCCTTGACGTACGGGGTGAGAAGGTCGATGACCTTGACGCCGGTCTCGAACATCTCGGTCTTCGACTCGAGCTCGTCGAAGCGCGGGGCCTTGCGGTGGATGGACCAGCGCTCGCCCGAGTACTTCTCGTCGGAGTTCAGCACCTCACCGAGGGTGTTGAACACCTTGCCCTTGGTGAAGTCACCGACCGGGACGGAGATGCCCGTGCCGGTGTCGGTGACCGCGGCCTGACGGACCAGACCGTCGGTGGGCTGCATGGAGATCGTGCGGACCAGGCCGTCACCCAGGTGCTGGGCGACCTCCAGGGTCAGCGTCTTCTTCTCGCCGGCGTTGGCCGGGTCGGCCACCTCGACGTGAAGGGCGTTGTAGATGTCCGGCATCGCGTCGACGGGGAACTCCACGTCGACGACCGGGCCGATGACCCGGGCGACGCGGCCCGTGGCAACGGCCGTCTCAGAAGTCGTCGTCATTACTTGTCACTCCCCGCGGTCGCGTCGGCAAGGGCTGCGGAGCCACCGACGATCTCGCTGATTTCCTGGGTGATTTCGGCCTGGCGGGCCGCATTGGCAAGGCGGGAGAGCGAGGTGATCAGGTCTCCCGCGTTGTCGGTCGCCGACTTCATCGCGCGGCGCGTGGCGGCGTGCTTGGAGGCAGCCGACTGGAGCAGCGCATTGTAGATACGGCTCTCGACGTACCGCGGCAGCAGGGCGTCAAGGACGTCCTCCGCCGACGGCTCGAACTCGAACAGCGGAAGGATCTCGCCCTTGGTGGACGACTCCTCCGCAACCTCTTCGAGGCGCAGCGGCAGCAGGCGGCCGTCGACCGCCGTCTGCGTCATCATCGAGACGAACTCGGTGTAGACGATGTGGAGTTCGTCCACGCCGCCCTCAGCAGTGTCCTTCTCGATGGCCTCGATCAGCGGACTCGCGACCTTCTTCGCGTCCGCGTAGCTGGGCTCGTCGGTGAAGCCCGACCACGACTCCGCGACCTTGCGCTCGCGGAAGTTGTAGTGGGCCAGACCGCGGCGGCCGACGATGTACGTGTCGACCTCCTTGCCCTCGGCCTCAAGACGGGCGGTCAGCAGCTCCGCCGCCTTGATGGCGTTGGAGTTGAAGGCGCCGGCCAGTCCGCGGTCGCTCGTGAGGAGCAGCACCGCGGAACGGGTCGCCGTCTCCGCCTCCGTGGTCAGCGGGTGCTTGGTGTTCGAGCCGGTGCCGACCGCCGTGACCGCGCGGGTGAGCTCGGTCGCGTACGGCGCGGAGGCCGCCACCTTGCGCTGCGCCTTGACGACGCGCGAGGCGGCGATCATCTCCATCGCCTTGGTGATCTTCTTGGTCGCGGTGACGGATCGGATGCGACGCTTGTAGACCCGGAGCTGGGCTCCCATGAGTCAGGTCCCTTCCTTACGTCACTTGGCCGCGGCCGGAACGTCTTCGCCGAGAAGCTTGCCGTCCGAGGTCTCGAACTGCTTCTTGAAGTCCGCGATGGCGTCCGCGATGGCGGTGAGGGTGTCGTCCGACATCTTGCCGCCCTCCTTGATGGAGGTCATGAGGCCCTGCTCCTTGCGGTGCAGGTACTCCAGGAGCTCCGTCTCGAAGCGGCGGACGTCGGAGACCGGTACGTCGTCCATCTTGCCGGTGGTACCGGCCCACACGGAGACGACCTGGTCCTCGGTCGACATCGGCTGGTACTGAGCCTGCTTGAGCAGCTCGACCAGCCGCTGACCGCGCTCCAGCTGGGACTTCGACGCGGCGTCCAGGTCGGAACCGAAGGCGGCGAACGCCTCCAGCTCACGGTACTGGGCGAGGTCGAGGCGGAGGCGGCCGGAGACCTGCTTCATCGCCTTGTGCTGGGCGGAGCCACCGACGCGGGAGACCGAGATACCGACGTTCAGGGCCGGACGCTGGCCGGCGTTGAACAGGTCGGACTCCAGGAAGCACTGGCCGTCGGTGATGGAGATGACGTTGGTCGGGATGAACGCCGACACGTCGTTCGCCTTGGTCTCGACGATCGGCAGACCCGTCATCGAACCGGCGCCCAGGTCGTCGGAGAGCTTCGCGCAGCGCTCCAGCAGACGGGAGTGCAGGTAGAAGACGTCACCGGGGTAGGCCTCGCGGCCCGGCGGGCGGCGCAGCAGCAGGGACACGGCGCGGTAGGCGTCGGCCTGCTTCGAGAGGTCGTCGAAGATGATGAGGACGTGCTTGCCCTCGTACATCCACTGCTGGCCGATGGCCGAACCGGTGTACGGCGCAAGGTACTTGAAGCCGGCCGGGTCGGACGCCGGGGCGGCGACGATGGTCGTGTACTCCAGCGCGCCGGCCTCTTCGAGGGCGCCACGCACGGAGGCGATGGTCGAACCCTTCTGACCGATGGCGACGTAGATGCAGCGGACCTGCTTCTTCGGGTCGCCCGAGCGCCAGTTCTCGCGCTGGTTGATGATCGTGTCGACGGCCAGCGCGGTCTTGCCGGTCTGACGGTCGCCGATGATCAGCTGACGCTGGCCACGGCCGATCGGGGTCATCGCGTCGACGGCCTTGTAGCCGGTCTCCATCGGCTCGTGCACCGACTTGCGGACCATGACGCCCGGGGCCTGCAGCTCGAGGGCGCGGCGGCCGGTGGTCTCGATCTCGCCGAGGCCGTCGATCGGGTTGCCGAGCGGGTCGACGACGCGGCCGAGGTAGCCCTCGCCCACGGCGACGGACAGCACCTCACCGGTGCGCTGCACCGGCTGGCCCTCCTCGATGCCGCTGAACTCGCCGAGGACGACCGCACCGATCTCGCGCTCTTCCAGGTTCAGCGCGAGACCGAGGGTTCCGTCCTCGAACTTCAGCAGCTCGTTCGCCATGGCCGAGGGGAGACCCTCGATCTTGGCGATACCGTCGCCGGCGACGGTGACCGTGCCGACCTCCTCGCGCGAGGCCGCGTCCGGCTTGTACGACTGGACAAAGTTCTCCAGCGCGTCCCGGATCTCCTCCGGCCGGATCGTGAGCTCCGCCATCTGGGTTCCCTGCTCTCCTTGTTGGGCCCGAAGTTTCACTTGGGGGGATGGGGACTCCCCCCTGAATGAGGTGAATCCTCTGCACGGCCCAACCAGGGCCGTAAGTACGTACTGCTTGCTTATGGAGTTGCTAGCTCGCCATGCGGCGGGCGGCGTCCTCGAGTCGGTCCGCGATGGAGCCGTTGATGACCTCGTCGCCGACCAGCACCCGGATCCCGCCGAGGACATCGGGGTCCACATCGAGATTGAGGTGCATCGGGCGGCCGTAGAGCTTCGCCAGAGCGGCACCGAGGCGCTGCTTCTGTCCGTCGCTCAGCGGGACTGCCGAGGTGACGACGGCGACCATGCGGTCCCGGCGCGCGGCGGCGAGCTTGGACAGGGACTCGAGTCCCGCTTCCAGGCTACGTCCACGCGGCGCGGTCACCAGGCGCGTCACCAGACGCTCGGTCGTCACGTTGGCCCTGCCGCCGAGCAGGCTGCGCAGCAGCTCGCTCTTGGCCGCCTTGGAGGCGGTGCGGTCGGTCAGCGCGGCGCGCAGCTCGGTGTTCGAAGAGACGATCCGGCCGAACCGGAACAGCTCGTCCTCGACGTCGTCGAGTGCGCCGGACCGCTGCGCCGCCGTGAGGTCGGCGGTGGCGGCCAGCTCCTCGATGGAGTCCACCAGGTCACGCGAGCGCGACCAGCGGGAGCGCACCAGGCCTGTCACCAGGTCGGCGGTCGACCCGCTGACCTGGGCACCGAAGAGGCGCTGGGCCAGTTCGGCCTTGGCCTCGCCGGGCTGCGCCGGGTCGGTCAGGACCCGACGCAGCGACACCTCGCGGTCGAGCAGCGCGGTGACGGCGGCCAGCTCGTCGGCGAGCTGCGCCGCGTCCACGGACGTGTTGTCCGTCAGCGCGTCGAGACGCTCACGTGCGGCTGCCAGGGCCTCGCGGCTCGCTCCGTTCATCGCGCGGCCTCGGCCTTCTCCTCGAGTTCATCGAGGAAACGGTCGATGACGCGGCTCTGCCGGGCGTGGTCCTCGAGGGACTCGCCGACGAGCTTGCCGGCCAGGTCGGTGGCCAGGTGGCCGACGTCCTGGCGCAGCGCCTGCGCGGCGGCCTTGCGGTCGGCGTCGATCTGCGAGTGACCGGCGGTGATGATTTCCTCACGCTGCCGCTGGCCTTCCGCGCGCATCTCGGCGATGAGCGTGGCGCCCTGCTCCTGCGCCTCCTGGCGCAGTCGCGCGGCCTCGTGACGGGCCTCGGCGAGCTGAGCCTTGTACTGCTCAAGAACGCTCTGGGCCTCGGTCTGAAGGGCCTCGGCCTTCTCGATACCGCCCTCGATGGCCTCGCGGCGCTGCTCCAGAACCTTGTTGATGTTCGGAAGGAGCTTCTTGGCGAGGAAGCCGAAGACGATGACGAAGGCGATCAGGCCGATGACAAGCTCGGGGATCGGCGGGAGAAGGGGGTTTTCCTTCTCGGCCGCCAGAATGAGCAGCTGGCTCATTTCAGTGCCTTTCGTCTAGTGGGCTGTCGCTGATCGGTCGATCAGACGCCGTAGACGAACGGCATGACCAGACCGATGAGGGCGAGCGCCTCACAGAAGGCGAAGCCGAGGATCTGGTTGGCGCGGATCAGGCCGGCAGCCTCGGGCTGACGGGCAAGAGCCTGGGTGCCGTTACCGAAGATGATGCCCACGCCCACACCGGGACCGATGGCCGCGAGGCCGTAACCGATCGAACCGAGCGAGCCGGAGACAGCGGCAAGGGTCTGCATGCCAGTTATTCCTTTTCTTTACGGACCGGTGGGGGTTGGCCACCGGACGACTGCGGGGTCGAGAGGGAAGGCGCTCAGTGGTGCTCGGCCAGCGCGCCCTGGATGAAGGTGCAGGTCAGCAGCACGAACACGTACGCCTGCAGGGCCTGGATGAACAGCTCGAAGGCCGTCATGACGATCACCATGATGAACGAGACGCCCGCGTAGGCGATCCCGATGCCGTTGAGCAGGTACCAGCTGGCGATCGTGAAGAGCAGCAGCAGGGTGTGGCCCGCGAACATGTTCGCGAAGAGTCGCACGGCGTGCGTGAAGGGCCGGACGATCAGGTTCGAGAGGAACTCGATGAACATGGCCAGCGGGAGAACCGGGCCCAGCGACTTGTCGTAGCCGGTGATGTTCTTGAACCCACCGACGAATCCGTGCCGCTTGAAGGTCAGCGAGACCCACAGGACGTACACGATCGCCGCGAGAACCGCGGGATAGGCGATGATCGCCGTGACCGGGAACTGGGCGACCGGAATGATCGACCAGAGGTTCATCATCCAGATGAAGAAGAACAGCGAGACGACCAGCGGGACGTACTTCTCGCCTTCCTTCTTGCCGATCGTCTCGTAGACGACTCCGCGGCGAATGAAGTCGTAGCCCGACTCGGCGACCATCTGCAGCTTGCCCGGGACGACCTTCGGCTTACGGAAGGCGGCCCAGAAAAAGCCGACAACGATGATCGAGCCGAGCAGCGCCAGCAGCATCGTCTTGTTGAAGTACACGTTGCTGTCACCGTCGCCCCAGAGGGGCTGGAACAGGAACGAGTGCAGGCCGGGAGCCGGGAAGCCACAGCCGTCGAAGATGTGGCAATCGGTCTCGAAGGCGAGCACCTGCGTCGGGTCAGCACTCACCGCGGGCTCCTTCAGCGTGGCGCATAGGTACGGCAACCTCGTTGTGTCGGCGCGGCGCGCAGCCGCGGTTCGGCACTGGACTGGTGTTACGGATGTGGGGGCGGCTGTGGGGCATCAAGCCTCGCGATTGAGCAGGCGTCAGCTCAGATGCCCGCGCCCGCGATGCCGCAGTTGGCACCGGACGATAGCAGGATCTCTCACGCGCACTTATCCCGGCCCTACCCCTCACGACGAGTGCCCCGTCTTTTCGGGCTTGTCGCCCTTCGAGGAGTCGGGTTCGACGTAAAGGACCTTGGCCTTCAGCTGGGCACGCGCCTGTGCGCCGATCCACACGAGTGTGGTGGCGACCAGCGTGAGCGCGAAGGCCTTGGGGTTGAACAGCGAGGTGTTCTTGAACGCGGCGACAAAGATGAACAGCAGAAGAATCTGTGCCGCGTAGAGCATGAGGCCCATCGCCTGGAACAGGTGCGGAAGCGATTTGGCGGTGCGCTGCAGAACGTAGAGCCCGATCCCCATGAAGAGGGTCACGACCAGCGTCGCAACGAGTGCCCCGATCACTCCCTTGCCACCGGCGACCACGCCACTGACGACGGCGGCAATCGCGCCGACGGCAGCTGTGGGCACAGCGGCCTGAAGGAGAATCCGGGCGTCATTGGACGGCATGGCGGCAACTCCGCTTGCTAAGGGGGGCGTGTCGTCATGGACGAGCGTAGTCCCGGGCTGAGAGGGAACCTCACGCCAAGGGACCGTCGCACTAGGGTCCTTCGGCTCTGTCCCGGGTTCTCGTGAACCGTATCACAAACTATTTGATGAGGTCTTTACCTGGCTGGTGTGCTGACTGTCACACATGAGAGTGAAGCTGCGCGTCTGTGCGCCCACGGAGCCAAGTTGTCTGATATTGGGGCGCTTTGCACCCCCAGGAATTGGTCACGCGTTAGTCAGATTCTTACCTTGCGTCAGCGCGACGATCCGGCTTTGCGCCGATCCAGGAAGCGCGCACGGGTGCCAATCGCCGTTGCCCCGTTGACTCCTGAGACACCCGAGACACCTGCGGCGACCGGGGTGCGGTGCTCGCGGACGCCTTCCTCCGGCTCCTCCGTCGTCCCTGTCTCGTGCGCGACGGACGGCACGGCCTGCTTCGGGGAAGCGGCCGCCCTGCGGCGGCGGTAGCGCGGCGGCACGAGGTGCTCGGCCCAGCGCGGGGCGCGCGGCGTGAAGCGCGGCAGCAGGAGCAGCACGAGACCGACCGCGCTCAGCGCCGCGACGCCGAGCACGATCCACATGGACGCCGCGTTGACCGAGAACGCGAGAGCGCCGAAGGCGATCAGCGCGCACCAGAAGTACATGATCAGCACCGCGCGGCTGTGCGAGTGGCCGACCTCCAGCAGACGGTGGTGCAGGTGTCCGCGGTCGGCGGCGAACGGGGACTGCCCGCGCCAGGTGCGCCGCACGATGGCCAGCACGAGGTCGGCGGCCGGGACGGCGATGATCGTCAGCGGAAGCAGCAGCGGGATGTAGACGGGCACCATTTGGTGCACGGTGTTGCGCTCCGAACCGGAGAACAGGTTCATCGAGTCGGGGTCGACCTGCCCGGTGATGGAGATCGCACCGGCGGCGAGGACCAGCCCGATGAGCATCGAGCCGGAGTCGCCCATGAAGATCCGCGCGGGGTGCATGTTGTGCGGCAGGAAGCCCAGACACATGCCCATGAGGATCGCCGCGAAGAGCGTCGCCGGGGCGGCGGCCTCGATTCCGTAGCTGTACCAGATGCGGTACGCGTACAGGAAGGACGCGGCAGCCGCGATGCACACCATGCCCGCGGCGAGACCGTCGAGGCCGTCGACGAAGTTCACCGCGTTGATCGTGATGACGACGAGCGCCACCGTCAGCAGGGTGCCCTGCCACTGGGTGAGCGCGACCAGCCCGACGCCGGGGATGGGCAGCCACAGGATCGTCAGACCCTGCATGACCATGACGCCCGCGGCGATCATCTGGCCGCCCAGCTTGATCAGGGCGTCGATCTCGAACTTGTCGTCCAGGACGCCGATCAGCCAGATCAGCGCCGCTCCGGAGAGCAGCGCCCGCGGCTCGTTCGAGTTCGAGAAGACCTCGTTGAGGTTCTGCAGGTGGTCGGCGACCAGCAGGCCCGCGCACAGCCCGAAGAACATCGCGATGCCGCCGAGCCGCGGAGTGGGTTCCCGGTGCACATCGCGCGCACGGATCTCCGGCATGGCTCCGGCCACGATCGCGAATTTCCGTACCGGCCCTGTCAGCAGATACGTCACCGCGGCCGTGATGCAGAGCGTCAGCAGGTATTCACGCACGGGCTTCCCCACAGGTCTCGCTGGCCATCTCAGCCCCACACCCTATCGATGCGCGCATATGGTTGGGGACTTTCGGGTAGCGACGATGGTTGCACGAGTGGCTGTGCACGGGGGTCCGCCTCCCCCCTCTCAGCCGGGATAGGGCGGAAATCTACCGGCCAGCTCCCGCACTTCTTCACGCGCTTCCTTGCCGTCGACGTCGTCGCGCAGCACCCCGGCGAACAGTACGGCGATCCGCGCCATCTCGGCCGCGCCCATGCCCTGGGTGGTCAGGGCCGCCGTACCGAGCCGCAGGCCACGGACGTCCCCGTGCGGCAGCGCACAGGTGTCGAGGACCATTCCGGCGCCGGCCAGACGCCCTCGGGCGGTGCGTCCGTCGACGCCGAGCGGTGCGGGATCGGCGGTCAGCAGGTGGGTGTCGGTCCCTCCCGTGGTGATGGCGAGCCCCTCCGCGCCCAGCCCCTCCGCGAGCATCCGGGCATTGGCGACCACCTGATGCGCGTACGCCGCGAAGGCCGGTGTCGCCGCCTCGCCGAACGCGACGGCCTTGGCCGCGATGGTGTGCATCTGCGCGCCGCCCTGTGTGAACGGGAAGACGGCCCGGTCGACGCGCTCGGCCAGTTCGCTCCCGCACAGGATCATGCCACCGCGGGGGCCGCGCAGCACCTTGTGGGTGGTGGCGCAGACCACATCGGCGTACGGCACCGGATTGGGCGCCGCTCCCCCGGCGACGAGCCCGATGGGATGGGCGGCGTCGGCGATGAGATAGGCGCCCACCTCGTCGGCGATCTCCTTGAACAGCGCGTAGTCGATGTGCCGGGGATAGGAGATGGACCCGCAGACGATGGCTTTCGGGCGGTGCGTACGGGCAAGGGTGCGCACCTGCTCGTAGTCGATCAGCCCGGTCTCCGCCTCCACCCCGTACCCGACGAAGTCGAACCAGCGTCCGGAGAAGTTCGCGGGCGACCCGTGGGTCAGATGACCGCCGAAGGGCAGGCCCATCGCGAGGACGGTGTCACCGGGGCGCAGCAGGGCGGCGTACGCGGCGAGGACGGCCGAAGACCCGGAGTGCGACTGGACGTTGGCGTGATCGGCGCCGAAGAGCGACCTCGCCCGGTCGATCGCGACCCGCTCGGCGACGTCGACGATCTCGCAGCCGCCGTGGTGGCGGGCGCCGGGATATCCCTCGGCGTACTTGTTCGCCAGCGGCGACCCGAGCGCGGCCAGCACGGCCGGCGAGGTGAAGTTCTCGGCCGCGATCAGCTGCAGGGTCGTCGACTGCCGGTCCAGCTCCCCGATCAGAATCTCGGCGAGCTCAGGATCCTGACGCCGCAGGACATCCGCTTCCATCGTTTGTGTGACCGGCATGGTGGACTCCGGACCTCGGCGGGGGTGCGCTACGTCCAATGTAGAACCGAGACCGGTGGGTCGCCCGGTGTTACGTCCGCTCAGGTACCCCCGGCCCATTCCCCGACGCGCACGAACGGATCAAGCCCGCGCCCGCACACCCGTCAACGCCGTCACCACGGGATCCAGCGCCTCATTGATCTCGTCCCCGATCGACCGGAAGAACGGCAGCGGAGCGCCGTACGGGTCGTACACCTCGTCCGCCTCGGCGGTGGGTGCCAGGAGCCACCCGCGTAGCGCGGCGGCAGCCCGTACGAGGGCGCGGGCGCGTTCGATCACGCCCTCGTCCAGGGGCGGGAGAGTCGCGGGGTCTATGGCGCGGACGAGGCGCGTGAACTCCTTCAGGGTGAAGGTGCGCAGGCCCGCCGAGTGGCCCATGGAGATGACCTGGGCCCGGTGGTCGCGGGTGGCCGTCAGGACCAGGTCGGCGCGGATGACGTGGTCGTCGAGGAGTTCGCGGCCGACGAAGCCGGAGGGGTCCGCGCCGAAGTCCGTGAGGACCGTCTCGGCGTTGGCCTCCATGGGCGCGCCCTCGTGGCCCCAGGTGCCCGCGCTCTCCACGATCAGCCCGCCCCACAGCGGGTCGCCGAGCCGGTCCGCGAGGGCATGCCGGGTCAGCCGCTCGGTGATCGGCGAGCGGCACACGTTGCCGGTGCTGACGTGGAGGATGCGGAAGGACCCCCCGGGGGACCCGTTGGCCCCCGTGATCCCCGTGCCTATGCCACGCCCCGCGTCAGGGGCTGTCAATTCGCCACCTCGAGGTCGGGTACGACCTTCCGCAGCTCCTCGGCCGACACGGCGCCCTCGCGCAGCAGCACGGGCACCTTGCCGGTGACGTCGACGATCGAGGACGGGACGTTGCCGGGGGTCGGGCCGCCGTCCAGGTAGACCGAGACCGAGTCGCCGAGCATCTGCTGCGCGGCGTCACAGTCCTCCGGTGCCGGGTGGCCCGTGAGGTTCGCGGAGGACACGGCCATGGGGCCGACCTCGGTGAGCAGTTCGATGGCGACCGGGTGCAGCGGCATGCGCACGGCGACGGTGCCACGGGTGTCCCCCAGGTCCCACTGGAGGGACGGCTGGTGCTTGGCGACGAGCGTGAGCGCGCCCGGCCAGAAGGCGTCGACGAGCTCCCAGGCCATCTCGGAGAAGTCCGTGACGAGGCCGTGCAGCGTGTTCGGGGAGCCGATGAGGACAGGGGTGGGCATGTTGCGGCCCCGGCCCTTGGCGTCGAGGAGGTCGGAGACGGCCTCGGAGGAGAACGCGTCGGCGCCCAGGCCGTACACCGTGTCCGTCGGGAGGACGACCAGCTCGCCACGGCGGACGGCGGACGCGGCCTCACGCAGACCGGTGGTGCGGTCGGTCGCGTCGTTGGTGTCGTATCGCCGTGCCATTTAGCGGGCCTCCTCGTACACGTACTGCTGGCTGGGGATCTGGATGCGCGTGCTCACGGCATCGCCTTGCGGGCGGTCGCGAACCGCGGCCGGTTGTTGAGGTCCGGGTGGTCGGCCGCGTCGGCCCAGCCCCGCTCCTCGGTGAAGATCCACGGCACCTGCCCGCCCTGGGTGTCGGCGTGCTCGATGACGACGACGCCGCCGGGGCGCAGCAGCCGGTGCGCGGTGCGCTCGATGCCGCGGATGAGATCGAGTCCGTCCTCGCCCGAGAACAGGGCGAGTTCGGGATCGTAGTCCCGGGCCTCCGGTGCGACGTACTCCCATTCCGTGAGCGGGATGTACGGCGGGTTGGAGATCACCAGGTCCACCTGCCCGTCGAGGTCCGGGAAGGCCTCCAGGGCGTCTCCCTGGCGCAGGTCGACCCTGGACCCCTCGACGTTCTTGCGCGTCCACCGGAGGGCGTCCTCGGACAGCTCCACGGCGTGTACGCGGGAGCGCGGGACCTCCTGCGCGAGGGCGAGCGCGATGGCGCCGGATCCCGTGCAGAGATCGACGATCAGCGGCTCCACGACGTCCATCGCGCGGACGGCGTCTATGGCCCAGCCCACCACGGACTCGGTCTCCGGGCGCGGGACGAACACCCCCGGCCCCACCTGGAGTTCCAGGTAGCGGAAGTAGGCGTGTCCGGTGATGTGCTGGAGCGGCTCGCGCGCCTCGCGGCGCGCGGTCACCTCCCAGTAGCGGGCGTCGAAGTCGGCGTCCTTGACGGTGTGCAGCTCGCCCCGCTTCACGCCGTGCACGAAGGCGGCGAGCTCCTCCGCGTCGTTGCGCGGCGAGGGCACGCCGGCGTCGGCCAGCCGCTGGGTGGCCTGGGCCACTTCCGCGAGCAGCAGGTTCACGCTGGTCCTCCGGGGCTGAGCTGTTGTCGTATGCGGTGGTGCGGCCTACCAGGCTCTGTTCGGCTTTACGCGGCGGCGAGCTTCGCGGCCGAGTCCGCGTCGACGCACGCCTGGATCATCGCGCCGAGGTCACCGTCGAGCACCTGGTCCAAGTTGTACGCCTTGAAGCCGACGCGGTGGTCCGAGATGCGATTCTCCGGGAAGTTGTACGTACGGATCTTCTCGGAGCGGTCGACGGTGCGGACCTGGCTGCGGCGGGCGTCCGCGGCCTCCCGCTCCGCTTCCTCCTGTGCCGCGGCAAGGAGCCTGGAGCGCAGGATACGCATCGCCTGCTCCTTGTTCTGCAGCTGGCTCTTCTCGTTCTGGCAGGAGGCGACGACTCCGGTGGGAATGTGCGTGATGCGCACCGCGGAGTCGGTCGTGTTGACGGACTGGCCGCCGGGCCCGGAGGAACGGTAGACGTCGATGCGCAGATCGTTCGCGTGGATCTCGACGTCGACCTCCTCGGCCTCGGGCGTGACCAGCACACCGGCGGCGGAGGTGTGGATGCGGCCCTGCGACTCGGTCGACGGCACGCGCTGTACGCGGTGCACGCCGCCCTCGTACTTCAGGCGCGCCCAGACGCCCTGGCCGGGCTCGGTGGCACCCTGGCCGCCCTTGGTCTTCACGGCGACCTGGACGTCCTTGTAGCCGCCGAGCTCGGACTCGGTGGAGTCGATGATCTCGGTCTTCCACCCGACGCGCTCGGCGTAGCGCAGGTACATGCGCAGCAGGTCGCCCGCGAACAGGGCGGACTCGTCGCCGCCGGCGCCCGCCTTGATCTCGAGAATGACGTCCTTGTCGTCGCTGGGGTCGCGCGGGACCAGCAGCAGCCGGAGCTTCTCGGTGAGCTCCTCGCGCTGCTTCTCCAGCTCCTTGACCTCGGCGACGAAGTCGGGGTCGTCGGCCGCGAACTCCTTCGCGGTCTCGATGTCGTCCCCGGTCTGCTTCCAGGAGCGGTACGTCGCGACGATCGGGGTCAGCTCGGCGTAGCGCTTGTTGAGCTTGCGCGCGTTGGCCTGGTCGGCGTGGACCGACGGGTCAGCGAGCTTCTTCTCCAGATCGGCGTGCTCGCCGATGAGTTCCTCGACCGCCTCGAACATCTCCGGCTCCAATGGACTGTCCCCCGCTCCATCATGGGCTCGGGGACGTAGGTAAGACGAATGGGGGCTGCACCGCAAAGCGCCGGTCCCGATGCCCCCAGCGCGGGGGCACCGGAGACCGGCGCTGTGGGCTCGCTACTTCTTGGCAGCGGCAGCCTTGCCGAAGCGGGCCTCGAAGCGGGCCACGCGGCCACCGGTGTCGAGGATCTTCTGCTTGCCCGTGTAGAACGGGTGGCACTCGGAGCAGACCTCGGCACGGATGGTGCCGCTGGAGATCGTGCTACGGGTGGTGAACGACGCGCCACAGGTGCAGCTGACCTGCGTCTCGACGTACTCGGGGTGGATGTCGCGCTTCAAGGTGTCTCCTAGTTTCGGGAGGGCGCCGGGTCGCCGCCGCTGGATGCGGGTGCGTGAACCGGAGCCGACGTACCAGTCTGCCAGGACTGGCGCCATCCCCCAAAACCGGGGGTCCGCGTGATCTATTCCCTGCGGGCCGTTCGTGGCTGATCGCACCCACGCGGCGGAGCCGCAGAGGTCACAGCCTCGCGCCCCTACGAGGCGCTGACCACACCCTTGGCAGTACCCGTCGCCGTGCCCTTGGTGGCGCTCGCCGGGATCGCCTGGTCGTTCTTCAGGGCCTTCCAGACCAGCTTCGCCTTGGCCGTGTCGACGAGGACGCGGTTGGCGTTCGCGCTGTCGTACTGGACCGGCATCGTCACCATGTTCATCTTCGACGAGCTGATGCCCTTGAGGCCGTTGGCGAAGGACGCGAGGTCCTTGACCGAGCCGATGTCGGAGTCGGTGGTGACGGCCTTGGTCGCGGTGTTCGCGAGCTTGTACAGCTTCGTCGGGTCGGACAGGACACCGATGTGCTTGACCTGGTTGACCAGGGCCTTGATGAACGCCTGCTGGAGCTGGATGCGGCCGAGGTCGGAGCCGTCGCCGACACCGTGCCGGGTGCGGACCAGGCCGAGCGCCTGCTCGCCGTTGAGCGTGTGGGTGCCGGCCTTCAGGTTGAGGTGGCTGTCGGAGTCCGAGATGTTCTTGGTGGTGGTGATCTGCACGCCACCCAGGTCGTCGATGAGCTTCTGGAAGCCGGCGAAGTCGACCTCGACGTAGTGGTCCATGCGGATACCGGACATGGACTCGACGGTCTTCACCGCGCAGGCGGCGCCGCCGGTGGAGTACGCGGAGTTGAACATCACGCCCGAGGCGGCGTCGTGGGTGACGCCCTGGGTGTCGGTGCAGGAGGGGCGCTCGACGAGGGTGTCGCGGGGTATGGAGACCACGCTGGCCTTCTTGTGGCCCTGGTACACGTGCACGACCATCGCCGTGTCGGAGCGGGCGCTGCCGTCGTCGGTGCCGCCGCCGAGCGACTTGTTGCTGCCGGAACGGGTGTCCGAGCCCAGGACCAGGATGTTCTCGGAGCCGTTGTCGACCTTCGTGGGCCGGTCGGTGCCGAGCGCCTGGTTGATGTCGACGCTCTTGAGGTTGCTGTTGAGCTTGAAGTACAGGTACCCGGCGCCCGTGCCCCCCAGCACGACGATGCCCGCGGCGGTCCAGGCGGTGATGAGGAGGGCCTTGCGGCGCGTGCTGCGCGTCTTTCGGCGGCGGCCCTTCACGCGGTGGCGCGGGGCGCCGGCTGCGGCGTCACCCGGTATGCCGGGTTCCGGCGTGCTCTCGGCAGGCATGTGTTCCTCAGTCCTTGTGCGGTCGGTTACCCCCTGCTTTCAGGGCCAAGCCCCGTCTGGTCGTGACACGTACCGCTCCATGGTCACTCCGTACGGTCAGACGGGGAAGCTCGGGAAAGGGTTGCACAACGCAATGTGCCCATCGCGTGGAGCGATGGGCACACTGCGTCACCGGTGAACTCGGGGAAACCCCGCTCACCTGCGACTTCAGCCGAAGATGTCGTACTGCTTGAAATCGGTACCGACGGAGATCCGTGTGGCAAAGATCTCGCTTGTCGCCTTGCCGGTGCCCTTGTACAGGTAGAGCGTGCCGCCGGGCGTACGGGCCAGGAAGTCGGCCTTGCCGTCGCCGGTCACGTCACCGGGGGCGTCGAAGGCGTTGTACCCGGACCAGGTGCGCACCTTGATGCGGGTGGAGAAGGCTCCGGTACCCGACTTGCCGGTGCCCTTGTACAGGTAGAGGTACGAGCCGGTCTTGCTGCGCGCGATCAGGTCGGCCTTGCCGTCGCCGGTGAAGTCGCCGTGGCCGCGCACGGAGTTGTACTGGTTCCAGCCCGAGCCGACCTGGACGCGCGCCGAGAAGGTGCCGTTGCCCTTGCCCGGGTAGATCCACAGGATGCCTGCGGAGTCGACGGAGAGCAGGTCGGGCAGGGCGTCGCCGGTGACGTCGCCCGGGGTGACGATGCGGGTGCGGGTCTTCCAGTTGCTGAAGATCTGGTCGGTGGACCAGCTTCCGGTCGCCGGCACGTAGTGCGACCAGTAGACGTTGCCGCTGGCGCTGTCGCGGACCACGATGTCCTGGTAGCCGTCCCGGTTCAGGTCGGTCTGCAGGAGGACGTTGACGCCGTCCCAGTTGCCCCACGACTGGCGCGCGGCGAACGAGGTGCCCTTGGAGTCCTTCTCGTACAGCGTCTTGGTGGAGGAGTTGCGCACGAACAGGTCGGCCTTGTGGTCACCGCTCAGGTTCGTGTCGTCGACGCGCGGGTAGGCGGCACCGACGTACGTGCTGACCTTCGAGAAGACGCTGTACGCGCCCTTCTCGACGCAGTCCTTCACACCCCAGGAGACGACGCCGACGATGCGGCCGCCCACGATCAGCGGGCCGCCGGAGTCGCCGTTGCACGCCGAGGTGGTGCCGGTGTCGCTGCCGGTCGCCGGGGTGCCCGCGCAGACCATGTGGCCCTTGATGAAGTCGCTGCCGTAGGCACCGGTGCAGGTGCTGTCGGAGTTGATGGGCAGCGTGGCCGTCTTCAGGGTCTCGGAGATGTCCTCGGTGGTGGAGGTGGTGCGGCCCCAGCCGTAGAGCGTCGCCTCGGTGCCGGAGGCGTACGAGGCGGTGTCACCGGACGTCGTCATGCGGATCGGCTTGGCCGTGATGGGGTTCGGCAGCGTGAGGACCGCGATGTCGTTGTCGATGGTCGTCGAGCTGTACGAGGGGTGGTTCCACTGCCGCCAGACGCCGGAGACGGTGCCGCCGTGCAGGTCGGTGTTGCCCGCGGAGTCGGAGGTCGGCAGCTGGGCGGTGCCGGTCACGATGGCGCCGTTGGCGTGCCAGTCGTAGCCCTTGACGCAGTGCGCGGCGGTGAGGATCTTCGTCGGCGACACGACGGCGCCACCGCAGAAGAAGCCGAAGTCGTCGCTCGTGTCGGAGGTGCCGTTGTCGTCGGAGTACCAGAGCTGGGCCATCCACGGGGCCGTGCTGATGGTGGTGTCGGTGCCGCCGATGATCTTCGGATCGACACTCGCCGAGTCCGTACTGGCGCTCAGCGACGACTTCTTGGACGTCTCGCCCGCGGTGCCGTCACTGGCGACGGCCGCCGCGACCCGCTTCTGCAGCTCGGCCAGGGTGGGCGAAGAGGTGCTGGGCTTGACGGTCGGCGTCGGCAGCGCGGTGGCGGCGTTCGCGGACGACATCAGCAGCGCACCGGCGACCGCGGCCGCGAGGCCTGCCGCCACAACGGGCACAGCTACACGTATCCGGCGTCTGTGACGACCGCGCCCGGACATGGATGTATCCACTCAAGTCCCCCCAGGGATATGCGAGTTAGACGAGACGAACTCGATGAGACGAGTTCAAAGAATCGCGATCGTACACCTGTCCAGGACCGCACAAAGGGCCGCCCCCGTCACTTGCGTGACGGGGGCGGCCCTTGGCGTTACTGACCCTGCTGACCTCAGTCGTTGCCGTTGCCCGGCATCGGCGTCGTCTTCTGGATCTGGAGCAGGAACTCCGCGTTCGACTTCGTCTGCTTCATCTTGTCGAGCAGCAGCTCGATCGCCTGCTGCTGGTCGAGCGCGTGCAGCACGCGACGCAGCTTCCAGGTGATGGCGAGCTCGTCGCTGCCGAGCAGAAGCTCTTCCTTACGGGTGCCGGACGCGTCGACGTCCACCGCCGGGAAGACGCGCTTGTCGGCGAGCTTGCGGTCGAGCTTGAGCTCCGCGTTGCCGGTGCCCTTGAACTCCTCGAAGATCACCTCGTCCATGCGGGACCCGGTGTCGACGAGCGCGGTCGCGAGGATGGTCAGCGAGCCGCCGTCCTCGATGTTGCGCGCGGCACCGAAGAAGCGCTTCGGCGGGTACAGCGCGGTCGAGTCGACACCACCCGACAGGATGCGGCCGGAGGCCGGGGCGGCGAGGTTGTACGCACGGCCCAGACGCGTGATCGAGTCGAGCAGCACGACGACGTCGTGGCCCAGCTCCACCAGGCGCTTGGCGCGCTCGATGGCGAGCTCGGCGACCGTGGTGTGGTCCTCGGCCGGGCGGTCGAAGGTCGAGGAGATGACCTCGCCCTTGACCGACCGCTGCATGTCGGTGACCTCTTCCGGACGCTCGTCGACCAGGACGACCATCAGGTGGCACTCGGGGTTGTTGTGCGTGATCGCGTTGGCGATCGCCTGCATGATCATGGTCTTGCCGGTCTTCGGCGGGGCCACGATCAGACCGCGCTGGCCCTTACCGATCGGCGCGACGAGGTCGATGATGCGGGTGGTCAGCACGCCCGGGTCGGTCTCCAGACGGAGCCGGTCCTGCGGGTACAGCGGCGTCAGCTTGTTGAACTCCGGGCGCCCGCGCCCGGATTCGGGCGCCATGCCGTTGACGGAGTCGAGGCGCACGAGCGCGTTGAACTTCTCGCGGCGCTCGCCCTCCTTCGGCTGGCGGACCGCACCGGTGACGTGGTCACCCTTGCGCAGACCGTTCTTGCGGACCTGGGCGAGGGAGACGTACACGTCGTTGGGACCCGGCAGGTAGCCCGACGTACGGATGAAGGCGTAGTTGTCGAGGATGTCCAGGATGCCCGCGACGGGGATCAGGACGTCGTCGTCGGCGACCTGCGGCTCGCCCGCGGCGAACTCGTCGCGGCCACGACGGCCACGGCGGTCCCGGTAGCGCCCACGACGGCCGCGACGGCCGCCCTCGAAGTCGTCGTCGTCCTGCGGGCCGTTGTCGCGCTGCTGGCGGTCCTGACGGTCCTGGCGGCCGCCCTGCTGCTGACGGTCCTGGCGGTCCTGGCGCTGCTGGCCGCCACCCTGGCCGCCCTGCTGCTCGTCGCCCTTGCCACCGCGGCGGTCGCGGTCACGGCCGCTGCGCTCACGATCGCCGCGGTCACGGCGGTCACGGCGGCCCTGACGGCCGTCGGCGCCGTCACCGGCGTCGGCCTTGGCCTCGACGGAGACCTCGGCCTTCGGCTCGTTCTTCGCCTCGGCGGCGACCGTCTCGGGGCTGCCCGCCTCGGCGGTGGCCCGGCGACGGCGGCGCTCGCCCGCGGGGGAGTCCTCTCCCCCACGCTCGGCTTCGCTCGCGCGGGAGGGGCCCCCAGCCGGCTGGCCGGGGATCTCGATCTGCTGCTGGGCCACGGCCTTCTCGGCGGCCTTCTCGGCCTTCTTCTCGGCGGCCGGAGCGGCGTCGTCGCCGGTACGGGCCTTCGAGGTCGCCCGGCGCTTCGGCTTGGTCTCGGTGGCGGTCTCAGCCGTCTTGGCCGGGACGCCCCCGCCCGCCTGCGCCTCCTTGATGACCTCGATCAGCTGGCTCTTGCGCATCCGCGCGGTGCCCCTGATACCGAGGCCGGACGCGACCTGCTGAAGCTCGGCCAGCACCATGCCCTCGAGGCCGGTACCGCGGCGCCGCCGGGAGCCGGCACCGGAGGCAGGCGCGGCTGAGGCGTCCGTGGCGGGCGCTGCAGCGGTCTCCTCGACACGTGCGCCCATCAGATCGGTGGTGTCGCTCACGAAGGGTCCTTCCCTGGAGCGGACGTCGGCCTGTCTGGCTCGGCGACCGGTTGTGCTGTCCGGCTTAGGTCCTTGCTGTGTGGACCGTGCCGGGGCGGTGGTCCGCCAAAGCGGCGGAAGAAATATCTGGTGATGACGATTCCGGAGCCGTGGCACTGAATTGCGGTGTCATCGGCACGGTCACGCCGGTTCCGGAGCGTGCTCAGCACTGCTCAGCGCATAGCACCCAATGCATGGCACAAAGCAGTTTGGGAGGCTCCCGGAAGAATGGTTGTCCCGGACGGGGACACGAAGCACCTCGCCATGGATGGGTCGGGTGCAGACTTGAGGTTAACACTACCGGATCCAACAAACATTCCCCCTCTCCAAATCCGGCAACCGCACGCTTTTAATTGACACCGGCCGGGGCCAGTGGCAGCAGGCTCGCGCCCGCGGCGTCGAGGTCCAGCCGGTTGGCGGCCCACCCCTGACCTGCGAGATCGGCGACCTTGTCGGCCGACTCCGGGTCCGCCATGGCCAGCACCGTGGGGCCCGCGCCGGAGATCACCGCGGGGATGCCGTCGGCCCGCAGCCGCTCCACCAGTGCCGCGCTCTCCGGCATGGCCGGCGCGCGGTACTCCTGGTGCAGCCGGTCCTCGGTGGCGGCCAGCAGCAGCTCGGGGCGCCGGGTGAGGGCCTCGACGAGCAGTGCGGCGCGGCCCGCGTTGGCGGCGGCGTCGACATGCGGCACGGTGCGCGGCAGCAGTCCGCGCGCGGTCTCGGTGAGGACCGGCTTTCCCGGTACGAAAACCACCGGAACGATGGAATCGGCGGGATCCATCCTGATCGCCCGCGCGGCACCGGCTTCCATCCAGGAGAGCGTGAAGCCGCCGAGCAGACAGGCCGCGACGTTGTCGGGGTGTCCCTCGATCTCGGTGGCGAGCTCCAGGAGCGCGGTGTCGTCGAGCTTGGTGTCGCCGCCTATGGTCACGGCGCGCGCGGCGACGATGCCGGCGCAGATGGCGGCCGACGAGGAGCCGAGGCCCCGCCCGTGCGGAATGCGGTTGGCGCAGACGATCTCGAGGCCGCGCGGCTGTCCGCCCAGCAGATCGAAGGCGGTGCGCAGGGAACGTACGAGGAGATGACTCTCGTCGCGCGGCAGCGTCTCGCTGCCCTCACCCGCGATGTCAATGTGCAGCCCGGAGTCGGCCACCCGGACGACCACGTCGTCGTACAGCCCCAGTGACAGGCCGAAGGCGTCGAAGCCCGGCCCGAGGTTGGCGCTGGTGGCGGGGACGCGCACCCGGACGGCGGCGGCGCGGAAAGCTGGACCGGCCATCGCTCGATGACTCTCCTTGAGCTGCGTGATGTGCAAGATTTCCGAAGAACTGCTGAGGAACTGCCGAATGACTGCTGATGGACCGCGATACCTACGGAAGACCCGGAGGCCGCAATGACGGCGCGGCACCGCGGCATATGCGGCGGGCGGGTTCAGTACAGCTTATCGAAGGAAGGTTCTGTGGCGACATAGGGCGCACAGGAGGCGCACGATGCGTGTCGTAAGCCCCCTGTGCACCCCCTGTCGGGTTGCCGAAGGGGTGGCGGCTCCGTGAGGCGCCGCCGGTGGCGTTATGCCAGGCCGAGGCGCTCGGCCGCGGTCACCGCGTCCACCGGAACCGTGACCGGCTGCGGGGCGCCCGCGACGGCCCAGTCGGGGTCCTTGAGCCCGTTTCCGGTGACTGTGCAGACAATCGTCTGACCCGGGTCGACCTTGCCCTGCTCGGCGGCCTTGAGGAGACCGGCGACGGACGCGGCGGACGCGGGCTCGACGAAGACGCCCTCTTGCGCGGCCAACAGCCGGTAGGCGCGCAGAATCTCACGGTCCGTCACCTCATCGATGAGACCACCCGATTCGTCCCGCGCGGCCAGCGCGAACTTCCACGAGGCCGGGTTGCCGATGCGGATCGCGGTGGCGATGGTCGACGGGTCCTTGACGACCTCGCCGCGCACGATGGGCGCGGAACCGGAGGCCTGGAAGCCCCACATGCGCGGGGTCCGCTTCGCGATTCCGTCGGCGGCGTACTCCGTGTAGCCCTTCCAGTACGCGGTGATGTTGCCCGCGTTGCCCACCGGCAGGACGTGGATGTCGGGCGCGTCGCCGAGCATGTCCACGATCTCGAAGGCGGCGGTCTTCTGGCCCTCGATGCGCACCGGGTTGACCGAATTGACCAGCGCCACCGGGTAGTTGTCGGACAGCGCGCGCGCCAGCGTCAGACAGTCGTCGAAGTTGCCGTCGACCTGGAGGATCTTCGCGCCGTGAATGAGCGCCTGGCCCATCTTGCCGAGCGCGATCTTGCCCTGCGGGACGAGAACGGCGGAGACCATTCCGGCCCGTACGGCATAGGCGGCCGCGGAGGCGGACGTGTTGCCGGTGGAGGCGCAGATGACGGCCTTCGCGCCCTCCTCCTTGGCCTTCGAGATGGCCATGGTCATACCGCGGTCCTTGAAGGACCCGGTCGGGTTCGCGCCCTCCACCTTGAGGTGGACCTCGCAGCCCGTGCGCTCGGAGAGCACCTGCGCGGGCACGAGCGGCGTGCCGCCCTCACGGAGCGTCACGACCGGCGTGCTGTCGGATACCGGCAGCCGATCCCGGTACTCCTCGATGATTCCGCGCCACTGGTGGGTCATTGCTGGTTACTCTCCTTCAACCCGCATGATGCTGGCGACACCCCGCACGGTGTCGAGGCTGCGCAGCGCCTCGACGGTCCCGTTCAGGGACGCGTCGGACGCACGGTGGGTGACGACGACGAGAGAGGCCTCGCCGTCCTTCCCCTGCTGGCGAACCGTATCGATCGAGACGCCGTGCTCGGCGAAGACGGTGGCCACCTGGGCGAGAACACCCGGTTTGTCGGCCACGTCGAGGCTGATGTGGTAGCGCGTGACGACCTCGCCCATGGGCGAGACGGGCAGCTGGGTGTACGCCGAGTCGCCGGGCCCGGTCGCGCCGCTGAGCTTGTTGCGGCAGACGGCGACGAGGTCTCCGAGGACGGCGGAAGCGGTGGGCGCACCACCGGCGCCCGGCCCGTAGAACATGAGTTGCCCGGCGGCATCCGATTCCACGAACACGGCGTTGTACGCGCCGCGCACGGAGGCGAGCGGGTGGCTCAGCGGAATCATGGCCGGGTGCACGCGCGCGGTGACCGACCCGCCGTCCGCCGCCCGCTCACAGATGGCGAGCAGCTTGATGGTGCAGCCCATCTCCTTCGCCGAGGCGAAGTCGGCGGCGGTGACCTCGGCCATGCCCTCGCGGTACACGTCGTCGAGGCGGACCCGCGTGTGGAAGGAGATTCCGGCGAGGATGGCGGCCTTGGCGGCGGCGTCGAAGCCTTCGACGTCGGCGGTCGGGTCTGCCTCGGCGTACCCGAGCGCGGTGGCCTCGTCGAGCGCCTCCTGGTACCCGGCGCCCGTGGAGTCCATCTTGTCGAGGATGAAGTTGGTGGTGCCGTTGACGATGCCCATCACGCGGTTGATCTTGTCGCCGGCGAGGGACTCGCGCAGCGGCCGGATGAGCGGGATGGCGCCGGCGACGGCGGCCTCGTAGTAGAGGTCCCGTCCCTGCTCCTCGGCGGCGGCGTGCAGCGCGGCGCCGTCCTGGGCGAGCAGCGCCTTGTTGGCGGAGACGACGGAGGCGCCGTGCTCGAAGGCGGTGGTGATGAGCGTACGAGCGGGCTCGATACCGCCGATGACCTCGACGACGACGTCGATGTCCCCGCGTTTGACGAGGGCGGTGGCGTCGGTGGTGACGAGGGCGGGGTCGATGCCCGCGCGGACCTTGGAGGGGCGGCGGACGGCGACTCCGGCGAGCTCGACGGGAGCCCCGATCCTGGCCGCCAGGTCGTCGGCGTGCGTCGTCATGATGCGCGCCACCTCTGAGCCGACAACCCCACAGCCCAGCAGCGCCACCTTCAGCGGACGCGTACGCATCATCCGACCTCGTTTCCTCTTACCGTCTACGGTTGCACCAGTCTCACTCACCGGACGGGAGTTTCTATCCCTCGTCCGGATCGTGAGACGTCTATTTCATTTTTCTGGCAGGTGGACGCAGGAGATCTTCCACCCTGGTCAGCTCGCCTCGGTTATCCCACCCGAGTCACCTCACCTGAGTCACTTCACCCGAGCCATCTCGCCCGGGTCATCCGACATCGAGGCGCAGGAGGTCCTCCTCCGTCTCACGGCGGACGATCACCCGGGCCTCGCCGTCGTTCACGGCGACGACCGGCGGGCGCAGGGCGTGGTTGTAGTTGCTGGCCATGGACCGGCAGTAAGCACCCGTGGCAGGCACGGCGATGAGGTCGCCGGGGGCCAGGTCGGAGGGCAGAAAGGCGTCCTTGACCACGATGTCGCCACTCTCACAGTGCTTGCCGACGACGCGGACGAGCATGGGCTCGGCGTCGGAGGTGCGCGAGACGAGAGCGACGCTGTACTCGGCGTCGTACAACGCGGTCCGGATGTTGTCGGACATGCCCCCGTCGACGGAGACGTACGTCCGCAGCCCGTCGAGCGGCTTGATGGTGCCGACCTCGTAGAGCGTGAACGCGGTCGGCCCGACGATGGCCCGCCCGGGCTCGACGGAGATACGGGGCGTCCGCAGCCTGGCGGCCTCGCACTCCCGCGTGACGATCTCGCCGAGCGCCTTGGCGATCTCGTGCGGCTCACGCGGGTCGTCCTCGCTGGTGTACGCGATGCCGAGACCGCCGCCGAGGTCGATCTCGGGCAGCTCGACACCGTGCTCGTCGCGGACGGCGGCGAGCAGCGACACAACGCGCCGGGCGGCGACTTCAAAGCCCGCCATGTCGAAGATCTGCGACCCGATGTGCGAGTGAATCCCGACGAGTTCGAGCCCGTCGAGGGCGAGCGCCCGTCGCACGGCCTCCGCGGCCTGCCCGTCAGCCAGCGCGATCCCGAACTTCTGGTCCTCGTGCGCGGTGGCGATGAACTCGTGGGTGTGCGCCTCGACGCCGACCGTCACCCGGATCTGCACGCGCTGCCGCTTGCCGAGGGACTGCGCGATGTGGGCGACGCGCACGATCTCCTGGAAGGAGTCGAGGACGATACGCCCGACGCCGACCTCGATGGCCGTACGAATTTCGGTTTCCGACTTGTTGTTGCCGTGGAAGGCGATGCGGTCGGCGGGCATGCCGGCGGAGAGGGCGGTGGAGAGCTCGCCACCGGAGCACACATCCAGGTTGAGCCCTTCCTCGTGCAGCCAGCGCACGATGGCCCGGGACAGGAACGCCTTGCCGGCGTAGAAGACGTCGGCGTCGTGCCCGAAGGCGGTGCGCCAGGCACGCGCGCGGGCCCGGAAGTCGGCCTCGTCGAGGAAGTAGGCGGGGGTGCCGAACTCCTCGGCGAGCCGCGTGACTTCAAGACCGCCGACGCTGAGCGCACCGCTGTCCGTACGGGTGACGGTGTGGGCCCAGACCTTCGGGTCGAGGGCATTGAGGTCGGCGGGCGGGGCGGTGTAGTGGCCCTCGTGCAGAACGTCGGCGTGACGGGGCCCGGCGGGGTGTGCGGAACGGCTCATTCTTCTCTCACAGATAGTCAGGGGCACTGATGCCGAGCAGGGACAGGCCGCCGGCCAGCACCGTCCCGGCGGCTTCGGCGAGCGCGAGCCGGGCGCGGTGGGCGGCCGAGGGTTTCTCGTCGCCGAGCGGCAGCACGGTGTGCTGAAAGGCAAGCAGGGCGTCGGCGGTGGTGATGAGGTGCCGGGCGAGGCGGTCGGGGGCGCGGTGGGTTGCGGCGAGGCGCAGGGCGTGGGGGTACGCGGCGAGGGCACCGAGGAGGGGTTCGGCCTGGCCCAGGTCGTGTAGGTCGTCGCATACGCCGTCGTGTACATCGCCGTGTACGCCGTCGTGTAGGTCGTCATGTACGCCGCCGGGGGCGCTGGTGTAGCCGAGTGCGGCGGCGTTGCGGCTGAGGGCCCGGGTGCGGGCGTGGGCGTACCGGACGCGGAAGAGAGGGTTGCTCTCGCGCTGGACGAGGTGGTCGGCGGTGATCCGGGGCCGGTCGTGGGGTGCGGGATGGAGCAGGGCCCAGCGGGCGGCGTCGGGGCCGAGCGGGGCGGGGTCCTCCGGCGCCGGGACGGGCCGGAGATTCACCGGCCCGGCATGCTCGACCTCGGCGCGGCCACCCTGGGTGGCGACGATCCGTACGAGCGCGTCCGCGACGACTTCGGCACGGGTGTCGTACGGCACACGCAGTTCAATGACCTGCCCGGCGAGGCCGCCGCCGTGCCCGTACCGGCTGCCTTGCCCAAGGATCTCGGAGACGAGCGCCCGGGCTGCGCCATCGAGGTCGTCGAGGCTGATGTTCAGAAAGCCGGGTCCGGTGATCGCGACACCGGCGACACCGGCCGCGCCGCTGATGTGCGGGCGCAGGATCTCGGCGACCTGCATCGGCGGCCGCCCGGCCGACCGCGCCAGCTGCAACGCGATGTTCGTGGCGTAGTCCCCGCAGCCACCGGGCCCCGGCGGCACAACCACGGTCCGTGCGGGCACAGCGACACTCAGCTCCCCCTCGTCGACAGCACGACGCACCGCGCACAGAACGGTACGGGAGAGCTCGACGGGGGTCACGGGACAAGCGTAGGGGAGGAGGGGGGTGGGTAGGCGACTTGGTTTAGGGGAGGGTCCGGGATGTGGACGGGGGTCGGCCGCGGGCGTAGGTCGGGCGGCGGAAGGGAGACTCGCTCTGAGTGACCACCGGAGCCTCGTGATCGCCACGCCCCTGCGTGACCAGCGGGAACCTCGACGACTGGCGCACCCCTCGGTGACCGGCAGGACCGCCCGCCAGCAACCGCCCAGCCACACCTCAGTGACCGCCGCCCACACCTCAGTGACCGCCGCCCACACCTCAGTGACCGGCGTGTCCGCACTCCAGTGACCGGCGTGTCCGCACCTCAGTGTCCGGCGCGTCCGGCGCGCTCGGTCTCCTCGGCCCCGAAGGCTTCCTCAGTCCCGAAGGCCTGCTCAGCCCCGAAGGCACTCTCGAACGGCGACCCGCCGTCGCCCCCACCACCCGCGCTACCCTCACGCCCCCGACGCTCCATCAACTGCCTTACGAGCCGCACGAGTTCGGCAGGCTCGAAGGGCTTGGCGAGGAACGCGTCAACACCCACATCAAGCCCGCTCTCGACCTCGTACTGAGTGCAGGCACTGACGATGGCGAGGGGAAGATTCCGGGTCCGGGGATCGGCCCGAAGCCGAGCGGCGGTGCGCAGCCCGTCCAGCCTGGGCATGACCACATCCAGCGTCACGACATCGGGCCGCACCTGATGCACGACGTCCAGGCATTCGGCACCATCGGCCGCGGTCACCACCTCGAGACCCTCCAGCTCGAGGTTGACCCTGATCAGTTGCCGGATGACCTTGTTGTCGTCCACAACAAGCACCCGACCGGACGCGCCTGGCACAACTCGAGAGTAGGTCGGCGCCCACCACCGCGTCCGGGTTTTCCCGACTTCCACCCCTGCGGACGCCCCGCTTCCACCCCGGACCGGCCCCACCCCTCCCCAAGAACGCCCCACATCCCCCTCCCAGAACCCCACTCCTCCCCCACCGAAACCCATGCCGGACACCCCCGAAAGAGCTGGTAGGGTTCTACCCGTCGCCGCGAACACCGCGCCCGACACGCCCCCGTAGCTCAGGGGATAGAGCAACGGCCTCCGGAGCCGTGTGCGCAGGTTCGAATCCTGCCGGGGGCACTCGCCTAGGAACAGCAGAAATCTAGCGCTGACCAGGGCGGATGCCGACGCCAAAGGGCGGGACTCAGTCTCACTGAGTCCCGCCCTTTGTCACTGCTGCGCACTGGTCGCGATAGACCTGCGATAGAGATACCCGACGGCCCTACGAGAACAAACTCGTGACTCCAGCGACCAGCGCAGATGCGGCGCCCGATGCGGCCGCCGCCGTCGCCACCCGATCCGTGAAGGCAGCCACAGGAGCCCCGCCTACGCTCGCACGCTTGAGCTGCACGTCGACGAAGTGATCGCGAACGTCGAGCATCGGCGCGCCTTCAACGAGTGCGGTCAAGGTGATCGCTTGCCCCTTCCTAATCAGCTCGGGTCCGAACGAAATGGTTGTACCTGAAACCGCACAGGCGCTGATGACCGCCCCGTGGTGGCCAGCGTCAGCACTCAGAAGCTCCACAATTGAGACGTTCAGATCGATCTCAAGGGCTCGTTGCCGATCAAACTGCTCACTGGCGATCGCGTGACGTCCCGAATTCTTCAAGCGGACTACCGCGACATACGGGTCTGCCAGAGCTACACCGTTGCAGAGGACCTCGATCGTCATGCTCCCGGACTGGAGGCCAGCCTGATCTACCAGGGGTGAGGCACTTTCAAGGACGTACGAAAGCTGACGCTTTGGGGGGAAGAGGGCTCTTCTGGCGTAGTAGACAGAGACCGCACCCAGAGCCAAGGCGAGGACCGCAAGCCCGATTGTGACTAGGTTGAACCCCTTGCCCTCCAATATGTCCACTGCCGACTGCACTTCTCCCCTTCCAGTGCTTCCCCTGAATGACGCAGTGCAAGGTACAGCGAGCGGCTCACGCTCCGCCATATGAAGTCACGCGGGGTCGTCTGGCCAATCGAGTTCCGCCTCGATCTTCTTGTTCATGGCCTCCTCCTGGCCGTAGATGCACCCCTCGTAGACGCGGTGGATCACCTCAGGCGAGTTGCCGACCCGACGGGCAACCTCGGCCACGGGCACGCCAGCGTTCAGCCACGTCGTGATGCAGGTATGCCGCAGGTCGTACGGCCGCCCCCCGAGGATGGACGCCTGAAGGTCCGGCGGGAGCGCATACTCCCGAGCGTCCCGCCATACGCGCCAATAGGTGCTGCTGCCCACGAGACCGCCCCGCTCGTTCGTGAAGAGCCGCCCATCCTTGGCCATGCCGAACTCCTTCAGGTGAGCACGGAGCATGGCCACGAGCGGCGGGGGGATCGGGACAGGCCGGTCTTCCTTGGCCTCCCTCGACTTCAGGCCGCGCTTGTCGTGGCGCTCTCCGCTGTCTGTCCACTGCTTGCCCGACACGGGGTGCGTGTCGTGGAGCGTCAGAACGCCCCACCCCTTCTCCGGGAGGAAGCAATCAGCCTTCTTGAGGCCCACAGCCTCACTCGGACGGAGCCCGGCGAAATACATGACCGCGTAGAAGCCCACCAGGCGTCGGCCCTTCTTGCGGTCCCATGTCCCGACGTAGGAGACCGCGGCGAGGAGTTGAGCAGCCTGCGTCTTGTTCACGAGAACACGGGGATCCACGCGGTCTGATGAGGAACTCTTCACCTTCTTGATGGCGGTGAGTGGGTTCTCCGTCAGAAGCCTGCGCTCAATGGCGTATTCAACCGCCGTGTTGAGCGCGCGCCGACGACGACGGGAGGTCTCCCCCGCCGCACGGGTTCCGTCCAGCTTGAAGGAGATCCGATACTGAACATCGCGAAGAATCTTCGGGTCTTCCAGCGAGGAGACGAGAAGCGATTTCTTGGAGATCCAGCCGTAGGCGTCTTCAAGTTCCTCCGGCGGGTCAAGTTCAGCGTTCTTGGGAATGACCGCCCACCGAAAGGCGAGACGCAGTTCTTCTGGTGACGGCATTTTCTGTTCCTGCTCCACCAGAGCCAGCGTCACCGCGGCGAGCCCGTCGGCGATGCCCTCACGGGTCTTGGCCGCGGCGGTTGGCCAACGCATCGCCATGTACTCGCGACAGAACGCGAACCAGGGAAGTTCCTCACGGGCTTGCTCCGCAGTGGCCTCGGCCCGTACCTCGGATTCAGGCAGTCCGTCGGTGATGCGGAATGCCTCGCCACGGCGCATTGCCTGCCACAGTTCAGATCTACGGCTCTCCGCGAGAGCCACCGTAGCGAAGGTGGCGCTACTGACCTTTCCTCCGACTTTCCAACGGAGTTGGTGGGGACGGGTCTTGCTCTGTGCCTTGGTCACCTTCCATAGGCGCACATCGAGCGAAAACCCGTCCGGGGCCGGGCGGTTGTTCTGCTCAGCCCCGTTGTCGGCGTCTTTCGTCACGCGCTCTCCTCCAGCGTCTGGAGCCACCGACTCAGTTCGGACCGGCGGATGCGCACTGCGCCGTTCGGGAGCTTGATGGACTTCGGGCCCTTCTTGTACTGCCGCCAGCGGTAGAACGTCGCTCGCGGTACGCCTATCTCTTCGATCACTTCAGGGATGGTCAGCATCTCGTCGCGGGGCTTGGCCACGACTCCTCCTCGGGCGAGAGAGCAAGGGAAGTTGGTGGAACCGACCGAGAGCCGCCACAGAAACCACGAAATACACAGAAACCCGGGATTGCATGCCTGACCTGCGGTGATGCCGCGCGGTGGGTGCTGCCACAGAAATCGCCGAAGGTTCCACAGAAATAAGAGGGCCGGTCCAGCGCGGCCGGGGTCGGTCTATTTCTGTGGCTTCTCTGCGGGTTTCTGTGGTGGGGCGTCGTGAGCCCCCGACTTGGCTGTCTGCGCAGGTCAGGGGCTCACGACGGGCATTTCTGTGATTCTGTGGTTTCTGTGAGCGGGCTCAGTTGGTCGGGTCGGTCAGCCGGGGGTGGACCACGTAGCGCGGGGAGGGCGGCCGGCCCCGGCCTCCGGTGCGGACGACGGGTTGGGCGCGCACGTAGCCGTGGTCTTCGAGCAGGCTCAGTGCCGGGTCCAGGTCCGCGGCGGTGGGGAACTCCGAGCGGGAGAGCTTGACCATGAGGTCCCGCTTGCTCACCTCGGTCCACCTGTGCGTGCGCAGCGCTTCCAGGACGCTTTGGGCGCGTGCGGTGGCGTGGTCGGCTCCCATGGCGTCGAACGCGGCGAGTCCGTGGCTGGTGAAGTAGTCGGCCAGCGCGATCGCGTCGCGCATGGTGGCTTCGGCCACGGGCACCGTGTGCCCGTTGGTGAGGTGCTGGGCAAGGTGGAGGAGCGCGGCGATGCGGGCGGTGGCGCCGGCCAACTTGCCGCCCCAGTCGTTGATGTGCCCCAGGGCGCCGCTGCGGGGTTCCAAGATGGGCTCCAACCGCCGCTGAAACGCCTTGAGTTCGGCGTTCGCCTCGGGGCTGAGCTGGATGACGGCGGGGTCGGTCCACTCGGCAAGGAAGAGCGTCAGGTCAAGGACGTGACGCCGGTAGGTCTCCTTGACCTGGTCCGGGATCGGGTCGGGCTCGATCTTGCGGTGGCCGACCATGGATTCGGGGACCGAGTAGAGGAACCTGCCGAGCAGGCCGCGGCCCTTGAAGCCTTCCTGTCGGCCGATGTCGTCCAGTACCTGAGGCTGCACACACAAGCCCATGGTCAGGGCGGGGTGCTCGATGTACTCCTCTCGCGTCTGCCGGTCGACCTTGAGCCGGTCTCCGGCGTGGCCCTTGAGGAAGACACCCATGTTGGGCTTGCCGGAGTAGCGGCCGGCGATGATGTCGAAGATGTCGCCCTCAGCGGACATGACGGAGATCCGGCCGCCCTGTTCGGCCATCCGTGAGGTGACCGTCTCGGCCGTCGTGTCGTCGGCGAGGAGCTGCGGTTTGGCGGGGACGGTGACGCTGTCCGCGGTCTGCGCCAGCGCGATCGCGGTGGCGACCAGCTCATCCCGTTCGTCCGCGCCGGCCGTGGCTGCCTTGGACGCGGCCTTGTCGGCCGCTTCCTTGGCGAGCCGGGCGGTCATCTCGGCTTCCACGATGGCCGGTTGGGTGAGCGTGCGGAGTTGCTTCTCCGCGTCGTACAGCGGGTCCGTGAGCAGTGCGAACACCGCGGATTTGCGGTTGGCGGGCGGGAGCGAGACGACGACGTAGAGGTTGGTCGGCTCGCGCCAGTTCCCGCGCACCTCAACGACGGACCGACCGCCAGCCGCGGTGGCGAGCACAGACAGGGCGATGCATCCGGCAAGGTCGACGGGGGTTTGGGTCTCCTCGGCGACCGCGGCCACGAACTCCCGCAACCAGTCCGGCAGCGCGCCGACGGGGAAGTCGGCGAGCGTGCGGCGTCCAGCGAGGGGAACGGGGTCCTCCCACACGGGGGCGGGTGGTTCGTCGAGGGTGGGCAGTCCGGCCCACAGGTCGGGGCTGTCCACAGGCTGTGTGGTCATGAGGCTGTCCTCCCTCCGGAGGCGTTCGGTAGCGGGTCAGGACGAAGAGCAGAAAGGACGCCCTGACGGGCGACGTCCCTTCGGGCGCCTACGGCCGCCCACGGCGGGGGCTGTACGGCGCCCTGCGGGCCGTCTACAGGGGTTTGGGACGGTTTGTTCATGCCGCACGCTCCGAGTCCGTCTCAAGACCGTTGGCGACCGCGCGGCGGGCGTAGGGTCCGGGGACGCCGACGGAGACGGCGGCGGCCACGATCTCTTCGCCGATGGCGTCCAGTCCGCACGGGCCGGGGCAGTGCGCGTGCTGGGCGGCGAGGAACCGAGCGACCCCGAACGCCTGTGATCCGGCGCCCGATTCAGTGTGGCTGCGTACCTTGGCGAGGCCGCGTTCGAGGCCGGTGCGTACGTAGCGCTCGGTGTGGCGGCATCCGGTGGCGACCGTCCGGTCCCACGTGGCGCGGCTGGAGGGGGAAGAGACCACCTCCCCGGGCGCGGGGGTGGCCTCTTCCTTTACCACCAGGTCTCGGACGGCCGACGGCAGGTCGGCCATGCGACCGGTGCCGGGACCGAGCCAACGGGCGTAGGCCATCAGGGATTTGATGTCGACGCCCGGACGGACCGCGTTGTGCGAGCGCATGACGCCCCGGTAGATCCAGTGCTCACCGCGCGTCGTCGGCACGATCCGGGTGACCGGCAGGGTCTCACGGGCCCATGCGACGGCCGCCGCGTTGTCGAGGTCGACGACGGTCAGCCGCGCCCCGCCGGGGTGGTAGCCGACGCAGACCGCCTGTTCCCATGCCGCCACCCACAGCGGGGAGGCGATCACGTTCGGGTCGGTGGTGGCAGCAGCCCACGCGTGGCAGGGGGCGGGGCACTGGCAGGTACCCGCGCGCTTCATGTTCGGCCGTCCACCGCACGCGTTGCCCGCGCACGCACGGCAGTTCCCGAAAGGCACCTTCCCATCCCGCAGAGGCAGTACGGGCACACCGGCCGTGGCCAGGTACAGCGTGGTCCGCAGGTAGTTGTTCTTGGTGCTCACGCGACCGCCCCCAGCCTTCCCATGGCGGCGAGGTAGGCGCGCCCGATCCATTCGGTGTAGGCGGGCGGGATGCACTCGCGGATGCCTTCGCGGTTCATCCAGGGCACGCCCATGACGCGGCGGGCGTGGTCGACGCCGGAGAAGTTGCCGACGAACTGGCCGTAATGGCCGGGCGGGATGGGGCGGCCCATCTTGGCGACCGGTGCGGTGTGGGCCGGATGAGGCGGAGCGGTCAGCGTCCACCGGCCGGTCTCGAAGTAGCGGTGCCGGTAGGTGGCCAGGCCGAACATGGCCCCGCACAGCAGCACCGGAGCGCGCAGGTGCGGCACAGCCCCGCGCACGTTCTCGATGACGTACAGGCGGCCCGTAGCGTCCAGGGCGGCCCGGGTGGGTGCGATCAGGTCGGGGTGGGTGTTGCCCATGAGCCGCTGGGTGTCGCTGTAGAACTGGCACGGCGGGGAAGCGTGGATGAAGTCGAACTGTGCGCCGTGTTCGAGGACGAACGCGATCGCGTCCGCCTGCACGAACCGGTACGGGTAGCGCGGCTGCGGGGCGAGGTCGACGCCGGTCACGTCGAACCCGGCGTCGGCGTAGCCCTTGGCGGCACCGCCCTGGCAGCAGTACAGGTCCAGCAGACGCGGCCTGAGACGGCCTCGCCGGATCGGGGTGGGTTGGGTCATGCTGGGGGTCTCCTGTTTCTGTCGAAGGGACGGAGAACCGGGGCGGTCGCGGTCTTTGGCGAGAGGCGACCGCCCCAGCCACGTCTAGCCGTGGAAGTGGTTGCGCTTGATGACGGCCTTGCGGATGTGGAAGGTGTTGCCGCCGCGGTGGCCGCTCGCGCTGAAGACCTGCACGGCGATCCAGCCGCCGAAGATGACGGCGGCGAGGATGATGAGCTGATGGACCAGCGCGGCGAGCGCGGCGATGAACGTGGTCAGCAGGACCAGGCCGCCGCACACGGCGCCGAACCCGATGCCCCCGAGGGCGACGTTCACCGCCGTGCGCGAGACGGCCGGCTTGGTCGCGACCGGTTCGGGCTTGGCGGGCTCGATGGCGTAGCCGGTGACGACGCGGCCGTCCGGCAGGACGACGCTCGCCACGGCCGGGATGCTGCCCGGCTGCACGGGTACGCACGGCGCGGCGTGCTGTACCGGGGCGAGCGGTGTGGGGTGGTGGACCTCCACGGCCGTCACCTCGTGCCCGGCGGGACGGTGCCAGTCGTAGGGCGTGGTGGGTTCGTTCACGTCCTGGTCTCCCTTCTAGCGGCCGATGTCGGCGAGGGCGCCGGTCACGGCGGTGAGGAGCTGGTTGACGGTGTCGCTCGCGTCGGTGGCGGCGAGGTAGAAGCCGAAGAGCGCGGCGACGACGGCCGCGCCGAAGCCGAGCGCCTTGAAGCGCAGCAGCAGGGCAAGGCCACCGGCGAGCAGCAGCACGAGCGGGATGGTGATGACCATGGGTCCTCCGGGGCGGGTCAGCGGGTGCCGGCGCGGTAGGTGCGCGCGGCGCGGTTGTAGATCCAGCGGCCAACGCGTATGCGCTTGCCGGTGGCGTGGCAGCGGCGGCAGTCCTTGCCGCGCTTGAGGCGTCCCTTGCGGTCGGACTTGAGGGCGTGGCCCATGCCGTCGCATTTGCGGCAGTCGCCGAACGGGCTCAGCCAGCACTTGACGCTGTAACCGAGAGTGACGGTGAGTAGGCAGGCGATAGCAAGGAGGGGAAGGCTCATCAGGTGGCCTCTCAGGCGGGGTTTTGGGGGTTTCCGCAGGTCGGCCGCTAGCCGCTAGCGACCTGATCAGACGTGGTTTTGGTCGCTAGCAGGGTCGCTAACGCTAGCGACGGTTACCGCTAGCGTTAGCGACCTTTCGGGGCTATCCGGCGGCGCGCTTTTCGTTGCGCTGCGTAATCGCGGCGGCGAGGTCGTCGCGCTTGATGCCGCGCTTGTTGACCGTCTTGCCGTCGATGCGGCGGCCGATCTGGTCGGTGGCCACACCGAACGGCTTGAGCGCTGCGGTGAGCGCTTCGGCCTTGGGCTTGGGCTCCAGTTCGGCCCATGCGCCGTAGACGTCGGGGCGCAGGTCGGCGAGGCGGTCGACGATGGTCTCGGACCACACCTTGGCCTCGCCCTTGCCGAGCACGGCCGCCACGTCGTCCAGGATCGTCGCGGACACCTCCGGGGCCGGGGCCTCGCCGGCCGCGTCGCCGGTCAGCGTGCCCTCGGCCTCCCGCAGCGCGGCAGCCCTGGTCAGGATGCGTTCCGCGTCGCGGCCGTCGGCGAGGTAGGTGCGCACGATGCCGGAGTCGTCCGACATGCCCTTGAGCAGGCCCACACCCTTGTGGGACTTGAGCAGCTTGGACGCATCCAGACCCTCGGAGTACGAGCCCGCACCGAGGATGACGTCAGAGACCTGGTAGGCGCCGACCCGCAGGGCGAACCGGGCCTGGTGCTGGTCGCGCAGCTCCGAGGGGCACGCCTTGTCGTCCGGCTTCTGCGTGGACGTCATCACGCTCACGCCGACCGCCGGGGCGACCCGGGCGAGGTAGACCAGCAGAGACAGGATCTCCTTGCCGTGCTCGGGGTGAGTCAAGTACTCCTGCACCTCGTCGACCACGAACAGGGTCAGGGGCATGTTCAGCTTCTTGTCCCGGCTGATCTCCGGGGTGAGCTTGCCCTCCGGGCAGATGTGCAGCGGCAGTTCCGAGAGCCGGTGGTAGCGGTCTTCGACGTCCGCCTTCAACTCCCGCAGCGAGGTCAGCAGATGCACCACAGGATCGAACCCGTTCTTCGGGACGATGCCGAACCCGATGCGGTGGGCGACCTTGGTGAACTTGCGCCAGTCCGGCGAAGCCTTGCCGTCGAACACGTACAGGCGCACGTACGGATCCAGCGCGGCGGCGAGCGCGATGGTCCGGGCAGAGAACGTCTTGCCCTGCCTCGGGACGGCGCCGACCAGCAGCGACAGCCACAGCATGGTGGCCATGACCGGGTTGCCCCGCTCGTCGACACCCCACGGGAATGGCTTCCAGAAGTCCACCCGCGTCGCCCCCAACAGCGGGGACTTGCCCGACGGCACGGCGAGCGGGTCACGGTCGGCAATCCAGTACGACACCCGCCGCCCGCTCGTCTCGTCCTTGTCCAGGAAGAGCTGAGTGGGAGCGATGTCCATGCCGGAGGCAAGCCGGGCGTGAGCTTTCACCGCGTCCTCGAACGTCTTGCCATACGGCAGGTCGACGACTACGCGCCAGCCGTCGCCGTCCCTGCCGATCGGCCGCGGGAAGGCAATCGACTGATCCTTGGTGGTCAACCCGGACGCGTCGTGCGCACGGATGACGATGTCCGAGGACAACTTGCGCTTGCGGAACGTCACCTTGGCCATGTCGATCAGCGGCCGGTCCGCCGGCGCCCCGACCGCCCCGAGCGTGGTCGTCAGGGTGGCGATGGACAGCAGCAACAGCCATGACGGAGCCATGACGTACAAGGTCAGGGCGGCGGCGAGGCCGATGAACCCGGCGATCGTGGCGACGATACCCCGGAGCCTGACGCGGTCGTTGCGCTGCCGCGAGAGCTTCAGGTATTCGGCAGCGTCCTCGTTGGCCACCGAGGCGAGGCGCAGGGACTTGCCTTCCGCGTCGAACACCCACCGGCCGATCGCGGCCGACCAGCGCCATGCCCCGCGCGGCGAGTAGAACAGCACCTTGGGCGTGTAGATGCACGGCAGACGAACGGCGTGGTAGCCGATCACAGTCGAGTAGTGCCGGACGGCCCACTTGCGGACGGCCGTGCGCTGGTCAGGGAGCTTGACCCAGTCCGGCAGGACCGGCATGCGGGCCTTGTCCTTGGCCTCCATCCACTCACTGACCGAGGGCGGGTAGACCTCGCGCGGCGGGTCGACCGGAGCGCCTTCGGTCAGGCCGTCGCCCTCGGGGTCGTCGGCGTCGGGGAGTTCGGCCTCCCACTCGCCCGGCTTGGCCTCGCCCTCGCCAGGCGCGGTGGACGGGGCGGTGTCCTTCTTGAGCGGGAACGGCAGCACGGCGGCCGTCCGCTCGTCGGTGCCCTCCGGCTCGTCCGGGGGCGGGAACACGGGGTTTTCCGTCACGATGTACGGGCTCCTTCGGGAGTCGAAGGGTCCGGCCGGCTTGCTGTGGAAGGTGGGCGGCCGGTCCCGGGTTTCGGTGGTTCAGGCAGCGCGCTGTTCCTCGGGATAGGCGCAGGTCACGCAGGTTCCGAGCGAGGTGGGGATGACGTAACCGGCGTCTGCGCGGCAGGCCGGGCAGGTGCGGCGCGCCAGGTTGGCCTTGGCGAGCGCGGCCCACTTGGCCGGGGTCATCGGCCGTACCGACTTGGCGCGGTCGACGCGGTAGAGGTAGGCGACCAGCGGGCCACGCCGGTAGCGCGGGCGCAGCACCTGAGCCGCGATCGGCTGACCTCCCGGCCGTAAGCCACGGGCACGGAGTTGACGGCGGGTCGCGAGGCCGTCGGGGGCGTACCGCCACGGGTAGGTGGGGACGCCGAACCGGGTACCGTTCGGGTCGAAGCACTTGCCGAACGCCCCCGCCATCACGCGGCCTTAGAGCGCTCGGCAAGGATCGTGTCCCGCAGCGTCCGGGCGTTCACCGGCGAGGTGCGGATGGTGCGGCGGATGCCCTCGGCAGTGATCTGCGCGTCCGGCCAATCGGCCGTCGCGGTCCGTGCCTCAGCAAGCAACTGATCGGGCGTGCGCTTGGATCGGGGCGATCGGGCCACCTCGGGAACCCGGCCGGTCGCCCGTCGAGGTCGGGGGGAATCGGCCGCCACCGCCCGCCGCTCGGTCGACTCGATCGGCGCCGGGTCGATCGGTGCGGCGATGGCCGGTACTGGCTTGAGGGGAAGAGTCGACTTCACATAGTCGACCGAGACCGGATCGGGCATCGGCAGACGCGTCAGGACGACCGGCGCCGGGGTCGATTCCGGCAGGTCAGCCGTAGACCGATTCCTCTTGGTCTCGGTAGATTCCTCCATATTTGCGATCCCGGCGAACATGGCCGACAGGGCGGCGTCTGCACCGTCCGTGACCCGATCGCGCTGGACGTCCAGCAGCCTCGATCCGAGCGCCACGTCACCGACGCCGACCTTGCGGGCGAGGCGCCACGACTTGCGCTCCGACCGGCCCCGGATCTTCTCGTCGGGGTGGTTGGCGGCGCGGGCGCGGTGGTAGGCGAGGGCCTGCACGATCGCGGCGGCCTTGCGCTCGGTCTCCGCGTCGCGGCCGTCGGTGTGGACGACGATGCGCCGCGCGAGGAACGCCATGCCCTCGGCCGACACGCACATGCCCATCGGGGTCACGGCGTAGATGACCGTCCGGCCGGCGTCGGGTCCCGCCATCGCGGCCATGACCGAGGCAGCGGCGGGCAACGCCCACAGTCCGACCCGGATGGGCCACGGCGAGGACTGTCCCAGCATGGTCAGCCCCAGCAGGACCAGCCCGAGAACGGCGGTCGCGCCCTCACCGGCCGCGACCGCACCGAGCGCGGTGCCCTCGCCGTAGGCGTGACCGATGTTGCTGAACGTGCCGATGCCGCCGGCCACACCGGTGAGCAGCATGGGGACGAACGCGGCAGTCAGGACGACCTTTTGGGTCTTGGTCAACGGCTTGCGGATCTGGGGTGTGTTCATGCCGCTTCCCCCGTCCCGCCGGAACGGCCGGCGCGGTCGACGGAGCGCAGGAGGGGCACGGTGTGGGTGAGGGCGTCGGCGTACAGGGCGTCCCAGGCGGCGATCTCGTCGCCGTCCTCGCCCATCGCGCGCAGGTCCGCGAGGATGTCGCGGGCCGCGTCCGCGCGGGCCTGCCGTTCGTCGGCCGTCTCGGGCCGGAGGGGGCCGCGGAACAGGTCGACGTCCAGACCGGCCGGCCGCTCGTCGAAGCCGAACGCCAGCTCTTCGAACTCGGCCTGGTTCACGACCTGGTGGGTGCCGATGTAGCTACGCATGACGGAACTCCTGGCATCGAAGGGATGCCGGGGCGATCGCGGTCTTTGGCGAGAGGCGACCACCCCGGGAAGACGAGAACCGGCCCGCGGGTGGGGGCCGGAGGTGAGGCGCGGCTAGGCCGCGGCGATGACGAGCGCGGCGACCAGCAGCCACAGGTGGTGGAAGGACTGGTCAAGCGCGTAGGCGCCGGTACCGATGTGCGGGTTGTCGTCGCGGCCGGCGCGCGGGGCACCGAGCCGGTAGAACTCGCCCTTGCCGGTCACCTTGGCCAGCCACGCGAGCGTGGTGCGCCGGTCGGCCCACCAGTGCGAGGCCGCGTCGATGGCGAGGCGGCCACAGTGCCGAGCGCGGACAGGTGCAGGTCCAGCAGCCAGGCGACCGGCAGCAGGACGGCGACCTTGGTGGCGGTCAGGGTGGCGACGTGCCGGGCGTCCGCGAGGCGGCCGACCCAGCCGGGACGGCCCTTGTGCGCGGACTGGTGCGAGGTCTGCACCCAGTGGTCGCCCACGCTGTGGGCGACGTACAGGGCGATGAACACGGCGGCGAAGACGGCAGCAGCCATCGGGGCGACTCCTAGTCGAGGTGGAAGGGCCGGGCGATGGTTCAGCCGTTGCGGACGCGGCCGGAGACGGTGTTGGCGGACACGCTCAGGTGCCGGGCACCGGACAGGCGGACGTCACCGGAGACGCTGTTGGCGCTGACGTGCCCGGACGCGCCGTTGGTGGCCTGCACCTCAATGTCCCCGGAGGTGGTGCCCAGGGTGGCGCTGCGGCCGTCGTACAGGTCGATGTCGATGTCCCCGGAGACCGACTGTGCGGTGATCTGCTCGGTGACGCGGCCGGCGTGGATGTCGCCGGAGGTGGTGTTGGCGCGGAGCTCCCGAACGCCATCGGCGTCCAGGTCGCCGGAGACGGAGCGGAACTCCATCCGGTCGACGTAGCCGAAGACCTCGGCGTCGGCGGACTGCGAGACGACCGCGAGGGAGGAGTGCGGGGGCAGGCACACCGTGGCCTCGATCGGGCTGACGGTCTGCATGGTGTTCATGCCGCCGGAGACGACGCGGCCGTTGATGATGGTCATGCCCGTCACCGAGCCGTAGACCGTGCCGACGTTCTGCACGATGCGGTTGCCGCGACGGCTCTGCACCATCACGTTGCCGGGCATCTCCGGCACCTCGATGCCGAACGCCTGCCCGTTCTGCGTGCTGCGTGCGCGGTTCACGGCGTCGGCCGCCGGCCCCGTGGCGTCGTCGGTGCGCAGGACCACGCGAGCGGCGGTCAGGCTGTCGAGCACCTGGACGCGGATGCTGCCGACCGGCAGCGAGATACCCAGGACGATCGGACCGGAGGTCTCGGAGACGAAAACGCGCTCGGTCATGGATGAACTCCAGGAAGTCGATGGGACGTTGACGCGTGCGAAGTGCCGGGGTGGTCGCGGTCCTTGGCGAGAGGCGACCGCCCCGGATGAGCACCCCGAGCCGCGCTTGCGGCGGGGTAGCGCCCCGTCCGGGAGTCGAACCCGGCTTGGCCATCGGGGCTGTTGAAGGAACCGGGCGTCAGCGCTGGACGACGGGCTTGTCCAAGTCGCGGTGGTGAACGGTCACGGAGTGCCCGGCCGCGGCCAGCCGCTCAGCGAGTGCGCGAGCGAAGGTGGGAGCACGGTGACGGCCGCCGGCGCATCCGTCGGCGACGGTGACCGTTCCGGCGCTCGGGCCAGAGGCGAACGCGGCGACCGCCGCGGCGGTCGCCTCAACCAGGTCCTTGATGCCGGGCGTGTTCAGCACGGCCGTGCGGACCGGCTCGTCGTCGGCGGTCATGTACCGGAGCTCCGGCGACACGTGCGGGTCGCGGAAGTGGTGGCGCAGGTCGATGGTCAGGTGTGCCGCGGGCGGCTCGTCGTGCAGGTAGCCGAACGAGACGATCTCAACAGCAGCGCTCATGAGTACTCCCGGGAAGCGAAGAGGTGTTCCGGCTCCCCTCAGCCCCGCTCGTACGAGACGAGCGGAGGAGGCAACCGGCCGCCGCAAGAAGCGCGGCGGCGAGGTGAGGTGGTGCGCTGTCTCCTTCGGGAACACGAGCTCCCGTTACAGGCGTATGGAGACGTGACCTTTCGGTCTAAGCCCTCCGGACTGCCAAGGGGTCCGGGTCCCTCGCCCCCGCCGAAGCGGGGCCTCATGACCCCTCTCGGGGCCCTTTCCGTGCGCTCGTTCGGTTCGTCGAAGCGATCCGCCGAGAGGAACATGTATTACGTGTTCCTCATCTTGCAGAGGGGAGTTCACCCCGTCAAGCCCTTCGGCTGTTGGAGTTCTGCGAGCCCCTCGCGCTCGATGTACCTACAGACTGGCCTCGGCGCCGACGACGATCGACTTCGCAGGTGTACGACCTGAGTCGTCCTTGGCTAACGTGAAGTCGAACCAAGTCGTCCCAAGAAGGCGGAGGTTGGACGTGGCGAACGAGCGGCTGCGCGGCGCGATAGTGGACTTGGGCCTGACGCTCGATGAGGTCGCTCAACGGCTCGGGGTCGCGTCCAAGACGGTCGAACGGTGGATCAACGAGCCTGAGCGCAAGCCATATCGCCGCTTCCAGTACGCGACGGCATCGCTGTTGAAGTGTGAGGTGTCCTACCTGTGGCCCGACGAACGCACGTCAGCAGAGGTCACCGCCTCCGGCAACGCGGAGTTGGTCAGGCTCTATCCACACCGCTCCGTGGTGATGCAGACCCTTTGGACAGACCTCTACTCCAAGGCCCGGCGCCAGTTCGATGTGTTGGTGTACTCCGGCTTCTGGCTGACCGAAGATGCGACGTTCCACCGCATCGTGAAGGAAAAGTCAGCCGAAGGCGTGTCCATCCGCTTCCTGATGGGAGAGCCCACGTCGCAAGCGGTGGCCGCGCGCGGGGACGACGAGGGGATCGGCGCGGCCATGGCAGCGAAGATCCGGAACGCCCTGGTCAACTACGGTCCGCTCTTCGGCCTTCCTGGCGTTGAGTTCCGGCTGCACAACACAACCCTCTACAACTCGATCTATCGAGCCGATGACGAGATGCTGGCCAACGGCCACATCTACGGCGTCGGCGCCTACATGGCCCCCGTGCTGCACCTGCGACGCGTGCCCGGCGGTGAACTCTTCGACGCCTACGCTGAGAGCGTGGAACGGGTCTGGGAATCAGCCCGCCCGATCTCCTCACCCACCGAATGGGAAGGCGCGCACTGATGAGCCGGATCGACTACTTCCGCGACCCGAACGCTCCTAAGGCCAACTCGGTAGTCCCCTCGGTCACGGCCGTCGTCCGGGACGACTCGGGGCGATTGCTGCTCATCCACAAGACCGACAACGACCTGTGGGCACTGCCCGGCGGTGGCCACGACATCGGCGAACGCATCGCTGACACCGTCGTCCGTGAAGTCTCGGAAGAGACCGGCATCGACGTTGAGGTAGACAGCATCGTCGGTCTCTACACCGACCCTGAACATGTGCTGGCGTACGACGACGGAGAGGTCCGGCAACAGTTCTCCATCTGCTTCCGAGCCCACCCCATCGGCGGCTCTCTGCGTACGAGCAGCGAGTCAAAAGAGGTCCGCTGGGTTGACCCAGCGGACCTTGACGGACTGGAGATCCACCCGTCGATGATGCTGCGCATCCGCCACGGTCTCGACGACTCGCGGCGAGAGCCCTACATCGGCTGATCGTCGGCAGAGACCTGCGCCAACCGACCCTCAACACGCTTCGACGCTGCGTGGATCTCGGGGGCCGCGCGCTGAATGAACCGCCCGACGATCGTGTCCGGACCGTATCGCTGCACGATCTCGTCCAGCCGCTCGGCCGGCGTGGTCTGCGTCCCGTCGGGCGTGGTCGTCATGTCGCAGTACAGCAGGGCGTCGACCAGGTCCGGACGCTCTAGCTCGAACTCCCCCTCAAGCTCTTGCCTCAGTCCGCGCTCTTCGGCTTCCAGCAGGGCGCAAGAGTGGTGAGCCACGAGACAAACGACCCGCTCGTCTGCCTTTTCCTGGTCCCGGAGGAACCGCGCGCCGTCCAGCGGGTGAAAGCCGGTGGTCGCGATCGTCGGCGAGTACCCGATGTCATGCAGCACCGCGGCAGCTTCCAGCAACTCGGCATCGTCGCCCATGATCGGGCCCAAGGAGCGAGCGCGCTTGGCGACCCCCAACGAGTGCGCCCACCGACGCGGGAGCGGATCGGACAGCAGCGATTCGGAGAGCGAGTACGCCCACTCAGTCAGTCCCATGGCTGCCAAGGCTACGGCCGGGCGGTGGGAGCCGGGAGAGCGCGTACGGTTCGCCCCTTGCCGTGAACGGTGGCGAGCAAGCCGTTTCCCTCCATTTGGGCAAGGACACGTCGCACGGCCGTACGGGAAGCTTCGAACCTCTCGCAGAGCTTCGCTTCGGACGGGTATGGGTCGCCCACTGAGAGCGCATCCTCCACGATCACGGCAGCCATCCGCTCAGCAAGGGTCCGACGATCGTCGCCCCGAGCGACACGCCACCCGATCCCAGGGGCAGACTCAACAAGGCCATCGGCTTCAAGAACCTTGAGGGCACGACGGATCGTGTTCCGACCGACGCCGTGCAAGCGCATCAGGTCCCCCTCCGAAGGCAGGGTGTCGATACCCTCTCCCTCCGCGATCTCGTTTCGCAGCGCTTCCGCAATGACCAGATACGTTCCGCGCGGACTGGCCTCCGGCACTTCGGCTCCTCTCACGTCGTCCTTCGCTCGACACCAAGGGTCCCACGGGCACGGGACCTCAGCCGATGCGGTTGTGGAATCAGACCAGGACTTGGAAGCCTACTGGTCAACACCCAGATTGCGTATATTCATGTCAACGATTCGGGCGTTCCTTGAGGCGCCAATTTCCTCATACTTTGTGCGCGCCTCCTCATATAGCTCACGAGCGCGTGCAGCATCTCCGGAAGCCAGTTCCGCTTCACCTAGATTGACCAGAGCACCGGCCTCGTAATAGACGTTTCCCACCTGATGAAAGTACAGCCGGGCGCGTTCCAGAGTTTCTTTTGCCTCAGCGATCCTCCCCATAGAAATATAGGTACCGCCGAGATTCGCGTAGCCGAGGTGGATTCCGAACTCATCCTGAACCGCTTCGTATCCAGAAAAGGACCTCTGAAAAGACTTCAAAGCGGCATCAAATTGACCCATTTGAGAGAGCGTAAGCGCCAGCCCCCCATGAGCCGAAGCCTCCTTCCTGAGGTCACCAGACCTGCGATGGAAGGTGATAGATTCCGCCAGGACCTTGGCTGCAGAGCCCAATTGACCAGACTCTCTATACGCGGATCCTAGATTAGTCAGAGAAGATCCGATACTGCCAGCATCCCTCGTCTTCTTGGCGATCTGCACCGCCTTGACGAGTATCGGAACTGCCGCATGGGGGCCATTGTGCTGGCGCACTGCCGCCCCGAGGCTGGTTATCGAATCAGACTCACCCTCCAGGAAACCGATCCTCTCCGCGATAGCAACGGCCTTAGTCAGCTTTTGGATAGCGTCCTTAAATTTGCGCTGTGTAGTGAGAACCAGTCCGATGTTGTTTAGTGCCCGAACCTGTCGCTCAACATCCTTATCTGCTCGGGCTGAATCGTAGGCCGCGAGTGAACACTGAAGGGCATCCTCGACTCGGCTGCGCATATCAAAGTAGAGCACAAGATTCATGGACAGAAAGTAAGCATCTTCATGCAGCGTCACCTCGCGCGCACGCTGAGCTGCGCCGCGAAGATTCATATATTCGGCATCGAACCACTGCAGCGCATCAGTGGTATTGGTGAACCTTGCCTCGGCGCCAGGAGTAATGCCGCGCAACATTGAATCAGCCTCGTCCGAAATGAGGTAGTACCGTTCAACCATACGCGCAAAGCATTTGGTTCGCTTTTCCTCATCCAGTACGTCTTTGGATTTTTCAGAGCTAAACAGATAGACGAGGTCATGCATGCGCCATTGATGCGTTGACGGGTTGCGTGATATCAAACTAGCCTGACTAAGACGTCGGAGAACCGTACGCACTCGCGGCGCGGAGGTCTCCATCAGCACTCCGGCAATCTCCTCGGAAATTTGACTCCCTGGGTTGATCGAGATACTGCAGAAAGGAACTCGAAGGTCATCATCGAGATGCCGGAAGGAAACTTCCAAGGCAGCTCGGACCGCAGTGTCTCCATACTGGAGAACGTCCAAGCGCGTTTTCGCCTCCTCCAGCTCTCCAAGGAGGTCGCTCACACTGAATAAAGGGTCTTCCTTTATCACTGCTGCGGCAATCTGCAGAGCAAGAGGAAGGTGCCCACACAGTTCACACAAATCCCGAATCGACGTGCCCACCTGAAGTGCACTCGCCCGAGACTTGAGCGCCGTCCGCAATAGGCTTTCGGATTCATCCCCTGTCAGGCAATCGAGATGGAGACTCTCGACGCCGTCAAGAATGCCCAAACGAACGCGAGAGGTAATGATGACCCCATGAGCCTCCGACTTCGGCAGCAGTTCTGCAACCTGCGAGACTTCCGCGACATTGTCGAAGACGAAAAGAATGCGGCTCCCGGCAGAGGCACAGCTTTCGAGAAATCTGTGATAGGCCGCAGCTTGACTGCCACTGTCAGCTGGAATATCGGACGCCGGAGCTCCAAGAGCGTTAAGCAGGGGCGCGTAGGCTGCACCAGGATGGCCCATGCGTCGGCGATCCCCCGAGAAGCCGTACATGTCTGCAAAGATGACGCCACCGGGGAATGACGCACGCACAGCCGCGTCTCTGACCACCTTATTGACGAGCGACGTCTTACCGACTCCGGCCATGCCGGATATGAGGATCTTTCTCTCCGGGTCTCCGACAAGCTTGTTCCGAATCCAGTCAACCTGAAGCGTGCGACCTACGAACCAATCAAGCACGCCATCACTAGGTTCAGGCACGGGATAGATTTGAAGGCTCGTCTCTCGACGACCTGGCGCCTTGGAGCCTTCTGCATACTCGTGTGCCAGCTCTATGAATCGAGCGATCGTGTCATCTTTGAGTTCGTTCTCCGTCTTAACACTAACCCACGCAGGAGGCTCGTTCGATTCATTGAGAGCAGCACTCAAATTCACCCAGAATAGCCGCCGGGTATCGACATCAAAGACAACGCCTAGAACTGGAAGGAGGCTATTCTTCCAATCATCCGCATGTCCATCAATTGGAATCGAGTAGCCATTAGACCGCTTATACTTGGCGCCACTCTTTACTTGAATTGCAACGCTCACACCGGTTCGTTGACCGTCCTTGGTGAACATCACGAACAGGTCTTCGCCGTAGTCGTTACCCCCGTCGATCTCCTGCACAATTTGATCATGCTCTTCAAGCAGTGCTCGGAGGGCATTTACACCCGCTCGCTCAATCCTCCTCGTCTGAGTGACTCGCAACGCTCAGCCCCCGATCCATCGCCTGCAACCACCTGCCTGAACCGCAAGACAGCCTAGTGCGACCGAGCCGGCGGTGGAGCATGGGATCGCAGGACACGGAGGCTTTTCCAACCTCAGCTTGACGTTGCCAGGTGAAGGGCGAGTACGGCCTTGACCAGGTCAGTGACGCGGGTGGTGCTGCACCGGAGCTTGCGCAGCAGCCACCAGGACTTCAGGGTGGCCATCGCCTGCTCGCCGACCGCGCGGATCTTGGCGTGGGTGACGTTGACGGTTCTTTGGCCTGCGGAGAGCTTCTCCCAACGGCCGCGGTAGGGGACACGCACGGTGCCGCCGGCGCCCTGGTACCCCTTGTCCGCCCAGCACCGGACGTCGGCCTCGACCAGGGCGTCGATGACGCCGTGGGTGCGGGCGGCTTTGATGTCGTGGACCGCGCCGGGCAAGGCGGGTGAGGCCCACAGCAGGCGCCCGAACGGGTCGGTGATGACCTGCACGTTCATGCCGTGCTTCTTGTGCTTCCCGGAGTAGTACGGGCGGTCGGCGGCGATGCGGTCGATGGACAGCAGGGTGCCGTCGAGGATGACGAACGCCTTGCGTGCGGCGGTGCGGGCGGCCGTGGCAAGGTCGGGGGCGACGGCGGCCAGGACCTCCACCGCCTCGGTGACGTAGCGGTAGACGGTGGCGATCCCGACACCGAACCCGGCCGCGAGCTGGGCGTAGGTGTGCCCGCACCGCAGATGGGCCAGGACCAGCAGGGCCTGCCGGTCCGCGGGGAGCCGGCGCCACCGCGTGCCCCGCTCCCGGCGTCGGGTGGCCAGCAGGCGGGAGAGGTACCGCAGGGTCGAGGTGGACAGATCGATCCCCGATGGGTAGACAAGCACGTGAAGCTCCGGGCGGACAGGTTGCTCTTGGTCGACAACCCGTCTACCAGGAGCTTCACCCGTTCCCGGACGCCACCCGCACGCCAACTGGCTGTCCAGTCACCCAAGTTGGAAACCGATCAAGCATGCGAAGCCTCTGGTGAACACGGTTCTCTTGGTCGACAACCGGTCTACCAGGGGCTTCGCCCTTGTGTCAGGCCAACTCCGAGACAGGGTAAGCAGGTTGGGAAGGCTGACTGAGTGGACGCCTCATGTCTAACGTTCTGCGGAGCACGGTCTCCAGTCACGAATCCCCGTGACGCCGGGCCGCCTCACCGGGTGCGGCGACACTGCAGGCCGCGGTGACGCCGGGGAACGTCCGTGCGGCGCCGCGCCCGGCCCTCTCGTTACGCCACCTTCGGCCTGCTCATGTCCGGACGTCGCCGCACGGGACGGTGCCGGACCTCAGCCGGCTGCGAAGAAGTCGAGGTAGGCCTGGGCCAGAGCGGTCGGGTTCTCCAGCGCGACGTTGTGACCGGCCGCGGGGATGACGACGCCGTGGACGTCGTCGGCCACTTGCGCCATCTGCTGTGCTACCGCGTCCCCGAGGTATTCCTCGGCTCCGACGGCCAGGACCGGGCAGCTGAGCGGGTCGGCGTAATGCGGGCGGTTCTGTTCGGCGTCGGTCTGCCGGGCGCGGTACATCTCCAGGATGGCCCTGGTGCCGCCCGGCTGCTCGGCCGAGTGCACGATCTCGTTGACGTCTTCCTCGGCCAGCGCGCTGGGGTCCCACATCTGGCGGCGGGCGTAGTACGTCCAGAAGGGCCGTTCCCGTCCGGCCAGCAGCAGTTCGGGGATGTGCGGCAGGCTGAAGAAGCTGAAGTGCCAGCCGGTGCGGCCGTCGTCGGGGGCGAGTGAGGGGTCGGGGCCGCCGCCCGGCATTCCCGGGCCGACCGGAAGTCCCGGCAGGAGCGTTTCCTGGAAGACCAGTTGCCGCACCCGGGGCCGGTGGAAGGCGGCGACGGCATAGGCGATGGCCGCGCCCCAGTCTTCGCCGGCGACGCGGAACCGGTCGAAGCCGAGGTGGGTGGCGAGTGCGGCGACGTCGGCGGCCATCGTGGAGGTGTCGTAGCCGCACAGGGGGCGCTGGGAGCCGCCGGCACCCCGGTTGTCGAGCACGATGACGGTGTAGTGCGGGGTCAGCAGCGGTACAACGTGACGCCAGTAGGCCATGGTCTTCGGCACGCCGTGCACCAGGAACACCGGCTCGCCGGTGCCGCCGATCGCGTAGTGGATCTCCACACCGTTGACCTTGGGCTTGCCGTGTGTGAGCCGGACTCCGGCGTGGTCAGTGAGGTTCACCTCAGTGACCTCCTTCTTCTTCTCATGGGCTGTGCAGGCGCAGACCGTGTGGCGGATCGTCCGGAGCGGCGTTTCTTCGCCGCCGTCCAGCCGGTGTCCGCGGTCGGCGTGAAAGCTTCACCCCCTTACAACCGCGCCTCCATCGCCGCTGATGTCGCGTGCGTCGCGCTTGCCCCAGATGGAGTCCATCTGACGATCAGATGGTGGCAGCGCGGGCGCCTCCACAGCCGCGCCGCTCCCGGGTCGGCAGGGCCGCGGTCGCCGACGGGCGGCGGGTCAGCCGCCCGCCGAGCGGACGCGCAGCAGTTGATCGGCGAACCGCGCCGCTGCCGGGCTGGTCTCGCCCGCCGGGGGCAGCATCAGGTGGATGTGCCGCTCCAGACGCACGCCCTCGACCTCGACGAACCGCAGGACGCTGTCCGGGGCGGTCAGCACCGGGTACTGCAGGCCGGTCGGAGCGAAGCCGATGCCGACGCCCGCGCCGACCAGTTCGAGGAACAGTTCCCAGTCGCCGACCTCACAGACGACCCGGCGCTGGATCCCCTCGGTGGCGAACGCGGCGTCACTGAGCAGGCGGGCCGTCCACCGCGGGGGCACCTCGACGAACCGCTCGTCGGCCAGTTCCGCGATGGTGACGTCGGACCGCTCCGCCAGGCGGTGATCGGCACGGCAGACGAGGCGCAGCGGCTCCCGCGCGAGGCCGGTCATCCGGATGCCGGGGACCCGGCCGACCGCGGGTCCGATCACACAGTCCACCTCTCCGGTCCCGACCATCGAGATCATCGTCAGCGCGGGCCCGTACTGGAGGCGCAGGTCGATACCGGGGTGATCGCGGGTGAACTCGCCGAGGTAGGAGGCGAACGGCACCAGATGCTGGGCGGAGAGCCCGACGCCCAGACGCAGGGTGCCGATGAGCACGTCACGGGTGTGGTGCACGGCCTCTTCCGCCTGCGCGGCGCTGATCACGGTCCGGCGTGCCGGGCCGACCAGGGCTTCGCCGGCCGCGGTGAGCCGGACCGGCCGGGTCCCGCGGACATAGAGGGGCGTGCCGAGTTCGCGTTCGAGGGCCTGGAGCGAGTTCGACAGGCCCGACTGCACGATGAGCTCCCGCTTTGCGGCGCGGGTGACGCTGCGCTCATCGACCAGCGCCAGAAAGTGCCGTAGCTGTCGGAGTTCCATCGGCCGCCGCCTCCAGGACTGCGTTGCAGTGCATCCGGACAGTTCCATCTGTGGGACAGATGCAGCCTATCTCCGCACGCTGCCGCCGGATCGCCATCGACGTTCCGACCGGCGTGGTTGACGCCGACGAACCAGTAAGGAACACCATCAAGGACAGGGGATTCGCCCATGCCGGACCACTCGGCGAAGCACGCCGCGCCTCAGCCCGCCGGAAGCGGATCGCAGCGGGCCGCGTTCGTCATCGCACTGATCTGCGCCGCCCAGTTCGTGCTGCAACTGGACTTCAGCATCGTGAACGTGGCGCTGCCGTCGGTTCAGCGGGAGCTGGACATGCCCGCAGCGCAGTTGCAGTGGATCGTCACCGGTTACGCGCTGTCCTTCGGGTCGTTGCTGCTGGCGGGCGGCCGCCTGGCGGACCTGCTCGGCCGACGGCAGGTGCTGACCGTCGGCCTGGCCCTGTTCGGGATCGCTTCGCTGGCCTGCGGTCTGGCGCAGTGGCCGATCATGCTGATCGCCGCCCGGATCGTGCAGGGCGCGGCCGGGGCGATGGTCTCCCCGGCCGCGCTGTCGCTGCTGACGACGATCAGTGCGGAAGGGGCAGCGCGCCACCGGGCGCTGGCGATCTGGCAGGCCACCACCGCGGCGGGCGCGACCGCCGGGATCGTGGCGGGCGGGCTGCTCACCCAGTACTTCGGCTGGCGGGCTGTCTTCCTGATCAACCTGCCGGTCATCGCCGTCATCCTCGCGCTGGTCCCGCGCCTGCCGGCCGGGAAGCGGTCCGGCGGCGGCAGCCTCGACGTGCGCGGGGCACTGCTGGTGACCACGGGCATCGCGGCGCTGATCTTCGGCCTCAGCAGCGGGCAGCAGCACGGCTTCACCACGCCCGCCACCCTCGTCGCTCTCACCCTCGCGGTGCTGCTGACTACGGGCTTCGTGGTCGCCGAAAAGCGGTCGGCGGCCCCGATGCTGCCCCTGCCGATCCTGGCGGAGCCGGCCCGGCGGGCCGCGATCGCTGCCATGCTGCTGATCGGCGCCATCCTGGCCGGCTACGTCTACTTCGCGTCGCTCTACCTGCAGAGGGTGCTGGAATTCAGCCCGGTGACGACCGGACTGGCACTGGTCCCGTCGACCGGCACCGTCGTGCTGGTCTCCACCTTCGGCACACGCTGGCTGACGGCCCGGTTCAGCGTCAAGGCTATGCTGCTCGCCGGGCTGGCCTGCATGGGCGCCGGGCAGCTGTGGCTCGCCCAGATCACCGCCGGGGCCGGCTACCCGGCGGCCGTACTGCCCGGCATGGTGCTGACCGCGGTAGGGGTCGGGCTCGCCCTGCCGACCGCCTCGATCGCGATCACCAACGGTGTCCGGGCCAGCGAGCAGGGGCTGGCCGGGGCGCTGTTCACCACCAGCCAGCAGACCGGCGCCGCGGTCGGCCTTGCGGTCCTCGCCACCGCCGCCGCGGCCGCCACCGGCCACAGCGGCTCCCCGGTGGACGGCTACCGCCTGTCGTTCCTCATCGCGACCGCTCTCGCGGTCCTCGCCACGATCATCGTCGCGCTCCAGCTCGGCTCGACACCCCGCCGCGTCGAACCCCAGCGCCGGCAGCCCGGCCCCGACGGAACGCCCAATGCGCGGACCGCGGCGCAGCTCGACGAGAGGTGACAGGACCGACGGGGGCCGGCCGGCAGCGTCGCCCCCGGCCGGCCGTCGCCAGGCCGGGGGCGCGCCGCGATTCAGGGCGAGACGCGGGTTTCCGCCGCCCTGCGTCTGACCAGCTCAGGCCGATGATGGAAAAGGCTCACGGACTGTGCTGCCCTCCAGCAGCGACTGCGTCTCAGACCTCGCTGGCGTTGCTGGGAGGTCGTCGGTCCCTCGATGCTCGTCCCCTCATGGCTCGACAGGCCTGAGCCAAGAGGGGTTCCCAGTCCGTGGTCGGGGGCGCACGCCGACCGATGCGCATGATGTGCGATAGACACCGGCTCCAGCTACCGCGCGCTCAAGAGAACACCCAGCTCAGGGGGTACCTGACACTAGCAATGAGAATGCCCTCCGGAGCCGTGTGCGCAGGTTCGAATCCTGCCGGGGGCACCCTTCATACGGTGCCCAAAGACCCCGCCATCAGCGGTTTCGCTGAGAACGGGGTCTTCGCGTATCTACAGCCCTGTGCAGGCAGATGCCGCCGAAAGCAGCCGTTTGCCAGTGATCACGCTGTAATAGCGTGTTGATCTTGTAGCCCTTCGCGCCAGGTCAGAAGGGCTGCGCCCTTGCTCCGAACGTGGCTCTGTGGACCATACGTGGACGGGCGCGAGCCCCGGACCCTTTCGAGTCCGAGGCTCGCATTCGCCAGTCCTGCGGTTAATCAGTCCGCGGTGTCGTCCTCCTCCCCCAGACCTTGCATGATCCGGTCGTTCATCTCCTGCTCCTGGCCGTCGATGCACTTGGCGTAGATCTTCAGAAGGACGTCCACCGAGTGGCCCGCGCGAGCGGCGACCTCCGGGGCCGGGACACCGGAGTTGAGCCACTGGGAGACTCCCGCGTGACGGAGGTCGTACGGCCGGAAGGCGAGGACCGAGGACACCTGATCCGGGACGAGGGCGAGTTCCCGAGCCTGCTTCCACGCACGCGAGTACGAGGAGGCCGCGATCACGTTGCCCCGTTCGCTGGAGAAGAGCCGGCCGTCCAACGCCGTGCCGAACTCCTCCAGGTGGTCGCGGAGCAGCCGCACGAGCGGGTGCGGAATCGGCACGATGCGCACCTCCCCTTGGGCCCGCTGCTTCAGCCCCCGCCGATCGTGCGCTTCACCGGAGTCGGTCCACGCCTTCCCGGCCGCAGGACGAGTCTCCGCCAGCTCGATTCGGCCCCAGCCGGACGCCGGAAGCGTGCAGTCGGAGCGGCGAAGTCCGAGTGCCTCCCCCGGCCGCATGGCCGCGTAGTACAGGCATCCGAAGAACGCCCGCAGTCGCCGACCACTCGCACGCTCGTAGCCGCCCACGTACGTGAGTGCCGTCAGCAGCTCCCGAGCCTGCCGAGGGTTGACCACCACCCGGCGGTCAACCTCCTGCACCGCCCGCTTGCCCCGCTTGCGCCGCACCCGGCTCAGAGGGTTGGAGGTGAGGTGTTCCAACTCCACTGCGAATTCAAGCGCGTTGAAGACGACGGCCCGGCGCCGCCGGTAGGTCTGAGTGGCCGCAGGCTTGCCGTCCAGCTTCCGCCCCAACCTGTCGATCAGTTCATGGACACGGGTGATCTCTTGCAGCTCCCCCACAGGCAGCGATGTCTTCTCGATCCATCGCACCGCAGTGGCAATCTCGTCCGGCCGTTCCCGCTCTCTGCGCGGCACGGGCAGGACGTACGAGCGCAGCGCCCGACGCAGCATCTCCGGAGCCGGACGCCCCCGTCCCGGTTTGACGAGGACGGGAACGACGGTTGCCAGGGCATCGGTCATGCTGTCCCGGTGCTTGGCCGATGCCTCCGGCCACCGGGCATCGACGTACTTGATCGCCAGGTCGAGGAAGGACAGGGCCGCTCTGCCGCCACGTAGCGAGTCGGGCAGGCCCGTCACCGTGTCGAATGGCTCGCCCTTGTCGAGCGCCCGCACCAGCTTGGCGCGGAAGCGGTCGGCCAGTGCCTTGGTCTTGTGCGACTCGCTGAACGGCTGACCGTCGACCACCCAGCGCACGAGGTAAGTCGGCTTCTTCGTGGTCTTGTTGACCGAGAGCTTCCAGACGGAAGCCTTGTAAGACTTCACGAGGCCACCCCCTCTGCCCGCTCCTCCAGCCAGTTGTTGAGCACGTCTCGCCGGACTCGCAGCTCACCATTCGGTAGCCGTATGCAGGCCGGGGCGATGCGGAGCTCCCGCCAGCGATAGAAGGTGCGCCTGGAGATGCCTCCCAGCTCGTCGAGTACCTGCCGCACGGTGAGGAGTTCGGCCGGCCTCGCACGGGTGTCACGCGCCATGGGAAGCACCGCCTTCCCTCACGGAGGCAGCCAGGAGCGCCGCCTCCGGCGAGTAGCCGCGCCCGGCATAGCGCCAATGACCAACCGTGACGGTTGACCTCAAGTCGATGCCGAGGGCGGTTCGCTGTTCCTCCGCGCGATGTTCTGCGCGGGCCTGCCGGAGTGCGGTCAGGGTGGTGGAGTAGCGGCGCGACTTGCTGGAGAAGTGGCCTCCGTAGCCGAGCATGTGGGCCCAGCGCCGTAAGCCGAGCGGCTCGAAGTCGGGCAGACCGCCGAGCCACCAGCACGTACCGATCATGCGGAGCACGTGGGCACGTACGGGCAACAGGACCAAATCCCGCGGCCCATGGATACGGCCATCCATCGCGCCGGCTGTCTCGGCCCCCTTCGTTGCGTACTTGGCGATGTAACCGGCCACGGCCGACGAGGTCAGCCGCTCCCCCGCTCCGAAAGCGGAGATAGGACGTACGTCGATCTGCTCCCCGAACCGCAGCGCACGCGGGCCGACGACGTCCCGCCCGGGAGCCAGGAGCCGCACTCTCTCGGCAGCAGCGCGGACAGCCGCCGAGAGCAGCGCAGTCGTGGCCCAGCCCGGCGGAGTCGAGTTGGCCCCCTCCGGACCGTCGAGGCGGATGACGGCATGGAAGTGGACCAGCCCGCGCCTCTGGTACTCGGCAACCTTGGCGTACGACAGACGGACGCTCTCGCCGAACTCGCCACGGGAGAGCCCGATTTTCCGGGCGATCTCGCGGCGCAATTCCAGGGCGAAGCGGTGCCAGAGTCCGCCTGATTGTGCCTGCCAGAGCACGGCTCCGGCGTAGTCGTAGCAGCGCGGGCAGAGAGGCTCCCCTAGCCTCGGATCGTCGTCCGCGTGCCGCGTGTGGCACCCGGCCAGCGATCCATGCGGACAGCTCGCCCCAGCTTTGCGGGGTCGGCAGGCCCGTACGCGGCCGTCGTGCTCCCGCCGAGTGTGGACCGGGCCGAAGCCAGGAGCGGTGAGTGTCGCGAACACCCGGGGATGGCCGCCGACTTCCTCCCCCACGTTCTTGCCGCCGATCAGTCCGGCACGGATCAGTTGGTACGTGTCCGCCTGGTAGATGCGGGCGCAGGTCGGGCAGACCGTAGCCCGGCGGTTGCCGCACGCGGTGAGCAGTCGGCCGCCGTAGACGTCCGAGCCGTACGAGAGCCGGGCCTCGCCGGTCGACGAGTCGACGACCGTGGCGGTACCGACGAGGTGAATCGGGTTGGCGCAGCCCCCGAGGCGGATGATCTGGCGTCGCCAGGCCTCGAAGCCCGGTTCTCCGGCTCTGCCGATCAGCGCGGAGACGTCCTTCGGGAGGGTCAGGAAAGACGTGGTCATTGACGACCACCGCCGCCGAACGCCTGCCACATGACGGCAGAGATCCCTTGTGGCCGAGTCTTGGCACTGAAGCGGAGCGTCGGATCGGTGAGCCAGAGGGCGGCAGCGTGCGCCGGGCAGAGCCAGCGTTCGAAGCCGTCGAGTCCGACGAGAACGACCTGTTCCCGTCCGACACAGGTCGGCTGTTCTCTGTCCCGCAGCTCGCATTCGAGCGGAGGGGATTTGCGCGGACGATGCGCGGTGGACAAAGTGAGGGTGCTCCTTTCACTGCTCACGTGGCGGATGGAGTGGGTTCCTGACGGGGTCGGGTTTGGCGACTTCGCGCCCCGTCGGGAGCCCGTCGTTCGGGTGTTGTTCAACTGAGGCCGTGCCGGATGTGTCAGAAGTGGAGCCCTCCGAGGAAGGCGCCCAGGCCGGCGAGAACCGTGGCCACGAGGGGCGCGGCCATCGTCCGGGCGAGCAGGAAGCCGAAGGCCGAGCAGAGCAGCAGGTCGGCCCAGCGCAGGTAGCGGATGCGCAGCAGGAACCAGATGAGCAATCCGAGCAGCAGCACCGCCGAGACGGACACGAGCACGGTGGACCCCTTTCACTTCGCGTCCAGCAGTTCGGGAAGGTGCGGGGTGAGGTGCGCGTACTCGGCCGCGATGGCTTCCGCGTCCCCTTCGGTGATCAGGTGGGAGCGGGCGCGTTCCCAGCCGTCGCCGGAGGCAAGCACCGCGGTACCGGCTTGTTCCGGCGTGATCGCCTGCGCTGCTTTGAGCGCGTCCGGGTTGAGGTCACCGAGGGCCATCTCTGCTGTGCCGGGGTCGGCGACGCGGTGGCAGACTCGCCCGCCGAGCTGGGCGCGTAGGGCCGTGACTCCGGGCCCCAGGTCGGAACCGACGCGTTGGCCGGCGACGACGAGGAAGACGCCGAGTGCCGCGCCGAGTTGGGCGAGCCGGATCAGCGCCGTACCGGCCGCGTGCGCTTCGTCTTTCTCGTTCCTGCTCGCGATGAGGAACAGTTCCGCGATCTCGTCGACGATGACGACCACGGGGACCGGCCGCTCCTGTTCCGGGAGGCCCCAGATGTTCCGTACGCGAGCCGCACGGCAGACGGTCATGCGGTCGAGGGTGAGATCGACCAGCGCGGCCAGGAGCCTGACGGCTTGCTCACGGTTGGTCGCGAGCGCCGATAACCGCGGTTCGTACAGGGACAGTTCCATGCCGCCCTTGCAGTCGACACCGACTAGGGCGACGGGTTGCGGAGCCAGGCCCGCTACGAGCGCGTTGATCAGCGTGGACTTCCCGGAGCGGGTGGCGCCGACGATCAGCCAGTGCGGTATGCGGCGCAGGTCGATCACCCAGGCGGCGCCGGTCTCCAGTGCCCCGACCGCAACGCGGAGAAGGTGCACGGGCCCACGCTGCTTCGGTATGCGCGGGTACGCCAGCGGGTCAGTAACGGAGGCCGTGACGCGGACCGTTCCCGGCTTCTGGGGAGCGACCCGGACGGCGTGCATCCCCCAGGCTTCAGCCATGGCGGGCGCCGCCTTGACGAAGTCGTCGGGCACTTGGCCCGGAAGAAGACGCGCCAGCAGCCAGAAGCCGCCGGCAGTCGGCCGCACGAACCCGAACCGGGGCACCAACGGCTGAGGAGGCGGCGCCCCCTTGCCGACGAGCCCGGACACGACCGTCAGAGCAGGACGACGACTCACAGCCAGACCGCACCCGGCCATCAACGGCCGCCACGTACGGATGACGCGGCAGCATGCGACCGGGAGCCCGAATAAGAGCCACCAGGCAACGGGGTAGCGGCGGTGCAGGGTCGGGCCTGCGAGAAGCAGGCCCGACACCAGCACTGCGGCCACCACCAGGAACGAGCTCGGCCAGGTCGTCCCGGCCGAAGCGGTGGAGGCCAGGATCATGACTGCGCGGCCCCCTTCCCGGCCGGAGCCGGAGCGCTCAGGGGCCGGATCTCCGCCGCGCGGAAGGCGACGCCGTGCCGGCCGTCGTTCTCCCACGGCGTGGCCACCAAGTCCCGTACAGCCACGGGCATGCCGAGCTGCACGCCGCTGGGCTCACCGGGGACGTTCACGGTCACGACGTCGGCGGACCCGCCCGACATCAGGCACAGGCCGACCTGGTACACGGTCTTGCCCGTGTCGCGGTCAACGCGGAGCTGACCGGTCTCACGGTTCGCGATCCGCGGAGCGGGGGGAACGGCACAGATGATCCCCGTGAACTTCGCGGTGTCGATCGGAAGGCTTGCCACTTGTTTGGACTCCTCATCCATCGCACCCGAAGGGCGATCCTTCGGGCTGCTTTACAACCCGTAGTACGGGCCGGGAGTCCAGAATGGCCACCCGTAGTACGGGTTGTCAACCGTCTTGGGATGGGGGACGCTGTCCAAGAAGTTGGGCAAGCTGTCCAGAATCACGGCCACGGAGGGCCTACATGCCGCCACAGAACACGCAGCCGAAGTACCGGCAGATCGCCGACTATCTGCGCGAAGGCATCCTGAACGGCACCTACCCGGCCGGCCAGCCGCTTCCCTCCGAGGAGACATTGGCCAAGCAGTTCGGCGTGACGCGCCCCACGGTGCGTCAGGGCCTCACTGAGCTGCGGGCATCCGGTCTCGTCGAAGTCATCATGGGGCGGGGTACCTTCGCCCGCTCACCCCAGAGCCGTCCCAGCCACACGCGCCCGCGCGGCATCCGCCGCACTCCGGACGGAGGCTACGTCGAGGCCGACGGCATCCGATGGGCTAACGCCGAACCTCCCGTAGCCACCCGCACGGATGCCCCGCTCGCGCTTGCCGACCTGTTGCGTATCCCGCCGGGCGAGCCGATGTTCACGTACGACGCGTTGCAGACCGCCGACAACGGCCGTCTCCGCCAACTCCATCGCACGTACGTGCCGTTCTCCGTACTGATCGACACCAAGTACGAAGAGGAAGCTCCCCCGCCGGCCCCGGAGCTCTACGCGGCACTCGCCGATCTAGGCCACGAACTCCACTTCACGGAGTACATCCGCACCCGCATGCCACTCCCGGACCAGGCCCAGGCCCTCCGACTCCCCGAAGGCGTCCCGCTCCTCCACATCATCCGCGTGACACTCACCGCGGCAGAGAAGCCGCTCGCCCTGGAGGAGTTCCACCTTCCGGGCGACGACTTGGAGTTGTCCTTCAGGCTGTAGCAGACGCCCGGTTGGCTCAGACTTTCTCTACTGGTTCAAGGCGGCTCGCTCCGCTCCCCGCGCGCGGCCCGGCCCCCGGCCGGGCCTGCGCTCCTGCCTCCGTCCCGCTCCAGCCCTGCCGGCGCCCGTGCCACGCGCACAGCAATCAGCCACTTGATGCCTGAGAAGAGGTACGTCGTGGCTGGGGCGGTCGGCTACGCGGACCTCAGTTCTGAAACCACAGGCGCTCAGTGGCTCCTTGTGCCACTTATCTGCAGCGGCTCGGCGCCGCGCTGATCCTGTAGCTGGCCTAATCTTCGGGCCTAGTTCCCGTAATTCCCCAAATCAGCCTCTTAAGGGGATCTGGTTCGCTTACTCGAAAATCGACAAACGTAAAAGCACGCAGAAAGGTTGGCAAACTAGGAACACCCCTCGCGCCTGGGAGTATCACCGGGATCACGGGACATCCACGCTCAGTAAAAGCCATCAAAAACCCTCGCAGCTCCATGTCCTGCCATGGCCCCCGACCGCTTTCACCGACACAAATCACAGCGCTTCTTACCTGATCGATCTGATCCTCTAGAAGGTCCTGCCAAGGGCGACCTGGCGGCAACTGCTCTTCATCGAACCATGGATTGACGTTCAATTTACGAAGGTTCCTGGCCAGGTTCCTCACTTCTGGCTTATCTCGCGAATTATGACACAGGAATGTATCAAATCGCCCAGTTGAGCCGGCCTCAATCGACGTCGATTTGAGGCTATAGTCCCGGAAATTTCCGAGGTTCGATGAGTCCGCGCTAGTGGGCAGTGGCGGACGCTGGCCGTTTGCGGCCGCGAGTGCGGTTGGATACACCGATGCTGGTACACCTGGAAAGACAGGCTTCGTAAGCGGGCTGCGGGGTCCGCTGATTGCGTCCAGCAAGGCGGTGATGGCCGCATACTCGTCCAAGCCGTGCAGATCTTTTCGGATAATGGGCGCCAAAATCTTGGGAATATCGGTACTGGCAAGGGGTTCGACAGCCAGTGGGATTAGCCGCCCCCGTCGAGCCACGACCGCCGTCCACTCCTCGTGGGTCCATCGAGTGCGCTCGAAGTAGTGCTTAGAGAACAACGCCACCACCACGGTGGCACGGCCCAACGCCTCAGACATCCGTTCGGTGACGTGGTCGCCGGTCCTCCAGTCCCACGTATCCAGAACCACGCGGTGGCCCGCCTGTTGCAGGTGCCATGCCGCCCATTCCGCCCAAGCCAGGTCCGGTCCGGCGTAACTGATGAACACCGATTCCGCTGCTGCGGTCATCCCTGCCCCCACTCCACTGCACGTCGCCCCTGACACGACGCCGCACCCATGATCCCCCGTATACGGTGGGCACAGGGTACGAATCGTCAGATGGCAGCAGTTCACGCAAGGGGGCATGAGATGGTGCGGGCACCGAAGAGCGTAGATGTGAAGCTCAATTTGCGCGTACTGGAGATTTCTGGCACCTGGGAGCCAAACGACGCTGAGCGACGAGCCGCTTGGGAGCTGTACGTCGAGCTGGTGACCCGCGTCTCGGTGGTACCACTACGTGAAGATGACGGACTGCTGCATGAAGCCCTGAGCAGCCTGTACTCCCTGTTCACCACGACACGGGAGGTCCTGCGCAAATACGGACCCGAGGTCGCTGAGCCAAAGAAGAACGGCCAGTACAACTTCGGCTACCTGGCCATCGCCATTCTCAACTACGGCCTCCGCCCCATGCTCGCCAGCTGGCACCCGGCCCTGGAGGATTGGGAGACCCGTCGCCCCGCCGACCGCTCTCGACGCGAACACGAACAAGCCTGGGACCGCGCTGACCAACTGAGGTCCGCGCTGCGCGATACCCGCGGCGTCCTCACCGCCTACGCTGGCCTCCTCGCCAGCGCATGTGGGGTCCCCAACCTTCTCGCAGCCGTACCCACCGATGATCAATAGATACCAGTGAGCCGGGTCTCGCTGGGCGGCGCGTGCCACAGCCGTGCAAAATGCGGGGGTCACTCACAGTCAACTAGAAGAGCAGCGGCCAGATTTGCGCCCGCTGACAAGGTGTCCCTCACCAACGACGGTCCCGCCTCTGTCCTGCCCAGAGCCGAAGCGTAGGCGGCCATCGAAGCCGGCGGACAGGTCGTCGGTGGGGTGGGGAGCCAAGCGTGTGATTACCTATGGCGCGCGGCGGGGATCGCGCTAGTAGGTCTGCTGTTCTTAACCCTCTGCAGATCTGGACTGGCTAGCCTGGTGGTGCTGTGGCACGACCGATATCAGGTTGCGCCCGGGAGGATGGGGGCCTCTATGCACGCGACGGACAACAGCACCATCAGCTCGACGCACGCCGACCCGTATGCATTGTTCCTCAGCTATCCGAGAGCGGATCGGGCCGCTGTACTACCGTTAGTCAAGGCGTTGCGTGAGGCGGGGGTAAGCGTCTTCCTGGACGAGTCCGAGATCGACGAGTTCGAGGGCATCACCGAGAAAATCCGTACTGCCCTGTCTGGGGCTCGACTATTCGTGGCGTACTACTCGGTGGCCTACCCCACGCGCCCAGCCTGTCAGTGGGAATTACTCACCGCTTTTCGCGCAGCCACCGCACTGGGCCAGGCGAGCGAGCGAATTCTGGTTATCAACCCTGAGCCCGGACCAGCTCACATTCAACCCGTGCAGTTGCGAGACGCCCGCTATTGCACCACCGGGCCGAATGATATGCCTCGACTTTTAGAGCGTATTGTTGATCGTGTCAAGGCATCTCCAGGGTGTCTCGGTGATGCGATCGAGGCGCGGCGACCGATTTGGCGTCCGGTGGAGCATCTAGGCTCGGAACAATTTGTCGGGCGAGTGAACGAGTTCTGGCAGTTGCACCACGCTCTGCACTCATTCGAGTACCCCGCCACCCACGAGGGGGCCGCCGCCGGTCAGGCCGTGGTCATCGGCCTGGGGGGTGTGGGCAAGACGCTACTGGTTGAGCAGTACGCGCGTCGGTTCGCCTCCTTCTACCCTGGCGGCATCTTCTGGTTCACCACCGCCGCCAGCCACACCCCCGACGCGCCCGGTGCCGAGAGTCTGCAGGACGACGTGCGCGCCCAGCACTACCAACAGGTCGCAGCGGCAATCGGCCTTGACCCTGCTCGATTGGATCCCGTGCAGGTTCGTGAAGCTGCCCGCCGTCACATCGAAGAAGTGGGCAGGCCCTGTCTGTGGATCGTCGACGACCTGCCCGGGCAACTCCTGCCAAGCCTGGTGCGCGAGCTGGCTGCACCGCATCCGTTGGGCCGCACGGTCATGACCAGTCGCTGGCGCGGCTATCAACTCCCTGTTGTCGACGTGGATGTTCTCCATGCTGAAGAGGCATATCACCTGCTCGCCACTGCCCGTGTGCCAGCCGGCCCAGCCGAGGAGACAGCCGCGCGGACTTTGGCAGAACGTCTTGGATTCCATGCACTGGCCATCGACTTGGCCCGCGGCTGCCTCGCTGATCAGCCCGGCCTCACCTATTGCCAACTCCTCGATGAACTCACCGATACCCAGAACGGCGACGCGTTCCAGCACCTGGTCGACGACCTGTTCATGCAGGTCCCCACCGACCACACCAGCGACATCGCCGCTACCTTCACCCGCAGTCTGCAACACCTCGACGACCACGCGCTGAGGCTCCTGCGGATCGCCGCTACTCTTGCCCCCGCGCCCCTGCCAGAGCACCTCCTTGCCGCCATCAGCTCCATCGTGCGCCCAGAAGACGGGCACGCCGCACTTCGCGCCAACCGGCGTGCCCTGTCAGCCGCCCAGCGACGCTCCCTCATCCGCCAGACCGGCACAGAGCCGCCGACCTGGTTCGTCCACGCCCTGGTCAGCCGCACCCTCAATCTGCAACCCGGCCCTATGGGCATCAGACCGGCTCTGCGGATGGCTGCTATTACTGCAACCACACGCCTCATGCAGCCTGTCTACACCCCGGGCCGACTAGACCTGGCCGACGTCGCGCCCCACGCACGCGTCCTCGTCGAAACCCTCGACATCACCGAGACCCTGGAACTCCTGGATAGTGTGGCCCGCTTTGACTACGAAAGCGGACAACCCCTCAGCGCAGCCCACCATTACCAGCGCCTCAGCGAGGCACACACCATCAGCTCAGGCCCCGACCATCCTGGCACCCTAAACTCCCGCAGCAATCTCGCTAGCTCCTACGAGTCAGCAGGAGATCTGAGGCGTGCCATACCGCTGTACGAGCAGACACTCGCCGATCGTGAACGGGTATTGGGCCCCGACCACCCTGCCACCCTCAGCTCCCGCAACAACCTGGCTTACGCCTATAAGGCAGCGGGGGATCTGGGGCGGGCCATCCCACTCTCCGAGCAGACACTCGCCGACCGTGAACGGGTGTTGGGCCCCGACCACCCTGACACCCTGACCTCGTGCAACAACCTCGCCACGGCCTATAGGGAAGCTGGCGATCTGGGGCGGGCCATCCCGCTCTTCGAGCAGACACTCGCCGACCGTGAACGGGTGTTGGGCCCCGACCACCCTGACACTCTGGCCGTTCGTAACAACCTCGCCACCGCCCACTTCGCGGCACGGGATCTGGACCGGGCCATCCCACTCTTCGAGCAGACGCTCGCCGACCGTGAGCGGGTGTTGGGCCCGGATCACCCCACCACCCTGACGTCACGCAACAACCTCGCCAGCGCTTACCAGCTAGCGGGCGATCTGCGGCAGGCCATCCCACTCTTCAAGCAGACGCTTACCGAACATGAGCGAGTGCTGGGCGACAACCACCCTGACACCCTCATCTACCGCAGCAATCTGGCCAGTGCCTACCAGGCAGCAGGGGATCTGGGGCGGGCCATCCCGCTCTTCGAGCAGACGCTCACTGACTGCATGCGAGTGCTTGGCTCGGACCACCCGACTACCCTGACCACACGCAGCAACTCCGCATACGCATACGCTCTTAGTGGCAATCTGGACCAGGCCATACCACTCCTTGAGCAGACGCTTACTGACTGCATGCGAGTGCTGGGCAATGGCCACCCCATCACCCTGGCGGTTCGCAGCAACCTAGCCACCGCCTTCTTCGCGGCGGAGGATCTGGACCGGGCTGTCCCACTCTTCGAGCAGACGCACGCCGACCGTGTGCGGCTTCTGGGCGTTGACCACCCTGACACCCTGGCCTCTCTCAACGCTCTCGCTACCGCGCGCAGTGCCGCTAATGCTGTACAGCATCCGAGTACAGCAGCCATAGCGACTGACCATGACCAACCGTCCCCCTGAGGGACCTCAACGCGACCTCTATGGCTGGCGTTGACCGATCCGTTTAGAGCTCTGGATCAGAAGGCTTCTGACATCCATGGGTGACATCAACGGCGCCGGACGAGGGCACACACTAGCGACTCTGTCCGGCCGTCGCATCAGGCGACAGCCCCAGTCGAAGCGTGCTCGGATCGAACTCCTAAAGCGGGTATCGAAGGTTCAAATGCAGAGGCCCCGGACCGATCATGGTCCGGGGCCTTCGACTTTCACTCCTGACTGTGAGGATGCCGGTGGTGCTGCCCTGGGGGCCTGACTCTCCGTCTGACCGACGCCATCCGGCTGTCCTGTTGATGATTTGTCGGCCGTCCCGGGCGGTGCCGCTCCGCGCGCGGCCGGCCGGGCGTCTGTGACCTCATAGGAGCCCGGCCAAAGGTCCCATCACAGTCTTGTCCTGCCGCCCGACCGGCACGCGCCGTCCCTCACGCAGCGCACGGAAGGACAGCAGCAACCAGCATGGCAGACCAAATAGCGGTGGTCGGCGGCGTCGACACCCACACCGACTTTCACCAGGCCGCCGTGATCGACTCGATCGGCCGGCACCTGGCCACCCAGGCTTTCCCCACCACCCCCGACGGCTACCGCCGGCTGCTCAACTGGCTGCGCTCGCACGGCGAGGTCATCGCCGTCGGAGTCGAGGGCACCGGCGCCTACGGCTCGCAACTCACCCGCGTCCTGCGAACCCACCAGGTCACCGTCGTCGAGGTGGACCGGCCCGACCGGCGGGCCCGCAGAGCCAACGGCAAGTCCGACCCCCTCGACGCCTACGCCGCCGCCACCGCCGTGCTCTCCGGCCGGGCCAGCGCCACACCCAAGAACCGCGACGGCATCGTGGAGGCCATCCGCACCCTGCGGGTCGTCCGCCGCTCCGCGGTCAAGGCCCGCACCCAGACCCTCAACCAGATCCGCACCCTGATCGTCACCGCACCCGACCAGGTCCGCGAGCGACTGCGCACCCTGCACACCGCCGAGCTGATCAGGCACCTGGCCCGCTCCCGCCCGGGACCGGACCCCAGCGACCCGGCCTGCGCGGCTCGCACCGCCTTGCGACGCCTGGCCCGCCGCTACCAGCACCTCACCGAGGAAATCACTGAAGCCGACACCGAATTGGAGCCCTTGGTCGCCCAGGCCGCCCCCACGCTGGTCGCCCTGCCCGGCGTGGGCACCGAGACCGCCGCCCAGCTCCTGATCACCGCAGGCGACAACCCCGACCGGCTGAAATCGGAGGCGTCCTTCGCGCACCTGTGCGCGGCTGCCCCCGTCCCCGCCAGCTCGGGCCGCACCCACCGGCACCGCCTCAACCGCGGCGGCGACCGACGGGCTAACCACGCCCTCCACATCATCGCCCTGGTCCGCATGCGCTACGACACCCGAACCAAGAAATACGTCGCCCGCCGCACCGCCGAAGGGATGTCGAAGAAGGACATCCTGCGCTGCCTCAAACGCTTCATCGCCCGCGAGGTCTACCAACACCTCACCCGTCACAATCCCACGCCCAAGCCACTCCTGCAGACCACTTGACGGTCTATAGGAGCTTCATCAACGAACAGCGTCACTGACGGTGCTTCCTGAGCCTGCGATGCGGGAGCTCACGCAGCATCGTGCAGCCTGGTCAATCGTGCAGTGGAGGCAACTGAGGGTGAAGGTAACGCCAGTCCAGTGCGATGTTGCGTAGGGCTGCGGTGACTGCGGGCCCCAGGTCACCGGCAGCCACGAGCTCCTCGGGTAGGAAGTCGCTGCCCCGCCGCATGTCCCCGGTACCCGTTCGCTGGCCGAGGAAATCCGGGTTGAGGATGTCTTGTAGCGAAGACACGTCCTTCCCGCCTGGGGAGATGTGCAGCTCGATGGGCGGAGTGGGCAAGGCGGCTGTGCCCAGCAGTTCCAGGCTGAGGGTGGGCAGGGCGTCGTGGACCAACGCGCGCACGGCCTCATAGCAGGCCTGGATCCACAGGTCATCGTTGACCTTCTGACCGTTGGTCCACAACAGCAGATCCGAAAACACCTCCAAGGTGGTCCCACTGCTGGTCAACGAAACCGTGCACTCCAGACGTACACGCGCCTCACTGCCAGGACGCGCAGGTCTCTCCGGCGGAGCGTGGCCAGCCGCGAGCCGGACGAACAACGCGTGGCCGTGCTCGGTATCAATCGCCCATGGCTCCTGGAACTGCTGGAAGTTCACCCGCCGGGCAAAGGCGCGAAGCCGTTCCGGCAGTGCGTGGAGATCGGTAGCGCTGGGTGCGCTCAGGGACCGCATTAGCGCGTCGACTGTCGAGCCGTGCAGCCGAAGCCGGCCCAGGTCCTGGCGCAGCGGTCGGCACGCTGCGGCGCGGACGACCAGGTCCGGCGGCATCGCCTGGTACGCGGATCGGAAGTGGGGTGCCCCATGTTGGTCAGGAGCAAAGCGGGGGTCGCTGGTGTAGACGAAAGGTGTTGTCGCGGCGGCTTGTTGGAACAGAAGCTGCACAAGCCGACGGTCGGCAGTCGCGTTGCGGCCGTCCAGTCGGATCCGGACGGCTCCCTGGTGGAACAGCGGCCGCGGCACGCTGTCCGGGTCGATACGGACTACCAAGAGCAACTTGTCGTCCACACTGACTGGGATGACATCGGGTGTCCAGCCAGGTGGATCGAAGGTAGTAGCCATCTTGCTGACCAGCCGGTCTTTGTCGATCACCTTGACTCCGACCAGATCCCCAGGCAGGTTTTTGTCTTGAGGATCGGCGTCGACACCGATGAGGATGACGCCACCGTAGGAGTTCGCCATCGCGGCAACAGTCTCGGCCGCCGCCTCGAATCCGCGCTTGTAGTCGACGGTGAAACTCTCTTCCAGCTTCAGCGCCAGGAATTCACGGAGCACCTCGGTGTCGATCGCCGCAACAGGGGTGCTGAAGAGCGGATGTGCAAGGTTCGGCATGCCGCTCAGCATGACGGGCCCCGCTGGTCGTTGCACATGATTTGCGACCATCACAGCCACTCAAGTAGTAGCGCGCGACCTGCGCTGGCAGGTCTCTCCTTGGTGCCTCGTGATTGCGGTTCCGCCGTCGCAACTTGCCCCGGTCGACGGCGGCACCGATAGCGTGGCTGATGTCTGTGGGGCGGAGCGAGGCATACGCGCGCCTGATCTTTCTGATCACCCACCGTCGTGGCTGACTGTCGTCGGCTGAAGCTCAACCGGGGGCGCATCGAATGTGCCGACTGTCGGTCGAGCGCGGCATAGCTGGGCCGTCTCTGGGCCGTCCGAAGTTGCTCAACAGCGGCCAAGGACGACCAACGACGACCACCAGGCGCACGAGCTCACTGCACCTGATCAGCGAAAACGCAGGTCACCAAGATCCCCGGCAAGACCCAGGGCAAGAAGACAGGTCGATTCACCCAGCAAGACTTCGCCTGCGGCACGCTGCTGAACGCCCCACCAAATCTCCACACACCCCCATGACCAGCCAGGCCGCTTGGAAGCCGACCCTCCGAAGCGGCGGCCTCTCCTTCATGGAGGAGGGGCCTGCGATGCGGCAGCCTGGGTGCGAGCTACCGCTCGGGTCTGCGTTGCATCGGTGCGGCGGAGGACGAAGAGGGACGCGAGGGCCAGAACGCTTGGCCCCGAGAGCATGGAGGCTAGACCCACATGCCCTTTCATGCCGACCAAAACGGCTCCTGCAAGCATGCCGGCGCTAAGCAGGAACCCGGCGATCAGGCCAGTGACCAGCAGCAGATGAGATCTGCTGGCGGCCTTCTCCCGAGTCTGAAGGCGGAGACTTTCAAGTTCAAGCTGTTCGAGGGCAGCCTGCTGTGCCATGCGTAGCTCGTGTTCACGCCGCAGTTGAGGTTCAAGCGCCTTCAGCGCAACCTGTAGGTGTTCAGCGGGCAAGTCCGCCCACTGCATCGCAATTTCCAGGCCAGTGCGCTCGTGCTGTGGCGTATCCGCTGCTTCTCGCGTCATGCCGCTGTCCCCCCTCCCCCACCTGCTATTGGTTGCCGTTGCCTAAGACCTGGTGGTGGGGGCCCGAGTGCCCTGAACAATTCATCGAAGCCGTGAGAGAGGTGGCGCACGGCTTCGCCGGTGTCCTGGTTCTCGGTCATCTCCATCAGATCAGGGGCAGGAAGCTGAGGAAGGATTCGCCCCACGAGACGGATAAACATACTTACATCCCGAAGAAGATCATCGGCATCGCGCCGGCTGGCTGCCCCTTCGACCCCAGCCTCCGCTCGCGCCCTGCGTCCAGCGGCGGCTGCAAACAGCGCACTCCACTCAGTCAGTTCAGGAGCGACCTCTGGGAGCACCTCCCACGCGGACCGGATGCGACGCCTCCGAACTCCGCTCATGGAGCTTGCGGGACGCCCACGTGCAGCGAGCACAGCAGCAGCAGCACGCAAGGCCGCCAGATGTGCTGTGGCATATCGTTCGTTGGGGTTGTCCAACGTGGTGGCCTCATGAAGACCAGCCTGGGCTTGTGCCAGCAAATCAAGTGCCGGCGGCGGAGTTGTTACTCGGCCGATGAACCGAGGCTTCTCTGCCGTGTGGTGAGTCTGAATTTGGTCCGAAGGCGTCGGTGATGTTCGGCGGCTGATCAACTCCCAGCGCGCATGGAGCTCTGAAAGAGTACCGGTCGCGATATCTTCAGCGGCCAGCCAGGCCCTGTCGCCAACGGAACGCAGCGCCTCGCGATAGGCGTCCTTGAGAAGTTCCTCGGGAGGTTGATCTCGGGGCTCCACACCACGGAGTCTGAGCCCGGAGCGCCCGCCACCAAAGAGTTGAAACGCCCCGTATGCGGACAGCGTCGCGAGCACCGCGGCGAGAGGTCCTATCACCCATTCCATGCCCCACCCCCAAGTGAATCGGGCGACACGCTACCAACTTGATCGACATATGACAGCAGTTCAGTCAGTTCCAAGCGCCGCGTTGACCCTGCCTCGGTCCGGAGTGCGATGGGTCTGCCGTTCGTCCGGGCTGCGGCGCTGGGGCGCCGGTCCCGGCCGAGCGGCAGACCACAGGCAACGGGACTCTCGGACAGCAGAAGGCCCCGCGCATCATCCGACGGGAACGGTGACGCACGGGGCCAGTCCGGCCGGTCGCGGGAGCACGCTCAAACCGCGACGGGCCGAGGTTTCTCGGGTCGAAGCCGTCAGGCAGCCGACGGGTTGTGACGGAGACTCCCCGCTTCTCGCGTCAACGTCTCGGCATCATGCATCGGCAGCTCCGCCGCGAGGCCCGACACGATCAACTCCGCCAGCATCAGGGCCGCTACAGGCCGTACGGCGCCGAGGCGCACCAGGCCGTCGCCCGAGACGTTCACGTCGGCCGTGAGGCCGGGGAAGTCCGGCTCCAGGCCCAGGACGGTCAGCTGCGCGGCCAGCTCGTCAGCACCACGTCGAGCCTGCGTCCAGCCCCGAACGTAGGGCACGCCAGGCATCAGGTTTTCAGCGCGCTTGGCGACGATTCCCCGTCGGTCGGTCATCACGTCAGTCCTCTCCTGCGTGGTGTTCGGATGCTCCGTCGCCGCTCTCTTCAAGTCGGCGTAGCCCTGCGGCAAGCGCCAGCCGCAGCAGTTCCGCCAGGCGTTCCGCGGTGGCCGGTGAGACGCGGCCCAAGTCGACCAGGCCATGCCCGAACGCGTTCAAATCGGCTCGCAGGTAAGGGAAGTCCTTCTCCAGACCGGCATGGAGCAGAGCGTCCCGGAGGGCAGTCGTGGCGTTACGCGCGGCGTACCAGTCGTCGGTGTCCAGGGGCGACCAGGTGGCAGCGTCATGCCGGTGGGTGGCGTCATCCCGCATCGGTCGGAGTCCCCTCGAAGGCGGGGAGGGCGAGGGCAGCCGCAGACGGGTAGCGCTCGCCGTACCGGTCCACGCGGGTGAGCAGTTCGGCGGAAGCAACCAGCATGGTGGCCAAAGCGACCGGACGCAGCGGGTTGGCGATGGGGCGTCGAGTCGGTGCCCGGAGCCACTGGTATCGGTCGCCGGTCATGGGCATCGGTCCCGGGACGACGACCACCGAGCCGTGACCCAGGTAGCGGTACGTGGGGGACGTGCCGTCTTCCTGGGCGAGGTAGTGAACGAAAGTCTCCTGACTCCGCGAGCCGAGGAGGAAGCCCACTCGCCGGGCCTTGTAGTCGAGTACCACCGGGCCGAACGGAAGCCCCCGGTGCAGAAGTTGATCGAAGGTCTCCATGCCGACCCGCTGTTCGACCGTCACCACGTCGAAGAAGCGGCCAGCCGCCAGCGCGTACGGTGCGCGTGGGTCGTCCGCCCAGGTCGCCCGGCAGTCGGCCGGATCGTCGGCCGCCGCAGAGAGCCATTCGACGCCTCTGGTGGTCATCCTCTGCACGTCATCTCACCTCGGTCAGTCTCATTCGCGGCCGCAATGCCGCTCCGCCTCCAGACTCACGTTCGCCACCCTGGTCAGGGCAGATGACGAGGGGTGACGGGGGATGACGCGTTGCGCGTGGACGTGTCATCCCCCGTCGCGGGTCAATCACCGCCGATCTGCGACTACTTGGAGCATCGGGCCATGAACCGCGCGTACATTCGGACGTGCGGCCTCAGAGTCGTGCGCCCCAGTGGTCGCACGAGTTCACTCACCGGGAGAGGACGGTCACGTCTTCGATGGAATCGACCAGCGTTCGCTTACGGCAGGCCCGTACGGATCGCGGGTGGAGTCAGCCGCGATTGGTGCGCGAGCTGCGTCACGCTGCGGCGCGCCGTGGCCATCAGCTCCCGGCAGACGCCAGCGTCAAGCGGCGTATCGCCAGTTGGGAGAACGGCCACAGCGTTCCGGACGACTTCTATGGGCCGCTTCTCTGCGATGCGTACGATCTGAGCGCGGCCGAACTCGGGCTGAACCACGAGAGCGGACAGGATGCGTCGCTCCTGGACGTCAGTTATCCAGCGAGCCCCGACGACGCGATCGAAGCAGTCGGCCAACTGTGGCGTGCGGATCTCAATCGGTACGAGCCCCTGTTACAGGCTGAGCCGTCCGAGCCCGCTTGGAACGAAGCGTCCCTTCGTTGGCTGGTGGCGCCCGAGCCGGCCGTTCCCCGGCAGCGCCGGGATGGAATCCGCGTCGGTCTCGGAGACGTAGCCGCCATCAAGACCACGGCGGACATGTTCGCCGAATTGGACGACCGGTTCGGCGGTGACCACGCACGTCACGCGGCGATCCAGTACCTCAGCACCGAAGTCACGCCACTCCTGCGCGGTCAGTACACCGAGCAGGTCGGCCGAGCGCTGCTCTCCACCACCGCGGAAGCAACACTCCTTGCCGGTTGGATGTCATACGACGCCTGCCGACACGGCTTGGCACAGAGGTATTTCCTCCAGGCTCTCCGACTGGCTCAGGACGCCAACGACCGTCGGCTCGCCGGAAGCATCCTGTCGGCCATGAGCCATCAGGCGACGTTCCTCGGCCGCTACACCCAGGCTGCGACGCTCGCCCGCGCGGCTCTCATGGGTATCTCTCCGGTGGCCACACCCACGCTTCGCGCTCAGTTCCACGCCATGGAGGCCCGCGCTCTTGCCCGGACCGGAGACGTCCGGGCCTGCGAAGCCGCCTTGAGCGCCGCCACTAAAGCGCTGGAGAGCCGGAACAACGACGACGAGCCCGAATGGATCAGCTACTTCGACGAAGCCGAGCTTGCCGCAGAGGCCGCCCACTGCTTCCGCGACGTCAACAGCGCCCGGCAGGCCGTCGCGCATGCAGAGAACGCCATGAGCGGCAGCCACGTACGGAGTGACTTCTTCGCGACCATGATTCTTGCCGACGCCCACCTACACGCCGGAGACATCGAGGAGGCTTGTCGCGTGGCACTCGATGCGCTTGACCTGGGCGAGCAACTCAAGTCGGCACGATGCGTCAGTTACCTCGCCGAGTTCCGGCAGAACCTCGCAGCGACCGGCGCCAGTGCGGACGTACAGACGTTCACCGAGCAGGTCAGAGAGCACAGGCTTTGGATTGCCTCGGGCAATCATGTCGATGGCTGAGTGCAGGTCGCCGCGCGTTCAGAACGGGCCCCACTCGTCTCGGCCCTCCCCCGTGCGGAGAGACCGCACACGCCGAGCGAATTCGGCGGCAGACCGCTCACTCGTCGCGACCTGGTGGCCGAGCCAGGCAACCATCATCAGCTCACGTAGGTCAGCCAGCGTTTCGTAGCCCGGCCAGTTCATCAGGTCGAAGCCGTACCGGTGCACGAACCCGGCGTACTCCGCCTTGGCGTGCCAGCCGTACCTGTCGTAGAACATCGCCGTCTGAACCAAGTCCCACTCACGTGGAGCGAGGGCGAAGCCGTCCAGGTCGATGAGCACAGCGTGCCCGTCCCGATGGCGGAGGATGTTCCCGATACTGGCGTCACCGTGGATCAGGCCGAAGGGAAGGACGAAGTCCAGTCGGTCGTAATCCTTGGCGAGCCTCGCCGCTCGCTCCTCCAGGAACGTCCGGTCCTCCCCCGAGATACCGTCCAGCCCTTCGAGCGACGCCGCCAGCTTGGCCAGCGGATCGAAGTACGGCAGGCCCAGGAACTCAGGTTCTTCGAGCCAGTGCAAGCGGCGCAGGAGGTCGGCCAGCTCACCGACCGTCGCGTACTCCTCGTTGTCCTGGACGCTCTCCCAGAAGGTGGCCACCAAGCCGCTGGCGACGAGCGGTTGAGCGATCGATGCCGGCACGCGCGTGGCCGGGAAGTCCTGTTCCTCAAGCCACCGGGCCACACCCACAACCCGTTCCATCTCTGCAAGAACCGCCGGATCACGCGCGATGCGGACGATGACGGGTAACGACGTGAGGCGGTAGACCGCGTTCGATCCAAGTCGCAGCAACTCGGCGCCGCGGCGGTCCAGTCCGGCGGTCGCGCATGCCTCCCGGAGGACAGGCTCCAGGCCCTCCGCCGTGAACTCCGTGCCGCCGCTGCCCGTTCCCTCGCCGCTGCCCGAGATCATGCTTCGACGATACGGCCCGCGCCGACCGCCCGACAGGCCACCCGCGTAATAGGGGCGTGATGACCTTGCTCGGCGCTCGCCCGATCGGAGCCTCCGCCGCAGGTCAGGGCAGCAAAGGCCCTGCGGTCTCACCTGGCCTCCGGAGCCGTGTGCGCAGGTTCGAATCCTGCCGGGGGCACCTCGCCTCAACCAGCACGATCATGCGGTTGACCAGCGCAGATGCCAAGCATGAAGAGCGGGAACCAGTCTCACTGGGTCCCGCTCTTTGTCGTTGGTGCGCGTTGATCGCGAGACCTGCGATAGGGCAGCCCGGGCGTCTCACAGGTGCCCAGACAGCGCGAGGGCGCCCAAACGACATGAGCGCACCACGGATTCGCTCCCGTGCGCCCTAGACCTTGCGTTCACCGATCGGCACAATAGCGACCCACGCTCTTTCAGTAGAATAGGGGGCTCATTGTGCCGACGTTCGATTTGGACACCACAAAAAAGTGGGTTGAAATCGTCGCAGCCCCCGCTGCAGTGATTGCGCTGATTTTTCTCTGGGTTCAGTCGCACCAAATGAGCGAACAGAATGACGAACTCAGGACGACCATCGCTCAGGCAGACAACCATGATCTCTTCCAAAAAACTCTCGAATTTGACCAGATGATGCTGACGGAGCCGGAGCTCTACAAAGCGGTAACAGCACAGGAAGGCGAGCCGGAGACCAAGTACATAACGGAGGCCGACAGCACACGACAGGCGAAAGCCGAAGCGCTCGTCACCTACATAATTGACTTTTACGATTACATTTTCGAGCAATACCCAGCCGCAGGATATCCGGAAATCGGCAAGTCCACTTCCGGCAGTAAATACTCTTACTCTTTCAAAGCCTGGAGTAACGCCCTGAATGACAACTTTGCTGACGGCTCGCTGGTCTGTCGCATATTGATCAGAAACCAGGACAGCTATGGAGACCCCTTCGTTTCCCGCCTGCACAAGGCGGGCATCTGCCCCGGTCTCCATCTTCCAGCGCCAGCGTCTTAGCGGCGTGCCAGAGGGGTCTGAACCCGAGACCGGCTCCAGACCCCTTTCGCTACCTCCTGCTGTGACCCTCTTCCGGCCGGTCGAGTTCGGCCTTACCGCCACAGCCGCGGCCCGGAGCAAGGACACCTACCTCGCGTCCCGCTACAAGCGGATCGCGATCCGCCGCGGGAAGAAGCGCGCCCTGGTCGCGGTCGGCCACACGATCCTGACCTCGATCTGGCACATGCTCACCAACGACGCCCAGTACGCCGACCTCGGAGCGGACTACTTCCTCCAGCGAACCGGCAGGACGCGGCAGACACGGCGCCTGGTCAGCCAGCTCAACATGCTCGGTTATCAAGTGACCCTCCAATCAGCGGAAGCGGGGTGATCTGCGGGAAGGTTGGATTTTCGAATCAGACTCCGCCGACCTCCGCTATAGCGTGCCGCCATGAATGAACCTCGGATCAAGGTGTACGGCTCAGGCGCCGAGATCACCATTGCGGCCAACGCGGCCGGGCTGCGGGACCTCGCCGAGCGACTGATCGGTCTCGCTGATCCTGAGCTCCGGAACGGGTATCACGAGCATCTTGACGGCGGCATCAACCTTGAGGACGGCTCGATCAGCTTGATCCTGGAGCGAGACGACAAGCTGTAGTCACTCCACCGACCTCGACAGGTCGACACCTGGCAGGATCCGGCTCATGACGGAATACACGTGGCCGGGAGCTGTTGGTGATCCGACACCAGGGGACATCAGACACGCCTGGCCGGTGACAGTGTCCGCGCTTCCCATTGGTACTCCGGTCACCGGCAAGGTCATCGGTCGGCAGCCCTTCGGCATCTTTGTTCGAATCGATGGCGTGCCCGATGCGATCGGCTTGGCCGAGATCCTTTTCACCCCGCCGGAGACAATCCTTCCCCCTCTGAGGTCTCAGATCAGTGGACGAGTGGTCGCGCACGCGGAGCACAACTGCCAAGTCAAGATCAGGCTCAGCGAGTGGGGTGAAACAGACGAATGGCCGCATTCCTGATACCCAACGATCACCTTGGCGACCGGGAAGCCCTGAGCGGCTTCCTGCGGCACCTTCGGGTCGACTTCGAGGAGAACAGAACGGCGCAGGGTGGGAGAACCGGACCCTGGACGGCTTCCTAGAGGCTCTGGAAGCCTGGGTGTCGGATGCGCCGGGGTGGTCCGCGAACCATGGGCAAGAGCTGCCGGTCGACGGCGATTGGACGTTCATCGCCAGGGCGTTGAGCACGGCACGGAACTACGAGTGATCTCGTGCCCCCTGTGTGCCCGATGAGGGAGCGGCCAACAGGGAACAACGGGGAGTCCCGGTGAGCGTCCCGGGAACCCGCAGGTCAGCGTCTCGCCTGATCAGGCCGGGTACACGTACGCGATCTTCCAAACTGGGGACCTTTGAGCGGCGCTCGGTCACCGAATCAGGGCGACGACGGCTGCCTCGATGGGTTCGATGTCCGGATCACCATCATCTGAGGTGTCGACTTCAACGACGGCATCGACTCCACCCGGCGGATCGAAAATCGACCGCTTCATCTCGCCTCGCTGGAACTGAGATGAGAGCTGTCGGTCGGCTGCCCCGCCTTCGGCCGCTCGGGCGCGGAGGCGCTCGCCGATGACCGATTCCTGGGCGACGACGTGAACAGCGAGCACTCGGGCGTCAGATGCGAGTAGCGCATCTAGCAGCTTGTGCGACAACACGGAGGACTCCACGACGAAGCTCACCCCTGAGGAGGCGAGGAGCCGGGCTGCGTTGACCATCACGGCCTCAGCGCGGAGGCTCAAAGGACCACCGGCGATGTGGAAGTCCGGGTTGAGCTGAACACCGCCGCCCTTGCCGACGGAAGCCGAGGACAGCCCGAGCCCGACCTTGATCTCATCCCGGGTCAGGAACGGCACACCGAGGCGACGCGCCGTTGCGCAGGCAACGGTGGTCTTCCCGGCCCCCGGGGACCCGCATACGGCGACCACCACCGGCCGTTCCCACCTCAACATCCGCCGATCCTGCCGAATCTTGACCGTGCTGTCTACGAGCCGATCATGGTCAGCCGAGTAGCCCTCAGCGACCGCACCGCCCGCAGTTCGCATCGCGGGAGCCCAAGGAACGGTCCTGTGGCCGTGTCACTCTCGTGCCAGAACGGATGGGGACTCACGGGGAACCGGGGTCCCCAGGGGTGAGCTCGGCCGGACTCTGCCCACGGTACGGAATCCGCAGGTCACGCGCGTGATCGCCCAACCTCGCTCCTAAAGCGGGGGTCGCAGTTCGGTTTCTCCCCGGTCGAGATCACCGCCTGACGGCGTCTCTCATCCTTTCCTCGGGCGCATCAAGGGCACGGACGCCAGTCGCGCCACAGAGGAGACCAGCCCTGGAATGAGGAACCATGGCGGCAGATTCTCCGCTGGCATCCCGACGGAGAGGGCCGCTACGGACAGCATCAGCTGCACCGCTGCCACGAAGCAGCCGAACGTCTGGTTCGGAGGCAGCCAGGGCAGCGCGGCCCAGGCGACGGGCAGCAGTAGCCATAGAACGAGCGCGATAACCATCAGTACCTTCTGTCTTCACCGGCTTCGACTGCTCAGCAGGCCCTGGCAAGCGCTCGCCGTACCTGCACGGCACGATCACAAGGCAAACCGGCGAGAAGCATCGGTCGCTACCTTCTGGATGGACTTCATGATCGTGGGCCAGGGCAGCTCTCGAACTTCTGGGCCCTCGCGAGGTTCGTACAGTGGCCAGACGTCAGGGCCGTAGACAAGATCTACGTCCGCCTTCCGCAGTGTCTCGATGTGCCCCTGCCATGCCGGATGTCTTGCATGAGCTGCGTTGACTCGGGGGAACATCACGACGGGGATGCCGGTCGTGCCGAGCGCCTAGGTGTACTGACCCGTGAGGTTGGGGACGCGGCTGGCGGGTGGTTGGCCCTTGAGCGCGGTGTGTCCGCGGTGGTGATTGTAGGTGTGGAGC
>NZ_JBVHXR010000025.1:0-99832 GCF_055569295.1 Streptomyces sp. NPDC029292
CGCCCGGTTACATTCCGAACCCGGAAGCTAAGCCTCACAGCGCCGATGGTACTGCAGGGGGGACCCTGTGGGAGAGTAGGACGCCGCCGAACTAATTTTAAGAAGAAGCCTCAACTCCGGGTAGATACCCGTGAGTTGGGGCTTTTTCGCGTTCACCGTACAGTCATGTCCACGTCAGAGCGGGTCGGAAGAGCGATCTTCACCGGGCTCGCCTTCAGCCCCGACGGCACGCACGCGTAGGCGAGCGGTGGCGGGCGCGAGATCATCCACACGTACGACGTGGTGGACGGGCGGTTGACCGAGAAGGCTTCCATCAAGCTGCCGACGAAGAATCCCGACGTGCAGGCCGTGAACTGTATCCGGCTGGGATCGCCGTGAAGGAGGACCAGATCGACGAGCGGACCTTCAACGAGGCGATCTGGAAGAGCGTGCGGGGCAAGGATTCCGTGATGCCCGCGCCTCGGCGTGATCTGTACGGGGCCGTGCCCAATGACCAGGCGGCTGAGCTGGATGACGACGACTGAGTGACCGGAACCTGAGCAGCACGACGGGGGCGGTCCTCTTGGTGGGACCGCCCCCGTTGTTGTACCGGCTGTCGTATCGCCGCTACTTCAGGCGTGACGACGCGACGATCGAGACGATGTGCGCGGGGACGAGCAGCCACACGATCGCCGTGACGGCGACGGTGGCGATCTTCGTGGCCGTCAGGTCGCCGAGTGCCAGGTCGACGACGGCCGTGACGAGCAGCAGGATGGTGCACTCGATGCCGTTGACCAGGCGGTGGAGGCCGACGGCCGAGGCGAGGCGGCGGACGCGGGCCAGGCCGCTGGAGCGCGGGACCACGGACTGATCGGTGGCCTTCGCCATGCCGCTGTCCGAACGGGCCACGTGGACCAGGTCGGAGGACGACTTCAGGAGCAGCACGCCGATGGCCGCCGCCAGGCCGGCCACCAGGTAGAGGTTCAGGCCGAGTTCGGCGGCGCGGATGCCCATGCCGACCATGACGGCGGCGTCCGCGAGGTAGGCGCCCAGGCGGTCCAGGTAGACACCGAGCGGGCTGAACTGCTTGCGCCAGCGCGCGACTTCGCCGTCCACGCAGTCGAGGAGGAGGTAGAGCTGCATGAAGAGGATGGAGAGCACGGCGCCGGCCAGGCCGGGGAGGATCAGCGCCACGCCGGAGAGCATGCCGGCGAAGACCATGATGACCGTGAGCTGGTTCGGCGAGATGCGTCTGTCCACCAGGTGGCGGGTGACACGGAGGGAGAGCGAGCGCATGTAGAGGCGGCCGGCCCAGTGCTCCGCCCTGCTGTCCAGCTTGCCCTCAGGGTGGATGACCTGGCGGAGTTCGTCTAGTTGGACCATGGGCATGTGGCTTTCTCCCCTGCGATCAACGTGCGTACAGGGAAGAGCATGACGGGGGCCCCGACGGAGGGGACAAGCAGGGTGGATATCAGGTGAGCGGTGTCGGGCGCGGGGGTTACCGTGACCCCCATGAACCACGTGATCCGGTCCATACGTTCCGACGAGTGGGCCAAGGTGAAGGAGCTCCGGCTCGCCGCGCTGCGGGACCCCGTCGCCCATCTCGCGTTCCTTGAGACGTACGAGGATGCCGTCGCCAGGCCCGACGCGTTCTGGCGGGAGCGGGCCGCCGGGGCGGCCGAAGGGACGTCCGAGCGGCAGCAGTTCGTCGCCGTGGGCGCGGACGGGGTGTGGGCCGGGTCCGTGACCGTGCTGGTCGAGGAGGCCGGGTCGACGGATCCGTTCGGGGGTGTGGTCGAGCGGAGCCAGGGTCATCTGGTGGGGGTGTTCGTACGGCCCGAGCACCGGGGGAGCGCGGCCGGTGTGACCGGGGCGCTCTTCGATGCCGCCCTTGAGTGGTCCTGGGGGATCGGGCTCGAGCGGGTACGGCTCTTCGTGCACGAGAAGAACGCGCGTGCCGAGGCGTTCTACCGGAAGGCGGGGTTCCTGCCGACCGGGGAGACCGTTCCGATGCCGGGGGGCTCGGGGGAGCGGGAGCTGGAGTTCGTGAGGACTCGGGTCTAGTTCGTGATGATTCGGATCCAGCTCGTGATGATTCGGGTCTAGGGGGGCCGTCAGACCGGGAGTTCGTACTGTGGCCAGCGGGCCTTGCCCTGTTCCCGGGAGCGGAGCAGGGCCAGGGTCGGCAGGCCCCGGTCCGCTCCGGTGGACAGGAGGTCCGGTAGCTGGGGGAGCGGGGCCACGGCCGCGACGTCGTCCAGGACGAGCGTGAGTGGTGGGTCGAGGCGACCGGAGGATGACCGTTCGGCCATGCGCCGGCCGCGCTCGACCACGCTTGAGGCGAGGGCCGTCAGGAGCGGCATCGCGCCGGGGTTCGCCTTGGGGTCCTCGATGGGTTCACCGACCACATAAAGCGTGCCCCCTTCATTGACGAAGGAATCCAGCGCGAGGGTGTCACTTCGGTTGGGTGTGCAGGATTCCCGGATGTTGACCGTGAAGAGCGAGGAGAGGGCGCGGGCCGTCAACTCCTGAGCTATGTCGCGGCGTTCGGGGTGCGACGTGAGGGCGGCTTCGAGTTCGCCCGCGGCGCCGGATGCGGCCTTGGGGTTGGTACGGAGGGCTCGTACCGCCTCTTGTACTTGCGTGCCCTGGGCCCAGCGGTGGACGTGGCGGAAGGGTTTGCCTTCCACGGCGGCGGCGTGCAGATAGCTCCGCAGGAGCGTTTCCGCTGTGTCTGCCATGGCCTGGTCCACCTTTGCGGTGGGGCGTACGGGGGCCAGTAGGGCTGTTGCCCTGGCCGTTGCGGTTGCCTTGTCCTCGCAGCCGGAGGCGGGGGACCAGTGGAGTCTTGCCGGGGTGTCGCACAGGTGCGAGGGGTCGTAGAGGAGGACTGGGCCGAGCTTCGCTCGTGCGTCCTTGGTCTCCGACCAGGTGTTGGGGTTCGAGGTGATGACCAGGGCGGGGCCCTCCGCGTCCCGTACCGCTTGGGTTGCGGTGGGGTGGCGGGATTCGGCCGGGGCCAGGATGACCGCGGGTTTGGGCCGGCCGTTCGCCGTTGGTGCCTGCGGTTGCGTTGGGTGTGCCGCGCCTTCGGCGCGGGTCGTTTCCCACCCGCCCGACCGTTCACCCTCAGCTGCCAAAGGAACCGTCGCCGGCTGGGGTACGGGGTCCTGTGGCGTCTGCGGCTCCGTCGCCTGCCTCGGCAGGCCTGCCGCCTCCTCGGGGCGAACGGACGCCGCCTCCCCGGGATGAGCGAACGCCGCCTCCCCGGGATGAGCGAACGCCGCCCCCTCAGGGCGAGTAAAAGCCGTCGCCTCCGCCTTCCGGCGTGCCCTCCCCGCCCTCCACCGGGCCACCGTTCCCAGTACGAACACCGTGAGGACCAGCAGCACCATCAGCTGGCCGATGAACAGGCCCCAGAAGAGGCCGTACCCGGAGAGCTGGCTGTCGGGGGTGTCCGGCCAGGCGCCCGGCATGTCGTGCGGGCGGCCGACCAGGTGGCGCATGGCCAGGGGTGTGTGGGCGAAGGTGACGGCGTCGGGCCATGCGCCTCGGGAGAACCAGCCCGCGAGGCCCGTCGCCGTCCAGACCATCAGGGTCATGCCGAGGAGGAAGGCCAGCACCCCGACCAACAGCCCGTCGGGGATGCCGCCTTGGCTCTCGTGGCGCGGGTCGCGCCGGTCCTGTCTCATCTCACGCCACCGCTCTCACGCCACCGTGGACTCGGACGAGTCGTCGAGATCGCTGAGGTGCTGTTCCATGAAGGCCGCCGCCCGTTCCTCCGCCTCCAGCTCCGCGGCGCGCAGCGCGTCGTCGGAGAGGAGGTCGGCGGAGGACTCGGTCATGGCGCGGTCGGTGAAGACGAGGGGGCGTTCGGTGTCGGTGATGAGGTGCTTGACCACCTGGACGTTGCCGTTGACGTCCCAGACCGCGATGCCCGGTGTCAGCGTCGGGATGATCTCGACCGCCCACCTGGGCAGGCCGAGGACGCGGCCCGTCGAGCGTGCCTCGTCGGCCTTCTGGGCGTAGATCGTCCGTGTCGACGCCATCTTCAGGATCGCCGCGGCCTCCTTCGCCGCCGCTCCGTCCACGACGTCCGACAGGTGGTGGACGACCGCGACGAAGGACAGGCCCAGCCGGCGTCCGAACTTCAGCAGGCGCTGGAAGAGTTGGGCCACGAAGGGGCTGTTGATGATGTGCCACGCCTCCTCCACCAGGAAGATGCGCTTCTTGCGGTCCGGCCGGATCCACGTGTGCTCCAGCCACACGCCGACGATCGCCATCAGGATCGGCATGGCGATGGAGTTCCGGTCGATGTGGGAGAGGTCGAAGACGATCAGGGGCGCGTCCAGGTCGATGCCCACAGTGGTGGGGCCGTCGAACATGCCGCGCAGGTCACCGTCGACCAGGCGGTCCAGGACCAGGGCGACGTCCAGGCCCCACGCCCGTACGTCGTCCAGTGCGACGTTCATCGCCTCGGCCGACTCCGGCTCGGGGTGCCGTAGCTGCTCGACGATGTCCGTCAGCACCGGCTGCCGGTCGAGGATCGTCTCGTTCACGTACGCGTGCGCGACCTTGAGCGCGAAGCCCGAGCGCTCGTCGAGGCCGTGCCCCATCGCGACCTCGATGATCGTCCGGAGCAGGGCGAGCTGGCCGGTGGTGGTGATGGCCGGGTCGAGGGGGTTGAGCCGGATACCCATGTCCAGGGCGGCTGTCGGGTCGAGCCGGATGGGGGTTATCCCCAGCTCCTCCGCGATGAGGTTCCACTCGCCGACCCCGTCCTCGCCCTGTGCGTCGAGGACGACGACCTGTCGGTCGCGGAATCTCAACTGCCTCAGGACATACGTCTTTTCGAGCGCCGACTTGCCGTTGCCGGACTCGCCGAGGACCAGCCAGTGCGGGGCCGGGAGCTGCTGCCCGTACAGCTGGAAGGGGTCGTAGATGTATCCCTTTCCGGAGTACACCTCGCGTCCGATGATGACGCCCGAGTCGCCGAGGCCTGGCGCGGCGGTCGGCAGGTAGACCGCCTGCGCCTGGCCCGTGGACGTGCGCACGGGCAGGCGGGTCGACTCGACCTTGCCGAAGAGGAAGGACGTGAAGGCGTCCGTGGCCGCGGACAGCGGATCCCGCATCAGAACATCAGCCCCTACCTGCGGATTCCGGTGGCGAACGGCAGTGTGTTGACGAAGGCCCGGTGGTGCTCGCGGTCGCACCACTCCAGCTTCAGATACGACTTGCCGGCCGAGGCGCGGATCGTGCGCTTGTCGCGCGCGAGGGCTTCCGGCGAGCGGGAGGAGACGGTGATGTAGCCGACGAGGTTCACGCCGGCCGCGCCGCTGGCGAGGTCCTCACCGCGCTGGTCGAGGCGGTTGTGCGAGGCGACGTCACGCGGGTCCACCGTGCGGTTCATCTTGGCGGCGCGGCTGGCCTCGGCCTCGTCGTTCGTCTTCTCGGTCAGCATGCGCTCGATGGCGACCTCGGTGGGTTCGAGGTCCATCGTGACGGCCACCGTCCGGATGACGTCCGGGGTGTGGACAAGCAGCGGGGCGAGGAAGTTGACGCCGACCGGCGTCATCGGCCACTCCTTCACCCAGGCCGTGGAGTGGCACCAGGGCGCGCGGGTGGAGGACTCGCGGGTCTTCGCCTGGAGGTAGGTGGGCTCCATGGCGTCGAGCTCGGCGGGCCAGGCGTTGCGCTTCGTCATCGCCTGGATGTGGTCGATCGGGTGGTCGGGGTCGTACATCGAGTGCACGAGGGAGGCGAGCCGCCCCTGACCAAGCGGCTGCCGTACGCGGATGTCGGCTTCCTGGAGCCGCGAGCAGATGTCGGTGAGCTCGCGCGCCATGACGACGGCGAGGCCCGCGTCCCGGTCCAGCTTCTTGCCGGCCTGGGGACGGGCGGCACGTGCCATCGCCTGTGCCTCGGCGGCGAGTTCGCGGGAGTAGTGCATGCAGGCGACGAGATAGGCGCGGTGCTGCTCGCTGCTGGTGGACACCATCGACTGGAGCTGGTCGTACGACTGCTGCAGCCAGCCGGGGGCCCGCTCGTCCCCTCGTACGGCGACGTCCTTGGCGTGTGCGTCCGGGTCGGCCGGGAGGGTGCGGGCGAGCATCTGGAGGCGGGTGACGAACCCGTCGCCGTTCGCGACGTGCTTGAGGAGGGTTCCGAAGCGGTCGACGAGGGCTTCCTGGTCCTCGGAGTCGCGCAGGCCGACGCCAGGGCCCTCGATCTCGATGGCGGCCGTCACCGTGCGGCGGTCGGCGTGCAGGAGTACGGCGATCTCGTCGGGCCCGAAGGGGGCCGCGAGCCAGCTGATCCGCCCGATGCCGGGCGGCGGCCCGATCTCGACTTCCTTGCCGTCGAGGCGCGTACCGGCCTCCATGACGTTCGAGCGGTACGTCGTCCCCTGGCGCAGGGTGCGCTTGTAACTGCGGTTGATCTCGAACCACTTGTAGAACGTGCGGCGCTTGTACGGGACGTACACCGCGGCGAGAGCCAGCAGCGGGAAGCCCATCAGCAGCACGATCCGCAAGGACAGCACCGGGACGAGCAAGCCGCACATCATGCCGAGGAACGCGCCCGCGATGATCAGCGCGATCTCACCGGATTCGCGGTTCCGGCCGACGATCGCGTTCGGCCGGGCGCGGCCGATCAGATATGTACGGCGGGGCGTGACCGGATGGGACATGTGGGACTCGGTCGTCAACGCCCTTCACCTCCCGTGCGGTTGTTACTGCTGTTGCGGGCGTTGCTCGCATGCGGGGTGTTGACCGGGCTGGTGCGCGGTGGGGGTGCGGAGGGGGGGACAGATCCGCCGCCACCTCCCGGTGTACGCGTGCTGTGCGCGGCCACACCGCCGGACACGGGGTTGGCGGGGCGGGCCTGCTGGTTGCCGCCTCCGCCTCCGCCGCCGTTGTTGTCGGCGCGGGAGCTGTGGGTCTTGATGCCCTGCGCCACCAGGGTGGCCGGGGAGCTGATCACGGCCGCGGCCTTGCCCTCGGCGCCCTGCATGATGCGGTTGTTGCGGGAGTTGGCGATCTCGTCGCCGAAGCCCGGTACGAAGCGGTAGATCATCGCGCTCGCGAAGATGGCGAGCAGGATGATGGCGAGGCCGGAGACGACGGCGGAGAACGCGTCGGGACCGTTGTCGGAGGACAGCGCGCCGGCGAGCCCCAGCACGATCACGATCACCGGCTTGATCAGGATGACGGCGATCATGATGCCCGCCCAGCGGCGGACGTGGCCCCAGAGGTTCTTGTCGACGAGGCCCGCGTACACGACGGTGCCGAGCAGGGCGCCGACGTAGAGGAGGGCGGCCCGGATGACGAGCTCCAGCCACAGCACGCCCGCCGCGAGGATCGACACCAGCGAGACGACGATCAGCATGATCGGTCCGCCGCCGATGTCCTCGCCCTTGTTCAGGGCGCCCGAGAACGTCCCGAAGAACGTGTCCGTCTGGTTGCCGGTCGTCTTGGCGAGCACCTCCGTCACACCGTCCGTCGCCGACACGACCGTGTAGAGGATCAGCGGCGTGAACGCCGACGCCAGCACCGTCAGCCACAGGAACCCGATCGCCTCGGAGAGGGCGGTGGTGAGGGGGACACCTCGCACCGCCCTCTTCGCCACCGCCAGCAGCCACAGGAGCAGCGTCAGGATCGTCGACGCCGCGAAGACGACGGCGTACTGCTGGAGGAACTTCGGGTTCGTGAAGTCCACGTTCGCCGTGTCGTTCACGGCCGCGCTGAGCTTGTCGACGGTCCAGGAGGCTGCGTCGGCGCATCCCTTGGCGAGGGAGGAGAGGGGGTCGAGGGTGGAGGTGGGGTCTAGGGTTCCGCCGGTGCTGCCGCTGCTGCTTCCGCTGTCGCTTTCGCAGTACTTCTTGGAGGGGCCGATCAGCAGGCCGCACGGGTCTTTCGACGTCGATGGCGTCGGGGTCGGCGCCGCGGCGGCGCGGGTGGCGAGCAGGACGGCCGTCGTCTGGACGACGGTCAGTACCGCCGCGAGCTTGAGTACGCGGCTTCGGCTACCGGGCATACGTGAACCCTCCGTACTCCTCGATGGCCTTGCTGATCTCGTCGGAGGTGGCGGCCTTGTCGTCGCCGGGGACCGGAGCGGGACCGTCCTTCTGGGAGTCCGTCACGATCTTCCAATCGCCGTTGTCCCACTGGAGGTCGAAGGTCCACGTCTCCCAGGTCGAGCTGACGGGATTGGTCGAGCCCTGTCCGGACATGCCGATGAGTCCCATGTACCAGACAGAGATCTTGGCGCCCGTGTCGCTGTACTGCTGGACCTTGGTGCCCACCGGGATCGTGCGCGAGACGAACGTGCTGTCGGCCGGTGGATTGCCGTCCGCGTCGAGGCCCAGCTTCGCGAGGAAGGCCGCCGAGTACGCCGCGTCCATCGGGCCCTGGAGCTGGCTGGCCGCGCTGGACGTGTAGATGGTGTTGACGATGTCGTGCCGACTGGCCGTCTTGAACATGCCGGTCGAACCCAACGCCACCGCATAATTCGCCGCCGCGCTCTCCGCCCCATGCTCACTATGCGCAAACCCCGAAGGAATCCCCGCCGCCTTCGACTCCACCGGCCGTTCCCCGGAAGCCGCCGTGGGCGAGGTCTTCGCTTTGTCGCTGCTGCCCCCGTTGCCCGAAGAGGAGTCGTCCCCGCGGTTCGCGAAGGCGATGGCGGCGATCAGCAGGACGACGACACCCACGACCGTGACCAGGCTCCGGGAGGAGGAGCCGCGTCCCCGGCGCGCACCGCCGTAGACGTCACCGCCCCCGCCGGGGAGCCGCGTCCGGGTCTGGCCGGAGCCGCCGTACCCCCCGTCGTCGCCGCGCGAGGCGTCGCCGTATCCGGGCTCGTCACCAAGGCTCATGCCGCGTACGCCCCCTCAACCTCTCGCTGAACCGCGTAGTACGACGGTAGCCGTGCTGGTTCCCGCGTGGGCGCGGTGTGGTGACTCGACATCAGGGAAACGCAACCTCAGCCGGTGGGCACGACGGACAGGTGGGTCGGAGGGGAGGAGAGGAGATCCGGGCGCGCCCGGCCGGGCGGGGAGTGGCGAGCACCCCCTAGACAGCCATGCCGTACACGATGGTGAAGAGCGTGCCGAGGGATCCGATGATGAAGACTCCGGTGAGGCCCGCGATGATGAGGCCCTTGCCCTGTTCGGCGCTGAAGGTGTCGCGCAGGGCCGTGGCGCCGATGCGCTGTTTGGCCGCGCCCCAGATCGCGATGCCGAGGCAGAGCAGGATGGCGACCGCCATCACCACCTCGATCATCACCTTCGCCTCGTTGCCCAGGCTGCCGAAGGGACCCCAGTCCGGAGCGATCCCGCCGATGATCGTGGTGATGTCGCCCTTATCGGCTGCGAAAAGCATGTAAGTCACCGCCCCTAGTGGGTAGTTCTGCACCCTCTGCCACTGCGCGCAGAGGTCGGGCCCATTCTCGCTGACAACGACGCTGTCGTATGTCGACTTGGCGTCATTGATTGGCGGGTTTCGTACGAATCCCTGGCCGCCGGCCCACGCGAGGGCGTAGGACGGTATGCGAAGAGTCGTATGGTCACTCTGTGTATCACGGCCGGTCACGACGGGCAATGAAGCCGGAGCGGAACCTGTCGTGTGGTTCCGTCGTTAGCCCCTTTTCGGCACCGGTGTCTTCCGAGCTGTCTGCTGGGCTGTCTTCCGAGCTGTCTTCTGAGCACCGATGTTCTCCGGGTCGCCGAGTCCGGCGGGTGTGGTCGCCGACTGACGGAGTGAAGGCTATCCCGCGTTCCCGGCAGACAGGGAAACGGGCCGCGGCTGGTTGCCGCGGCCCGTTCTCATGTGCTGCCGGGAGGTCCCCACTAACCGCCCCCGGCGGCTCCCCCCGGTTCCCGGAGGTCAGCCGGTGAAGGCTGCGACTCCCTCCGGCGTACCCCAGCCGGTCGGTCCGTCGTAGCCGGACGTCGCGGTGCAGAGGTAGCTGGTGGTGCAGGTGCCGTTGTTGCCGGAGGTCACGTCGTTGAGGGCCGAGGTGCCGGCCGCCGTGTACGGGAACTTCGCCGGGTAGGAGGTGCTGGTCGGCGTACCGCCGAGGGCGTAGACGCCCGCGATGATCGGCGACGAGGCGCTGGTGCCGCCGAAGGTGTACCAACCCGCCGTGATGCCGTACGAGTCGTACACCGAGACGCCGGTGGCCGGGTCGGCGACCGCCGCGACGTCGGAGATGGTCCGCTTCGAGCAGCCGGTGTCGGTCTGCCAGGTGGGCTTCGCGTCGTACGCGGAGCAGCCCGAACCGGTGGCCTCGGTGCTGCTGGTCTTCCAGACCGTCTCGGTCCAGCCGCGGGTGGTGGAGGTGGCCTTGGTCAGCGCGGTGCCGCCGACGGAGGTGACGTACTTGGAGGCCGCCGGGTACTCGGCGCCGTAGCCCGAGTCACCCGCGCTCACGGTGATGGCGACGCCCGGGTGGTTGAAGTACGAGGTGTCGTAGGTGGTGTCGGAGGAGGACTCCGAGCCGCCGTAGCTGTTGGAGACGTACTTCGCGCCCAGGGTGACGGCCTCGTTCACCGCGGTGCCGAGGTTGGCCATCGTGGCGGACTTGGCCTCGACCAGCAGGATGTTGCAGTTCGGGCAGATGGCGCTGGCCATGTCCAGGTCGAGGGAGATCTCCTCGGCCCAGCCGGTGTTGCTCGACGGCAGCGAGGTCGTCGAACCGGTCTGGCTGACCTTCTTGAAGCAGCCGTTGGCGGTGGTGCAGGCGGAGAGGCCGTAGTACGAGCGGTAGGTCGCGAGGTCCGCCTCGGCGTTGGGGTCGTTGTACGCGTCGACGATCGCGATCGTCTCGCCCGCGCCGTTGGACGAGGCGGCCGAGGTCAGGCCGTACGCGGCCTGCAGGTCGGTCGGCCCGAAGCCGGACGGGGTGGTGGCGTCGGCGGCCTTCGGCGTGACGCCCTTGGCGTACGCCTTCTCCGACATGTACTCCGTGACGCCACTGGTCACACGCTTGGCCGCACAGGCCGCGACGTCCGCCTTCGTGGGCGTCGCACACGCCCTCGTCCAGGTGACGTGGGGGGTGACCTTCGCGACGCTGTCCTTGGCGTCCGCGACGCCGGCGTTGCCGAAGCCGGCGACGACGAGGGCCGCCGTACCGAAGGCGGCCGCGCCTATTCGACGCCATCTACCGCGTACGGAGGGTCTTTGGGGGTGTGAGGTGCGCAACGTACAGCCTCCTGAGAGTGGTTTGACAGGGGCGGTGCGGGTGCTGCGCCGTCGGTGCGGTGTCCCCGGCGGCGGGGCCTGTGACCCGGCGTTGACCATCCCTTGTTGAGTACGTGACAACAAGAGGCTTCTGGAATCCTGACTTCCGCCTTACTGAAGGAGGCCTGTGCGTTACTGGTCAATGGCCGCTCGATGGCTGGGAGCTGACGGCTGCTTGACTCAACTCACAGTTCTTTCAAGGGCTTTCAACAGCTGGTCAGAACGGCGAACGGGCCGCGGCTGGTTGCCGCGGCCCGTTTCGGACTGTTGGAGATCAGCCGGTGAAGGCTGAGACTCCCTCCGGGGTGCCCCACCCGGTCGGGCCGTCGTAGCCCGACGTCGCGGTGCAGAAGTAGCTCGTGGAGCAGGAGCCGTTGCTGCCGCTCGTCACGTCGTTGAGGGCGGACGTGCCGGCCGCGTTGTACGGGAACTGCGCCGGGTAGGAGCTGCTGGACGGGGTGCCGGCGAGGGCGTAGACGCCCGCGATGATCGGCGCCGAGGCGCTGGTGCCGCCGTAGGTGGCCCAGCCGGTGCCGTCGCCGTAGGTGTTGTAGACCGAGACGCCGGTCGCCGGGTCTGCGACGGCCGACACGTCGGCGATCGTGCGCTTAGAGCAGCCGGTGTCGGTCTGCCAGGTGGGCTTCGCGTCGTACGAGGAGCAGCCGGAGCCGGTGGCCTCGGTGCTGCTGGTCTTCCAGACCGTCTCCGTCCACCCGCGGGTGGTGGAGGTGGCCTTGGTCAGTGCGGTGCCGCCGACGGAGGTGACGTACTTGGAGGCCGCCGGGTACTCGGCGCCGTAGCCCGAGTCACCCGCGCTCACGGTGATGGCGACGCCCGGGTGGTTGAAGTACGAGGTGTCGTAGGTGGTGTCGGAGGAGGACTCCGAGCCGCCGTAGCTGTTGGAGACGTACTTCGCGCCCAGGGTGACGGCCTCGTTCACCGCGGTGCCGAGGTTGGCCATCGTGGCGGACTTGGCCTCGACCAGCAGGATGTTGCAGTTCGGGCAGATGGCGCTGGCCATGTCCAGGTCGAGCGAGATCTCGCCGGCCCAGCCGCTGTCGGCGGTGGGGAGGGAGGTCGTGGAGCCGGTCTGGCTGACCTTCTTGAAGCAGCCGTTGGCGACGGTGCAGGCCGGGAGGCCGTAGTACGTGCGGTACGCGGCGAGGTCGGCCGCGGCGTTCGGGTCGTCGTACGCGTCGACGATCGCGATGGTCTCGCCGGAGCCGTTGGAGGCGGCGGCGTCCGCCAGGCCGTAGGCGCTCTGGAGGTCACTGGGCCCGTAGCCGGAGGGCGTCGAGGCGTCGGCGGCCTTGGGGGTGACGGCGTCCGCGTGGGCGTTGGCCTTCTGGAACGCGGTGACGCCGCCTGTGACGCGCAGCGCGTCACAGGCCATCTGGCCCTTCTTCGGGGTGGCGCAGGAGTGGGTCCACGTCACCTTGGAGGAGGAGGTGGAGGCAGAGGCGGAGGAAGAGGCTGAGACTGAGGCCGAGGAAGTGGCCTTGGTGGCGGTGGCCTTGGCTGCCGGTGCGGCGCTTGCCTGTACGGCGGTGCCGAAGCCGGCCAGGACGAGGGTGGCGGTGGCGGCGGCCGCGGCGCCTATGCGGCGCCAACTGGCCTGTGTGGGGGGTGAAGTACGCAACGAACTGCTCCTGAGAGTGGTTGACAGGGGCGGTGCGGGTGCTGCGCCGTCGGTGCGGTGTCCCCGGCGGCCGGGCCGTGTGACCCGCGTAGACCTTCGCCTTGTTGAGTACGTGACAACAAGGGAAATCTGGAATCCTGACTTCCGCCTTACTGAACCAAGATCGTCGGCATACCGGTCAATGGCCCCTCGATGGCCGAGAGCTGACGCCTGCTTGACTCAACTCACAGGAAAGTCATCGGTGTTGTGGGTTGCGCCGCCAAGGTTGCGGTCGGGTGAGGACGGTTCTTCGCCCCCGCCGCCCCTACCTTTCCCGTCCCCTGGTGCCCCGCCCCGGACCCCGCTCCTCAAACGCCGGAAGGGCTGAAAATCTTTAGCCCGTCCGGCGTTTGAGGGCGGGGCCATTAGGCCGATAGTGGGGGTCAGCTCACCGCGTCCGCCAGCACCGAGGCCGTTTTGGCGACCAGGGGGTTGTCGGAGAGGGCGTCAGGGGCGGGCTTGGTGGTCAGTACGGCCAGGACGACGGGGGTCCCGTCCGGGGTCCAGGCGATGCCCACGTTGTTGTTGGTGCCGTAGGAGCCGGCGCCCGTCTTGTCGGCGATCGTCCAGTCCTTGGGCAGCCCCTCGCGGAAGCGGTCGCCGCTGGTGGTGTTGGCGAGGAGCCAGGCCGTCAGGCGGGCGCGGTCCGGGTGGCCGAGGGCGTCACCGAGGACGAGACGGGCGTAGGTGCGGGCGATGGCCCCGGGCGTTGTTGTGTCTTCCACCCGCCAAGGCTCCGCCGAGTTCAGCGCCGGCTCCCAGCGGTCCAGACGGGTTTTCGGGTCCCCGAGCGAACGGCAGAAGCGGGTGATCGCCGTGGGGCCGCCCAGTTCGCGGAGCAGCAGGTTGCCCGCCGTGTTGTCGCTGTAGCGGATCGCGGCATCGGCCAGTTCCGCGATGGTCAGGCCGGAGGCCAGATTCTCCGGCCTGCTGGTGACCGTCCCGCCGTCGGCCGCCTCCACGTCCGCCGCCGTGTAGTGGATGAGCTGGGCGAGTGTCTCGCCGTGCTGATCGAGGTCCCGTAGGACAGCCGCGGCCGCCAACGTCTTGAACAGCGAGCACATGGGGAAGCGCTCCGTCGCCCGGTATCGCACGGTCGTCTTCGTCCCCAGGTTGTGCGCGAACGCGCCCACTCTGGCGCCGTGTTGTTCCTCCAGCTCCCGCAGGCGGTCCCGTGCGTCCCGGTCACGGGTGACGGCGTACGCCGGTCCCGTGCCGAGCGCCAGTGCGGCGGCGGAGGCGGTGGTGAGCAGGGTCCGTCGTGTTGTCGTCGAGCCTAAGATTTTTCGTCCTCCAGTCCCTCTACGCCCTCTACGAAGTGGTCGAACTCGCCTGCCTGTACGCCCAGTACGAACGCGTCCCACTTCCTCTGGGTGGTAGTGACGATGTTCGTGGGGTCGCTGGTTTCACGGATGTAGACCAGGTCGTTGTCCCCGAAGGCGAGTTCGATCCAGGGGCCGGGGCCGGTGGCGTCCTCCGGGGCGGCTCGGACCCAGTCGAGGTCAGGGGGGACTTCAGCCACGGGGGTGTTCCTTCTTGAGGGCGTGGAGGAGGGTGCGGAAGGTGGTGGGGGTGGCGGTGAGTATCGCTTCGGTGGGGTCGCTGCTTTCGGTGAGATGTATGTGGGCCGGGGTGGCGGTTACGTGCACGCACGAGTCGCCTGACCCGCAGTAGGACGACTTCTGCCAGGAGTCGAGCTGGAGCATTTCGGTCCCTTTACAGATCGTGGATCAGCTTGTGGATGAAGTCGCGGGAGCCCTCGGGGGCGAGGGACACGGATTCCATACGGTCCAGGAGGACTCGGTACATCTGTAGTTGAGCTTCCGCGTCCAGGAACACAGGGCCGTGAGACTGGTCGAGGTGCACGGTGTCGAGCTGCGGAACGGGGCCGCTGGAGTAGAAGATCGACTGGCCGGAACCGGGGAAGGAACCCGCGGCGAAAGGGAGCACCTTCAGGGTGATGTGGTCCTGTTCGCTCATGTCCAGCAGGTGCCGCAACTGCCCCTTGACCACGCTGGGTCCGCCGAACTGCATGCGCAGAGCTGCCTCGTGGATGATCGCCACCTGCCGGGTCGGGCGGTCCCTGAAGAGGACGGTCTGGCGCTTGATGCGGAACGACACACGGTGCTCGATCTCCGGTGGAGAGAGCTCGGGTACGACTTGGCGGAACAGGTCGCGGGCGTGGTCGGTGGTCTGGAACAGGCCGGGGATGTGCACGGTGACTGCAGTACGCAGGTACCCGGCGTGGTGCTCCAGCTCGGCAAGGTCAAGCAGAGCAGCGGGCAGGATCTCGCGGTACTCCTCCCACCAGCCGCGTTTGCGTAGAGAGGTCATGTCCGCGAGTGCCTCGACGAGGGCTTTGTCCGGGCACTTGTAATGGCAGGCCAGCGTGCGCACGCGTTCCGCGCTCACGCCGACGCGCCCGGCCTCCATGTTGCTGATCTGGCTCTGCTGAGCGCCGATCAGTTGACCGGCCTGGGTCGCGCTCAAGCCTGCGCGCTCGCGCAGTTTGCGCAGCTCACTGCCGAACCGGAGTTGTCGACCCGTCGGGCTGCTTCTCATGAGCCGGCCCGCCTCCTTGCTGCGGCTGGTCACCCACACGGGTGGCAAGTCATGGATTCTCGGCATTTATGTCATGCATGACATCGGTCGCCGCTACCTTATTTCTCAGGCGCCCCACCCAGAAGCACCCCGCTCGACGGAGCGGCCGCGGTCACTGGGCAACGCACACAACGCAACGAAACGACACCACCCAACTTCCCTCCGTGATCGGAGACTTCTCATGGCCACCGTATCCCCGCCCTGGGCCTACACCCTCCAACTCCCGCACGATCCCCGTGCCCCGGGCATTGCCAGGGCGACCCTCCGTACCGTCCTCGCCGCCCACGGGCTCGCCGAACTCACGCCTACCGCCGAGCTGTTGGCATCGGAGCTCCTCACCAACGCCCACCTGCACACACAGGGTCCCTACGCCCTCCGTATCCACGCGGGGGAGCCGGATCGGCTCACGGTCGCCGTGTGGGACACCGACCCGAGAGTCCCGCCCGGCTTTTCGGAGAAGGGCGCCCCCGCCCTCGTACCCCCGGAAGAAGCCGAAGGCGGTCGCGGCCTGCACCTCGTGCGGGCCTGCGCGGACGCGTGGGGCGTGTCCGTGCTGCGCGAGCTGGGCGCGTCGAAGGGTGGCAAGCTGCTGTGGGTGGAGTGCGCGCGAGCCGGATTGTCAGCGGTGTGACCTAAAGTGAAAACACCTGATCGGAGCGTGATGGATGGGTGGGGTGGCAGAAGCCGAACGGCACGCCTGGACGCATCCGCGGTCCCGCCCGCGGAATCTGCGCGCGATCGCGGAGAAGATCGAGGACGCGACGGGTCTGCGGGTAGAGATCGTGGGCGGAAAGCTCGTGACGTCCCCTGCGCGGTGTGGAAAGCACGCGGGTGTGGTGTGGCGGCTGCGTCGGCAACTGGGGGCGGTTCTGCCCGCAGGGCTGGGGGCGTACGAGGTGTCCTCCATCGCGCTCCCGGACGACCCGGACGACTACGCGACGCCGGACCTGATCGTGCTGCCCACCGAGTGGGGGTCGGACGACGGCTGGCTGGCCGCTCCCGAGGATGCGGCCCTCGCCGTCGAGGTCATCTCCCCGTCCGAGAAGTCCAGGGAGATCAGGGACAAGGCCGACTGGTACGCGGTCGCGGGCGTGGCCACTCTGCTCGTCATCGACCCCCGGAAGGGCACCTGGGCGCTGCACACCCGCCCCGGCAACGGCGCGTACCAGGACGTGCTGCCCGCCAAGTTCGGGGAGCCCGTGCCGCTGCCGGACCCGCTCGGCTTCGAGGTAGCGACGGACGGCTTCCCGGTGTACGGAAGCTGACGGTCCACCGCCGGTTCACAGGCGATTCTCAGCGTGCCCCCAGGGTTTTTCTCAGGACTGCGGGAAAGAGTGAGCTCTGATGAAGCGCACCACCCGTCCCCCCGGTACCCGTCGGCACGCCCTGTTCGGTGCGGTCGTGCTGTTGGCAGTCACGTCCTCCTCCGTGGCGGCCGCGGACGCCGGTCCGGGGCCGCTCGGGGTGACGGTCCAGGCCGCCGCGACCGCGCAGAGCGCCCGGGTGGGCGCGCTGTTCCACGGGAGCGGCGGGCACTTCTGTACGGCGTCGGTGGTGCGCAGCGAGGGGCGGGATCTCATCGTGACCGCCGCGCACTGCGTGGACGACGGCGGGGCGCTCCGGTTCGCCCCCGGATACCGGGACGGCAGGGCGCCGTACGGGTACTGGCAGGTCGAGCGGACGTACATCGCCGAGCAGTGGACGGACGCGGGCGACGAGGACAGCGATGTCGCCTTCGCCGTCCTCGCCGCTCAGGACGGGAAGACGGTCGAGGGCGTCGTCGGGGGGAACGTGTTCGCCGCCCGGCGTGCCACCGGGGCCACCGGGGTGACCGTCACCGGGTACCCCAACTCCCTCGACGCACCCATCACCTGCACCAACAAGCCCACCGTCCACAGCCGTACACAGCAGCGCATCGAATGTCCGGCCTTCGCCGCGGGGACGAGCGGCAGCCCCTGGGTGAACGGCGACGGGGAAGTCGTCGGCGTCATCGGCGGGCACCTGCAGGGCGGGGACACCGACGACGTCTCGTACAGCGTCGTCTTCGGGGACGAGGCCGCGGGGCTCTATCGCCAGGCCGTCATGTCGAGCTAGCTCGACATCTCGTTGGAGATGTACGCGGCGAGCCAGAGCAGCGGCAGGAGCAGGACCACATACGCCAGCGGGCGTTGAAGGACCGGCTTGCCCTGGTCCATGACGATCCCGGTCGGGGACGGCATCGCCGGGTGCGGCAGCTTGCCGATCTTCACGCGTACGAACAGGTTCCACAGCAGCGTGAGCGGCGTGAACAGGGCCAGTGACACCGGGCTCCACCAGCCGCCCGCCAGGGTCTTCGTCGTCATGTCCCGGTGGATCGCGGTGGCGCAGGAGCGGCAGAACGGGCCCTCCATCTTGGAGAACCGCATCGCGACCAGCAGACCCGTGTGCTGACGGATGGTCATGTCCTTGGCGGGCTGTGCGGCGCATATGCGGCAGCCGGGGGTCAGGGGCGGGGCGGCTGCGGCCCCGGCCGGGGCCTGGTAGGCGTATGCCGGGTTCTGGCCGTAGGCCGGGTTTTGGCCGTATGCCGGGTTCTGGGCGCAGTCGGGGTTCTGGCCCTGCGCCGGGGCCTGGGCGTACGGGTTGTGGCCGTACGCGGAGTCCTGCGCGTACGGGTTCTGGCCGTACGCCGGCGCAGTCGGCGCCCCGTTTGGCGCGTAACCGCCTTGCGGGGCAAAGGGGTTGCCCTGGGGCGGGTTCGGGTGCTGGGGCGGGGTCGCCACGTGCGGGTTCTCCTCGTATGTGATCGTCCCGTCGCGCGGGGGCCGCCTCTACACTGGCGGCGGCGGACTCCTGGGCAGCGAGGGGCGGTTGACGGTGCGTAAGGCATGGATCGTAGCGACCGCTGCCGTCGGGGCAGGGCTCAGCTTCGTGATGCTGCTCGTCGTCGGCGTCTACATGGTCGCGGGGAACCTCGCCAACGGGATCGGCGGAGGATCCGTCGGGCTCGCCAAGGGGGCCGTGCCCGCCGCGTACCAGACCCTCGTCCAGCAGTGGGGCAATCTCTGCCGCGCGATCAACCCGGCACTGCTGGCCGCCCAGCTGTATCAGGAGAGCGGGTTCAATCCGAAGGCCCAGAGTCCGGCGAAAGCGGAAGGAATAGCGCAATTCATCCCGGGGACCTGGGCCACGCAGGGAGTCGACGGCGACGGGGACGGCGACCGCGACGTATGGGATCCGAATGACGCGATTCCGTCGGCCGCTTCGTACGACTGCAAGCTCGCGTCGTACGTGAAGGACGCGCCGGGGAACGTGACCGAGAACATGCTCGCCGCCTACAACGCGGGCGCGTACGCGGTCATCAAGTACGGGGGCGTGCCGCCGTACAAAGAGACCCAGAACTACGTGAAGACGATCACGACGCTGTCGAAGAGCTTCGCCCGGCCCGTGACCCGGGTGGACCCCTCCAAGCAGGCCGCGGCGGCCATCTCGTACGCGCAGAAGAAGCTCGGCACGCCCTACCTGTGGGGCGGGAACGGCACCGCCGACCAGGGCGGACGCTTCGACTGCTCGGGGCTGACGAAGGCCGCGTACGAGAGTGTGGGGGTGACCCTGCCGCGGGTCGCCAACGACCAGTACAACGCCGGGCCGCACCCGAAGAGGGAAGAGCTGCTGCCGGGGGACCTCGTCTTCTTCTCGGACGACCTCACCGACTCGCGGGCCATCCGGCATGTCGGGATCTACGTGGGCGGCGGGTACATGATCGACGCGCCGAGGACCGGTGCCGTCATCCGCTTCGACCCCGTCGACACCCCCGATTACTTCGGAGCCACCCGGGTGACAGAAGATGGCGCGAAAGCATTGCCCACCAGTGTGTGAACCCACCCCCTGAGCTGCGGAGATGTATCTCTCTTCGATAACGTCTGCGTGATCATTCCGTGGAGGGTGGAACGTAGTGGAGGGGACTGTGCGTTCCTTTTGACGTAGCGCTGATCTATGACGCGGTTCTAGCGGTTCTACGACCACGGGGGTGGATCGGGCGGCGCACGAACGGGTGCGCTCGCGGGAATGACGACGAAGGGGCCGCAGCACCATGGCTGGACTCGCCGAATCCGGTTCGAACCCCGACGTCGACCTGCTCTACGACATCAATGGCCTGGCCAAGGACGCGCCGCACTGGTTCGACCGGGGCATGGAGTTCGTCGGTGAGTACGGGCTGCTGCTCGCCATGGTCCTGCTGGTGCTGTGGTGCTGGTGGACCGTGCGGCGGAGGGGCGGCGAGGGTGCCGCGCCGTCCGTGGCCGCGCTCGTGTGGGCGCCGCTGGCTGCCGGTATCGCGGTGCTGGTGAACGTCCCCATAAGGGGCTTCGTGGAGAGACCCCGCCCCTTTGTCGACCACCAAGGGCTTGATGTGCTGGTGAGCGGCAAGACCGACTTCTCCTTCGTGAGCGATCACGCGACGCTGACGATGGCGATGGGGGTCGGGCTGTTCGTCGCCAACCGGAAGTTCGGGCTCGTGGGGATAGGGCTCGCGCTGCTCGAGGGCTTCTGCCGGGTCTACATGGGCGTGCACTATCCGACGGACGTCGTGGGCGGGTTCGCGCTCGGGACGGCTGTCGCGTTGCTGTTGTCCCCGCTGGCCATGGCTCTGCTGACGCCGGTCATGAAGGCGGTGGAGCGGTCGGCGCGGGGTGGGTGGCTGATTCGGGCCCGCGTGTCGGCTGTGAGTCAGGACGCGCTGATTCCGGGGGCCCGGGCCGAGCGGCCTGACGAGCGGGATCTGGCCGCGTAGTTCTTTCGCCCCCGGCGCCCCTGCCCTTCCCGTCCTGGGGCTCCGCCCCCAGACCCCGCTCCTCAAACGCCGGAGGGGCTGAATCCTTGGTCCCCTACAGCGCCTGGGGATACGTGAAGAAGCGGTTCGGGTCGTACTGCTGCTTCAGGGCCGTCAGGCGGGTGGCCGCGTCGCCGTAGTACGCCTTGCGCCAGTTGGTGAGGGTGGGGTCGGTGTAGTTCTGGTAGGCGGCGCCGGAGGCGTGGCGGGACATGGCGGAGTGGGCGGCGGTGAGCCAGGACTGGGCGGTGGTGCCGGAGGTGCCCGCCTGCCACGAGGCGATGTACTGGGCGAGCATGCGGGAGCGGCGGTGGACGAACGCCGTGGAGGTGGGGCTGACGCGGTTGACCGCTCCGCCGAGGGCCGTGAGCGCGATGCTGCCCGCGCCGCCTCGCACCGATGAGATCTGGTTCAGGAGTGTCTGGACACCGGCGGCCGAGATCGAGCGGTCGAAGAAGTCCGAGCGGGCCGCGTAGGTCTCACGGCCGAGGGCGCCCTGCGGGGAGCGGCCCGGTGTGGAGCCTGGCAGGTGGCACTGGGCGTCGGTCGAGAAGGACGAGCAGCCCGCGTACACCTCCATCGAGTCCTCGTACGAGCGCTTCTTGAGGGAGACGCTGCGCGCGGGTGCGCCGATCTTGTCGGCGAGGCGGTCGACGGCGTTCTGGAGCTCGCCGTACGTGCCGAGGGAGAAGGCCGCGACGGAGACCGTGGGCGTGCCCCCGGGCGCGTTCGCGAGGTGGCACGACGACCAGATCTCGTCCGGCTGGTCCGGGCCCCACTCCTGCCAGGCCTTCACCACGGCGGCGGCCTTCGACCAGGGCCAGGTCATGTACGCGGAGACGGCCTGCGGGGCCGGGTGGGTCTTGAAGCGCAGCTCGGTGACGACACCGAAGTTGCCGTTGCCGGCGCCGCGCAGGGCCCAGAAGAGGTCCTTGTTGTCGGTGGCGTTCGCGACGAGTTGCTTGCCGTCCGCCGTGATCAGCGTCGCCTGGGTGAGGCTGTCGCAGGTCAGCCCGTACGCCCGGGACACCACGCCGTGGCCGCCGCCGAGGGTCAGGCCGGAGACGCCGACCGTGGGGCAGGAGCCCGCGGGGATGGTGACGCCCTTCGCGGCGAGGGCGCGATAGACGTCGATCAGCTTGGAACCGGCACCGACCACCGCCTCGTTGGCGCTCGCCCGGATCTTGTTCAGCTTGGAGACGTCGATGACCAGGCGGCCGTCGCCGGAGGACCAGCCCGCGTAGGAGTGGCCGCCGTTGCGGATCGACACCTTGATGCCGTGGGCGCGGGCGTAGTCCATGGTGGTGCGTATGTCGTCCGCGTGGGCGATGTACGCGACGGCGGCGGGCTTCAGGGTGTCGAAGCGGGTGTTGTACAGCTGGTGGGCGGCCGGCCAGGTGTGGTCGCCGGGGCGGACGAGCGCGCCGTCCAGCTGCGCGGACAGGGCGGTCCAGTTCGCGGCGGCGGCGCGGGTGCTGGTGGTGGCCGTACGTATGCCCGTGGGCGTGCTCGTGGTCGCTTGTGTCGCGGCCCCCGACGACTTCGTGTCGCCGCTGCCTTCGCACGCCGACGTCGCCGCCGCCGCGAGTGCGGCGGTGGCTCCGCCGATGAACGTACGCCGTTGCATGTGCGCCTCCCGTTGGTTCCCGTGGAACGAGACGGGCCCTCGCGCCCAAGGGTTCCACGGGGGAAAGCCACAGAACTGCTACAGCGTTCAGTCAGGCGAGCAGGTGTTCGGTATGGCCGTCCGCGTCCGCGCGGGCCAGGCTGCGCGCCCGGCGGGCCGGACCTCTCCAGCCGCAGGTGCAGCGGGCCAGGCAGAAGCGGCCTTGCTCGACCGTGATCGTGCGGTGTTCCGGGGCGGGGTGGATCTCGTCCTGCTGGGCCACGGCGACAACGTTACCCAAGGCAAGTGAACGGTCCACAGCCGCGTGACGGGCGACCCTACCCGTCGTTAACCGAAACGACGGGGAGGGCCCGGGACGGACCGGCTGGGGGTCGGCAGGCGATGGTGGCGCAGCAGGTAAGGCGGCCCGGCTGGGCGGTCGTCGCGGTCGCGGTGACGGGTCTCATGGTCTGTGGTGCCGGGTGCTCGGGCGGCGGGGCGGCCGCCGAGGACGCCCGCGACGGTGCGGAGGGCGTCGAGCTGCTGCACCGGGCCGCCGCCACGCTGGAGCGCGCGGGCAGCTCGAAGGCCCGTACGTCCATGGAGATGGCCACCGGCGGGACGAGGGTCACCATCCGTGGTGAGGGTGTGTACGACTTCATGGAGCAGCGGGGACAGCTCAAGGTGCTGCTGCCGCAGGACCCCGCGGGCACGGAGGAGCACCGGCCGATCACCGAACTCCTCGCCCCGGGCGCCCTGTTCATGAAGAACCGCGGCGCCGGTGTCCCCGCCGACAAGTGGGTCCGCGTCGACATCGCCGGACTCTCCGACGGAAACCTGGTGACGGGCGGCGCCACCGACCCGTACGCGGCGGCCGAATTGCTGCGCGGGGCGCGGACGGCGACGTATATGGGGAGGACCGAGGTCGCCGGGACGCCGGTGCGGCACTATCGCGGCACCGCCGACCTCGACATCGCCGCGCGGAGCGCGTCGAAGGCGAACCGGAAGGCGCTGAAGGCCGCGGCGAAAGGGTTCGCCACCGCCGAAGTGCCGTTCGACGCCTACCTCGACGACCAGGGGCGGCTGCGCAAGGTCCGCCACCGGTTCAGCTTTGTCAACGGGCAGCAGAAGGGCACCGTCGCGGTCGCCTCGACGACCTTGCTGTACGACTTCGGGGTCCCCGCCCACGTACAACTGCCGGACTCCGGGGACATCTTCGCCGGGAAGATCGTCGAGCAGTAGGGCGGTGGCATGGGGTTCGGGGGAGTGGGCAGTAGGAGGGCTTGGGGGGGCCGGAAATGGCCCTTCCGTGCCATGCGCGGTGTGTAGGCCGCTCCCTACTCTAGGAAGTCGGTGACGGCAGGAAGAGGTGATGCACGTGGCTCCGGTCGGCGGTACGGCAGTTCAGGACCACGTGGCCCTCGCCGAGATCGAGCTGTGCGGTGACCTGATCATCGCGGCTTCGGCCGCCCACGAGGACCGGCTGAGCCTTGAGAGCATCGACGAGGTCCTGAAAGTAACCGAAGAACGTGCCCATGAGGATGGGCACGAGAGGGATACGGACTAGTACTCCGGGCCCCTCGCGGGCGTGGCCCGGTCCCCGCCACGCTTCACCGCCCGTACGTCCGCCGCTCGTACGCCCGTACTTGCGCTCGCGCTGACCGCGTACTTCCCCCGGCGCCTTCCCCGCCTGCTTCCTCACGTACGCAGCAGTCGCCCGATCGCCTTCGTCGCCTCGTCGACCTTCGCGTCGATCTCGTCGCCGCCCTTGAGGGCCGCGTCCGCGACGCAGTGGCGCAGGTGCTCCTCCAGGAGCTGGAGGGCGAAGGACTGCAGGGCCTTGGTGGAGGCGGAGACCTGGGTGAGTATGTCGATGCAGTAGACGTCCTCGTCGACCATCCGCTGCAGACCGCGGATCTGGCCCTCGATGCGGCGCAGGCGCTTGAGGTGCTCGTCCTTCTGCTTGTGGTAGCCGTGGATGCCGCGGTCGTGGTCGGTCACGATCTCCTGCACGGCTTCTTCCGCATCGCCGGAGGGCGCCGTCGCGCCGGCCTCGGTGGTCGTCATCGCGTCCTCCTGCTGGATTGGTCCGGTGCATCGGTGAAGCTGCCTGAAACGCCACTTACATATACCCCTGGTAGGTATATGGTATCGAACTTTGCTGGGTATGGAGCCCTTGCCCGCTGCCCGAACCGGACCCTGTGCTGATCACTGTGCCCGATGGGCGACACTGGGGGACGGCCCATTAGCCGTGGCCGGATGATGCGCCTAGCATCAGCCTGACCGAACCGAAGCACCCCGAGGACCCCAACGTGCGCTTTCGTCTGACCCCCAGGGAGACGAGCTTCTACGACATGTTCTCCGCGTCTGCGGACAACATCGTCACGGGCTCGAAACTCCTCATGGAACTGCTCGGGGCGGACACCGCCGGCCGGGCCGAGATCGCAGAGCGTATGCGGGCCGCGGAACACGCCGGTGACGACGCCACGCACGCGATCTTCCACCAGCTGAACTCCTCCTTCATCACGCCGTTCGACCGCGAGGACATCTACAACCTGGCCTCGTCCCTCGACGACATCATGGACTTCATGGAGGAGGCCGTCGACCTGGTCGTGCTGTACCAGGTCGAGGAGCTTCCCAAGGGTGTGGAGCAGCAGATCGAGGTGCTGGCCCGCGCGGCCGAGCTGACCGCCGAGGCCATGCCGAACCTGCGGACCATGGACAACCTCACCGAGTACTGGATCGAGGTCAACCGTCTGGAGAACCAGGCCGACCAGATCCACCGCAAGCTGCTCGCCCACCTCTTCAATGGCAAGTACGACGCCATGGACGTGCTGAAGCTCAAGCAGATCGTGGATGTGCTGGAGGAGGCGGCGGACGCCTTCGAGCACGTGGCCAACACGGTGGAGACCATCGCGGTCAAGGAGTCCTGACCCCTTCATGGACACCTTTGCACTGATCGTGACCATTGGCGTCGCGCTCGGATTCACGTACACGAACGGCTTCCACGACTCGGCGAACGCGATCGCCACGTCGGTGTCCACGCGGGCGCTGACCCCGCGGGCCGCGCTCGCCATGGCCGCGGTGATGAACCTGGCCGGTGCGTTCCTCGGCAGCGGTGTCGCCAAGACGGTCAGCGAGGGGCTGATCCAGACGCCCGAGGGTTCCAAGGGGATGGGCATCCTCTTCGCCGCGCTGATCGGCGCGATCACCTGGAACCTCGTCACCTGGTACTTCGGTCTGCCGTCCTCGTCCTCGCACGCTCTGTTCGGCGGCATGGTGGGCGCGGCGCTGGCGGGCGGGACGACGGTGTACTGGTCCGGCGTCCTCGACAAGATCGTCATCCCGATGTTCCTGTCGCCGGTTGTCGGTCTGATCGTCGGCTACCTCGTGATGGCCGCGATCATGTGGCTGTTCCGGCGGTCCAACCCGCACAAGGCCAAGCGCGGTTTCCGTATCGCGCAGACGGTGTCCGCGGCCGGCATGGCGCTCGGTCACGGTCTCCAGGACGCGCAGAAGACCATGGGCATCGTGGTGATGGCCCTGGTCATCGGAGACGTTCAGAAGCAGGGCGACCCGATCCCGGTCTGGGTGAAGATCGTCTGCGCGGCGATGCTGTCCCTCGGCACGTACGCGGGTGGGTGGCGGATCATGCGGACGCTCGGGCGCAAGATCATTGAGCTCGACCCGCCGCAGGGGTTCGCCGCAGAGACGACCGGCGCGTCGATCATGTTCGCCACGGCGTACATCTTCAAGGCGCCGATCTCCACGACCCACGTCATCACCTCCGCGATCATGGGCGTCGGCGCCACCAAGCGCGTGAACGCCGTTCGCTGGGGCGTCGCCAAGAACATCGTCCTGGGGTGGTTCATCACCATGCCGGCGGCGGGGTTGGTGGCTGCCGCCAGCTTCTGGGTCGTGAACCTGGCGTTCCTGTAGCACTCCCGCCGCACCAGTGCATGGCCCGCTCCGACTTCCGGAGCGGGCCATTCCTGTGAATGCGCAACTACTTTCGCGGAATCCGGATGGCGCCACCGGGGCCGCTGCTAGCTTCTGGGGATCAAGCGTTCGAATTGAACGCGCCATACGAGGGTGGGGGTCCCCTATGTCCAAACTTCGTCGGCACCTCATGTCCGGGGCGGGAGTGGCGTCGGCTCTCACGGGCCTTCTCCTCTACGCCGCCTCCCCCGCGTCGGCCCAAACGGTCGAGGTCGTCACCCACGAGACGAGCGCGTACCTCTACCAGGCCGGATCCATGTACTTCGAGAGCTACGGAGACCAGTTCGGGGTCTGCGACAACTGGAAGGACGGCGCGGGCGTCATCGGCTACTGGAAGGTCGGCAGCGGCGGCACCGTGCACTCGATCTATGACGGCAACGGCTACGGCGAGTGCGAGTACGAGAACCACAACGTCGCCGAGACCTCCTACGTGTACATCAAGGTCTGCATCCGGAACGACGGTGACGTCATCGAGGCCACCTGCAGCGACTGGGACAAGCAGTACGCGGGCAGCCCAGTGTAGGACTGATGTTCGATTCTGGGGAGGAAGGCATGTCAGCTCTGGGCAAGCGCCTTCTGTACGTCGGGGGAACGGTCACGGTGCCGCGGCCGCGACAATGAGCGGGCCCGCCCCCGGGAGCCAGGGGCGGGCCCTTCTCGTCCTCGCGGTGGCACCGCCATGCAGCACCGCGAGGGGTATGTGAGGCGTCGGCTCAGCCGAAGCGGCCCGAGATGTAGTCCTCGGTGGCCTGGACCGACGGGTTGGAGAAGATGCGCTCCGTGTCGTCGATCTCGATGAGCCTGCCGGGCTGGCCGACCGCGGCCAGGTTGAAGAACGCGGTGCGGTCGGAGACGCGGGCGGCCTGCTGCATGTTGTGCGTCACGATGACGATCGTGAAGCGCTCCTTGAGCTCGCCGATCAGGTCCTCGATGGCGAGGGTGGAGATCGGGTCCAGGGCCGAGCAGGGCTCGTCCATGAGCAGGACCTGGGGCTCGACCGCGATCGCGCGGGCGATGCAGAGACGCTGCTGCTGGCCGCCGGACAGGCCCGAGCCGGGCTTGTTCAGGCGGTCCTTGACCTCGTTCCAGAGGTTCGCGCCCTTGAGGGACTTCTCGACGATGTCGCTGAGCTCGGACTTCTTGTAGGAGCCGTTGAGCTTCAGGCCCGCCGCCACGTTGTCGAAGATCGACATCGTGGGGAAGGGGTTGGGGCGCTGGAAGACCATGCCGATCGTGCGGCGCACGGCGACGGGGTCGATGCCCTGGCCGTACAGGTCCTCGTCGTCAAGGAGCACCTTGCCCTCCACACGCCCACCGGGGGTGACCTCGTGCATGCGGTTGAGGGTGCGCAGGAACGTCGACTTGCCGCAGCCGGAGGGGCCGATGAAGGCCGTCACCGAGCGGGGCTCGACCGTCATGGAGATGTCTTCGATTGCCTTGTGGGATCCGTAGTAGGCGGTGAGTCCGCTTACGTCGATTCGCTTGGCCATGGTGGTTACTTCTCTTCCGTACGTCGCTGATGGGCCGCGTCAGCGACCGGTCTTGGGGGCCTTCCAGCGGGCGATGCCGCGGGCCGCCAGGTTGAGGATCATCACGAAGGCGATCAGCGTGAGCGATGCCGCCCATGCCCTGTCGTACGCCGCGCCCGAGCCCGCACTGTTCGCGTACTGCTGGTAGATGTACAGCGGCAGCGACGCCTGCGCACCCTCGAAGGGGTTGGCGTTGATGAAGGGGTTGCCGAACACCAGCAGCAGCACCGGTGCGGTCTCGCCGGCGATACGGGCGATCGCCAGCATGATGCCGGTGGTGATACCGCCGATGGACGTCGGCAGAACCACCTTGAGGATGGTGCGCCACTTCGGGATGCCCAGGGCGAGGGAGGCCTCGCGCAGCTCGTTCGGTACGAGCTTGAGCATCTCCTCCGTGGAGCGGACCACGACCGGCATCATCAGGATGGCCAGCGCCAGCGAGCCGGCGAAGCCGAAGGGCTGCATGTCGAACATCAGCATCAGGCTGAGGATGAACAGACCGGCGACGATCGACGGGATGCCGGTCATCACGTCGACGAAGAAGGTGACGGCTCGGGCGAGGTTGCCGCGCCCGTACTCCACGAGGTAGATCGCGGTCAGGACACCGATCGGCGCGCCGATCAGGACGGCGAGGCCGACCTGCTCCAGGGAGCCGAGGATGGCGTGGTAGATACCGCCGCCCGGCTCGGTGTCGGCGACGACACCCATCGAGTGGGTCAGGAAGTAGGGGTCCAGGACCTTCACGCCGCGCTTGACGGTCGTCCAGATCAGGGAGGTCAGCGGCACCACGGCGAGGATGAAGGCGACCCAGACGAGCGAGGTCGCGATGCGGTCCTTGGCCTGGCGGCGGCCCTCGACGCGCGCGGCGATGCCGTATGTGCCGAGGACGAAGAGGATCGCGGCGATCAGGCCCCACTGGACCTTGCTGTCGAGGCCCGCGCCCACGCCGATGCCGATGGCGACGGCGACGGAGCCCACGGCGATCGCCCACTCGGACCACTTGGGGAGGGTGGCGCCGCGCAGGCTGGTGGGGCGCTTGGCGGTAACGGCTCCGGCGGTGCTCATGCGTTGGCCCCCGAGTACTCCTTGCGACGGGCGATGATCATGCGGGCCGCGCCGTTGACCAGCAGGGTGATGACGAACAGGACCAGACCGGAGGCGATGAGCGCGTCACGGCCGTCCGCCGTCGCCTCGCTGAACTTGCTGGCGATGTTCTGCGCGAAGGTGCCGCCGCCCGGGTCGAGCAGGCTGGCGTTGATCTCGAAGGTCGGGGAGAGGACCGTGGCGACGGCCATCGTCTCGCCGAGCGCGCGGCCGAGGCCGAGCATCGAGGCGGAGATCACGCCGGAGCGGCCGAAGGGCAGCACCGACATGCGGATGACCTCCCAGCGCGTGGCGCCGAGAGCCAGTGCGGCTTCCTCGTGCATCTGCGGAACCTGGCGGAAGACCTCGCGGCTCACGTTGGTGATGATCGGGAGGATCATGATCGCGAGCAGGATGCCGACGGTGAGCATCGAGCGGGGCGCGCCGCCCTGCCACTCGAAGATGCCGGTCCAGCCGAAGTAGTGGTTGAGCCAGCCGAAGAGGCCGTTCATGTGCGGTACCAGGACGAGGGCGCCCCAGAGGCCGTACACGATGGACGGGACGGCCGCGAGCAGGTCGACCACGTACGCGATGGTGCCGCTGAGCTTGCGCGGGGCGTAGTGCGTGGTGAAGAGCGCGATGGCCACCGCGACGGGAACGGCGATGACCATGGCGATGATCGAGGAGACCACCGTGCCGAAGGCCAGGACGGCGATGCCGAAGGTCGGCGGGATGAGGTTGGTGTTCCACTCGAAGGTGGTGAGGAAGTTGCCGTGGTCCTTGCTGATGGCGAGCGAGGCCCGGTAGGCCAGGAAGGCCGCGATGGCGGCCATGATCACCAGCAGCAGGATGCCCGACCCGCGGGTGAGACCGAGGAAGATCCGGTCACCGGGCCGAGTGGCGCCGCGGTCCGCACGCTTGTGCTGGGCCGCGGAAGGCTGAGGGGTGGGGGGAGGTGCTTCTTTGTTCTGTGTTGATATGTCCATCGGATTCTCCGGTCTGCAGAGCCGTACGTGGTGTGCGGCTCCCTGGCGGCGGTGCACCGGACGGTGCGGTCCGGTCCCGGGTGGGGACCGGACCGCACTCAGGTCAGCTCAGGCTCGCGACGGTGGTGCGAACCTTGGCGATGATGTCGGCGGGGATCGGCGCGTAGTCGTTCTCCGAGAGAACCTTCTGGCCGTCCTCGCTCGCGATGTAGGTCAGGAACGCCTTGGTGGCGGCCAGGGTGTCCGACTTGTTGCCCTTGTCACAGGCGATCTCGTACGTGACCAGGGTGATCGGGTAGGCGCCGTCGGCCGTGGTCTTGTAGTTCATCTGGAGGGCCAGGTCGGAGCCCGTGCCGACGACCTTGGCGTCCGCGATGGCCTTGGTGGCGCTGTCGGTGCTGGGGGCGACCGGCGCGCTGGCACCCGTGTCGATGGAGACGGTGTTGATGCCGTCCTTGGCGTACGACAGCTCCATGTAGCTGATGGCGCCGGAGGTCTGCTTGACCTGCTGGGCGACACCGGAGGACTGCGGAGCGGACTGGCCGCCCTTGGCCTGCCAGGCCTTGCCGCCGGAGTACTTCCAGTTGTCCGGGGTGGTGGCGATCAGGTACTTGGTGAAGTTGTCCGTGGTGCCGGACTCGTCCGAGCGGTGGAACGCCTGGATCTTGAGGTCGGGCAGCTTCGCGTCGGGGTTCAGCTTCGCGATCGCCGAGTCGTTCCAGTTGGTGATCTTGCTGTCGAAGATCTTGGCGAGGGTCGGGGCGTCCAGGACCAGGTTGCTGACACCCGGGACGTTGTAACCCACGGCGATCGGGCCGCCGACCATCGGGAGGTCGATGCCCTGGCCGCCGGAGCAGACCTTCTTGGAGGCGGTGACCTCTTCGGGCTTCAGCGCGGAGTCGGAACCGGCGAAGGCGACCGTCCCCTGCGTGAACGCGGTGACGCCGGCGCCGGAGCCGCCGCCCTTGTAGTTGATCTGCACGCCCGAGCAAGCGGCGGTGAACTGCTTGACCCAGGCGTCGATCGCGTTCTTCTGCGCGGAGGAGCCATCGGCGAGCAGCTGACCCTTGGCGCCGTCGCACTTGATGGAGCCGGCGTTGGCGGAGGCCGAGCTGTTCCCGCCGGCCTTGCCGCCGTTGTCGTCGGAGCCGCACGCCGTGAGGGCCAGGGCGCCGGAGACGGCGAGAGCACCGAGGGTGAGGGCCCGCCGGTTCATGCGCTGAAGCTTCACTTTCGGGAGTTCCTTCCAAGAGCCGCCGTCTGGTGGCGGCGTGCGGAGTGGGTGAAACGCGGTCTGTCACGCGGCGGACGCATCCAGGACGCGCTTCGCACCGTGTAAGGCCGAAATTAGGCAGATCAGGTGAAGCCGTCGATGGCCGTAAGTGAACGGGGGGTGAACCCCTGCGGTCGGTGCGGTGAGGTCACGGAACGCTTACGTCGAGGACACGGTGGCATTCCATTGGACGGGACCGTGGGACGACACGTGGGTTCGGGGCTGGGCGGGTGCGAGGCGCCGGTGACCGGGCAGGTGTACGGGGCTCGTGGCCGGGCGCGCGGTTGAGCGCGCCCCCTCCGGGGCGCGCTCATGCTCAGGCCATGTGCAAGGTGCTCAGTAGCGCGTCAACCAGGTCGCGGTCGCGGGGCTGGGTGAGGCGGTCGCGGGCCGCGTCCGGGGGGAGCCAGAGGATGCGGTCGACCTCGCGGTTGGGGGTGAAGTGGCCCTCCGTCGCCTCGGCGGCCCAATAGCTGACGTGCTTGGGGCGGCCGCCCGCGTAGTAGAGGACGGAGGGGAGACGGACGCCCGGCACACAGCGGTAGCCAGTCTCCTCCTCGACCTCGCGCACCGCACCCGCGAGCGGGTCCTCGCCGCGCTTGAGCTTGCCCTTCGGGTGCGACCAGTCGTCGTACTTCGGCCGGTGGACCAGACAGATCTCCAGCTCGCCGTCGACGGGGGAGCGGCGCCACAGGACGCAGCCCGCCGCCTGGACGGTGTTGTCGTCGGTCGTAGGGCTCATCGGGCTCGTCGGGCTCATGGGACCTCCACTCCCCTTACGGAGCGCGTACGGCTTCCTTCTGCCAGCTCTGCTGGAACGCGAACCGCGCCGCCTCCACCTCGTGCCGCTGGTCGGCGTGGAGCACGCCGAGCGCGTAGGCCGTTGCCGGGGCGATGCGCGGGGTGCGGGCCGCCGACGCCGCGGCCGAGGCCGCCTCCGCCGCGTCCCGGTGCCGGTTGAGGGCCTGGCCCGCGCCGAGGAGCCGTCCGTCCACGGGGATGTCCTCGCCGTAGAGGACCTCTCGGGCGTAGCGGTGCAGGCGCAGCAGCAGGCGGACCTGGTGCCAGGGGGCGTCCTGCGGCTGGGGCGCGGTGTCGGCGGAGAGGCCGTGGACGAGGGCCGCCGCGTTGTACGGGTGGCCCGCGGTGACCAGCGGCAGCGCGGTGACGGCGTCCGTCAGGCGGTCCTCCGCGGAAGCGGCCAGGAGCCGCAGGTCGGTGGTGGCCGCCGCCGGGGTCAGCGGGACCTCGCTCGCCAGGACGGCGACGCTGTCCGCGACCGCGTGGAAGCGGCTCGAACCAAGAGCTTGGAGCGCTGCCGAGTGGGCCCGGGTGCGGGCCAGGGTCAGCTGGCGGTCCAGCAGCGCGCCCGCTTTGGCGGCGCCCACCGTCAGGTGGCCGGTGGGCTGGGTGCGGGGGCCGGAGACGCCGGGTTCCGCCGGGACGGACTCCGCACCGGCGGAACGATGGGGCACGGCGGAAGCGGCGGCCGGCTGGACCGGGAACGCGGAGGAACCCGACAGGCGGTGCAGAGCCGCGAGCAGCCGCTCGAGCCGTGCCCCGTACGCGTGCTCCCTCGCCAACGTGCCCGACAGCCAGGCCAGTTCGGGGCGCATGCCCTCCGACCAGTCCGTGTCCAGCAGGGGCCGGAAGGTGTGGAGGGTGCCGCTGATGCGGCGGGCCGAGTGACGCAGGGCGCGGGCCGCGTCGACGGACTCCGCCGAGCCGTTCTCCCCCACTCTCGACTTCGCGCGAGCGGGGGGACCCCCGTCGGCGCCGGTCTCCCGGTGCAGGCGCAGCGCACGGAGGAACTCCGTTGCCTGGGCTCGCAGATAGCCCGCCAGGGCATCGCCGGAAACAGACCGGGCCGTGGAGTCGGTGGGGGGATCAAGGTGCTGCTGTGCCACGCCGGCGCCTCCGGGCGTCTATGAGCATCTCCTGGACGTTCCGCAGGGGCTGGCCTTCCGGGTCGGTCGCGTGTCGCGTCCACTCGCCGTCGGGGCCCAGGTGCCAGGAGGCGGTGGTGTCGGACATGCCGGTCTCCAGCAGCCGGTTGAGGGCTGCCCGGTGGGCCGGGTCGGTGACCCTGACCAGTGCCTCGATCCGCCGGTCGAGGTTGCGGTGCATCATGTCGGCGCTGCCGATCCACACCTCCGGCTCGCCGCCGTTGCCGAAGCCGAAGACCCGGGAGTGTTCGAGGAAGCGGCCGAGGATGGAGCGGACCCGAATGTTTTCGGACAGGCCCGTCACGCCGGGCCGGACCGCGCAGATCCCGCGCACCCACACGTCGACCGGTACTCCGGCCTGGGAGGCGCGGTACAGCGCGTCGATGATCGCCTCGTCCACCATCGAGTTGACCTTGATCCGGACGAACGCGGGGCGTCCGGCGTTGTGGTGCTGGACTTCCTTGTTGATCCGCGAAACCAGGCCGTCGCGCAGGGACTTGGGGGCGACGAGGAGCCGTCGGTAGGTCTCGCGGCGGGAGTAGCCGGAGAGCCGGTTGAAGAGGTCGGAGAGGTCCGCGCCGACCTGCGGATCGGCGGTGAGCAGTCCGATGTCCTCGTACAGCCGGGCCGTCTTGGGGTGGTAGTTGCCCGTGCCGACGTGGCAGTAGCGCCGCAGGGTGTCGCCCTCCTGCCGTACGACGAGCGACAGCTTGCAGTGGGTCTTCAGGCCGACGAGCCCGTACACGACATGGCAGCCCGCCTCCTCCAGCTTGCGGGCCCACTTGATGTTGGCCTGCTCGTCGAAGCGCGCCTTGATCTCGACCAGGACCAGGACCTGCTTGCCGGACTCGGCGGCGTCGATGAGCGCGTCGACTATCGGCGAGTCGCCCGAAGTCCGGTACAGGGTCTGCTTGATGGCCAGTACGTCCGGGTCCATCGCCGCCTGCTCCAGGAAGGCCTGGACGGAGGTGGAGAAGGAGTCGTACGGGTGGTGGAGGAGGACGTCCCGTTCGCGCAGGGCGGCGAAGATGTCGGGCGCGGACGCCGACTCGACCTCCGCGAGGTCGCGGTGGGTGCCCGCGATGAACTTCGGGTACTTCAGCTCGGGCCGGTCGAGGGCACCGATACCGAAGAGGCCGGTGAGGTCCAGGGGACCCGGCAGCGGGTACACCTCGGCCTCGGAGATCTTCAACTCCCGTACCAGCAGGTCGAGTACGTACCGGTCGATGGACTCCTCGACCTCCAGGCGCACCGGCGGCCCGAAGCGGCGCCGCATGAGCTCCTTCTCCAGCGCCTGGAGCAGGTTCTCGGCGTCGTCCTCCTCGACCTCCAGGTCCTCGTTCCGGGTGAGCCGGAACGTGTGGTGCTCCAGGACCTCCATGCCCGGGAAGAGCTCCTCCAGGTGGGCCGCTATGACGTCCTCGATGGGGACGAAGCGGTTCGGGGAGGCCTCCAGGAAGCGGGAGAGCAGCGGCGGGACCTTGACGCGGGCGAAGTGGCGGTGGCCGCTGACCGGGTTGCGTACGACGACGGCCAGGTTCAGGGACAGGCCGGAGATGTACGGGAAGGGGTGCGCGGGGTCGACCGCCAGCGGGGTCAGCACCGGGAAGATCTGGTGCCGGAAGAGCGTGAAGAGGCGGGCCTGCTCCTTCTCGGTCAGCTCGCTCCAGCGGACCAGGTGGATGCCCTCCTCCGCGAGCGCGGGGGCGACGTCCTCCTGGTAGCAGGCCGCGTGCCGGGCCATGAGCTCGCGCGAGCGGGCCCAGATCATCTCCAGGACCTCGCGGGGCTGCAGCCCGGACGCGGACTTCGTGGCGACACCCGTGGCGATGCGGCGCTTCAGGCCCGCCACCCGGACCATGAAGAACTCGTCCAGGTTGCTGGCGAAGATCGCGAGGAAATTCGCCCGTTCGAGGAGGGGCGTGTTCGGGTCCTCGGCGAGTTCCAGGACGCGCTCGTTGAACGCCAGCCAGCTGCGCTCCCGGTCCAGGAACCGGCCCTGCGGCAGGTGGATGCCGTCCTCCGCCGTGTCCTCGTACGCGTCGAGGTCGGCGTCGAGGTCCGGCTCGAGGTCGGAGACGTTCGCCGCCACGGTGTGCGGGCGGTGGGCGGCTATGGAGCCCACGGAGGGCTGCGGGTGCTGGACCTGTGCCTGGGCGCTGGGCTGGTTCATGGACCCATTCTTCCGCGCCGGGAGCGAGACCGGCGCGTCGGAGAGGGCGGGCGGCAGCGCGGCGAGGCGGATGTTCCCGTTCCGGATCACCGGCGGGGGCATGTTGCCGGTCGTCGGTGCGGGCGCGCTGCCGGTCGTCGTCGGTGCGGGCGGGCTCCCGGGCGTGGACGAGGGCTCGTTGTCCGGCGGCGGCGAAGGCTCGGGCACGGCGGGCTTCATTCGCTGAGCGTCGCAAGCCCGTCTGAATCGATGGTTACGGCGACATGACGTGCGGGATAGCGGGGGGCGGCTCCCGGACGTCTTTCAGTACACGCCCGGGAGCCTCGTACGCGCCCACCCCCGTGGGACGCGTACATGTCTGTGCTTTTTCAGGGGGTACGGCGGCGCAGCAGCCAGAAGGCGGCGGCGGTGGCGAGTGCGGCGACGGCGAGCAGGATGCCGGTCTCCACCAGCTGGAGGGGCCAGAAGTGGGACTTCGGGTGGTAGGTGGCCCAGAGGTCGGAGATGCCGTTCTTGCTCATGCACCTCTTGAGGTCGACGGCCCTGTCGTTGTCGACGCAGGCCAGGTTGTTGCCGATCCGCTCGCCGGAGGTGAGGACCACGCCGTGTTCGAGCTGGAACGCGGTGCCCGGGAGGTTGGAGGCGGCCGATCCGGTGACGGTGACCGCGGGCCACAGGCTGGCCCGGTAGAGATCGCCGAGGTTCTGCACGGCCAGGGTGACGACGACGGCCAGCCCCAGCGCGGGCAGCGTGCGCCGCAGCAGGAGGCCCGCGAGAACGCCCACGGCCAGTGCGCACAGGGCGGAGCCGACGGCGACCGTGCCGTTGGAGCGGTAGGCGTCCGACAGGTACCAGTCCTGGCCGAGGATGTCCCGCGCGTCGGTCCACATCAGGCGGTGCAGCAGTACCAGGAGCGAGGTCCCGGCGGCGATCAGCGCGGCCGGCACGGCGAGCTTGGCGGCCAGCCAGCGGACGGGCGACACGGACTGCGTCCAGGCCAGCTGGGCGGTGCCGTTCTCCAGCTCACGGGCGACCAGGGTGGCGCCCGCCCAGGCGGCGACGAGGTAGGGCAGGTAGACCACGGCGGAGGTGGCCAGCGAGGTGACCGTGTCGTAGAACTCGTACGTCGGGCTGTTGAGCGTGTCGTCCACGCACGAGGTGTCGGCGGCGCACGAAGCCACCGAGTGACTCAACTCCCGTACGGCATCGGTGCCGAGCCAGTACGCCCACAGCAGGGCGGCCGAGGCCGCCACGACCAGCGCCCCCCAGGCCCATAGCGCGGTGCGGTGCACCCGCAGTACCGCCCGAACCGTGCGGCGCGGGACCAACGGGAGGGTGCGCCGGGCGAGCTGCGGCGCGGCGGTGGCTGCGGTCATGCGGCGGGCTCCTTGTGTGCGGCGGTGACGGTGGTGGCGCCGGTGTGCCGCTTCAGCAGGCGGCAGGAGATGAAGACGGCGAGGGCGGCGAGGGGGATCCAGCCGATCAGGGCGCCGCGGTGCAGGCGCAGGACGGTGCGGGCGGTGCCTGCCGGGCGGGTGCCGGTCGCCGGGGTGTCGGCGGTGAGGGCGGTCATGAACGGGACTCCGTGCGGCGGGCCAGCAGGCGGAACGTGAGGACGGTGGCGAGGGCGGCGATCAGGAGCAGCAGGACGGTGCTGGTGATCTGGACCGGCCAGTAGTGGCGGGCGGGCCAGATGTTGTCCCACTTGTCGCTGAAGAACCAGCGCAGCGCGTAGGCCGCCACGGCGGCCACCGCGAGGGCGGGGAGTGCGCGGCCGATGGCCACGCCCGCGAGGGCGCCGACGGCGAGGGCGGCGAGGACGAGGGCCACGGCCAGCGGGCCGTCGGAGACGAGGAAGCGGTCGTAGGACCAGTTGGCGACCAGCACGTCCTGGTCGGCGGTCCAGACCCAGGCGAAGACCAGGGTCAGCAGGGTGGTTCCGGCGATCAGCGGCAGTGCCGCCCCGGTGAGCTTGGCGGTCAGCCATCGGGCCGGGGAGACGCCCTGCGTCCAGGCGAGGCGGGCGGTACCGGTCTCCAGCTCGCGGCCGATGAGCGCGGCGCCCGCCCAGGCGGCGACGACTATGCAGACGCGGCTGACGACCTCACCGGTGAAGTTCATGACGTTGTTGACGTCGGTGAAGGCGTGGTACGCGGGCCCTCCGGAGCAGTCGGTGATCTCGAAGTCGCATGCCTTTGACGTCCGCTCGGCGGGTGCCCGGAACAGATGGAGCCAGAGCAGGTCGCCGATGGCGAGCAGCAGGAACGCGCCCCAGACGATCAGCGCCGGGCGGTGCAGCCGCAGCACGGCGCGCTGCGGTCGGGCGGTGCTGGGGCCCACGGCGAGGGTGGTCATACGGCGGCTGCCTTACGGACGTGCGCCGAACCGGTCTGGCGCTTGAGGAGCTGGAACGTGGCCAGCGTGAGCGCGGCGGTAACGGCGAGGACGATCGCGCTCGCGGTCAGCTGGAGGGGCCAGTAGTGGGACTCGGGGTGGTAGACGTTGTAGAAGCTGACGGCGTCGAGCTTGGTGTAGACGGCCCGGCAGCCCTCGTCGGTGATGGGGCCGCACTCCGGGTTGGCGATGCGGGCGCCGGTGGAGGTCAGGACGCCCTGGGAGACGCTGATGCCGGAGCCGGACGGGACGCTGTGCCTGAGGCTGCTGAGCTTGGTGACGGTGGGCCAGAGGTGGGGTGTCGCCAGCCCGATGACGCTCCACAGGAAGCCCGTGGTGCACAGCGAGCCGACGAGCGAGGCGAGGGAGTTGCGCTTGAGCAGGCCCCAGAAGACGCCGCTCACCAGGCCCGCCAGGGCCATGGCGACGGTGGCCGTGCCGTTGGCGGCGTAGGTCCCGATGTCGTACCAGTCCTTGGCCGTGTCGATACGGCCCTGGCCCGTCGACCAGGCCCAGTGGTGCAGCCCCACCAGGAGTCCGGAGCCGACGGTGACCAGGACGGCCGGGACGGCGAGCTTGGCGGCGAGCCAGCGGGCGGGGGAGATCGACTGGGTCCAGGCCAGCTGAGCGGTGCCGTTCTCCAGTTCGCGGCTGGTCAGCGTGGCGCCGGACCAGGCCGCGACCAGGAACGGGACGGCGAGGACGGTGTAGGTCGTGTAGGCGTACCAGTCCTTGTAGCGGCCGATCGACTCGGTGTCGTGCACGCAGGTGTACGTCTTGCAGGCGTTGTACTGCTTCCAGCCCTCGGCCGACGCGTCGGTGAACGGGCCGCCGACCCACAGCAGGAGGGCGCCGACGACGAGCACGAATCCCGCCCAGACCAGCAGGGCCGGGCGGTGCAGCCGCAGCACCCAGCGGAGCAGGCTCGGCGTGCCGGACCGGTGGCCGGTGGCCGGGCGCGCGGGAGTGGCGAGGGCGGTCACGCGGCGGTCTCCGGCGTCTTGGCGGCGGCGGTGGGCGCCTGGGGGTTGCGGAGATAGGAGAGGAGGAGCTCCTCCAGCGTGGGCGGGCCGGCCTGCCAGTCGGGGGCGAGCGGGCCCGCCGGGCGGATCAGCGCGGTGAGCTGGCGGCCGTTGGTGCGGGACTCGACGACGGTGTGCGGGCCGAGGACGGTCTGCGCGGGAGCGGACACGCGGGCGTGGGCTTCGAGCAACTCGTCGATCTCACCGGCCAGTTGGACCCGGCCCCCGCCGATCAGCAGCAGGTGGTCGCAGGAGTCCTCCAGCTCGGCGACCACGTGCGAGGACATCACGATCGTGGTGCCGTACTGGGCCGCCTCCGCCATCAGCACGCCCATCATCTCGTGCCGGGCCAGCGGGTCCAGGTCAGCCATCGGCTCGTCCAGGAGCAGCAGTTCGGGCCGCTTGGCCAGGGCGAGCGCGAGGGCGACGCGGGTGCACTGGCCGCCCGAGAGCGTGCGGATGCGGGACTTCGGGTTCAGGTCGCCGCCGGCCACGATGCGCTCGGCGGTGGCCGCGTCCCAGCGGTCGGTGTTGAGGTCGGCGCCCATGCGCAGCGTCTCGGCGACCGTGAGCTGCGGGTACAGCGGCTTGTCCTGGGCGACGAACCCGACCCGCTCGCGTGCCGCGCCCGGCACCTTCCCCAGGACGGCGAGTTCGCCCTCGGTGGGGGCCATCAGACCGGCGGCCAGCGCGAGGAGCGTGGACTTGCCCGCACCGTTGGGCCCGACCACGGCGCAGACGCGCCCGGCGGGCAGCCGGAAGGTGCAGTCCCGCAGCGCCCACCCTCCCCCACTCTCGGCTTCGCTCGAGCGGGGGCGCCCCCATCGCCGGCCGAAACGTTTGCCCAGCGCGGCGGCCTCTATCGCGGCGGTGCCTGTCATGACGGTTCTCCCTGGAAGTGCTTTTCGAGTACGGCGGTGAAGAGTGCGGCGATGTCGTCCCGGCCGAGACCGGACGCCCGGGCCCGCTCCGCCCATGCGTCGAGTTCGGTGCGCAGGGGCGAGTCGGCCGGGGTGGTGCTCAGTCCCCGGCGCACGAAGGTGCCGAGGCCCCGCCGCGCCTCGACCAGGCCCTCCCGCTCCAGCTCGCGGTAGGCCTTGAGGACGGTGTTCGGATTGATAGCGGTGGCTTCCACGACCTCGCGGGCCGTGGGGAGCTTGTCGCCCGGCTCCAGCAGGCCCAGGCGCAGCGCCTGTTTGGTCTGCTGGACGATCTGGACGTAGGTGGCGACGCCGCTGCGCCGGTCGATGCGGTACTCGACCACTCGGACAACCACCCTTTCACTAATTGAGTAGTGAAAGGGTGGTGCAAGACGGAGCCCGACGTCAAGAGCAAGATTTGTGGGCCGGTGCGTGAACCGATCGGTGGGGCTCGTCCGATGAGGGGTCGTGAGGGAAACAAGAAGCGACGGGGAACTGCTGCGGGCCATCGCGGCGGACGGGGACCGTCGCGCCTTCGAAGAGCTGTACCGGCGGTACGCGCCATGGCTGACCGCGCGGCTGCGCGGCCGGTGCGCGGACGCCGGGGTCGTCGACGACGTCGTGCAGGAGACGTTCCTCGCCGTGTGGCGCGGCACCGCCCGCTACCGCGAGGAGGGTGACGCGGCCGGCTGGCTGTGGCGCATCGGTTCGCGCCGGCTCATCGACACCCTGCGCGGCGACGGCGCCCGCGGCCGGCTCCGCCAGGCACTGGCCCGGCTGCGCCACCGCGACGAGGCCTCCGCGGAGGAGCGCGTCCTGGCCGGCGTCGAACACGGCGACCTCGCAGGCGCGTTGATCCGTCTCTCGCCCGAACTGCGCGCGGTCCTCCAGGCCACGGTGATCGACGGACTCAGCACCCGGGAAGCGGCCGTCCTGCTCGGCATTCCGCCGGGCACGGTCAAGACGCGCGCACTGCGTGCACGCAAGCAGCTGCGGGAGGAGTTGGCATGAGCGATGACATGCGTACGACGTGGCATGTGCCGGAGGAAGACCTCCAGGCTTACGTGCGGGGCGAGCTGGCGGCTCCCCGGCTGTGGTCCGCCGACACGCACCTCGCCTCCTGCGCGCGGTGCCGGGCGGCATTGGTCACGGTGAGCGACCCGGTCGCGCTGGACGCGGGGTGGGAGCGGCTCGACGCCGAGCTGGACGCGCCGCGGCCGGGGATCGTCGAGTCGCTGCTGGTGCGGATCGGCGTCGCCGACCACACGGCCCGGCTGCTGGCCGCCACACCCGTGCTGCGCCGCTCCTGGCTGGGAGCGGTCGTCGCCGTGCTGTTGATGACGGTGACGGTGGCCCACTCGGTGCGGGTCGCAGCCTCGCCCACGCTGTTCCTCGCCCTCGCACCGCTGCTCCCGCTCGCCGGGGTCGCGCTCTCCTACGGGCCCGCGCTGGACCCGACGTACGAGATGGCCGTCGTCTCACCGCTGCACGGGTTCCGGCTGCTGATGATCCGTACGGTCGCCGTACTGACCGTCGGACTCGGGCTGAACGGGCTCGCGACCCTCGCTCTGCCCGGGTACGGGCTGCGCGCGCTGGCCTGGCTGCTGCCCGCGCTCGCCCTCACCGCGACCGGGCTCGCGCTGACCGCCCGGCTCGGGCCCGTCCTCGCACCCTCCCTGGTCGGCGGGGCGTGGATCGCGCTGCTGATGACCGCGCAGGCGACGACCGGACCCGGCGGAACGCTCGCGCCGTTCACGGCGGCCGGGCAGGGGGTCGCCGGGGCGGTCGCCGCGCTCGCCGCCGGGCTGCTCTATCTCGTACGGGACCGGTTCGACTCCTCGTCCGCGTTCGATCCCTTCGCCGATCGGGGCGCCGCGTGACCCTTTGCCGACCGGGGCGCCGCGTGACCGCCTCTCGCCCGTCACGCACCCCCCTCACCGACCTCTCCGACAGGAGCGCCGCATGACCCCCACCGTCTCCGCATCCGGCCTGACCCTCCGCTACGGCGGCACCGTCGCCCTCGACGACGTCTCCGTGCGGCTCGGCAAAGGCGTCACCGGACTGCTCGGACCCAACGGGGCCGGAAAGACCACCCTGCTGCGGGTACTCGCCACCGCCGTGCCCGCCGACCGGGGGGCCTTCACGGTGCTCGGGCACGACCCGGGCACGCCCGCGGGGCGCCTGGACGTGCGGCGCGCGCTCGGCTATCTGCCGCAGACACCGGGATTCCACCCGGACTTCTCGGCCTTCGAGTTCGTCGACTACGTGGCGATCCTGAAGGAGCTGACGGACCGCGGCGCCCGGCACCGGGAGGTGCGCCGCGTCCTCGACGCCGTCGACCTCTCCGACGTACGGAGCAAGCGCATCAGGAAGCTGTCCGGCGGCATGCGTCAGCGGGTCGCGCTGGCCGCCGCGCTCGTCGGCGATCCCGCCTTCCTCGTCCTCGACGAGCCGACCGTCGGACTCGACCCCGAACAGCGCATGCGTTTCAGAGAGCTGATCGCCCAGGCGGGAGAGGGGCGGACCGTCCTGCTTTCCACCCATCAGACCGAGGACGTCGCGATGCTCTGCCACCGCGTGATCGTCATGGCCCGCGGGCGCGTCCGCTTCGAGGGCACCCCGGCCGAGCTGACCGCGCGTGCGGCGGGCCGGGTGTGGAGCAGCACGGAACGCGACCCGGGCGCACGGGCCGGATGGCGCACGGGCACGGGCTCCTTCCGCAACGTCGGCGATCCGCCCCAGGGCGCCGATCTTCTTGAACCCACCCTGGAGGACGGCTACTTGCTCACTCTCGACGGCGAGCCCGCGGAGGTGGCGGCATGAGCGGCACGACGTCCACGGTCATGGAGGCGGCTCCCACGGGGGTGGAGCCGCCCACGCGGACCCAGCAGTCCAGGACGGCTGCCGTCCTCGCGCTCGCCCGCTTCGAGGCGCGTCAACTGTTCTGGCACATACCGGTGTTCGTCTTCTCTGTGCTGTACGTCGCCTACACCGGATGGACGTTGTTCTCCGGGCGCGAGGGCATGGACGACTACCCCGTCCTCCAGGACGTCGACCGGTCCACCCAGACCGGCCCGCTGCTCCTCGGCATCGCGCTGCTGGCCTGCGTCAACCGGACCGTGCTGCGCTCCCGCCGGCAGGGCACCGACCGGCACTTCGACGTGCTGGTCATGGAGCCGTGGCGGCGCACGGTGGCGCACGCACTGTCGGTCGTGCCGTACGCGGCGCTCACCGCGCTGGTCGTCGCCTTCCAGTTCACCTGGGCGGCGCTGAAGCCGGGCGCGGTCGGCCACGGCTCGTTCTTCGAACTGGCCGTGGGGCCGCTGGTGGTGCTGCTGTCCGGCGTCCTCGGTGTGCTGCTCGCGCGGCTGATCCCGTCCTCGCTCGGCGCCCCGCTCTTCGTGGTCGGCGCCTATGTCCTCACCGTCCTTGTGTCCGCGAGCTCGGGCAGCGTGCACGGGGTGCGGTGGCTGGCGCCCGCCGTGTCCGAGGAGGGGGCGCCGCCGTTCCCCTCCGATCTGCTGGGGCGACCGGCCGCCTGGCACGCGTTGTATCTGGCGGGGCTCGTGGTGCTCGTGCTGTGTGTTGCGGTCCTGGTCGGCGGCGGTCGTACGCGGCTGGTCAAGGCCGTGACCGTGCTCGCCCTCGCCGCCACCGCCGCGGGTGTCGCCGGGCAGTCCCCGGGCGACTCGGCCGCGCTGACCGCGGCCCGCGTGAAGGCGTCCAGCACCCCGGCGAAGGTGCAGTCCTGCGTCGCGCGCGGCCGGTCGACGTACTGCGCCTTCCCCGAGTGGACCGGCCGGACCGCCGACTGGGCGGCCGTCGTCGAGCGTGTCCAGTCCCTCGCGGGCGGCGCCGCCGGAGGTGAGCGGCTGACCGTACGGCAGCGCGTTGAAGCCCGCTACGGGCTGGAGGGCGACTCCGCGCTCGACCCGTCCGGCACGCCGGGCACGGTGACCGTCGGCACGCGGTGGGGCGGCAACCGGATCCCCGAGTTCGCGGTCGGCGTCGCCTCCGTGCTGGTGGCGGGCGACGAGAAATCCCTCGGCGATGGCTGCGACGCCCGCGCGATCACCGTCATGTGGCTGGCGCTGGGGACCGAGTCCGACCCGATGACCGTGTTCCGAGACATCCGCCTCGACGACAGCGCCACGGGTTCCGGGGTCTCCCTCGCGCCCACCAACCCGGTCTCCCTGACCTACGAACAGACCAGGATCGTGCGAGCGTTGCTCGAGAAGCCCCGCTACAGCGTCATCCCCAAGGTGAAGGCCCACTGGATGGAGCTCACGTCTTCGAAGACCTCTACGGCTCGGGTGGCTCAGCTGTTGGGGGTGCCGGTGGGTGGGGCGGCGGGCGCGGGCGGTGACTCGTGCGATCGGTGAGCTCGCGTGGCGCCGGTCATGGGAGTACGTCAGGGCGTACGCCGACCACAGCGCGTTCGTACGACGTGGTCCGTGCCCTCCTGCGTCCCGTGGCCCGGACCCTGCCGTGGCGGGCCCTCGCGGCGGGCGGTGTTCTCGGGCTGCTGCTCGCCGGGGCCCCTCGGCTGCTGTCCTCCGCGCCCGACGCGTGGCTCTGCCTCAACCTGCTGCGGGCCGCCGCGCTCGCCTTCGGCCTGGGCCTGGCCTTCCTGCTGGACGATCCGGCCCGGCACACCACCGCGGCCGTACCTACCCGGCGCCCGGTGCGCATCGGGCTGCGGGTGGCGCTCGTCGCCCCGCTCGCCGTGCTCTGGTGGACGGCCGCGCTGCTCCTCGTGCCGGAGGAGGTCCGGCCCCCGGTGGGCGCCGTCACCCTGGAGGCGGCCGCCACCGCCGTGCTCGCCCTGGCCGCCGCGACCGCCGCCGTGCGGTGCACGGACGTGGCCGAACCGGGGGTCGCGGTGTCGGCCGGGCTGCTGGGTACGGCGGTGGCTGCGCCGCTGTTCCCCGACCGGTGGACGCTGCTCGTGGCGGTGGGCGACCCGCGCTGGGGTGCCGTCCACGAACGGTGGGCGATCGTCCTGATCGTGGCGGCGCTGGTCTGCGCGGGGTCGTGTGGCGAACCGGCACAGCGGTGGCAGGTAACCTCCTTTGCTCACCGTTGACTTGACGTGAGCATGTGTTGAAGGGGGACCCCAATGTCCATGCCTCCGCCGCCCCAGGGTGGCTATAACTCCTATGGCCAGCAGCCCCAGCAGCCCCAGCAGCCCTATCAGGGGGCGTATCCGCCCCAGCAGTACGGGCAGCAGCCGCCTCCGCAGTACGGGCAGCAGCCGTATCAGGGGCAGCCTCCCTACGGTCAGCCCCCGTACCAGCAGCACCCGGCGCCCGTGCCGCCGCCCGGCCGGCAGCGGTCCGGCTTCAACTCGCGGTCGCCGATGTTCAAGGCGGTCGTCTTCGTGATCGCGCTGATCGGTGCGGGCGTCTACTACTTCACGAAGAGCGACGAGCCCTACAAGCCGAGCACCGACACCAGCAACAGCGACTTCAGCGCAGAGGTCGGCGACTGTATGAAGAACGACGGCACCGAGAGCAGCCCGGACCTGGAGGTCGTCGACTGCACCAGCAGTGCGGCCGCGTACAAGGTCGAGCAGACCGGTTCCACCAGTAAGTGCGAGGACGGTCAGCTCAAGTACACGAAGACCCGTCGGACCACGACGCTGCTCACGATGTGTCTGTCGGAGATCGACAAGTAGGCGCCGGGTTCAAGAGCCGGAGCTGTGGTTACGACTCCGACCGGTACATCAGGTCCGTCTCGTGCGTGAAGAAGCCGAGGCGCTCGTACACCGTCACCGCCGCCTTGTTGTCGGCGTCGACGTAGAGCATCGCGGTGGGCAGGCCCTGCGCGGCGAGGTGACGGAGGCCGATCGTCGTGAGCGCCTTGCCCAGGCCACCGCCCTGGGCGCCGGTGCGGACCCCGAGGACGTACACCTCGCCCAGGCCTTCCTCGGCGTGGACCTTGGTCCAGTGGAAGCCGACGAGTTCGTGTTCGCGGAAGGCGAGGAAGAAGCCGGCGGGGTCGAACCACGGCTCGGCCATACGGTCGTCGAGGTCGCGCTGGGTGAGGGAGCCCTGCTCGGGGTGGTGGGCGAACGCGTCGGCGTTCACGGCGAGCCAGGCGGCGTCGTCCCGGCCCGGCACGAAGGCGCGGACGTGCACGCCGTTCGGGAGCTTCGGCTCGGGCAGGTCGAGGTCGGTCAACGGCCGCCGCATCTGGCGCAGTTCGCGGAACATGGTGAGCCCGAGGACCTGGGCGAGATGCCGGGCGGCGGAGTGTCCGCCGTGCGCCCACACTCGCAGTCGCTTGCCGGAGGCGGCGAGCAGCGCCGAGCCCAGTGCCCGGCCGTGCCCGTGGCCTCGGTGGGCCGGGTGCACGACCAGTTCGGCGGCCGGGGCCTCCACCGGGTCGGTGTCCTCCAACTGCGCGTATCCGACCAGCTCGTCGCCGAGGGTCAGCAGCAGATGCCGTACGCCCTCCCGGGCCCCGCCCTTCAGCTGTAGCCGTCCCTGCTCGGACACCGCCTGCTGCCCGTCGGTACGGGCGGCCTCCGCGAGCAGCCGGAGCACGTCCTCGGCCTGGGCCGAGGAGAGTGCGGAGTAGGTCTCGATGGAGCGGGAGTGGGCGGGCGGTGCGGTGTCGTCGCTGGTCATGCCTACGAGGGTACGGCGGATGTGGATCGTGGCGGGAGGGGTTGGGCGCCGGGTCGCGGTCGCCTTCCGCCAAGGGTGGGTCGGGGCCGCGGTCGCCTGCCGGTCGGTGGTGGGTCGGGGCCGCGGTCGCCTGCCGGTCGGTGGTGGGTCGGGGCCGCGCCTGTACATCCGCCCGCATCCGAACGGATCGGCTGTGGGTGAGAAGGGTGCTGTTTTCTTTGATCCGTTCGGCTGCGGGCATTTGATGTACCGGCACGGCCCCTTCCGTGCGTCGGCGGCTGCGGGTGCGTGGGGGATCGGGGGCTTGGGTGTCAGCCCCGGCATGGTCCCTTGGGTGCGGCCCCTCCGTGCGTCGGCGGCTGCGGGTGCGTGGGGGCTTGCGGTGGTGGGGGTGGTGAGGCGATGGCAATCAGTCCGTAACCCCGAACCCCCTGTTGCGCTACGCGCGTTGATTCTAAAGTGCGTGCAAAGCCACAGCCGTCGCACAGCTCTCGTGGCGCGCTCTCGTCTCTCAGGGGGGATCCCATGCCGCCGACGCCCCGGCACAGACGTACCCATCGCCTTCTCGCGGCCGCCGCCGGACTGGCCACCGTCGGCGCCCTGGGCGCCGCGATGCCCGCCAGTGCGGGTCAGGACACCGCTACGCCCCTCAAACACCATGGCAGCGGCCGTTACCAGGACGTGCAGCTGCTGTCCTTCAACGATCTGCACGGGAACCTGGAACCGCCGGCCGGTTCCTCGGGGCGGGTCACCGAGGTCGAGGCGGACGGCACCACCAAGACCATCGACGCGGGTGGTGTCGAGTACCTCGCCACGCATTTGCGCAACGCCCGCGCGGGCAACAAGTACTCGATCACGGCCGCCGCCGGTGACATGGTCGGCGCCTCGCCGCTCATGTCCGGGCTCTTCCACGACGAGCCGACCATCGACGCGCTGAACAAGCTCGATCTCGATGTGACGAGTGTCGGCAACCACGAGTTCGACGAGGGGGCCAAGGAGCTGGCCCGGCTGCAGAACGGTGGCTGTCATCCGACCGATGGGTGTTACGACGACAGCGAGGAGTTCACCGGGGCCAACTTCCCGTATCTCGCGGCGAACGTGACGGACGAGAAGTCCGGCAAGCCGATCCTCAAGCCCTACTGGGTGTGGAAGAAGAACGGCGTCAAGGTCGGCTTCATCGGCGTGACCCTGGAGGGCACGCCGGGCATCGTGTCCGCCGAGGGCGTCAAGGGCCTGAAGTTCGGCGACGAGGTCGAGACGATCAACAAGTACGCCAAGGTGCTGCAGCGTCAGGGTGTGAAGTCGATCGTCGCGCTGATTCATGAGGGTGGGGCGCCGGCCTCGACGGCGTACAACTATGACTGTGACAGCCCTGGCGCCGGCGACGGGATCTCCGGGCCGATCGTCGACATCGCCAAGAACGTCACCCCGGCCGTGGATGCGCTGGTCACCGGCCACACCCACCAGGCGTACGCGTGCACCATCCCGGACCCGGCGGGCAACCCGCGCATGGTCACTTCGGCGGCTTCGTACGGGCGTCTCTACACGGACACGACCCTCACCTACGACCGCTGGACCGGTGACATCGCCCGTACGGCGGTGAAGTCCGCCAACCACGTGGTCACCCGTGATGTGGCCAAGGCCGCCGACATGACGGACCTGATCACGAAGTGGAAGACCCTCTCCGCCCCGATCGCCTCGCGCCCCATCGGCTACATCGCGGGCGAGATCGGCAGCAGCGGCACCGAGTCCCCGCTCGGCGACCTGATCGCCGATGCGCAGCTCGCGTACGCCAAGTCCCTCGACCCGGAAGCCGACATCGCGGTGATGAACCCGGGCGGCATCCGCGCCCCGCTCACCTACGCGGCGAGCGGCAGTGAGGGCGACGGGGTGGTGACGTACGGGGAGGCGTACACGGTTCAGCCGTTCTCCAACACGGTCAACCTGGTCGATCTGACCGGCGCCCAGGTGATCACCGCACTCCAGCAGCAGGTCAGCGGCTCGAACGAGGCTGCGCCGAAGGTCCTGCAGATCTCTTCGGGGCTGACGTACACGCTGGATCTGACGAAGGCGGGTGCCGCGCGCGTGGTCGTGGACTCCGTCAAGCTCAACGGCACCGCGATCGACCCCACCGCCACCTACCGCGTCGCGATGAACTCCTTCCTCGCGGGCGGCGGCGACGGCTTCGCCGAGCTCGGCAAGGGTGCGAATCAGCTGGTCGGCGGGGATGACCTGGCGGCCTTCGAGGCCTATCTGACCGCCAAGTCGTCGGCCGCGGCGCCGTATGCGGTGCCTGCGGCGGATCGGATCACGATCGTGAAGTAGATCGCATACTGCCCGTAGCGGTTGCGAGCGGGGGCGGTACGCATGGTCGGATGAGACGATGCGTACCCCCCACCGCATAACAGTCCATTCCGGTTCACACCAGAACTATCCGGATTCACGCCAGAACTACCCGAACTCCTACGACGACTACCCGAACCCCTACGACGAGCTGGCCGCCCTCGACGACGGTCCCCTGGAGGAGTTCCTCCACGAGGAGCCCGAGGAAGAGCCCGAGGAAGAGTGGGCCCCGCCCAACCACCGCCGCGGCACCCGGCGCCGCCGAAAGCGCTTCTCCCGGCTGTCCCTCGCCGCCAAGGCCCTCATCGGTGTCGTCGTCCTCGCCTCCTTCCTCACCCTCGTCGACCGCTGGGCACTTCTGTACGCCGAGCACACGGCGGCCGAGAAGCTCAAGGACCAGCTGAAGCTGCGCGCCGCGCCCGAGGTCGAAATCGACGGGTTCCCCTTTCTCACCCAACTCGCGGACGACCGGCTGGACTCCGTGAAGGTGACCGTGCCGGACGTGGCGGCGGACCGGGTCACCCTGGCGAAGGTGTCGGTGACGGCGACGAACGTAAGGATCGACAGCGACGGCCCGGCTTCCGTGCGCGGCGCGCGTGTCCCTGAGCTGCGCGGCGAGGCGCTGCTCTCCTTCGACGACCTGAACCGTGAGCTCGGCGCGTCCCAGGTGAAGTTCACGGGACACGGCCGCGACGAGGTGCGTGCGCGCGGCACGCTGCCCGTCGCCAGACACGACCTGAAGTTCCGCGCCGACGCCCGTATCCGCCGCGACGGCGAGCGCGGCATCTCCACCCAGGTTGGCGGGATGCGCCTGGACATCGGGGACTTGGCGACGTACCGGCCTGGTGCCCGTGCCTCCGAGGGCCTGCATCTCACGCCCCGTTCGGCCGCGCGCCTCGGCAAGGAGACCGACAAGGCGCGGGCCCTGCTGTCCGTACCGTCGATCGTGCACCGCCTCGGGGTGCCGGACGCGGCGGTCCGGGAGGCGCTGCGCGACGACACCAGGCTCGCTTCGCTGACGGGTTCGGCGGACTTCGCCCGCCGCGCGATGCGCCTGAACCTCATCGACGTGGCGGTCGGCCACCCGGAGCTGCTGAAGCGCCTCGGCCTCGACCCGGCCCTCCTCAAGGGGCTCGCGCGCCTCACCCGACCCGTCCTCGTGGACCAGCTGTCCCTGGGCTTCCGCCTGCCGCATCCGGCGGACGGGGACGTGCGCCTGCGGGACGTACGCGTGGAGAAGGACGGGATACGGGTACGGGTGACGGGGTCGGGGCTGGCGATCGGTGACTGAGAGGCCGGTCGCCGCAATGAATTAGTCTGGCAGTTACCTCGGTAAATTCCAGGTGAGGTCCGTAATAAATTCTGTGTGAGCGGCGGGTTGGTTCCCCCGCCGCTCTAAGAATGTCTTTCAGCCGCAATTCATTGAGGTCTAAGCCGAATTGGCGATTTCGGGGTCCTGGGTCCCGTAGTGTTTTCCATGTCGAAAGCGAACGACGCAAACGGCAAAGGGAATTCACCCACTGGGAAGAAGGAGAACCCCATGAGCTTCCACAAGGTCGCCCCGGTCAAGAAGCACCGCAAGGCCGCGCCTGCTCCGAAGAAGGCGCACACGGTCGCCAAGCCGGCGCCGAAGAAGGCTGCCCCCCGCCGCCCCGTCGGCAACAAGTAACCAGCAGACCTACCGCAGCAGAGAGAGGGACACTCATGAGCTTCCACAAGATCGCCCCGGTCAAGAAGCAGAACAAGCCCGCCGACAAGTGCGCTGGCAAGGCCCCGAAGAAGCCCGTCGCGAAGAAGCCCGCCGCTCCGAAGCAGCGCCCGGTGAGCCGTCAGGGCCGCTAGTAGCCGTCACGAGGCGGGGCCCCGGAATTGTTCCGGTGGCCCCGCCTCGGCCATGTTCTGGACCGGAAAAGGGAGTTGAGCCGACATGCGGGAAGTCCGGGAGGCGTTCGCGCGCTTCTGGCCGCTGACGCGCGGCGATCGCAAGTGGCTGGTGCTGATCATCGGGTGTGTGGTCGTGGCCGCACTCGCCGAGACTGCGTCGATCCTGCTCTTCGCGGAGCTGACCGACCACGCGTTGAAGGCGGGCTCGCTCTCCGCTTTCTGGGGGCCCGCCGGAGCCTGGCTCGGGGTCGCCGTACTCGGTGCGATCGTCGGCTATCTCGGCAATTCGCTCGCCGTGTGGACCGCCGAGAGATTCGTACTCCGGCTGCGCGCGGGTGTGTTCCGTCACGTTCAGGATCTGCCGCCCGATTTCTTTCAGAAGCACCGCCAGGGCGATCTGGTCGAACGCCTCACCGGTGATGTCGAGGCCATCGAGCAGATGGTCGTGTCGGGGGTCGTCGGCACCGTCTCCGCCGCCTTCTCGGCCGTCTTCTACGCGGCCGCAGCGCTCTGGCTGCGTTGGGACCTGGCCCTGGTCACCTTCGTCCTCGCTCCCCTCTTCCTCGTCGCCGCCCGGCGTTTCTCCGGACGGATCAAGACCGCCTCCCAGGAGGAGCGGGCCGCCGACGGGGCGATCACCTCGGTCGTCGAGGAGTCGCTCGGCAATGTGGTGCTGACGCAGGCGTACAACCGCCGCCGCGCCGAGGAGAAGCGGCTGGAGAAGGAGGCGCGCGCCTGGATGCGGGCGTCCGTGCGCGGGGCGCGGGCGAGCGAGATGTACGAGCAGTTCGTCGAGGTCGTCGAGACGCTGTGCGTGCTCGCGGTGATCGGCCTCGGCGCCTGGGAGATCTCTCAAGGGCGGATGTCCTTGGGCCAGTTGCTCGCCTTCGCCGCCTTCCTCGGCTACCTCTACCCGCCGATCCGCAACCTCGGCCAGCTCGGTCTCACCCTCACCGCCGCCACCGCCGGCGCCGAGCGGCTCCAGGAGATCCTGGACACCGAGCCCGCCGTCACCGACCCCGCCGACCCGGTCCGGGAATGGCCCGTACGCGGCTGGGTCAGCTTCCACGGCACCTCGTTCCGCTACCCGGGCGCCGAGCGCGACACCCTGCACGATGTGACGTTCGCGGCCGGACCCGGCGAACTCGTCATCGTCACCGGGCCCAGCGGCGCCGGAAAGTCCACCCTCTCCAAGCTCCTGACCCGCTTCTACGACCCCACGTCCGGCGTGATCTGCCTCGACGGCGTCCCGCTGACCGACGTACCCCTGGAGTTCCTGCGCGAGAACGTCGCGCTGCTGCCCCAGGAGACCCTCATCCTGCGCGGCACGATCCGCGAGAACATCGAGTGCGGACGGCCGGGGGCGACGGAGGACGAGATCCGGCGCGCCGCGACCGACGCCGTCGCCCACGACTTCATCAGCGCGCTGCCCGACGGGTACGACACCGAGATCGCGCCCGGCACGGCCACGCTCTCCGGTGGCCAGCTTCAGCGCATCGCCATCGCCCGCGCCATGCTGCGCGGCGCCCCCGTCCTCGTCCTCGACGAACCCACCGCCGGTCTCGACTCGGTCGCCGCGCGCCGCGTGGTGCAGCCGCTGCGCCGGCTTATGGCGGGCCGTACGACCGTCATGATCACGCACGATCTGTCGCTGGCGCCCGACGCGGACCGCATCCTGGTCGTGGACGGCGGACGGCTGGTGGAGGCCGGCCGGCACGATGAGCTGATGGCGCGGGACGGGGTGTACGCACGGCTCGCTTCCCCGGGTAAAGGAATCACCGTTTCTGTGTGAAGACCGCGTGCCGGGAGTAATTTCGTCGGCACGCCCGGTGAATGCGGACGAAGCCGGGCGTCGGGGTCCGCGAGCCCCTGATGCAGTTTTCAGCCATCGGGTTCCACTTCCCGGGTGTGATGAAGCGCATGCTTGACGGTGACCTGCCAGATTGCGCCACGCGATTCAAGCCAGGTATCAATTGGGGACCGCGAATGACGCCTGGGGGATTCAGGTGCGACGCGGTTCCGGTTCCTTGACCAGGGAGCCGTTTTTGGTATCTCGAACGGGGAGACAATCGAATGAACAAGGGCATACGTATGCGCCTGATGTCCGGGGCTGCCGCCGCTTTCGCGGCCGGGGCCCTCGTGATGGCGGCGGCGCCGGCCCACGCCACCTCGGCCTCCACTTCGGTGGGTCTGCCGGGCGGCAACAAGATCTCGATCAACGCCTGGCACTGTGGCTTCTACGTGACCGCCTGTGACTGGAAGGCGTCCACGAAGATGTCCGGTACCAATCCGCGCAAGGCGCAGTGGATCCAGAACCGCGCCCTGCTGGAGGCTCACGGCGTCAGCGTCTCCATCACCATCTCCAAGAACCCCGAGGCCACGCTCACGATGAAGAGCCGGTCCCTGGGTGAGGTGCGCTGGAAGAACACCAACGCCAACATCTCCGACACCTACGGCCAGATGAAGCCGGGCGGTGCCACCACCTACGTGTCGACCAAGAGCTGCGGTTCGGCTCGGGTGACCAGCGCGATCAACGTCAGCGAGAAGTGCGCGTACGCGGGCGCCGCCTGATCCGCTTCCGCTTCCACTCGGTTCCGCCGGTCCGGGCTGAGCTGAGCTGACGCGGCGAGTGAACTGAGAAGAGGTGTCACACCGTCAGGGCCCGGCGGTGTGGCGCCTTTTCGTGTGAGTGCGACCGGTGAAGACGAAGGACGACGCACGGGGGCGTTCGGTGAAATTCGGTTCGGTGACGCGCGGCGGAAAGCTGGCGTCCCGGTTTGTCGGGGCGGCCATGTGTGCCGCCCTCATGACGTCATGCACATCCACATCATCCACATCGGAGAATTCCGCGCGGCGTGAATCCGCCGCAGCCCGGCAATTCGAGCTTCTCGTCAGTAAGCAGAACGGCTACTACTACCACCCTTTCCTGCGCCAGGAGCCGGCCGGACCCGCGGCGCAGTCCTACGCGCTGCGGACGCTTTCCGAGCTGGGCCGTGATCCGAAGACGAGCATCACCTCGGCGGACGCCGCGTCACTGCGCCGGGAAGCGCTGGAGACCTCCTCGCTCTGGGGCCGTGACTGGCTGATCCCGCTGCGGCGGGCCGGCGCCGACGGAGCGCTGGGCAAGGGCGACGCGGTGGACGTGAACAAGACCCGCACCAAGGGCGGCTGGTACGTCGACTCGGCCCTCGGCAAGGACGGGGACCCGGCACACCTCGGCGCCACCTGGGCCGCCCTCGAAGTGCTCGACGCACTCGGGCGCCTGCGGGACCTCCCGGATGCGGACCGGGCCACCACCGTCGCCTGGCTGCGTTCGCTGGCCGGGAAGTCCAAGACGCTGGACCGGGGCGGCGCCCTGGCCCGTTCGCTCCAGCTGCTGAAGGAGCCCGTACCCGCCGCCCTCACCCGGATCGGGGCGCCGCGTACGGACGACTTCGCGGACCTCACGCCCGACGCCAGGGCGACCCGGCTCGAAGACACCTACAGCTATGTGCTGATCCAGGAGGCGGCGGGGAAGCGGCCCGCCGTGAACCGCCAGGTCTGGGAACCGGTGCTCCGGGACGGCGCGAAGACGCTCCCGTACGAGCAGCTCTACCGCCTGGTCCATGTGCTGAAGGCGGCCGGTTCGCCGAAGAGCGTGTTCGCGCCGGTGCTGAAGCGGCTCGACGACGAACGGCTCGACGACGGGACGGTGCGGGACCCCGACGCCTACATCGGCAACCCGGACGCCTCCCTCTTCGTACAACGGCTGCGCGCCCTGGCCGGCTGGTCGCGCCGGGATCCCGCACTGCTGGCGGCACTTGAGCGGGAGGAGAAGTCCCCCGACGCCGGCCAGGAAGGCGCCGAGCGGCTGAACCGGGCCGCCCTGCGCAAGGTCACCGCCGGCGGCGGCACCAGCGAACAGGCGCGGCAGCTGTGCGCCGACCCGCAGGTGCTGCCCGCCACCGTGACCGAGGCGAACGCCACCCAGTGGCAGCGCACCACCCTCAACTGCGTCGACGCCGGGGTCACGGCCGGCGCCCCGACGATCGGCACCTGGAGCCTGGACACACCGGACCGGGTGGTGGCGGCGGCCACCGTCGCGGTCGGCCTCGCCGACAGCGACCGGAGCCGGAGCATCCCGTCCTGGATCACCGCCGCGGCTCTCAAGCCGTGGGCCCAGAACCCGGACCGGTTCACCTCCGTCTACCAGTACGCACTCGTCGTACGGGCATACTCGCTCGGCGGCGGCGCACTCGACGTGACGCTGCGCGAAGCCCTCGGGCGAGGCATCACGCCGTACAAGGGCTGCCCCGGCCTGCCGGACCTGTACCAGGTCGGCGGCGGGGACACCGCCTGCGACCTGAAGACCACCTGGAGCGTGTGGACGCTCGACCGGCAATTGCACGGCGCCATGGAATGGCTGCCGGCCGGGACCCCGAGGAACGGAAAGTGAGCGAGAGTTCGGTGAACGCGCTGCTGCGTGCGGAAGGTGTGGGCAAGTCCTACACCCTGCGCGGAAGGAGGGTCGACGTCCTGCGCGGCGTCGACCTCACCGTGAGGGGAGGCGAGGTCACGGCCCTGGTCGGCCACTCGGGCTCCGGGAAGACCACGCTCCTGCACATCCTCGGGCTGCTGACGCCGCCGGACAGCGGCCGGGTGTTCGTCGCGGACACCGACGGCGCGGATCCCGTCGACACGGCGGGCCTCTCGGACGGCGCGCTGGCGGATCTGCGCCGCGGCCGGCTCGGGTTCGTGTTCCAGTCGTACAACCTGCTGCCGCAGCACTCGGCGCTGCGCAATGTCGTCCTGCCGTTCACCGGCCGCCGCGCCGAGGGTGAGGCACGCGCCCGCGCGTTGCTGGCGCGGGTCGGGCTCGCGGAGCGCGCCGACCATCTGCCCAGCGAACTGTCGGGCGGTGAGCAGCAGCGGGTGGCGCTGGCGCGGGCGCTGATCAACGACCCGCCCGCGGTACTCGCCGACGAGCCGACCGGAAACCTCGACACGGAGAGCGAGGACGTGCTGCTCGGGCTGTTCCGCGAACTCGCCGACGAGGGCCGGGCCGTGCTCCTGGTGACGCACAACCCCTCGGTGTCGGAGTTCGCGGACGTGGTGCACCGCCTGGAGAAGGGCACGTTCACACAGGTCGCGGCGGAGAAGCCCGCGACGGTGGAGAAGCCCGTGGCCGAGCGGGCCAGGGCCAACACGCAGACGGAGAGCGCCGAATGAACGTCTTCAGTCTGGCGCTGGCGAACGTCCGCGCCCTGCGCCGCCGCCTGGTCGGCCTCGTCGCGCTGGTCTCGGTCGCGGCCGCCGTCTGTCTCGGCGCGCTGGGGATCGCCGACCGGGCGCAGGGGGTCACCGACTCGGGCGTCAAGGAGAGCAACGCCAACCGCAGCATCACCGTCGACCGCCCTTCCGACCGCCCGGACACCGCGCAGCTGACGGACCGTACGGCCGCCCGGCTCGCGAAGCTGCCGCACGTCGAGTCGGTGCAGCACCGGGCGCAGGTGTCGTTCGGGGTCATGACCAAGGCGGGGGACACCGTACTGCTGTACGCGACGACCTACCGCCCCGCGCTGCCCCCGCCGATCACCAAGTCCGTACGCGCGAAGCTCTTTCCGCTGCGGCCGGGTGAGATCGTCGCCCCGGCCGCCTCCCAGGGTGTGGACCTGAGCAAGCTGGTGGGCAAGGAGATCGAGACGGAGACCACCCGCTTCGTACGGCAGGGCGAGGGCACCGGAGTCTCCGGCCACGCGCGCCTTGTCGGGGTGTACGACCCGACCTGGCAGCTGGACAACCCGGATGCCGCGTACGCCGCCGACTCCACCGTCGTCAAGTGGGCGGCGCAGCGATCCGGCGAGCCGGAGAAGAGCTATCTCTCCACGATCGGCTACGACCAGCTGACCGTGGTCGCGAAGACGGCGGCGGATGTGCCGGCCGTGACGAAGTCGGTGCAGAAGCTGGGCTATCCGGCGGTCACGCTCCAGCAGCAGCTCAGCGCGCTGCCCGCGGTCCTGGAGATGATCAAGACGGTCGGCCAGGTGCTGCTCGGGGTGCTCGGAGTGCTGGCGTTCGTCGGTGCGGTCACCGTGACCGGCGCGCTGTCGCGGCAGCGGGCGCAGGAGATCGGCATCCTCAAGGCGGTCGGTTTCCGCACCAGGTCGGTGCTGACGATGCTGGTGACGGAAATGACGCTGGTCGGTGCCGTGGCCGCGGTGATCGGCACCGTGCTCGGCGCACTGCTCGCCGGCGGCGCCGCGGCCGCGATGCGCGGCAGCACGGAGCTCGCGCCGTACGTGAAGGGCTGGGTGCCGCTGCCGTCGGCGGGCACCCTGCTGCTGCTCCTCGGTCTGACGGTGCTGGTGGTGGCGATGGGTTCGCTGGCCCCGGCGCGCAGGGCCGCGAGGATGTCCCCCACAGATGCCATGAAGGACTGGTGAGCCACCCCCCATGCGTTTCCTCACGACACAGCACCAGATACACGAGCACCAGATACACGAGCACCAGACACACGAGCACCAGACACTCATGCAGCAGACCCACAGACACCACACACGGCTGACCCGTCCGGCGGCCCGAGCCGCCCTCCTCCTGGCCGCGCTCGGCACGACGGCCGCGCTGACCACGGCCTGTTCGGGGCCGGGCGGGGTGGATCTGGGCAAGGACTGGAAGGGCTCCTCGACCTTCGCGCTCGCCAAGGTCGACGGTCTGGTGACGGTTGTCGGGATCAACCCCGACAAGTCTCGCGCGCAGAGCCTGGCCGTGGTGCCCCAACAGGCCGATGACGACGATTCGGTCAGTCCGCACATCGTCCGACTCGCCGACGGGCGCTGGATGTTGACGGTCCCGCGCAAGGGCGGCAAGCCCGACCGGCGGTACGAGATCAACCGCAAGGACCACGTCCTGGACGGCCTGACCGGCGGCGAGCGGCTGCGCCTGATCCTGCCGGGCAAGACCCTGGTCGCCGAGGTCGCGGGGCTGTCCGACGCCAAGTCGGCGAGCGGCTCCGCCGAGTCCAGTGTGCTCGTCCGCAACCCGGCCGACTGGACCACCAAGCGTGAGCTGAAGGTCCCCGGCACCATCGGCCTGGCGGCATCCGACCCGGCCTCGAACACGATCTGCCTGGGCAGCGGATCGGGGAGTGGCACCAAGGTCTCCGTCGCGAACCTGACCGACGGGAAGATCACCTCCGTGGCTGTCCCGAGCGGCCTGGCCGTCACCGATCTCGTGTGTCCGTCGGGCCGCCCGGTCGTCGTCGGCTCCCCGGCCTCCGGCAAGTCCGGCGCCGGTGTCAAGGTCACTCTCACCCGCCGCGCCGCCGAGACGGCGGTCTCGGTGGACGGCGGCCGAGCCGACGCGGTGGCGGCGACGGACTCCTCCGTCGTGGTCGCGGCGGCCATCGGCAACGACACCGAGCTGGTGGAGGTCGATGCCACCACCGGCAAAGAGCTGCACCGCGCCCGCGTCAAGGGCCTCACCGGGGTCGCGGACCTCACCCACACGTCGGCGGGCTGGCTCGTCTACGCCGACAAGACGGTGACCCGCGTGGACCTCGCCACGGGGAAGACCAAGCTGTTCGACCTGCCGGGAACCCTGCTGGATTCCTGAGGTCCTTTTCCACTTGAGGTCCCTTTCGCTGCTGCTGGTCAGGCGGTACGCAAGGTGTAGCCCAGCCCGCGCACGGTGTGGATGAGCCGCGGTCCGCCGCGGCTCTCCAGCTTCCGGCGCAGATACATCACGTACACGTCGAGCGTGTTGGACGCCGGCTCGAAGTCGAAGCCCCAGACCTCCTTGCGGATCTGGGCTCGGCTGAGGACCTTGGCCGGGTGCCGCAGCAGATGCTCCAGCAGGGCGAACTCGGTCCTGGTGAGGTCGAGCGGGTCGCCGTCGCGGGTCACCGTGCGGGCCCGCAGATCCATGGCGATGTCCTCGAAGGCGAGTCGGTCGCCGGGGCGGGGCGCGCCCGGCGCCCGCTCGGGGCGCGGGCTGCGGCGCAGCAACGCCCGTACGCGAGCGAGGAGTTCCTCGCTCGCGAAGGGTTTCATCAGGTAGTCGTCGGCGCCGTTGTCGAGTGCGACGATACGGTCGCCGACGGCGTCCCGGCCGGTGATCATGAGGATGGGGACGGTGGACCCGGAGGCCCGTATCCGCCGGGTCGCGGCCAGTCCGTCGAGACCGGGCATGGTCACGTCCATCAGCACCAGGTCGGGCCGCCCGTCCGCCTCGCCCACGAGATCGAGGGCCTCGCGCCCGTCCCCGGCGAGAACAGTCTCGTATCCCTCGAACCTGAGCAGCCGTCCGAGCCCCTCTCGTACGTCCGCGTCGTCGTCGGCCAGCAGGATCTTCCGCGCCATCGCTCCAACGTGTAACGGAGCACTGTGGGAGGGCTTGGAAAGGGATGTGGGGAGGCTGGGGAGCGAGATAGCGGCTTCCCTCAGCCTCCCCGCACAGGGCCCCACAGGGCCCCACAGGATCAGGAAGCGGTCGGCGTCCAGTCGCCCAGCCACGCCGTGACCGACTGGTCGGCGGCCTGGGCGTCCGTCAGCTGCGGGCGGTCGCTGCTCGCGGCGCCGGAGCCCGCGCCGGTGTTCTTGTACTCGGCGAAGCGGTCGTCCTTCCAGGAGAAGCCGCCCATGTCGGACCAGGGGGTGGACTTGATCGCGGCGCTGAGGGTGGTGTTGCGGACGGTGGTCTGCGGGTCGACCGCCGTGCTGCCGCTCGGGTGCCAGTTGCGGCCGAGGTAGAAGCCGGCGGCGGAGACGTCGCCGTTCACCGCCGAGCTGTTGATCAGGATGCCCTTGCGGTCGGCGGGGGTGCTCGGAGCGGTGACGTAACCCGCTGAGGTGCCGTTCCAGCGCTTCTTGAGGGTGATGACCGACTTGTCGACCACGACCGTCGCCCGGCCGAAGATGAAGTCGACGTTGCCCGTGATGTAGGAGTTGGTGATGTAGACCCGGCCGAGCTGAGGCGAAGCCGTCCGCGGTGGCGGTGGCCCACGCCGGTGTGGTGGTCGCCGCGGAGGCCTTCGGCTGGGAGTCCGCGCCGAAGACGCCGAAGACGGCGCCGTAGGCCATGGCTCCGGCGGCGGTGAGGGCCAGAGGAACACCGACCACAAGTGCGGTCTTGCGTCTGCGGTGCCGCGCCTTGCTGTGGGGGCTGTGGGTCTCGCTCACGAGTCGGTTCCGTCCAATTGCTGTGGAGGGGAGGGTCGTTGACCTGTTGCCACTGGTGAAGGAATGGTTGCCGTGAGGAGAAGGAAATGAGGTGGGGGCTGCGGCGGAGGGGCACACTTCGGGACGCCGCTCTTCGCGGCGGCGGTCAAAACCGGAGGCGTGTGCGAGGACGTCTCGTTCGGGTGAGGCCATCTCGCGGTCGGCGCTGGTCGAGGCATGGTTTCCCCATGACACAGCGCACCACCATCCAGGTGTCCAAGAAAGCCCGTGATCACCTCGCCCGGGTCGCCAAAGACCGGGGCTGACGCTGGGGCGGCTCGTCGAGCAGCTGACTGCTGAACAGCAGGCCGAGCGGCTCCAGGCTCACAGGACGGTCGTCCGCGGTGCGACCGACGGTGACGTCAGCGACGAGGAGTTCGACAGGGCCTCCGACATGCTCGCCAACGTCTACAGGGCCGCGGCGGAGAAGACCGGGGCGGTCCGGGGCGTCTACTCCGGCCGGTCCCGCCGATGACCGGTCGGGTGTGGTCGTACGCGGCTACCCTGGCAGGTGATGACTGCGGGCACACTGAGCCTGACCTGCGGAGGAGAAGGGGACGAGGGATGAGCGCACAGCCGGTGCATCAGGACGGGCCGAGCACCCCGATGCCGCCCCTGACGAGAGACGCACTGCGCGAGGCGGTGAAGCGGGTGAGTCTCGTGAACCTGCCGCAGTTCGACCTGGAGGCCGGGCGGGCCTTCGACCAGGCCAGCCAGACCGGGAGCACCGCTCCGCTTCGACTGTTCCTGCGACGCTGGGGCGTGTTTGTGGCGATCGAGCGGGATCCCGCGCGCGCGGCCCGCCTGCACGAGGCCGAGCGGATCTCCCAGGACGACACGGTCGGCGAAGCCGCGTTCCGCGCCGCGATGGCGGAGATCAACGCGATTCTGCGTGAGGCCGAGCGGGAGATCGACGCTTGAACGACCAGGAGCCGCGCGACCCGGAGTGGTCCTGGGAGTACGGGGCGGAGCCGGACTGGGTGGTCGGCGACCTGTCCTCCGAAGGATGCGCGGCGGCTGAGGAGGTCGCGAGGCAGCTGGTCGTCCTCGCTTCACTGGGCCAGGACCCGGGCGACGGGGCGAGCGTGACCAACCCGCAGGGCCTCCGCGTGATCGCCATGGGACCGCTCATGGTCTGGTATCAGATCATCGATTACCGGAAGCGGGTGTACATCCAACGGGTGACCTGGCTCGGATAAGGTCGCGCGCCGAACCGCGCCGACCTTGCGCGAGAGCGCCCCGACCAGGCTCGCCTCACCTCGACGCCGGCGCGGTCACCCCTTGTAGCTGTCCCCGTTCCCGGGAACAGCGTGCGCCCAGGCTGACCGCGACCCGGAGTACGTCCTCCAGGGACTCGGCCGCCCTGGTGAGCGCGAAGCGGACCGCTCGCTCACCCGCCTTGGGATCGGCGAGCACAGCCTTGGCTCCCGCGAGCACCTGCTCCCCGGAATCCAGCTGAGCCGCTTCGATGTCATCGGCGAGACGAGACAGGCACCCTCGACCTCGGTACGGCTGTGTGGCGCAAGTCGTCCTACAGCGACGGGGGCGACACGAACTGCGTCGAGGTCGCCTACGGCTACGTCGGCCTGGTTCCTGTCCGCGACAGCAAGGTCCCGGACGGCCCGGTGGTCGTCTTCGAGGCGACGGCGTGGGCGTCGTTTCTGGCGGAGGCCAAGAGCGACTTGTAGCGACGGACATGCTGAGGCCAAGGCGCTCCTCGAAGAGGTGTCCAACATCCGCTACCGGGTACAGGGACTGGAGCCCGGCCAGTGACCTACGACGGCTTCATGGGGCCGCCCGGGCAGTGATCCTTCGTCTTCGACCGGGCGTCTCGTTCGTGTGAGGCCACTTCCCGCCTGAGGCTGTTTCTCCCTCGGTGGCCGCCCGGACAGAATGCCGTCATGACGATGATCTCCACCGGTGCCGAGCGGATCGCCGCCGCAGCCGGCGCCCGCGGCCGTGCGGGGTTCGCCCTGGTCGCCCTCGACGGCATGGGAGGCTCCGGGAAATCGACCCTGGCCGCCGCCCTTGCCGGGGTGTGCGGCGCCGTGGTCGTGCACGGAGACGACTTCTACCGTCCCATGGACGCGGGGGAGCGCGCCCGGCTGAACCCCGAGCAGGGCTACCACCGTTACTTCGACTGGCAGCGGCTGCGGGACGAGGTGCTCGCCCCGCTCACCGCCGGCCGCGACGGCGCCCACCGGCGCTACGACTGGGGGACCGGGGCCCTGACATCGGACGAGGTCCACACCGTTCCCCGCTCCGGCATCGTCGTCGTCGAGGGCGTGTACACCGCCCGGCCCGAACTCGCCGACTACTACGACCTGGTGGTCTACGTCGACACCCCGCGCGAGGAGTCCCTGCGCCGGCTCCGTGAACGCGGCCACGACCACGGCCCGGTCGACTGGGAGACCCGCTGGCGCCTGGCCGAGGAGCACTACCTGGCCGTGACCCGCCCCCGGGAGCGGGCCGACCTGGTGGTCCCGGGGCACTGAACTGCCCTTGCCGACGCCCCCGGATCTCCGGCCCTACGGCAACTCGGGCGGAGGCGTCGGTGCGCCCGGCAGGCGTACGGTCGCGATCGTGCCGCCGCCCGCCGCCGGGCGCAGGGACACCTCGCCGCCGGACTGCTGCACCGTCCGCGCCACTATCGACAGGCCCAGGCCCGAGCCCGGCAGCGCACGGGCCGACGGGGAGCGCCAGAAGCGGTCGAAGACGTGCGGGAGTTCCTCGCTGGGGATGCCGGGGCCGTGGTCGCGGACCGTCAGCTCGCCGCCCTTGAGGATGACGTCGATCGTGCCGCCCCCAGGGCTGAACTTCACCGCGTTGTCCAGGATGTTCACGATCGCCCGCTCCAGCGTGGCGGGCTCCGCCTGTACGAACCAGGGCTGGAGGTCCGCCGTGATCGTCAGCTCCGGGCCACGCAGCCGGGCACGGCGCAGGGCCGCCTCGACGGTTTCCTGCAGCTCGACCACTTCCGCCCGGCCCGCCGGCGTCCCCGCGTCCGACCGCGACAGCGTCTGCAAGTCGCCGATCAGGGACGCCAGTTCGGTCATCTGTGCCGTGACGGAGGCCAGCAGGGCCTTGCGGTCCGCCGGGGGGATCGGGCGGCCCGTCTCCTCGCTGCGGGTGAGGAGCTCGATGTTCGTGCGCAGAGAGGTGAGGGGGGTGCGGAGTTCGTGGCCCGCGTCTGCGATGAGTTGCTGTTGCAGCTCGCGGGAGTTCGCGAGCGCGGAGGTCATCGAGTTGAAGGACTCGGACAGGCGCGCGATCTCGTCGTCGCCCTCCACCGGGATACGGACGGTGAGGTCCTCGGTGCGGGCCACGTGTTCCACGGCTTCGGTGAGCTCGTCCACGGGGCGCAGGCCCGCGCGGGCCACGGCGAGGCCTGCGGCTCCGGCGCCGATCACTCCAATGGCGCCGACAAGGAGGAGGAGCAGGGCCAGTTCGTTGAGGGTGGAGTTGGTTCCCTCGAGAGGGAAGGCGAACTGGATCGCGGCATCGTCGACCACCGTCGGGGCGCCGCCGCCGGGTTCGCTGATCATCAGGGGAACCGTCAGTACCCGTACGGGGTTGCCCTTGGTGTCCGTGCCATTGCGGAAGATGCCGCGGTTCGGGTTCTTGGCCAGGTCGGTGTCACTGCTGGTGATCTTGACCTGGCCGGGTGACATCGAGGCGACGCAGGACTCGCCGTTCGCCTTGACCACCTGGAGGTAGTACTCGGTCCCCGCGCGGAAGCCGCCCTGATCCGTCGACGGTTCGTCGGACGACTGGCCGCAATTGTTGATGGTGTCGAGGAGTTTGCCGCCCTGCGGGTGGGTCGCCTGTGACTGCAACTGGTTGTCGACCTCGGCGTACAACTTCCCCCGCACGATGAACCAGCACGTCACCGAAACAGCCGCCACGGCAAACGCCACCGCCGCCGCCACCAGCAACGCCAGTCGCGATCGCAGCGGGAGTGACCTGAACCTGCGGATCACTCCGCGCCACCCGACCGCAGCACATACCCCACACCCCGCACCGTGTGGACGAGGCGCGGCTCGCCGCCCGCCTCGGTCTTGCGGCGCAGGTACATGACGTACACGTCGAGGGAGTTGGAGGAGGGCTCGAAGTCGAAGCCCCAGACCGCCTTGAGGATCTGCTCGCGGGTGAGGACCTGGCGCGGGTGGGCCAGGAACATCTCCAGGAGGGTGAATTCCGTGCGGGTCAGCTCCACGGGGCGTCCGGCCCGCGTGACCTCGCGGGTCGCCAGGTCCATGCGGAGGTCGCCGAAGACGAGCGCGTCGTCCTCCTGCGTGCCGACCGCCGCTGCGGCGTAGGAACTGCGCCGCAGCAGGGCCCGGACCCGGGCGAAGAGTTCGTCGAGCTCGAAGGGCTTGACGAGGTAGTCGTCGGCGCCGGCGTCCAGGCCGGTGACCCGGTCGCCCACGGTGTCGCGGGCGGTGAGCATCAGGATCGGCGTGGTCGTGCCCGCGCCGCGCATCCGGCGGGCCGCCGTCAGACCGTCCATGCGGGGCATCTGGATGTCCAGGACGACCAGATCCGGCTGGTACACGGTCGCCTTCTCCAGCGCGTCCGCGCCGTCGACGGCGACCTGGGTGTCGTACCCCTCGAAGGCGAGGCTGCGCTGGAGTGCTTCGCGCACCGCCGGCTCGTCGTCGACGATCAGGATGCGCTGGGGTTCACGGTCGCCTTCGGCGGGGCTCATGGGCTGGAGTTCCTCGGGTGCGGTGGGACGGTGGGGCTGACGCCTTCAGCCTCGCACGTTTGCGGGCGGGGGCGGAGGATCGGCCGGGGGAAGTACCGGCTCAGCTCGGCAGCGCGCTGAGCGCGGTGAGCCGACGCAGCGGGACCTTGCGGCGGTGGGCGCGCGCGGCGGACGTACGCAGACCCATCAGTTGCGGGACCGCCACCTCCGGCACCCGTGTCGCCGGGGCGTGCAGCTCGTACGCCACTTCAAGGGCCAGGGTGAAACCGGCCGGGTCGCTGTCGGCGATGATGTGGGAGACGCGCGTGATCATGTCAACCTCCAGGTGTCAGCTGTCGGAGCCGCCGGCCCGCAGTGTGGCCAGGTCGGACTTGACGGTGTTGATCGGGATGGCGAAGCCGAGACCGACGCTGCCCGCGCTCGACGAGGTGGACGAGGAGTCCGCGGCCGAGTACATCGCCGAGTTGATGCCGATGATGTTGCCGTTCATGTCGATGAGGGCGCCGCCGGAGTTGCCGGGGTTCAGTGAGGCGTCCGTCTGGATCGCCTTGTACGTCGTCGTCGAGGAACCGGTGTCGCCGTTGAACTGCTGGCCGCCGAAGGAGAACGGCCACTGGCCGCTGCCGTCGCCCTGCTGTTGCTGCGAACCCTGGCTCTCGTCGGTGGAGACGGTCACGTCACGGTTCAGGGCCGAGACGATGCCGCTGGTGACGGTGCCGGTCAGGCCCTCGGGGGAGCCGATCGCGACGACGTCGTCGCCGACCTGGACGCCGTCGGAGTTGCCGAGCGTGGCGACCGTGAGGCCGGAGGGCGCGTTCTCCAGCTTGATGAGCGCGAGGTCCTTCTTGCTGTCGGTGCCGACGACCTGCGCGGTGTACGACTTGCCGGTGCTCAGCTGCACCTTGATCTCGGAGGCACCCGAGACGACGTGGTTGTTGGTGATGATCTCGCCGCCGGACGTGATGATCACGCCGGAACCGGTGGACGAGCCCGCGTTCGAGGTGGCGCTGATCTCGACGATGCTCGGGCTGACCGCCTGGGCGACACCGGCGACGGTGCCCTTCTTGGCGGAGGGCACCACGCTCGTGCTGGTGCTGCTGGAGGAGACGGTGTCCTTGCCGGTCAGCTCCTGGAAGGCGTACGCGGTGCCGCCGCCCACGACCGCGGCCGCTATCGCGACGGCGGCGAGCAGGGCGAGCGTGCCCCTGGCGCGCTTCTTCGGAGCCGCAGCCGGAGCCGCTCCCCCGGGGATCGGCTCGGCGGTGAGCACCGCGGTGGAGGCCGCGGCCGGCTCGGGGTAGCCCGCGAAGGCACCTCCGCCGTGACCCTCGCCGCCGTACCCGCCGTACCCGCCGTACCCGCCGTTCCCGCCCTGACCGGAGCCCGGCCACACGGTGGTACCCGGCTCGACGGCGACCGGCGCGGCCGGCTCGTACGCCGGCGGGGCAGGCCACTCGGGGTTCACGGGGGAAGAGGCGTGCTGCTGCTGGGGGGCCACCGGCAGGGGGTGTGCCGACTGGTCGTTGTCGCCCTGGGGGTACTCGCCGCTGCGGCGGAAGCTCTCGGTCATGTAAAAGAGAGTCCCGCCCGATCATGAGAGCTCCCTGAGTCCCCCCTGAGAAGCCCGACAGAAGCTCGTATGCCCGATATAAAGACGCCCGAGCCCCGGAAATCAGGGGCTCGGGCGTCGGCGTACTACACCTGCGGGCACGCCTACGGCACACCTGCGGGCACGCCTACAGGCACACCCGCGGCCGGTCACTCACAGCCGCAGGACCGCCGCACCACCAACCGCGACGGGAACAGCTTCAGCCGCTCGCGCCGCGACCCCGCGACCCGCAGGCCGTCGTCGAGGACGAGGTCGACGGCCGCGCGGGCCATCGCCGGGCGGTCCGATGCGATCGTTGTCAGAGGAGGGTCGGTCAGGGCCGCTTCCTTGACGTCGTCGAAGCCGGCCACGGCCAGTTCGCCCGGCACGTCGATGCGCAGCTCGCGGGCGGCCCGCAGCAGACCGATCGCTTGGTCGTCGGTGGAGCAGAAGATCGCCGGCGGGCGGTCGGGCCCGGCCAGCAGCTGCAGGGCGACCTGGTAGGCGTCGTAGCGGTTGTACGGCGCCTCGAAGAGCCGGCCCTCGGTGGGGATCCCGGCCTCCTGCATCGCGCGCCGCCAGCCCTCGACGTGGTCGGAGACCGGGTCGCCGACGGTGGGGGTCTCCGCGATGCCGCCGAGACAGGCGACGTACTCGTACCCGTGCTCGAGGAGGTGGCGGGTGGCGAGCTGGGCGCCGCCGATGTCGTCCGTGACGACCGCGACGTCGTCGATCGCCTCGGGGCGCTCGTGCAGCAGCACCACACGGGCGTCCCAGGCGTCGATCTCGGCGGCCGCGTGGTCGTTCAGCGCGTGGCTGACGAGGATCAGCCCGGAGACCCGCATGCCGAGGAAGGCCCGCAGATAGTGGACCTCGCGCTCGGCGACGTAGTCGGAATTGCCGACGAGCACCATTTTTCCGCGCTCGGCGGCGGCCTGTTCGACCGCGTGCGCCATCTCCCCGAAGAAGGGCTGGCGTGCGTCCGGCACGATCAGGCCTATGAGCTCGGTCCGCCGCGATGCCATGGCCTGGGCGACCCGGTCGGGCCGGTACCCCAGTTCCTTGATCGCGGCGAGAACGCGCTCGCGCGTGGCCGGGGCAACCGGCCTCGGTCCGTTGTTGATGACATAGCTGACGACGGCGGTGGAAGTACCCGCCAGCCGCGCCACATCATCCCTAGTCACCTTGGCCACGCGCGGAGTCTACGCGGATGGACCTACCTCTGGGCAGGGCGTACGGCGGCTTCCGGTGCCTCCGCCGTGATCTCGTCGGCGGCCGTGGCGTCCAGGTGCGCCGTCTCGTCCGCATCATCCGGCTTTGGCTGGGCCGCCTTGGCCTTCGCCTCGTCCGCGGCGCGGTCCACCTTCTCGGGCGTAACGAATCGATAACCGACGTTCCGGACGGTCCCGATCAGCGACTCGTGCTCGGGTCCGAGCTTCGCGCGCAGCCGTCGTACGTGCACGTCGACCGTCCGCGTACCACCGAAGTAGTCGTAGCCCCAGACCTCCTGGAGCAGCTGGGCGCGGGTGAAGACGCGGCCCGGGTGCTGCGCGAGGTACTTCAGGAGCTCGAACTCCTTGAAGGTCAGGTCGAGGACCCGGCCCTTGAGCTTCGCGCTGTACGTCGCCTCGTCCACGGAGAGATCGCCGTTGCGGATCTCCATGGGGGAGTCGTCGTTGACGATCTGCTGCCGGCCCATGGCGAGACGCAGCCGCGCCTCGACCTCGGCCGGACCGGCGGTGTCCAGGAGTACGTCGTCGATGCCCCAGTCGGCGGTGACGGCCGCGAGACCGCCCTCCGTCACGACGAGGATCAGCGGACAGCCCGGTCCCGTGGAGCGCAGCAGCTGGCACAGGCTGCGCACCTGCGGGAGATCACGGCGTCCGTCGATCAGAATGACGTCGGCACCTGGGGTGTCGACGAGAGCGGGGCCTTCCGCCGGAGCCACTCGCACGTTGTGCAGGAGCAGGCCGAGAGCGGGAAGCACCTCCGTCGACGGCTGAAGGGCATTGGTAAGGAGCAGCAGAGAACTCATCGCGCCCCACCTGCCTGGGTCGTCTTACGGTCGTGCACGGATCGCTCGCCCATAACGTCTGGTTCCTCCTCGGTCCCTGCGAGGACGTTTGCGGCACTGCTTCGTACGTGCGATTCCCGCGCCCCTGGGAACCGCTATGCATTCGTGGCCCTCGTACACCTGCGGTTTCCCGCTTCGTATACAACGCTTCAGAAAGCACAAAAGGACCCGGGGGCTACGCTGCCCGAGTCCTCTGCCCAGCAGAATAGCCCACATGAGCTCAGTTCCGGCAGGTCACGAGATGGGATCTTCCCTTCGTCCATCCCTTGAGACGGCCCGGCGCGCCCCTTTGCGGAGGTTTCTGCGCACGGTCGACGGGGTGACGATCGATGCGGCGTACGAGCCTGGAACGCGGCCTTCTGATGACCTGGTGATTGTCGTCGCGCACGGTTTCACGGGCGATCTGGACCGCCCGCACGTGCGCCGCGCGGCCGGTGTCTTCGCGCGTCATGCGGCGGTGGTCACCTTCTCCTTCCGTGGTCACGGCGCCTCCGGCGGCCGTTCCACCGTCGGCGACCTGGAGGTCCACGACCTCGCGGCCGCGGTGGCCTGGGCGCGTGAACTCGGGCACGCGCGGGTGGTCACTGTCGGCTTCTCGATGGGTGGCTCGGTGGTGCTCCGGCACGCGGCGCTGCACCGGGTGGCCGGGCAGGAGCACGAGGGGCGCACGGAGGCGCGTACGGACGCCGTGGTTTCGGTGAGCGCACCGGCCCGTTGGTACTACCGGGGTACGGCCCCTATGCGGCGCCTGCACTGGCTGGTAACCCGCCCGGAGGGCCGGTTCGTGGGGCGGATCGGCCTGCGCACCCGTATCCACCACCGCGTGGGGGCACCTCCCACGCCCTCTAGGCAGTGGGGGAGGGACCCGGTACCGGCCTCTCCCGTCGAGTCGGTCCCGCTCATCGCGCCCACCCCGCTGCTGATCGTCCACGGCGACCAGGACGGCTACTTCCCGGTGGACCACCCCCGGATGCTGGCCGCCGCCTCCGGGGGGCACGCCGAACTCTGGATGGAGCACGGGATGGGCCACGCCGAGCACGCGGCGGACGACGAGCTGCTGGCCCGCATCGGGGAATGGGCCGCCGCGCACGCGGGCTAGCCTGACGGTGTTCACGGGATCCACTGATGTACGGGATCCACTGATGTCACGTATCCACACTGATTGAGGGACGAGATGGCAAAGGGCACGGTGCGTTACTGGGCCGCCGCCAAGGCCGCGGCCGGTGTCGCCGAGGAGCCGTACGACGCCGGCACGCTCGCCGAGGCGCTCGACGCGGCCCGCGAGCGACACCCCGGCGAACTCGTCCGCGTCCTGCGGCGATGCTCGTTCCTCATCGACGGTGACCCCGTCGGGACCCGCGGGCATGAGACGGTACGGCTGGCCGAGGGCGGCACGGTCGAGGTGCTCCCGCCGTTCGCAGGAGGGTGAGCGAGACGATGAGCAACCAGCCGTATGAGCCCCAGTACGAGCCGCCGTACGAGGGGTACGACCCGTATCAGCAGCACCAGCAACAGTCCCCGCAGCAGCCTCAGCAGCAGCCCGAGTGGCAGCAGCAGTACACCCAGCAGTGGGAGGGGCAGACCTGGCAGACGCAGGCGCAGCAGCCCGTGCCGGCCGCGGACGCGGCGTATCTGCCCCCTCGGGGATACGCGGAGCCGCAGCAGCAGGGGTACGGGCAGCAGCAGGAACACGGGCAGCAGCAGGCGCAGGGGTACGGGCAGCAGCAGGCGCACGGGTACGGGTACGGGTACGGCGTCACGGCCCAGCCGCTTCCGCAGGACACCGCGGCCCAGGGGTGGGACTACGCCCCGCAACCGCAGGCAGAAGCACCCGTCCCCCCGGCCGAGGACGACGCCCCGGGCTACGGCTACGGCCCCCCGACCGTCACCGGCAACGCCCGCGTCACCGACGCCCAGCGCGCCCGCGCCGAGGGCCGGTCGCCGATCATCGAGCCCGGGATGCAGCCCGCCGCGCTGACCGCGGTGCTCGGGCTGCTGCTGTCCGGTGCGGCGGCGGTCGGGGAGTACGCCCTCGTCGTCCCCCTCGTACTGCTGCAGGCCGTCACCGCGGCCGGATGGTTCCGGCTGAACGGGATGTGGCCCGCCCGGCAGGGCATCGCGCTGGCGTTCGCCGGTGCGCTGACCGCCGACGTGGCGCTGCTCGCTACGGGCCGGGAGAACGCGCCCGCCGCGATCCTCGGCACCCTCGGCGTGTGGGTGCTGCTCACCCTCGTCCTGCAACTGCGCAGCCATGCCGACCCGGACACCCGGATGTACGGCCTGATGGCGACCGTCGCCTCGGCGGCGCTGTCGATCGTCGCGACCGGACACCTCGCCGCCGACCCGGACGCCGTCACGGTGGGCGCCGCCGCGGTCGCCGTGGCGATCCTCGCCCGCGCGCTGCCGCTGCCGACCGCGGCCTCCGTGGTGGTGGCGCTGCTGGCCGCCGCGGGCGCCGGAATCGCCGTGGGCGGGCTCACGGACCTCGGTACGCAGGGCGCCTTCCTCGGCCTCGGAGCGGGCGTCTGCGCGCTGATCGGCCACCGGGTCGCCAGCTACGACTACCCGTCCCGTTTCGTCCACTTCACCGCGGGCGTGGCCCTTCCACTGGCGGCGGCGGCTCCGGCGATCTATCTGCTGGGCCGGGCGCTGGGCTGAGCAGCGCCGGGGGGCATTCTCCAGCCCTTGGGGGGCTGCGCTCTTCAGTGCGGGCCGGATGAATTCAGCCCGTCGTGGGGGTCGCCCCGCTCGAGCGAAGCCGAGAGTGGGGGAGTTTGAGGACGAGGCCGTTCAGGCCGAAGCCGGGGTCTGGGGGCTACAGCCCCGGGCGGGCGACACCGGCGCGGGGTGCTGCCCTGTCACAGGTGATCGACAACTCCCCGGGTTTCCCCGGCCGCAAGTCCCGGAGGGTTACGCTCGCGCTCGACGGCCACTCGGGTCGTTGAGACCGGGCCGGCCTAGGTGGGGGAAACACCGAGCATGCGCGCACTGCGAATAATCCTGATCGTTGTCGTCATCCTGGGCGGCCTGTTCGTGATCGCGGACCGGGTCGCGGTGGGGTTCGCGGAGGACAAGGCGGCGGACAGGATCAAGACCACGGAGGGGCTGTCCAGCACCCCCGACGTGTCCATCGAGGGCTTCCCCTTCCTCACCCAGGTCGCCGGTGGCGAGCTCGACGACGTGAAGATCGGCATCAAGGACTACGAGGCGTCGACGGGCGGCACGAACGCCGCCGCCGACACCATCCGCATCGACGACCTCAACGCCGAGATGCACGGCGTCGTCTTCAACGGCGACTACAGCTCCGCCACCGCCAACAGCGCCACCGGCACCGCCTCCATCGCGTACGACGAGCTGCTCAAGGCCGCCAAGGCCCAGCCCACGCAGGTCGCGACCGGCGTCACCGCCCAGGTGATCGGCCTCTCCGACGGCGGCAACGGCAAGATCAAGCTCACGGTCGAGGCGACCGTCCTCGGCACCAAGCTGCCCCAGCCGGTCTCCGTGCTCAGCTCGGTCAGCGTCTCGGGCGACACGGTGAAGGTGCACGCCGACTCCCTGCCCAAGCTGGGCGTCGAGCTCGCCGAGGGCCGGATCCGCGCGATCACCGACTTCCAGCAGAAGATCGACGAACTGCCCGGCGGTATCCAGCTCGACAAGGTCGAGGCGGCCAAGAGCGGCGTCGACATCTCGGTGAAGGGTTCGGACGTCAAGCTGGTCGGGTAGGACGGTTCCTGCTGGTCGGGCAGGGCGGATCCCGGAGGACGGGCTGTCCGAAGGGCGAGACGAGCCCGTCCGTAGGGCAGTTGTTCGAGAGATGTGATGAGGGCTGCAGTCGCCCGGGAATCGGGCGGGTACGGCCTCACGACTGTTCTCATCCCACATTGCGGACGATCGCGTCTCAGGATCCGACACGCCGGTGACATGCCCGCCTGTCCGTCCCTACGATCGACCACATGAAGCGACAGGCGGATCTCACGAAGCGGCGGGCAGTAGACCTGTGCCGCGTCGCCGCCATGCTCTGTCGCACTTTCTGAGCGGAAGCGTCCGTACTTCCGCGAGCCGGGCCCTTGACCCTCTTGGCAGGTCTTGTCAGGGCCACCCCTGCGCCGCGTACGCCACCGCCCGTGTGCCGCGTACCCGCACCTCTCTAACGCACCGCCCCGCCGCAACTGCCCCGGAGGAGAAAAAGCATGAGCCGCAGCGACGTCCTGGTAGACGCCGACTGGGTCCAGGACCACCTGGACGACCCGAACGTGGCCATCGTCGAGGTCGACGAGGACACGTCCGCGTACGAGAAGAACCACATCACGAACGCCATCCGGATCGACTGGACCAAGGACCTCCAGGACCCGGTCCGCCGTGACTTCATCGACCAGGAGGGCTTCGAGAAGCTCCTCTCGTCGAAGGGCATCGGCAACGACACCCTCGTCGTCCTCTACGGCGGCAACAACAACTGGTTCGCGTCGTACGCCTACTGGTACTTCAAGCTCTACGGCCACGAGAACGTGAAGCTCCTCGACGGCGGCCGCAAGAAGTGGGAGCTCGACTCCCGCGACCTGGTCGCCGAGGTCCCCAACCGCGCCTCGACCGACTACAAGGCCAAGGCCCAGAACACCGCGATCCGCGCCTTCCGCGACGACGTCGTGGCGGCCATCGGCTCGCAGAACCTGGTCGACGTCCGCTCGCCCGACGAGTTCAGCGGCAAGCTGCTCGCCCCGGCCCACCTGCCGCAGGAGCAGTCGCAGCGTCCGGGCCACGTCCCGTCCGCGCGCAACATCCCGTGGTCGAAGAACGCCAACGACGACGGCACCTTCAAGTCGGACGACGAGCTCAAGGAGCTCTACGCCGAGGAGCAGGTCGACCTCGCCAAGGACACCATCGCGTACTGCCGCATCGGCGAGCGCTCGGCCCTGACCTGGTTCGTGCTGCACGAGCTGCTCGGTGTCGAGAACGTCAAGAACTACGACGGCTCCTGGACCGAGTACGGCTCCCTGGTCGGCGTCCCGATCGAGCTCGGCGCCAACAAGTAACCCTCAAGGCCTGAAGGACGGAAACGAAATATGTGTGGAGCGAAGGCCGGCGGCCCCGACGCCTCGACGATCAAGCCCGGTGAGACCACGATCCAGGGGCAGGTGACCCGCGACGGCGAGCCCGTCACCGGTTACGTCCGTCTCCTGGACTCGACCGGCGAGTTCACCGCCGAGGTCCCGACCTCGGCCACCGGACAGTTCCGCTTCTACGCGGCCGAGGGCACGTGGACCGTGCGCGCCCTGGTGCCCGGCGGCACCGCCGACCGCACGGTCGTCGCCCAGACGGGCGGCCTCGCCGAGGTCGCGATCGCCGTCTGAACGACGGACCGCCGTCCTGACGGCAGTCACCTGAACGGCTGAAGGGCCGCACCCCCGGGGGTTGGACGCTTTCCGGATCGGGGTGCGGCCTTTCGGCTTTGCCGGCGCCAAGCCGGACTCCGCCCGTCGGGGTGCGGCCCCGGGTGTGTACGGGGGTGGCTCTTTCCGGCTTCGCGCCCTTGCGCCGTAAGGCTTTTGCGGGCCTACGCTGGAGCTATGTACACACGCAGGCGTCACGTGTACTTCGCCATGATGGGGACGTGCATCGGGCTCTTCGTCATGGCCTGGGGAGTCGTGCGGCTGTGGTCGATGCCCGTGGCCGTGGGGATGTGTGTGGTGGCCATGGTGATTCCGCCGCTGGCCGCGATGGTGGCCAATCGGCGGGGGCCCGAGGACCGCTGGTGGGACGACCCGTCCGGCGATCCCAAGTCCGACGAGTGGTGGGACGAGCTGGACGGGAAGAAGCGGCGGCCGTAGAAGGCGGCGGAAGGACGTTCATGTCGCGTACGAGACTGTCCACCGTGGTGTTCGACGCGCCGGACGCGCATGAACTGGCCGACTTCTACATGCGTCTGCTCGGGTACGTGGTGCGCGCGGAGGAGCCGGACTGGGTGCTCATCGGCCCGCCGTACGGCGGCACCGCGCTCGCCTTCGAGACCGAGCGGCTCTACACGCCGCCCGTGTGGCCCGCCGGCCCACGCGACCAGCGGATGATGCTGCATCTCGACATCGAGGTCGACGACCTGCCCGCGGAGACGGCCCGTGCCCTCGCCGAGGGAGCCAGGCTCGCCGACCACCAGCCCCAGGAGGACGTACGGGTCTTCCTCGACCCGGCGGGGCACCCCTTCTGCCTCTGGGTGCACACGCATCGCTCACGTCGGAAGCGCCGGACGCCTCAGTAGACCAGCGCCTGCGTCTCGTCCGCCAAGGCCTCCTGCACGAACACCTGCGCGCCCGCGATGCGTACGCCGTCGATGACGTCCTTCTCCGTGATCTCGCGGCGGGCCGCGCACTGCGTGCACAGGGTGATGCCCCCGGCCGCCAGGATCGAGTCGATCAGGTCGGGCAGCGGCGCCGCGTGCGGCAGCTCGAACTCGGCGGCGCGGCCCGGCAGCGCGAACCACGAGGACTCGCCGGTCAGCCAGAGGGAGACCTCGACACCACTGGCCACGGCCACCGCCGCGACGGTGAACGCCTGTGAGCAGCGCTCCGGGGCATCGGCCCCCGCCGTCACCTTGATCACGAGCTTCTTCGCCATGCCCGAATGGTAGTCCGAATCGTAATCAACTCCCGTGCAACCCCATGTGTAGGCCATGGGTCTCCTGTGCGCGCGGATACGGAATCCTCGCTTCACGTTCTGTGGGGGGACGTCTTGGAAGTACCTGAAGTACACGAAGAAGTGCCCGAAGTACCTGAAAGACCTGAGGCACCTGAAGTACCGGGAGTGCCTGGAGTGTCTGAACTGCCGGATGCACAGGCTGCGGCGGAGGCCCCGGAGGCCCCGGAGGCCCCGGCGGTTCCGAAGCGCCGGCGCGGCCGTACGACGCTGCTCATCGCCACCGCCGCCGTGCTCGGTCTCGTCGCCGGTACCTGCGCCGGCTATCTGGTCCAGGCCGACCGCGAGCCCACCAAGCTGCCCTCGCTGTCGCAGCCCGTGGTCGTGCAGGCCAAGGGTGAGGGCCCCGAGCCGCTGTCCGCCGCCCAGGACTACCAGGTGAAGACGGACGGTGACCTGCGCAAGCTGCTGATCAAGCGGCCGAAGGGAGCGCGGGACCTCAGCTCCTTGCAGGGCGAGGACAGTTGGTTGGACATCGGCGACTACGCGGACCAGCTCAAGAACTCGGACGACGTGTTCAGAGAGCTCGTCGCCGCCGAGTTCCGTCGCGCGGTCGGCACCGAGTGGCGCGTCGGCAGCACGTACACCGTCGAGATCCGGCTCGTGCAGTACCGCCAGGAGGAGGGCCTCGCCGCCGCCGACCGGTCCGCCAACTGGAACGTCGACGACACCCGCGGCTGGCCCATCCCCGGCACCGGCGACGGCATGGCGTACGTGACCACCAAGCCCGACACGAAGCCCGGCTATCTGCCGGTGTACAAGGCGCAGGCGCATGCCTGGCGCGGTGACATCGCCATGGAGATCTGGATCTACGACACCAAGCCGATCTCCAAGTCGAAGATCATGGACCTGGCCAAGCGGCAGATGGAGCGGCTGTGACCGAGCAACCGACAACCCCGGAGCCGCTGGAGCCCGTGGACGCCGTGAACCCCGCACCGGAGTCCGTGAACCCCGTAACGGAGTCCGTGACGCCCGCCCCAGAGCCCGCTCCCGCCAAGAAGCCCGTACGCCGTGGCCGTATCGCCGCCATCGCCGGTTCCGTCCTGCTCGTCGGCGCCGTCATCGGTGGCACCGGTTACACCGTCGTGACGGTCCAGGACGCCGACCGCGACGCGGGCGCGCCGGTCTGGAAGTTCCCGAAGGCCGCGAAGAAGAACGCCAAGACGGCGAAGGCGGCCTCGGGGCTCGCCGCCATGCTCGTGCCGTACGAGACCGACGGCTGGAGCCGGGGCCCGGACATCGCCGAGTTCGGCTCCGACGCCGCGCTCAGCGGGGGCGAGGCCACCGCCCTGCGCAAGGAGTCGATCCGCGATCTGCCCCGGACCCAGCGGCGGCGGCTGGAGAAGCAGATCGACAAGCAGCACACCAAGGGCATGGTGATGCGCAGCTACCTGAGCACGGCGAACGCGAGCGACTCCCCGGTCTACGCCGAGCGGGCCTTCACCGTGAGCATCGAGCTGATGCAGGTGGAGGACAAGACGGCGGTCCGGAACATGTCGACGTTCCAGAACGAGTTCTTCGACGCCCTCTCCGTCTTCCGCAAGGGGCCGAAGATCGAGGGACACAAGAACGCCAAGTGCTTCCTGCCGCCCAAGGACAGTGACGAGGAGCTCGACGTCATGGTCTGCTCCGCCTATGAGGGCGATGTCCTGGTCAGCGTCACCGCGGAGGCGGCCAAGCCACTGAACACCAAGGGGGTCGCGGCGCTCCTGCGCGAGCAGCTCGACCGCATCGTCGAGCCGGGGGAGGCGGTATGACCGAGCAGACCGACCAGACGACACCGGTCGAACAGACCGAGCAGACCGAGCAGACGCCACCGGTTGAGCCGCAGGCCGCCGTCCCGCCGGTGCCCGAGGCGCCGCCCGCGGTCGCCGACCCCCAGGCACCCCCGGTGACGGTCGACCCCCCGGCACCCCCGGTGAAGAAGGACCGCCGAGTCCTCCGCGCCATCCTGCGCTGGACCGCCGCCGTGGTGGTCTTCGGTGCGGTCGGTACGTCGGCCGCGTACGGCATCACGCGGATGGAGCGCACCGACGTACCCGGTCTGGCGACGGAGGCGGACGGGCGCTGGGACTACCCGACGATCAGCAAGCCGCCGCTGCCGTCCGGCAGCCCGGCGCCGTTCGCCGACGCCAACAAGGCCGGCGCCCACTACGCCGACCTGCGCAAGCTGGTCCTCCCCGCCCCGAAGGGCGCGAAGGCCGACGCGGCACTGCGCGGCGAGGACGGCTGGCTGCCGGTCAAGACCTTCCTGGCCGAGTACGCCAAGAAGGACGACCGGGAGACCGTCGGGCAGCTGCTGACCGACTACGGCCTGCGGCACATCGCGGCGCGCGGCTGGACCACCGAGGACGGCACGCACACGCGGATCTACCTGCTGCGTTTCGACACCGCGGCCGTCGTGGACGATCTGCAGTCCGACCAGCTCACCACCTACGCGTACCCGCAGTACGGGCTGCGCGGCACCGACGAGGTCACCCGGGACGAGCACTTCCCGGAGCGCGCGGCGGTCGACGACGTCGTACGCAATGTGTACGACGAGACGGAGCCGTACGGTGCCGAGCAGGTGCGGCAGGCGTACCTCGGGGCCGGGGACACCCTCGCCCTGGTCGTGCAGTCCCGCAAGGGCCGCGCGCGGGCGGTGCCCTTCCAGCAGACGGTGATCCTGCAGAGCCAGCTGCTCGGCTGAGCCACCAGGGTGTACCTGGCAGAGAGAGCCGGGCCCCGGCCGACTAAGCTGGGGCCCGGCTCTTGTGTACCGCTTCCACCGCACACCCGCTCATCCGAGGAGCACCCCGTGGAGATCTTCTTCGAAACCCTGCTGGTCCTGGTCTGCGTCGGCGTTCTCGCCTTCGCCGGGCTGACCGTGAAGAAGCTGTACCAGGGCCAGCGCTGACCCCCATCCAAGACGCCCCCTCACAGACGCCCTCTCACAGACGTACGAGACTTCTGAGCTGCTCATGATCGAGATCCCGTCGGACCTCCACAAGGACCTGGTCCCCCTCGCCTTCCTGCTCGGCAACTGGGCCGGGGCGGGCGTTCACGACTTCCCCGGCTCCGAGAAGTGCAACTTCGGGCAGGAGGTCACCTTCACCCATGACGGGCGGGACTTCCTGGAGTACCACTCGCACACCTGGGTGCTCGACGCCGACGGGAACAAGGTCAGGCCGCTGGAGACCGAGTCCGGCTTCTGGCGCGTCGACGGCAACCGCAAGGTCGAGGTCGTCATGACCCGCGACGACGGTGTCGTCGAGATCTGGTACGGCGAGCTGGCCGACAAGAAGCCGCAGATCGACCTGGTCACGGACGCCGTGGCGCGGACGGCCGCGTCCGGTCCCTACAGCGGCGGCAAGCGGCTGTACGGGTATGTGAAGAGCGACCTCATGTGGGTCGGCGAGAAGCAGACCCCCGAGGTCGAGCTGCGCCCCTACATGTCCGCGCACCTGAAGAAGGTCGTCACCCCCGAGGACGTCGAGCGCTGGGCGAAGGCCCTGCCGGACGACATGCCGGACGACGGGATCGCGTTCTTCAAGTAGGACGCGCCCTCATCGGCCAAGCGCGTCAGCCGGGCCCCGTCAGCCAGGCCCCATCGGCCGGGCCCGGCAGCCAGGACGCCTCTTAAGCAGCGCACAGGGAAAGTTCACGCTTCTCTGATCCGGGGCCGGTAACTCTGCGAGAGTGACCGGCCCCACTTCCATTCCCGCTGCCGCCAAGGTGCTCGTCGTCGACGACGAGCCAGACGTCTGCGAGCTGCTCGCGGAAACGTTCCGGCTGGCCGGCTTCGACGTCACCGCCGTCGGCAGCGGTGTCGCCGCGCTGAACACCGCGTACGCCGATACCCCCGACCTCGTCGTCCTCGACGTACGCCTCCCGGACTTCGACAGCCTGGAGGTGGCCCGCATCCTGCGCGGCGCCGGATACGACGTCCCGGTCGTCTTCCTCCCCAAGCCCTTCAGCCTCGAGAACATCGTGACTCGCGTCAGAAAGATCCTGGCGGCCTAGACTGGGCGCGTGGTGAGCACCGACTGGAAGAGTGATCTGCGGCAGCGCGGTTACCGGCTGACTCCGCAGCGGCAGCTTGTGCTCGAAGCGGTGGACACGCTGGAGCACGCCACCCCGGACGACATCCTGGTTGAAGTGCGCAAAACGGCGTCGGGGGTCAACATCTCGACGGTCTACCGGACCCTGGAGCTCCTCGAAGAGCTCGGTCTGGTCAGCCACGCGCACCTCGGGCACGGCGCGCCGACGTACCACCTCGCCGACCGGCACCACCACATCCACCTGGTGTGCCGCGACTGCACGAACGTCATCGAGGCCGACATCTCGGTCGCCGCCGAGTTCACCGCGAAGCTCCGCGACACGTTCGGCTTCGAGACGGACATGAAGCACTTCGCGATCTTCGGCCGCTGCAAGGACTGCGCGGCAAAGAAGTAGCCGGAGAAGTAGCCGGAACAGCGGCCCAACAAGTAGCCCAACAAGTAGCGCCCGCAAGAAATAAAATCGGCGTCTACTGGGTCGTAGGCTATGTGGATATGAAGAGCCCCCTGCTGTCCCTGCCCGGCGCCGTTCCCGCCGAGGGCGTGGACGAAGCCGTCGCCGCGCACTACGGCGACCTGTTCCGCGAGCAGCGCGCCCTCGCCGACGGCACCGGCTTCGTGGATCTCTCGCACCGCGCTGTCGTCACCGTCACCGGTGACGACCGGCTCAGCTGGCTGCACCTGCTGCTCACCCAGCACGTCTCGGACCTCCCGGCGGGCCGCGCCACCGAGGCGCTGATCCTCTCCGCGCACGGCCACATCGAGCATGCGCTGTATCTCGTCGACGACGGCGAGACGGTGTGGATGCACGCGGAACCCGGCACCCAGGACGCGCTGGTCGCGTACCTGGAGTCGATGAAGTTCTTCTACCGGGTCGAAGTCGCCGACCGCACGGCCGACTTTGCCGTCGTACACCTCCCGGCCGGTTCCATCGCCGAGGTGCCGGAGGGCGTCGTCGTCCGCGAGACCCCGTACGGGCGTGACCTCTTCCTCCCCCGTGCGGACCTGGAGTCGTACGCGGAGAAGGGCGGCCCGGCGGCCGGGCTCCTCGCGTACGAGGCGCTGCGCGTCGAGCATCACCGCCCGCGGCTCGGCTTCGAGACCGACCACCGCACCATCCCGCACGAGCTGGGCTGGATCGGCAGCGCGGTGCACCTCCAGAAGGGCTGCTACCGCGGCCAGGAGACCGTCGCGCGCGTCCAGAACCTGGGCAAGCCGCCGCGTCGGCTCGTCTTCCTGCACCTCGACGGGAGCGAGGTCCATCTGCCGCCGCACGGCACGGAGCTGCGCCTCGCGGCCGACGGTCCGGACGGGCGCAAGATCGGCTTCATCACCACATCCGTACGGCACCACGAGCTGGGCCCGATCGCGCTGGCCCTGGTGAAGCGGAACGTGCCGCTCGACGCGCCGCTGGTGGCGGACACGACGGCGGCGGCGCAGGAGGTCGTGGTCGAGCCCTAGGGCTCACACCTCACACCTCACACCTCACACCTCACATCTCCAGGAGCACGGTGAACGGGCCGTCGTTCGTCAGGGAGACCCGCATCTGCGCGCCGAAGCGGCCCGTCGCCACCGTCGCGCCCAGGGCGCGGAGTTGGGCGACCACCTCGTCGACGAGGGGCTCGGCGATGTCGCCGGGGGCGGCGGCGTTCCAGGTGGGGCGGCGGCCCTTGCGGGCGTCGCCGTACAGGGTGAACTGGCTGATGACGAGCAGCGGTGCGTCGATGTCGGAGCAGGACTTCTCGTCGGCCAGCATGCGAAGGGACCAGAGCTTGCGGGCCAGTTGGGCCGCCTTCTCCTTGGTGTCCTCGTGGGTGACCCCGACAAGGACGCACAGCCCCTCGCCGCTGATCTCGCCGACCGTCTCGCCGTCCACGACGACGCTCGCGCCGTCCACTCTCTGCACCACCGCACGCATGCGGACCATCATGCCGTGCGAGCCCTTCGCGTGATTTCCGGGGGTCGCTACCCCCCCATCTGGGGCTGATCAGGGGCACTCGGTCACATAGCGACCACTTGGGGTGGCACGATGCGGTGTGTTGCGGTGCATCCGTGGGGTGGACCGCGCCGGTCGAGGGGACGGTAGAGGCACATGAGCACACCGAGTACCGGGCAGCAGCCCGGCGCCGTGTCACTGACCCGTACGAGCCCATGGGCGGAAGGGATGACGGCCCGGCCGCCGGCGCAGCGCACCGACAGCCCGCTGCCTGCGGACGAGCCCCCGCACGACCTGGCCGTGCTGCGGCTGCCCGAGCTGCGCGTGCTGCGCCGGGACGCCCAGCGGGACGAGGCCGACCTCAGCTACGTACGACGGCTGCTCCAGGGGCGTATCGACATCCTGCGGGCCGAGCTGGCGCGCCGCGGGGGGCTTCGGGCGCCCTCGGGGCAGCTGTCGCTCGCCGTCCCGGAGGAGCCGTCCGTCGTGGAGCGGCTCCCGGAGATCCTGACGGACGCGCCCGCCCGGCACCGTTCGTCGGCCCGCCATGTGACGGTGGGCACGCCGCACGGCGAGGAGTACCGGCGGCTGGCCGCCGACATGCTCGCCGAGGTCGAGCTGTCGGACCTGGAAGCCCGTACGGACGACGAGCTGGGCGCGGGGATGGGACGGCTCGTACGGTACGAGCAGCAGGTCTCCCGGCGGCGCCAGCAGCTCCAGCGCACGGCCGACGATTGCAGCGCCGAGATCGCTCGCAGGTACCGTGAAGGCGAAGCACAAGTAGACGACCTGCTCATGTGACGCGACGGTCCCGGCGATCCCGGGGGTGCGCGGCGGCCCTCTGGGGCTGGGTTCGGGTCCGGTCTCGGGTTGGATCTCGGGTTCGGTCCCCGGGTCCGGTCCCGGGTTCGGTCTCGGGTTCGGGAACATCCCGGGCTCCTGGCCGGGTTCCGTGGTTCCCGTTGGCTCGGGAAGGCCCGGTTCACGGCCGTGCGGGATCGGTCCGGGGACGGACCGGTCCGGCCGCCTGGGTGGGTCCCCGTCCTGGAAGGCCACCGCCGATGTCCGCCGCCCCGATATCCCTCATACCTTCCGCGTCCGCCGCACTCCCCGAACGCCCTGTCCTCGCCGAGGTCGTGCGTTCCGGCTTCGTCGAAGGTCACCATCGGGGCAGCCTGGTGCTGCTGGCCGCGGACGGGTCGGTCGAGCTGGCGCTCGGCGATGTGTCCGCGCCGGTCTTCCCGCGCTCGTCGAACAAGCCGATGCAGGCGGCCGGTGTCCTGCGCGCGGGCCTCGACCTGGCCGGGGAGCGCCTTGCCCTCGCCGCCGCGAGCCACTCCGGGGAGACCTTCCACCGCGATCTCGTCCAGCAGATGCTCGGCGAGTACGGGCTGACGGCCGCGCAGCTCCAGTGCCCGCCGGATCTGCCGCTGGACCCGGCGGAGGCCGAGGCCTACCTGGCCGCGGGCGCCGTCCGCGACCGGGTCACCATGAACTGCTCCGGCAAGCACACCGCGATGATCGCGGTGTGCGCGTTGCGGGGCTGGCCGACGGAGTCTTACCTGGACCCCGGCCACCCCCTCCAGCAGCTGATCCACTCCGTGGTGGAAGAGGCGGCCGGTGAGCCCGTCGCCGCGGTCGGTACGGACGGCTGCGGGGCGCCCCTGATGGCGATCACCCTCACGGGCCTGGCCCGCGCCTTCCGCACCTTCGTCCTCGCCGCCCCCGGCTCCGCCGAACGCCGCGTCGCCGACGCCATGCGCGCGCACCCCGAGTACGTCGCCGGCACCCGCCGTCCCGACACCTGGCTCATGCGGGAGGTCCCGGGCGCCCTCTCCAAGATGGGCGCCGAGGCCGTCCAGGCCGTTGCCCTCCCGGACGGCCGGGCCCTCGCCTTCAAGATCGACGACGGTGGGGGCCGGGCGCTGGGTCCTGTGCTGGCCCGAGCGCTGGGTCTGCTGGGCGTGGATGCCCCGGTGGTCTCGCGGATCGGCCGGGCGCCGCTGCTGGGCGGGGGCCAGGAGGTGGGAGAGGTGCGGGCGGCGTTCTGAGGGGAGTGGTTTTCGCCCCCGCCGCCCCTGCCCTCCCCCACTCTCGGCTTCTCCCCCACTCTCGACTTCGCTCGAGCGGGGGGACCCCCATGAGCGGGGGGACCCTCATCTTCCTGGGGCTCCGCCCCAGACCCCGCTCCTCGAACGCCGGAGGGGGCATCTCCAGCCCGTCCGGCGTTCGAGGAGCGGGGAAAACCCCCGCGACACCCCCACCGTCGTACACCTAGCGTGTCTCCATGACCCACCGCGCCGACATCGACGTACGAGCCATCACGGAGTCCGAGATCCCGGACTGGATCCGGGCGCTCAGCACGGGGTTTCTGCGCCCCCCGGCCGTGACGGAGAGCGAGATCGCGGACCGGAGTTCGTACATCGTGCCGGAGCGGACACTCGGCGCCTTCGACGCCGGCCTCCCCCACTCTCGACTTCGCTCGAGCGGGGGGACCCCCATCGTGGCGACGTTCAGGTCGTTCCCGCAGGAGCTCACGACGGTGGGCGGCACGCCGGTCCCCGCGGACGCGATCTCGAACGTCACCGTCACCGCCACCCACCGCCGCCGAGGCCTCCTCACCCGCATGATGGCGACCGACCTCGCGGCGGCGAAGGAGCGGGGCGATGTCGTCGCGACCCTCATCGCGGCGGAGTACCCGATCTACGGCCGGTACGGCTTCGGCCCCGCCACCAGCACCGCCGAGTGGACCATCGACGTGCCCAGGGCGGGCCTCGACCCCCGCTGGTCGGGCCCGGCCGATGGCGGCCGTATCGACCTCGTGGACGCCGAGGACGTCCGGAAGACCGGCCCCGAGCTGCACGAACGGCTCAGGCGCGGCCAGCCCGGCGCGGTCAGCCGCGACGAGCGCTGGTGGCGGCTCAACACCGGTGCGCCGGGCGTGAGCCTGTTCCACCCCTGGACGGAGCCGTTCTACGCCGTGTACCGCTCGGCGACCGGCGAGGTCGAGGGCATGGTCTCGTACCAGTCGGACGACAAGTGGGGTGACGCCAAGCAGCCGCTGAACACGGCGGCCGTGAACTGGCTGATCGCGGTGACGCCGGCGGCGGAGCGCGCCCTGTGGCAGTACCTCTGCTCGATCGACTGGATCACGAAGGTCAAGACCGGCTGGCGGGCCCCCGACGACCTGCTGCCGCACTTCCTGCCGGATCCGCGCGCCGCCCGCATCACCACGCAGGCGGACTGGCTGTGGGTGCGGATCCTGGATGTCGTACGGGCTCTGGAGGCGCGTACGTACGGGAGTTCGGGGACGCTGGTCCTGGACGTCACCGACCGGGACGGGCTGTCCGCCGGGCGCTACCGGCTGGACGCGGGTCCCGACGGCGCGTCCTGTGCGCCGACCACTGAGGGCGCCGAACTCGCCTTGGATGTAAGCGAGTTGGCTGCACTGTGGCTGGGTGACGAGTCGGCGGTGCGGCTCGCGGCGCTGGGGCGGGTGCGGGAAGAACGAGCGGGCGCCGCCTCCGTTGCCGACGCCCTGCTCCGCACGTCCAGGCGACCGTGGTGCCCGGACATCTTCTGATCTCGGCTGAGCGGGCCTCCTTCCGTGCGGACGATGACTGCTGATCCGTAGCGATTCAGTTGTGGTGATGCATTCAGTTGTGGCTGCGCATTCAGTTGTGGCTGTGCTGTGCGGTGTTACGGACTGACCGAGCTCCCGGCTCCCCTCCGGAAGGGAGCCCGGTCAGCCGGACTGCCGGACGGTGGCGCCCGATCAGCCGGACTGGGCGAGCAGCATCACGAGGATCACAGCTCCGATGCCGCTGATCATGGTGTTCTTGGCCTTGAGGCCGATGGACAGCGCGACGAACGCGATGATGCCCATCGGCCCGTACTTCCACTGGATGAGCTGTTCGAATCCGATGGCGAGGGCGGCGACGGCGAGGGCGATGAGCGGCATGCGGTCCCTCCTTGGGGACGGGGAGGCGGACCCCCGCTGGGGCCGTACGCCCGGTCCACCTGGTCGACAGGTGCGACTCTGGCGGCCAACCCCCGGGAAGCTTGACCATGTTGCTCAAGTTGGCGACCAACTTACTGATACTTATCTCCGCGTTGGGTCGACTCATAACCACCTATCAAGCAACTGCCCAAAGATGGCGGGAAGTTGTAGTGTTTGGTCGTGGACCCGGAACACGCCGCCGTCAATGGGCGGAACAGGTCACCACGGCCACTGAGGTCACACCTTGAGGTGGCCGACGAGCTGCGCAGCCGGATCAGGTCCGGTCAGCTGCGGGCGGGACAGCGCATGCCCACGCAGGCCAGGCTGGCGGACGAGTTCGGCGTAGAGCGCGGAGCCGTACGGCAGGCGCTGCGCATCCTGCAGTCGGAACGTCTGCTCGTGAACGTGTCCAAGGGAAGCCCGGCGACCGTCGCCGAGAGCTGGGGACAGGCTCTGACCGGGCCCGAAGCGCAGCCGCTGCCCACCACGGTGGCGCTCGGCGCGAGGATAACGGCCGCCTTCGGGGCTCCCCATGTGGAGATCGACGCACTGTGCCTGACGTCGATATCGCTCACCCTCGCAATGGGCGAGCCGCTCCGCCAGATTCACGCCGGGCGAATAAAACCGGCCAGGATCGACGTCCGTGTGCTGCTCCCCAGCAGCGACATCGATCTCGCCTTCCCGGCCGCGGTGGACGCGTCCGGCGACGACCGGCTCCAGCGCAACTGGCTCGCCAACCGCAACGCGCAGGGCCAGGTGCTGCGTCACAACCTGCTCGCCCTGCGCTCCACGCACGGTATCGACGTCCACGTCACCTTCCGCGCGCTCCCCTTCACACCACCCGTCAAGCTGTACCTGCTCAACGGGGCCGAGGCGCTCTTCGCGTACTACACCCTCACCAGGCGCGAGGAGGAGATCGACCACGTGCACCTGGAGATGTACGACGTCCAGGGCACCCAGTCCATGCTCTTCCCCTTCGCGCAGGGGGCAGGGCTGCGGGACACGACGTTCGTGGAGCAGTCCCACCTGTGGTTCAACGCGCTGTGGGAGACCATCAGCTCGGAGCTGCTGCTCACGAGCTGAGGTCTCCTGGGTGGGCTGCCGCGCACAGCATGGGGCGAGCCCCGTCAGAGAGCGGGGCCCGCGACCATCACGGCGAGGACGACCGCCCCTATGGAACTGCAGGTGGGGCTCTTGGCCTTGATCCCGATGGTGAGCAGCAGCAGTCCGACGATGCCTGTCGGACCGTACTGCCATTGGACGAGCTGCTCGAAGCCGACGACGAAGACGGCGGAGAGGAGGGCTATGACGGGCATGGTGGTTCCTCCTGACTGCTACGGGCGGGCTTGGCGAGGGGGAGGCAAAACTTCCGCCAACTTGGCCAAGTTGGCTACCAACTCTGATTAAGTTGTCCCCACTTGGCCACTACTCATAAACAACTCTCAAACAACTCCCCATAGATGGATGGGAGTTGTAGCGTTTGGTCGTGACCCAGGAGAACGTGGCAGTGAACGGCAGTAGAAGGCTCTCGCCCCAGGAGATCGCCGATGTCCTGCGGGAACGCATCCGCGCCGGAGACCTCAAGGCGGGCGACCGCCTGCCCACCCAGGCGGAGTTGGCAGAGGAATTCGGCGTGGAGCGCGGCACCGTCCGTCAGGCCCTGCGCGTCCTCCAGGACGACGGCCTCCTCAGCAACGTCAGCAAGGGCAGCCCCCCGCGGATCGCCGACGTACCTCCCATGCGGGACGAACCCCAGCCGACCATGGTGGGCCTGGCGCCGCGACTCGCCGAGGCGTTCTCCATGCCGCACGTCCACATCGACGCGGCGTGCCTCACCGCGGAGACCCTGATGCTGGCCCTGGGCGAGCCGGTCCGCCAGATCCACGAGGGCAAGATCCGCCCCGAGTCGATCGACGTACGCATCCTGCTGCCCTCCCGGGACATCACCCTCGCGTTCCCGGTCCCGGTCGAGGGCCGCGGCGAGGACGACGCCGTCCACAAGCGCTGGCTCGACCAGCGCAACGCCCAGGGCCACGTCCTGCGCCACAATCTCCAGTCACTCCGCTCCTCCCACGGCATCGACGTCCGCGTGACCTTCCGCGCGCTGCCCTTCACCCCACCGGTGAAGCTGTACCTCCTCAACGAGACGGAGGCACTGGTCGCCTACTACATGATCACCAAGCGCGAGGAGGCCGTGGACAGCGAAGTCCTGGAGATGTACGACGTCCTCGGCTCCAAGTCGCTCCTCTTCTCCTTCGAGAAGCGAGTCGGTCAACGCGACGCCGCCTTCGTGCAGGAATCCCAGAAGTGGTTCGACGCCCTCTGGGAAACCATCACCACGGACCTGACACTCTCCTAGTGACTTCTGATACGGCGCAGACTGAATCGGTGGCAGCAGAGACAGAGAAGTTGAGGCAAGTGATCACCCGCGCCCGCTTCGTGCTCTTCGACTTCGACGGGCCGATCTGCCGGTTGTTCGCGGGGCACTCGGCGGAGGACGTGGCGAAGAACCTGGTGGCGTGGCTGGAGCTGCAGGGGTTGCGGGAGCTGCTCACCGAGGCGGAGCGCGTCCATCCCGATCCGCATGTCGTCCTGCATGCCGTCGACCGACGGCATCCGGGCAGCGACCTGGTGGCCGAGCTCGAGGAGATGCTTACCCAGCACGAGCTGAAGGCCGTCCCCACCGCCATGCCCACGGCATTCGCTGATCCGCTGATTCGGACCTGGACCGCGGTGGGCGCCCGGCTGGCTGTGGCCACCAACAACTCCGCGCGCACGGTCTTCGACTACGTCTCACGCCGTGGCCTCGACGAATGCTTCGCCCCTCACATCTACGGACGTACCCGCGACCTCCACCTGCTGAAGCCGAACCCGTACTGCCTGAACCGGGCCATGAGCGCGATGGGAGCCGCCCCCGCCGCATCCCTGATGATCGGCGACGCGCCGTCGGACTTCCGTGCCGCCCAAGAGGCCGGCGTCTTCTTCCTCGGCTACGCGCGTAACGCGGACAAGGCGAAGAAGCTGCGTGATGCGGGGGCCGAGCTGATCGTGGAATCGCTGGAACCGGTGTTGAGGGTGCTGAAGGAGCGGCGTTGAATCCCGGCGGTGACTTCCTGCGCGTCTCGGAGGCGCTGCGTGCCCGCATGGCAGACGGGACGTATCCGCTGGGGGCCCGGTTGCCGGCGCAGCGCGAGCTCGCTGAGGAGTACGAGGTTTCGCGGGACACCGTGCAGCGGGCGTTGAGGGAACTGGGCAGCGAAGGCTGGATCGAGTCCAGGCGCGGCAGTGGGTCGCGTGTGATCAAGACGCAGCGCCTGCAGTCCTTGACTCCGAGGAGCCCGCGATCGGTCCGCCCCCCGGCCCTCGGGCCGATCGTCAGCAGAGCCTTCGAGTGCCCCGAAGTCACCCTTGACGTCCACACATTGACGTCCGAATCGCTGGACGCCCACATCCGGTTACAGGTGGAACGCATCCGTGCCGGTGAGATCGCTCCGCAGCGGATTGCCGCATCACGTCAAGGACCAGGACCCGGACTCTCCCGGATCCGTCCTGGTGGGCTGCATGCGGAGCTGGTTCGACTCGGTCTGGACTCAACTGGGCGTCTGAGCCTGAGCCATCAGCAGCATGAAGAGCACGGCTCCGACGGTCAGGAATGTCGCATTGCGGGCTCGGAGGCCGATGGTGAGCAGGCCGACGCAGAGCAGCCCCAGAATCCCGTAGCGAGTCTGGAGCAACTGCTCGATGCCGAGAGTCAGAACCGCCCTCAGCAGTTCGAAGAAGATCACGGGACCCCACCCCTGTCCATCTCTGAAGAATCGATCAACTCCCGGTCCAATTGGACTGGTTGCCTTGGATTGGTTGTTCCCTCCCGGTCATCCGGCTAATCAAGCGGAGGGCGTCGTGCCGGAGTTGACCGAAATTGGTTTGCCGGTGGACTGGTGGCGGTAGGGTCGGCATGTGGGTACCGGACGTACCGCCGACGAGGGCGGCAAGAGGTTTCACGAGGTGCTGGGCACCTTGGTCTCCCGCATCGCGGAGGGCGACTATCCGGTCGGAAGCTTCCTTCCGCCACAGCGTGAACTGGCCCAGCAGCTCGGGGTGTCCCGTGACACCGTCCAGCGGGTGCTCAGGCAGCTGGCCGACGAAATGTGGATCGAGTCCAGGCAGGGCAGCGGATCAAGGGTGCTGCGGTCGCAGACCGTCCAGTCGAGCACGCGCAGGAATGGCGCCGCGAAGGCCGTGTCCCTGCGCCCGCTGTTCGACGCGGCCTTCGAGAAGTCCGAGGTTGCGCTGGACGTGTTCACTCTGACGTCGGAAACTCTCGACACCTACGTGCGCATGCAGAAGGATCGCATCTGGGCGCAGGAGATCAAGCCGAGGAGCATCAAAATCCGCATGATGCTCCCGTCCGGCGACGTGCGCTTGCCCTACCCCTTCGCCAAGCATGCCCCTGACGATCTTCGGCCCGGGGAGAGGCTGAAGGTCATCACGGAACGTCACACGACTTCCCTGCGTGACACCCTGAGGGAAATCGACACGAATAAGTCGGAATTGACGGCAAAGGTGGATATCCGCCACGTCCCGCTTGTTCCCTATTCCAAGATCTACCTCTTCAATCGCGCCGAGGCGGTGACAGGACCGTACGAACCGGTCGAACACCGTACGGCCTTCGATGACGGCGACGTGGTGGACGTCGTCGACGTGATGGGCGTGGGCTCGACTCTGACCCACTTCGCCAAGGACGACGACCCGCTGTCCCAGGAATCGGTTCTCGTGAACGGCTGGCAGTCCTGGTTCGAATCGACCTGGAACCGTCTCGCCAAGTAACGACGAGCGCACTGAGACGTTAAATGTGCTGCGCGTCTCGGGCATCTGCGGCGGCTCTCGCTCAGAAGGGCGCCGCCACGGTCGTCCCAGCAGGCGCACGCCGCTAAGGTGTGCATCACTTTTCTAGTGAGTGCATCCCTTTTCGTGGTGTGGCGCGAGCATCTCAGGAGTGCGGGTGGCGATCGGGGCCTGGCCGGACGGTGAGTCGGCGGTCCTTGCTGCCGTCCGGCGTCGGGTTCCCCAGGTTCCCCAGTGCCTCGGCCCGTGCGGTCGCACCGGAGCGCACAGCTGCATCCAGGGCCAGGTTCTGGACGCCTGGTGTCCGGGCGAGAAGCCCGTTGACTCCTGGGTGGTCCTGGGACTCACCCAGTTTCTTGCGCAGCTGACTCAGGTGCGCAAGGAGACCCTGCCGCCGCTGCCCGCGGACTGGCGGCGCGACGAAAAGGACAGCCGGGCTTCTCTGCTGAAGCTGGCACAGCTGGCCGAGTCCCAGTTATTGCAGCCCAATTGGACCGAAGTCGGTGGGCTGTTCGCCGTACTCGGCGTCCCGGGCGACGCCCTGCGGAGGCTGGCCGAGCGCGTGCCCGCGATGGCCCGTCGGCCCTACGGTCTCCTGCACACCGATCTCGGCCGGGACAAGGTGATCGTCCTGGACACGGCCGAGCCCTCCGTGGTCTGTCTCGACTGGAAGGCCGCGACGTACGGAGATCCGCTGCACGGCCTCGTCAGCCACCTGGTCCGCATGCGGTATCCCCAGAGCCAGTGGGGCGAGGTGATCCGTGCGTGGAAGCAGGCCATGCAGCGGATCAGACCCATGGCGGTCAATGGTCTCGCCCGGGACTGGCGGCACTACGTCGACTTCGAGCGTGCCCGTGCCGCGTACACCGATGTGATCGACGCGGCGCGTTCCCTCGAGAGCTCGCTCGGCGAACAACGGCTTCAGAAGGCCGCGGGCGCGATCCGCAGGGCCCTGCGGGACGCTGCCGCCCCCCTCGGCCTGGCGCAGCTGCCCACGGAGGGCGAGGTCGAGCGCGCGCTGTTCCGCTGGCAGGCGTCACGTCTCGCGGGGCGGGGTGGAAGCCCGTCGGTCACGGCGTTCCAGTGGGCCCGGGACAAGCGCGTCGCGGAACGCGCGGATTTTCCGCCGGTCCTCGTGCGGGCCGCGCTGGCCGCGGAAGGCGCCGCCCCCGCCGACCGGGTGTTCAAGGGGACGGCCCATCTCAACTCCGTGGTGTCCGTGAACGGTTTCCCGCATCCGGTGGTGGTGCGTCGCAAGACCGTGGCTGTTGCCCGGCGCGAGAGAGGATTCCTGAGCGAACACGCCGTACTGAAGGTCATCGAGGACTCGGATCTCGGAGTCAGGGCTCCGAAAGTGCTCGCTCTCGGAGACGACGAGCTGGGCTGCCAGTTCGCGATCCACACCTACGAAGGCCCTTCCGACCGGCCGCCCAACCATCCCGTCCATGGACTGCTGCCCCATGATGCGGACCAACTCGTCGACCAGCTGGCCGCCTTGGCGCGAGTGAACTACTTGTCACTGGATCCCGCCGGCGGCAGCTCCGACTTCTACGGCTGGCTGAGCAAGCGGCTGGTCCGACTCGTTGACGACCTCCCCGCAGTGTCCAAGGACCAGGCCCGGCTGCAAGGGCTGCCGGACGGCCGCCTGCTCCGCAAGATCCTCGGTCGGTACAGGGTGGCCGAGCGCACCCCTGTCCTGCTGCACGGGGACCTCAACCCGTGGAACCTGGTACGGGACGGGCGCGGTACCGGGCTGGCGATCATCGACTGGGAGATGGCGATGATCGGCGACCCTCTGTACGACCTCGTACGCCATCTGCATCTGACGCCCACCCGGGCCGGTATCCGGCATCGCATTTTCGAGCGATGGAAGCAGAAGCTCCCGAAGGGCTGTGTCGCCGGGTGGGAGAACGACTGGCAGGTCTACCGGTGGATGGAGCAGGTCCGCTCGGCCTACGTCGATCTGGACCGGTTGGTGACGGGCGCCGCGCTGGACACGCCGAACGTGCGGCGCGCCCTCGACGCGTACGCGATGACGCTGGCGGCTGCCACGGGGTCCCTCGGACTGCGCACACGTCCGACACCCGCGCCGGCCCCGCCCGACGTTCTCCCCCTGACGCGCGCCTGCCTCACACCTCCAACACCACCTTCCCCACCACCCCCCGCCCCTCAATAGCGGCATGCGCGTCCCCCGCCCCCTCCAGCGGAAACACCTCGCCGATCACCGGCCGCAGGCGCCCCGCCGCAGCCGCCGCGAGGGCATCGGAGGTGAAGCGGCGCAGATCTTCGGGGCCGAACTGGACGTCCGCGATGCCGAAGAGCTTGATGCCGCGGGCGGCGGCCTCGTCCGGGTCGACGGGGGAGAAGGTGCCCGACGGTGCGCCGTGGGCCGAGAAGCGGCCGCCGTCGGCGGTCAGCGGGAATGCGGTGGCGCCGAGGTGGCCGCCCACGCCGTCCAGGACGACGTCGGCGGCCTCGTCGTCTCCGCCGAGCGCGTGACGGGCGGCAGCCGCCCAGTCCGGAAGCGTGGCGTCGATCGCCGCGTCCGCCCCCAGCTCCCGTACCAGAGCGAGCTTCGCCGCTCCCCGGGCCACCCCCACGACCCGGGCCCCGCGCGCGTGGGCCAGTTGGACCAGCAGGGTGCCCATGCCTCCGGAGGCGCCGAGGACGAGGACGCGGTCGGCGGGGCCGACGGCGGTCAGTTCCAGCAGGCCGGAGGCGGTGACGCCGTCGTGGACGAGGGCGGCGGCCGTGCGGAGGTTCAGGGAGGCCGGGACGATCGTGAGGGCCGAGGTCGCGGCGACGGCCCGTTCCGCGTAGCTGCCTGTCACGAAGGAGGTGACCCGGCGGCCCAGCCACTCCGCGGGGACGTCCGGGCCGAGCGCGCCGACGACACCCGACACGCCGCCCCCGGGGATGTACGGCGGCGTCAGCGGGAAGTGGTCGCGGCCCCAGCCCGCCCTCACCTGGGTCTCCACGAAGATCGTGTCCGCGTAGGCGACATCGATCACGACCTCGCCGGGTCCGGGGACCGGGTCCGGCACCTCCACCGGGACCAGCACCTCGGGGCCGCCGAACTCCTTCACCTGCGCTGCGAGCATCGGAACACTCCTAAGAACCTGAAGAAAACTGGAGAGAGCTGGAGAGAGCTGGAGAGAAGAGAGGTATTGCTCCGCAGTCTTCGACCTCAAGTCTGCTTGAGGTCAAGAGCGGCCCGGCGTGGTGCGTAGTCTCGGAGACATGGGTGAGATCGGGCTCCGGGAGCGCAAGAAGCAGCGGATGTACCAGGCCGTCTCCGACATCGCGATCGGGCTCTTCCTGGAGAAGGGGTTCGACGAGGTGTCCGTCGCCGAGGTGGCCGCCGCGGCCGAGATCTCCAAGCCGACCCTCTTCCGGTACTTCCCGGCCAAGGAGGACCTCGTCCTGTACCGGTTCGCCGACCATGAGACGGAGGCCGCGCGCGTGGCCGCGCAAGGGGCGTCCCCGCTGGGAGCGCTGCGGCGGCACTTCCTGGACGGGCTGGAGCGGTGCGATCCCATCACCGGGCTCAACGACCACCCGGGCGTTCTCGCCTTCCATCGGCTGCTGTACGGGACGCCCTCGCTCGCCGGCCGGATGTACGGGTACCTGGAGCGGTCCGAGGCGGCGCTCGCCGAGGCCCTGGGCGGCGACCTGGAGGCCAGGCTCGCCGCGGGGCAGATCGTGGCCGTGCAGCGCATTCTCGCCCTGGAGAACTGGCGCCGGATCGCGGCGGGGGAGCACCTGGCGGACGTACACCGGGACGCGGTCTCGGCGGCCGAGCGGGCGTTCGCGCAGCTCGAGGCCGGGCATCCGAGGTTCGCCTGACCCGCCGGGATCGCTATTACCAAGTAAAGAATTTAACTCGGTTACGTTATTCCGTTACCCTGGCTGGAATGACGTCACCCGACCCTGCCCTCGGCCCCGCCCTCGCCCACTCCCTCACCCGCGAACGCGCCTACCACGACACCTGTCGCGCCGCCCTCGCCGCCATGGTCGACGGTGCCGAGGAGCAGGTCGTCACCGGCGAGGACGTCTCCGCCTCCGGTGCCGACGCCGAAGTGCTCGGCTACCGGCTGCGCAGCCATGCCAAGGAGCTGCGCGAACTGCCCGAAGGCCCGCTGTTCTTCGGCAAGTTGGACTTTCGCACCGCTGACCCGACGGCCGGCGAGCACGCCGGGCAGAGCTACCACATCGGGCGGCTGCGGATCACCGAGCACCCCTCCGCCCCGCCCCTCGTCGTCGACTGGCGCGCACCCGTCTCCCGCGCCTTCTATCAGGCGAGCGCCCGCGACCCGCAGGGCGTCGCCGTCCGCCGCCGCTTCGGCTGGGCGCCCGGCAGCCACGGCGACTCCACCGACCTCACGGCACTTGAGGACGAGCATGTCGGGCAGGGCCCCCAGGGGGAGGGGCAGGGGCGGGCGCCTGAGAGCGGCATCCTTCAAGGTGAGATCGAGCGTCCCCGCGTCGGCCCGATGCGCGACATCGCCGCGACCATCCAGCCCGAACAGGACGATCTCGTACGAGGCGATCTCGCGGCCTCGGTCTGTGTGCAGGGCGCTCCCGGCACCGGCAAGACGGCCGTCGGCCTGCACCGGGCCGCGTACCTCCTCTACACGCATCCCCAGCGCATCCGCCGCGGCGGCCTGCTGATCCTCGGCCCCAACCGCACCTTCCTCTCGTACATCTCGGAGGTGCTGCCCGCCCTCGGTGAGATGAGCGTGCGCCAGTCGACGGTCGGGGACGAGATCGCCCGGCACCCCGTGACCGCACGGGACGACGAGCCCGCCGCCGTCGTCAAGCACGACGCCCGGATGGCGGAGGTGCTGCGCCGGGCCCTGTACGGACACATCAGTGTGCCCGTCAACTCCCTTGCCGTACCCGAAGGTTCGTACCGCTGGCGCGTCCCGGCCGACAAACTCCGCCGCATCGTGGACGACGTACGCGCCGAAGAACCTCCGTACGCCGTCGGGCGGGAGCGCGTTCGGACGCGGGCCGTGCGGCACCTGCAGGAGCAGGCCGAACGGCGCGCCGGGTCGTGTACGAACGCGTGGGTGCAGAAGATCTCGCGGGCGCGGGCCATGAGCGCGTACGTCGACGAGGTCTGGCCCAGGGTGCGACCCGAGGAGCTCCTCGCCCAACTCCTCACCGACACCGATGTGTTGGCGGCTGCCGCCGACGGTGTTCTCGACGCGGACGAGCAGAAGGCGATCCTGTGGGCGAAGCCGCCGCGTTCGTACAAGTCGGCGCGGTGGTCGGCCGCCGACCTCGTCCTCCTCGACGAGATCGCCGGGCTCATCGAACACCCCAAGAGTTATGGGCACTTGGTCATCGACGAGGCGCAGGACCTGTCGCCGATGGAGTGCCGGACGATCGCGCGACGGGCGTCGTTCGGATCGCTGACCGTGCTGGGCGATCTCGCGCAGGGCACCACGCCATGGGCGGCGCGGGAGTGGGACGAACTACTCGGCCACCTGGGGAAACCGGACGCCGCGGTGGTACCGCTGACGACCGGTTTCCGGGTGCCGGGTGCCGTCGTCGAGCTCGCCAACCGGCTGCTGGCGCGGCTGGACGTGGGGGTTACTCCGGCTCGATCACTGCGAGGGGACGGGGAGTTGCGGGTCCGGCAGGTGTCGGACGTACTGCCCGCGACCGTCGACGCCGTGCGCGGCGCGCTCGCGCACGAGGGCTCCATCGGGGTCATCGCCGTCGATACGGATGTCGTACGGGTGCGGGAGGCGCTGCACGCCGCGGGGATCACGGCCGCCGGACCCGACGAACTGGGCGCGCGCGTCACGGTGCTGCCCGCGACGCTCGCCAAGGGACTCGAGTACGACCATGTCGTCGCCGTCGAACCGGCCGCCGTCGCGGAGGCGGAGGCGCGCGGCCTGCACCGGCTCTATGTGGTGCTGACCCGGGCCGTGTCGCGACTGGATGTGGTGCACGCGCGGCCGCTGCCCTGGTGAGCTACCAGGGCAGCGGATGTCCGTCACGGAAGAAGCCGCCGGTGGGGCCGTCGTCGGGGAGGGCGGCCGCCCAGACGACGCTCGCGGCGCCCTCCGCGACCGGGCGGCCGCCCGGTCCCCAGGGGCCCGGAGTGAATTCAGGCGTCGAGTGCGGCGACTTCGAGTCGGCTGAGACGGTCCGGTTCCGCGATGACGTCGATTTCGGTGATGAGGCCGTCGTCGGTGAGGGTGAAACCGAGGACCAGGGAGAGGCGGCCGAGCGGGGCCATGGCGAGGCCGACCGTTCCGTCGAGGAGGGCGAGGCCGGTGAAGCGGGCGCGGCCCGTGGCGGCCATCGCGCCCTTGGCCACGGTGTGTGCGCCGCTGACGAGGACGGGTTCGGGCGTGGGGATGACGAACTGGTCGGCGCGGAGCACGACGTCCGGGTGGAGGAGGGCGACCAGCGCCTCGAAGTCGCCGCCTCGGGTGGCGGCCAGGAAGGCGTCGACGACCCGGCGCCGGCGGGTCAGATCGGCCTCGGGCAGCGGTGAGGCTCCCTTGACCCTGCGCCGGGCGCGGCTCGCGAGCTGTCGTACGGCGGCCGGGGAGCGTTCGAGCAGCGGGCCGATCTCGTCGAAGGGCACGGAGAACATGTCGTGCAGGACGAAGGAGAGCCGCTCGGCCGGGGAGAGCGTGTCGAGCACGACCAGCAGCGCCACCCCGACGGAGTCGGCGAGCATCGCTTCCTCTTCCGGGTCGCCCCCGTCCTCCGTACTGATGGCCGGGTCGGTCAGCCGTACGTCGAGGGGCTCCTCGCGCTGCCGTTCGCGCGTGCGGAGCATGTTCAGGCACACCCGCGCCACGACCGTGGTGAGCCATCCGGCGAGGTTCTCGACGTCGTCGGTGTCGGCGCGGCTGACCCGCAACCAGGCTTCCTGGACGGCGTCGTCGGCCTCGCTCGCCGAGCCGAGCATCCGGTAGGACACCGCCCGCAGATGCGCCCGGTGCTCCTCGAAACGCTCTGCCGGCCATGCGTTCTCGCGCACCGTGTCACATTCCTTCCTCGCGGGGTGTCAGAGAAGTAGAACACCGAGAAACCGCTGAGGGGACAGGGTTTTCGAACCTCCGGCCCCCACCACCCTGGGAGTAGCTATGACGTCAACCATCCTGGTCACCGGCGGCACGGGCACGCTCGGGCGGCTCGTCGTCCCGCTGCTGCGGGAGGCCGGCCGGGACGTACGGGTGCTCAGCCGGCACGCCCGCGAGGCCGCCGACGGCGTCGAGTACGTGGCCGTCGACCTGATCAAGGGCGAGGGGATCGAGGAGGCGCTGGACGGGGTCGGCACCGTTGTGCACCTCGCGGGCGGCCCCAAGGGCGACGACATCGCGACCCGCAACCTGGTGCGGGCCGCGCGGTCCGCCGACGTACGGCATCTCGTGTACATCTCGGTCATCGGGGCGGACCGGGTGCCGCTGGCCTGGCTGAGGTCGAAGCTGGACTCCGAGCGGGCCATCGCCGAGTCGGGCGTGCCGTGGACGACGCTGCGGGCCGCCCAGTTCCACGACCTGTCCCTGAAGATGGTGCAGGGGATGGCGAAGATGCCGGTGTTCCCGGTGCCGGGCGGCCTGCGCATCCAGCCGGTCGACGCGCGTGACGTGGCGGCCCGCATCGCCGAACTCGCCCTCGGGGCCCCGGCCGGCCTGGTGCCCGACCTCGCGGGCCCCAAGGTCTACAGCCTGGACGACCTGGCCCGCGGCTACCTCGAGGCCCGTGGCAAGCGCCGCCTGATGATGCCGGTCCGCATCCCCGGCAAGGCGGGCCGCGCGTACCGGGCGGGCGACAACCTGACGCTCGACGGCGCGGAGATCGGCAAGCGGAGCTGGGAGGACTTCCTGGCGGAGCGGGTGGGCTAGAAGACTGGATTCGATTCGATCATGCCGAAGACGCCGGCCACCGCCGCCGTCGACCGGCTCCTGCACCACGCGCACATCGTCCTGACAGAAGGCTCCTCGCTGCGGCTGACCCAGGCCACCAGCGGCCAGGGCGTAGCGTGGCTCCGGGGGCGGTCAGTTGCCCGCGATCGGTCTCACAGCTGCGGTGGAACCGGCCGGCCCAGAAACGCGGCGAGCCGATCGATGGCCGGAGCGGTCTCCTCGACGGGTTGCGGCTCGGCGAATCGTCCCGTTCGGGACTGGGCAGATACTTGGACCTGGACGAAAGCCAGGGCCTGCTCGGCAAGGTCTTCGGGCAGCCGGCCAGGGATTCCGGTGGCCTGGGCGAGGTCCCATCCGTGAGCGAGCAGATCGTACAGGCGGATCTGCAAGCGCTCGGCGCCCGTAGCACTCCCCAAGGGCCCGCGATAACTCCGCTCGAGAACCCCGGGACGGGCGAAGGCGGCCTGCAGCGAAGCACTGGAGGCCCGGTAGGCCCGGACCGGGTCGTCACCGAGGGGGTCCGCTCCACGCTCGGGCATCGGGCCACTCTCGAGCATGGCTGTGAACACCAGGTCCATGCCGACCAGATGGCGGACCACATCGCGTACGTTCCAATCCGTGCACGGCGTCGGCGCCTTCCATTGCTCGGGGCGGACCCCGGCGATCAGGTCGCCGACGGATGCGGACGCGCGTGCGAGATCTTCGACAGAAACGGTAGCCATCCGGGGAGGCTACGGCGTCATCTGCGAGGCCGCCCACGGGTTTTACGTTGGTCCGGCGAAGCCTGTCCGTCCGTCCGCCCAGCCCTACAGGCCTGCCCGCCACCAACCGAGGGATGAACAGTCACACAGCAGGCAGAGCCTTGCCCGAGGTCCCCGCAAGCCTGTGGATCGGAGCCCACACCGCTTCGTCGTCGACCAGACGGCTCAGGTCGGTCATCTGTACGCGCTCCAGCCAGTCCGAGAGGACCAGGGCCTCGTCAGGCGTGAGTCTGATGGTGATCTGCTCGTTCTCCACGGACAGGCCGTAGTTGGAGGCGCCCGCATGGAGAGGGCCGAGCCGGATCCGTCCGTGACCGGTCTCGCTGAAGGTGATCCCTTGGACCTGTGCGCGCCGACGATCTGTGCGCGGTGGCGATGGTGGTTGTCACATTCGCGGGACCGACGGTGTCTTCATGCCCAACAGGCCAACAGGCCACTGGATAAGGAGAACACCATGACACCGCGCATTCCGAAGGCGGAGCTCCCCACCGAGATGAGGGAAAACCTGATCAAGCAGCTTGGTGCCGTGCCCGAGCCCGTGGAGGTGGTATTCAACAACCCCGACGTCGCCACGTCCAACCAGGAGTTCTCGGCCAAGGTGGGCGCGTGGGATGCGGCCGACGCGAGCCTCAAGACGTTCGCGCACATGGCTGTTGCGGCGCAGGTCGGCTGCAGCTGGTGCCTCGACATCAACTACTTCGCGGCGCAGAACCAGAACCTGGACCTGGCCAAGGCGAGCCAGGTGCCGCGCTGGCGGGAGTCGGAGGTGTTCACGCCGCTGGAGCGGGAGGTGATGGAGTACGCAGAGGCCATGACGAACACGCCGACGACCGTCACCGACGAGCTGTCGGCGAGGCTGCTCGGCCGGCTCGGCCCGGCGGCGCTGGTCGAGCTCACCGTGTTCATCGGCTTTGCCAACCTGTCGACCAGGACCAACACGGCGCACGGGATTACGTCGCAGGGCTACTCCGATGCGTGCGAGATTCCGCTGGCCAAGCGTCCTGAGAAGTCCCGGGTAGCGTCGACAGCATGACCGAGGACCCGTTCGTCACCCATCGCAGCCTGCTGTTCACGGTCGCCTACGAGATGCTCGGGTCGGCGGCCGACGCGGAGGACGTGCTGCAGGAGTCCTGGCTGCGGTGGGCCGACGTCGACCAGTCGCAGGTGCGTGAGCCGCGCGCGTACCTCATCCGGGTCGTCACACGGCAAGCGCTCAACCGCCTGCGGACGTTGTCGCGCAGCCGCGAGGAATACGTCGGCGAGTGGCTGCCGGAGCCGCTGCTGACCAGCCCTGATGTCGCCGAGGACGTCGAACTCGCGGAGAGCGTCTCGATCGCGATGCTGACCGTCCTTGAAACGCTCGGGCCGACGGAGCGAGCGGTGTTCGTGCTCCGCGAGGTCTTCGAGATGCCGTACGGCGAGATCGCCGAGGCCGTCGGGAAGTCCGCGGCCGCGGTGCGGCAGATCGGGCGCCGGGCACGCGAGCATGTGACGGCTCGTCAGCCACGGGTGCAGGTGAGCCGGTCGGAGCAACAGGCCGTGGTGGAACGGTTCCTGGCCTCGTTGCGCACCAGGCAGTTGCAGGAGCTGATGGAGGTCATGGCGCCGGACGTGGTCCTGATCGCCGATGGCGGCGGGCTTGCGGCCGCCGCGCCGGCTCCGCTCCACGGGGCCGAACTGGTGGCGACGGTGCTCGCGCGCGCGGACCGTGTGGTGGACGCGTTCGAGACGACGACGGTGTGGCTCAACGGCGCGCCCGCGGGCCGGTTCGAGGTCGACGGCGAGCCCACCGCGGTGAGCCTCGTGGTGGAGAACGGGCGGGTCACCCGGATCTACCTGATGAGAAACCCGCGGAAGCTGACGCGGCTGGATGAACCGGCCGAACTCGCCAGGTAAGCCCGCTGATGCTCTGGCGGGGGGGGGGGGGGGGGGGGGGGGGGGGGGGGGGGGGGGGGGGGGGGGAGGAGAAGGAGGACGAAGAGGGGAGGGTGGAAGGAGGGGGGGAGGAG
>NZ_JBVHXR010000025.1:99842-110283 GCF_055569295.1 Streptomyces sp. NPDC029292
CTGCACGCCCGCTCCCGCCCCCGCTCGCGGTCCTTTCTCCTTTCTTTCGTCTCCCCCCCCCCCCCCCCCCCCCCCCCCCCCCCCCCCCCCACGACCGCACAGTGGTCAGACGTCGGAGTACAGGGCGAACTCGTACGGGTGCGGGCGCAGCCGCATCGGGTCGATCTCGTGCTCGCGCTTGACGGCGATCCGGCTCTCGATCACGTCTGGAGGAAGACGTCGCCGACGAGCAGAAACATCGCGGCGTTCGCTTCAACCGCGCAGTCCGCCCAGTCGTGTCCAGCCGGCGTCCAGGTGGTCCGAAGGCCAGCAGTGACGGCCACTCACCTCGCGAGGAAATCCCGACTGTCGGCCGCGAAGGTCGACTTCTGCTTCCCGGCCTTCAATCACGTGGCTACCGGGGCACTCCAGCCGCCGGCGGGAGGCTACCCACTCCCACTCCTTGCCGCTCTCAACGTATAGCGGACCGGGGGGCTTGCGGCAAGGCCCAGGTCGTGCCGCAGAATGGCCGGCCAAGGCCAGTACCTGCGGAAATAGCAGATTCGCGAAGTACGTATGTTGTTGTCGACGTATGGGTTGCGCGGGAACGTCGAACCGCCGGTGGGACTCGCGGTGCGGTTGTGGGGACTCGGCGCGGAGGCGCGGGTGTGTGTGCCGCCGCCGGACTGCGCGGAGCGGCTGGCCGAAATTCAATCTCGTTGAATGGGCGTTTTGATGATTGACGTGATCGTGGTCGGCGGCGGACCGACCGGCTTGATGCTGGCAGCCGAGTTGCGGCTGGCCGGAGTGCACGTGGTCGTGCTGGAGAAGTTGACCGAGCCGACCAAGGAGACCCGCGGGCGCGGCCTGCACGCGCGCAGCGTCGAGATGATGGACCAGCGCGGCCTGTTGGACCGGTTCCTCGCGGTCAGTGAGAAGTTCCAGGCCGGCGGTCTCTTCGGCGGCATCAGCAAGCCGTGGCCGGACCGGCTGGACACGGCGCACCCGTACGGCCTCTCCACCCTGCAGCCGGTCACCGAGCGGCTGCTCGACGAGCGTGCCCTCGAACTCGGTACCGAGATCCGGCGCGGCTGTGAAGTGGTCGGGCTGAGTCAGGACGAAGACGGGGCCGGGGTGACCGTCGAGCTGGCGGACGGCACGCACCTGCGCTCGCGCTACCTCGTCGGGTGCGACGGCGGCCGCAGTGCGGTGCGCAAGCAGCTAGGTGTCGGTTTCCCCGGCGAGCCCGCCAAGGTCGAGACGCTGCTGGGTGACATGGAGATGACCGAGGATCCGGAGACGGTTGCCGCCGTCGTCGAGGAAGTCCGCAGGACCCAACTGCGGTTCGGCACCATCCCCAACGGGGACGGGACGTATCGCGTCATCGTGCCCGCCGACGGGGTGGCCGAGGACCGTGCGACGGCGCCGACCCTCGAGGAGTTCAAGCAGCAGCTGCGGGCGGTCGCGGGCACCGACTTCGGCGTGCACTCGCCGCGCTGGCTGTCCCGGTTCGGAGACGCCACCCGCCAGGCCGAGCGCTACCGGGTCGGCCGGGTGCTGCTGGCCGGCGACGCGGCGCACATCCACCCGCCGACCGGCGGGCAGGGGCTCAACCTCGGCGTGCAGGACGCGTTCAACCTCGGCTGGAAGCTGGCCGCCGCGGTCAACGGCTGGGCACCGGAGGGGCTGCTGGACAGCTACCACGCCGAACGGCACCCGGTGGGCGCCCGCGTGCTGGACAACACCCGCGCGCAGATCACGCTGCTGGGGACCGATCCGGGTGCGACCGCGCTGCGGGAGCTGTTCTCGAAGCTGATGGACTTCGAGGAGGTGAACCGGTACGTGACCGGGATCATCACCGCGGTCGGGGTCCGCTACGACTTCGGGGAGGGGCATGAACTGCTCGGCCGGCGGATGCGGGACGTGAAGTTGAAGCGGGGGCGCCTCTACGAGCTGATGCACGGCGGCCGTGGACTCCTGCTCGACCAGACCGGCCGGCTCTCGGCGGCGGGCTGGGCAGATCGGGTCGACCACGTCGTCGACGTCAGCGAGGAACTGGACGCGCCCGCGGTGCTGCTGCGGCCGGACGGCCACGTGGCGTGGGTCGGTGAAGATCAGCAGGATCTGCTCAGCCGGCTGCCCAAGTGGTTCGGCGCTGCCGTCAGCTGAGCGCGCAGTCATGGCCCGAAAGGGTGGGCTGTTGTGATCGCCTGAGACGGGTCGCAACGTGGGCTAGCGCACTTTTGCAAGCGCGTGCTTGCAATTGTTAGCGCGGGTGCGGCAAGGTGGGGGCATGGCATCGCTCAACGTCGGCAATCTTGGTGAGTATCTGCGGGAACAGCGGCGCAGCGCGCAGCTGTCGCTGCGGCAGCTCGCCGACGCCGCCGGGGTGTCCAATCCGTATCTGAGCCAGATCGAGCGCGGGCTGCGCAAGCCGAGCGCGGAGGTGTTGCAGCAGGTCGCCAAGGCGCTGCGGATCTCCGCCGAGACGCTGTACGTGCGGGCCGGCATCCTCGACGCCGAGCGGGACCGGGACGAGGTGGAGACGCGCGCCGTCATCCTCGCCGATCCCACGCTCAACGAGCGGCAGAAGCAGGTGCTGCTCCAGATCTACGAGTCCTTCCGCAAGGAGAACGGGTTCGAGATCAGCACGGCCCAGGACACGGGCGAGGACATAGGCCAGAACCTGCAGGACCTGGACCACGGCATGGACCAGGATCTGAACCAGGACCTGAACCAGGACCTGAACCAGGATCTGGACCAGGGCAGAGACCAGGACACAAAGGACACCGCCGTCCGCGGCCCCCGCACGGCCGACGGCAGAGATGCCGATCCGCAGCAGACCGCCAGTTGACCGACCAGCACCACCGGAAGCACCGCAGACAGGCCGGTCTCGCCGCGACCACCAAAACCCTCAGCTGAAAGCGAATCCGGGAGGACCATCGCCATGGCCATCACCGACGACATCCGCAAGGCCGCCACGGACCCGACCCCGCTCTACTTCCTCGCCGGCACCGCCGATCTGGCCGTGCAGCAGGCCAGGAAGGTGCCCGGCATCGTGGAGCAGATCCGTGCCGAGGCCCCGGCGCGCATCGAGACCGTCAAGAACATCGACCCGAACGCCGTCCAGGAGAAGGCCACCGCCCGCGCCAAGGAGGCGCAGGAGACCATCCAGGCCAAGGTGACGGAGTTCATCAGCACCCTCGACACCGACCTCAAGAAGATCGGTGAGTCCGCTCAGGACCTCGCCCTGCGCAGCGTCGGCGTCGCCGCCGAGTACGCCGTGAAGGCCCGCGAGACGTACGAGAAGGTCGCCGAGCAGGGCGAGCAGGCCGTGAAGACCTGGCGCGGCGAGGCCGCCGACGAGATCGAGGAACTGGCCGCGGCCGTCGAGCCGAAGGCCGAGCCGGTCGAGGTCAAGGACGAGGAGAAGCCCGCCGAGGCCACCGCCGAGTCCGCCCCGGCCAAGAAGACCGCGGCGAAGAAGGCCCCGGCCGCCCGCAAGGCCACCGCCAAGAAGACGACTCCGCCCGCGAAGTAGGCGGCGGCGGAACGAAGGCAACGGGCCGGGCACCCTTGGGGTGTCCGGCCCGTTCTCCGGGTACGGTGACCGCGTAGGAGTCGGAGAGAAAGGGCGGTAGGCAGCATGCTGATGTTGGGCTTCGCGGGGTTCCTGGGACTGCTGAAGATCGTCCTGATGGCCCTCGCAGCGTTCGGGCTGTTCGACGCGGCGTTCCGCCGCGAGGACGCCTTCCGTGCGGCGGACAAGCAGAACAAGTGGTTCTGGCTGCTCATCCTCGGGATCGCGCTCGCCGTGAGCTACCTGTTCTCGATCCTTTCCTTCCTCCCGATCATCGGCGTCATCGCCAGCATCGTCTACATCGTGGACGTGCGCCCCGCGCTCAGGCAGGTCTCGGGAGGTGGCCGAGGCGGCCGCCGCGGCTCGAGCAGCGACGGCCCGTACGGGCCCTACAACGGCGGCCGCTGAACCCCGTCAGGGAGTCCGGTCCAGCAACAGCACCGCCACGTCGTCCGTCAGTTCCCCGCCGTTGAGCTCGCGCACCTCGTTGACCGCCGCGCGCAGCAGCTCCTCGCCCTGGAGGCCCTGGGCGAGCTGGCGGCGGATCATGTCCACCATGCCGTCCTGGCCGAGCCGTTGGTTGCCCTCGCCGACGCGGCCCTCGATCAGGCCGTCGGTGTAGAGCATCAGACTCCAGGCGCCGCCCAGCTCCACCTGCCGGCGCGGCCAGCGGGCGCCGGGCAGCAGGCCGAGGGCCGGGCCGTTGTTCTCGTACGGCAGCAGTTCGGCGGGCCGGCCGGGGCGGGAGATCAGCGGGGACGGGTGGCCGGCCAGGCAGAGTCCGGCGCGGCGGCCGTCCGGCGCGATGTCCACCGTGCACAGCGTCGCGAAGATCTCGTCGTTCTCACGCTCGTGCTCCAGGACCTGCTGGAGCGTCGAGAGCAGCTCGTCGCCGCACAGCCCCGCGAACGTCAGCGCGCGCCAGGCGATGCGCAGCTCCACGCCGAGCGCCGCCTCGTCGGGCCCGTGCCCGCAGACGTCGCCGATCATGGCGTGCACGGTGCCGTCGGGCGTCCGGACGGTGTCGTAGAAGTCGCCGCCGAGCAGGGCGCGGGAGCGGCCCGGGCGGTAGCGCGCGGCGAAGCGCAGCGGAGAGCCCTCCAGGAGGGGCGTGGGCAGCAGGCCGCGCTCCAGGCGGGCGTTCTCCTGGGCACGCAGGCGGGACTCGGTGAGGCGCCGCTCGGCCCTGTCGGAACGCTTCCGCTCCACCGCGTACCGGATCGCGCGGCTCAGCAGCCGGCCGTCCAGCTCGTCGCGGAAGAGGTAGTCCTGGGCGCCGACGCGCACCGCCTCGGCGCCGCGCTCGGCGTCCCCGGACGCGGTGAGCGCGAGGACGGCGTGCCGGGGTGCGAGCCGCAGCACGTGCTTGAGCGTGGCCAGCTCGTCGTCCTGCTCGGTGGACCGGCCGGGGGCCGGCAGCGCCAGGTCGAGCAGGATGCAGTGGACGTCGTCGGTGAGCAGCCGCTCGGCCTCGGTGAGGTTGCGGGCGCTGCGGATACGGATCGGCTTGCCCGTCGCGTCGAGCATCTCGGGCACGCTGAGCGAACCGGCCGGGTCGTCCTCGATGACCAGCAGGGTCAGGTTGGTGGAGCTGTGGTCGACCGGGGCCGGGGCACCGGGCGTCGGTCCCACGGTGGCCGGGCCGCCGGTGGGGTTTCCGGAGGGGCCGCCGGGTGAGAACGCGGCTTGAGCCTGAACACTCTCCACGGCCGGGATCGCTCTCTGCCGCGGTACGGGTACGGGCATCGTCTGGGTTCCTTCCCTCCCCCCGAGGGCGTGGTCGGTCGAAGGTCCTCGACCCACCGACCGGGACCATAGCGGTAGCCGGTGCCGCAACGGAATGGTGTGCGGTGCGCCTCATGGCAAACAGCCAGCGTCATATGCCGCATCCTGTACCGCACTTGGACAGGATGCTGTTCCCTCCGGGATGACGAAGGTCACGTCCCCGAGGTTGCTCCGGGAGGGCAACCGTGCGGTGCGTCACGTGCGGTGCGTCACGTGCGGTGCGTCGCGCGCGGTGCGTCGCGCCGGTACGTCATTTGCCGGGGCCGTGCGTCTTATAAGGCACCCTCCGCCGGTGCACAGGTCTCATCGCCCTTCGGGCTCGTCCTCAATCGCCGGACAGGCTTGATCTTTCCGGCCGGGGATCGATCGCACGGCACCGCATGGCGCGGCTCGGCAGGCTCGGCGCGGCAGGCACGGCTCGGCTCGGCACCGCATGGCGCGGCTCGGCAGGCACGGCGCGGCAGGCACGGCTCGGCTCGGCACCGCATGGCGCGGCTCGGCAGGCACGGCACAGCACGGCTTACGGCACAGCTCGGCCCGGCTCCACGCGTCACACAGGGCGCGTCACGCGTCCGGCCGTACAACCCCCAGGATCGGCATCGACCCAGCTCCCGTGATCGTCACCGTCCGCCCCGGCCGGGGGGCGTGCACGATCGCGCCGTCCCCTATGTACATCCCGACATGGCTGGCGTCGTCGAAGTAGATGATCAGGTCGCCGGGGCGCATGTCCTTGATGTCGACGCGGGTGAGCTGCTTCCACTGCTCCTGCGAGGTGCGGGGAATGCCGTGTCCGGCGCTGGCCCAGGCCTGGGAGGTCAGCCCCGAGCAGTCGTACGACTTCGGGCCCTCGGCGCCCCACTCGTACGGCTTGCCGATCTGCTCGGTCGCGTACTTCACGGCCTTCTTGCCCTGTTCGGACGCCTTGCTGTTGATCTCCGCGAGGACGCCGGAGCTCAGCCAGGCCGTCTGCGCCTTGTGCGCGGCCTCCTCCTCCAGCTTCGCCAGCCGCTCCTTCTCCTCCTTCTCCAGCTGGGATTCCAGCTTCTCGGCGGCGGCGATCTGCTGCTTGATCTTCTTCTTGGCCGCGGCCTTGGTCTTGCGGTTGGCCTCCAGCTTCGTCCACTGCGCGGAGGCGTCCTTCGCGTACTGCTCCAAGTCCTGCTGGGTGCGCGTCATCTCGGCGAGCAGGCCCTTGGTCGCGTGCTCGCCCTGGCGCACGCGGCCCGCGCCGTCCAGGAACTCCTGCGGGTCGTCGCTCAGCCACAGCTGCGCCTCGGGCGGCAGCCCGCCACCCCGGTACTGCGCGCGGGCCGCGGCACCCGCGCGGTCCTTCAACTTGTCCAGCTTCGCCTGGCCCTTGACGATCTCGCGGGCCAGATCGACGATCGCGGCGGACTGCTTCTCGGCCTTCTCCTGCGCCGCGTTGTAAGCGTCGGTCGCCACCGCCGCGGCGTGGTAGAGCTTGTCCAGCTTCGTGCGGACCGCTTCAAGGTCCTTGCTGCTCTTGGATGTCGGGGTCGGGGCGGGGGTCCGGGCCGATGTCTGTGCCGGGCTCGCGTACGCCACGCCGGGTGCTGCCAGCACCGCGCAGGCACATGCGCAGGCCAGGGTCATGGCCACCGTGGTCAGGCTCCGCTTGCCGGATCCCATTACTCCGCCCCCAAACTGATTTACCGTCAGTAACTTACGGACGCCTGGGGGATCGTGCCATGTCGGCGCGCAATGCGACAGAGGCGGGCAAGAACTCCCTTCCCCTCAGCCCGCTTCCACAAGACGATCTACCCGCCTGTGTGACGAACGGCTCACGCAGTGAGTTCCCCGCAGGTCACGGGCGGTGCGGCGGCCGCCGCACGCCCCGAACGGTCACGCCCGCGGCGCCAACGCCTCCCAGCGCACCGTGACTTCGCCCTGCCTCCAGCGCGTCGCCCGGTCCGTCACCGGCCAGTCGGCCGTCAGGTCGCGGACCGTCCGTATCCAGCGCTGCCGGGCGCCATAAGAGGCGTACGGCGCGGCGGCGGCCCAGGCGCGGTCGAAGTCGCGCAGGAACGCATGCACGGGCTCGCCCGGGACATTGCGGTGGATGAGGGCCTTCGGCAGGCGCTCGGCGAGGTCGGACGGGCGGTCCAGGGAGCCGAGGCGGGTGGCGAAGGTGACCGTGCGCGGGCCCTCCGGGCCGAGGGCGACCCAGACGTGCCGGCGGCCGATCTCGTCGCAGGTGCCCTCGACGAGCAGACCGCCCCGGGAGCCGTCCGTCGCCGGTGCGAGGCGTGCGCACAGGCGCTGCCAGACCTCGGCGACCTGGTCCTCGTCGTACTGGCGCAGCACGTTCGCCGCCCGGATGAGGGAGGGGCTGCCCTGCACCGGGACCTCGAAGCCGCCGTGTCTGAAGACGAGGCCCTCGCGCTCGTACGGGCGCGCGGCCGCGACCCGCGCCGGTTCGATCTCGACGCCGACCACGTGGGTGCGGGGAGCGGCGGTGCGCAGGCGGGCCAGCAGCTCGACCGCCGTCCAGGGCGCGGCCCCGTATCCGAGGTCGATCGCCACCGGGTCGGCGGCGCGGCGGAGTTCGGCGCCGTGCGTGGCCGCGATCCAGCGGTCCATGCGGCGCAGGCGGTTGGGGTTGGTGGTCCCGCGCGTCACGCTTCCCACGGGGCGGGAAGCTGCGCGGGCTGTCATACGTACGAGGGTAGGGGGGATTTTCGCCCCCGCCGCACCTACCCTTCCCGTCCCTGGGGGGCTGTGCCCCGGGCCCCCTAAAAGATTGCGCAGTTCCCCGCGCACCTAAAAGGGGCGCGAGTCACTCCCGCGCACCCGCAGTCGACAAACAACCCGCCCCGTCATCGAACGGTTGAGCGACACCCGGTAATGATTCGGCAAAGAGGAAATGAGGTGGCCTGCTCCAGCGTTCCCCCTCTTTGGAGGGTCCCCACGCCCTCCGAGAGGCATGCCCGCAGCGAGGAGGAACGCCACGTGAGCCAGTACGTCAGCAGGCTCGGGCGTCGCTCTCCGGCGGCGTCCGCACGGCTCAGGCTGCACCGCAGGCCCCGTCGCGTCGCGATGCTCTCCGTCCACACCTCGCCCCTGCACCAGCCCGGCACGGGCGACGCGGGCGGCATGAACGTCTACATCGTGGAGCTCGCCCAGCGCCTCGCCGAGATCAACATCGAGGTCGAGATCTTCACGCGGGCCACCACGGCCGCCCTGCCGCCGACCGTCGAGCTCGCGCCCGGCGTCCTCGTGCGCCACGTCGACGCGGGCCCCTACGAGGGCCTCGCCAAAGAAGAGCTGCCCGCCCAGCTGTGCGCCTTCACGCACGGTGTCATGCAGGCCTGGGCCGGTCACCGCCCCGGCTACTACGACCTCGTGCACTCCCACTACTGGCTCTCCGGCCACGTCGGCTGGCTCGCCGCCGAACGCTGGGGCGCCCCCCTGGTGCACGCGATGCACACCATGGCGAAGGTCAAGAACGCCGCGCTGGCCGAGGACGACACCCCCGAGCCCGCCGCCCGCGTCATCGGCGAGACCCAGATCGTGCGCGCCGCCGACCGCCTCATCGCCAACACCGCCGAAGAGGCCGACGAACTCGTCCGCTACTACGAGGCCGACCGCGGCAAGGTCGCCGTCGTCCACCCGGGCGTGAACCTCGACCGCTTCCGTCCGGCCGACGGCCGCGCCGCCGCCCGCGCCCGTCTCGGGCTCCCGCAGGACGCCCTGATCCCCCTCTTCGCGGGCCGCATACAGCCCCTGAAGGCCCCCGACGTGCTGCTGCGCGCCGTCGCCGTCCTGCTGGACGAGCGTCCCGAGCTGCGCGGCAACATCGTCGTCCCCGTGGTGGGCGGACCCAGCGGCAGCGGTCTCGCCCAGCCCGAGGGCCTGCAGAAACTCGCCGCGCGGCTCGGCATCGCCGACGTCGTACGGTTCAGGCCGCCCGTCGGGCAGGAGCAGCTCGCGGACTGGTTCCGGGCCGCTTCGGTGCTGGTCATGCCCTCCTACAGCGAGTCCTTCGGCCTGGTCGCCATAGAGGCGCAGGCGGCCGGTACGCCGGTGCTCGCGGCCGAGGTCGGCGGTCTGCCGGTCGCCGTGCGCCACCAGGAGACCGGCTTCCTCGTTCCCGGGCACCATCCCGAGGACTACGCGCGCGTGCTGCGCGCTTTCGCCGACGACGCGGAGCTGTCCTCCCGGATGGGCGCCGCCGCCGCACGGCACGCCCAGTCCTTCGGCTGGGACACCGCGGCCGCGGCCACGGCGGACGTGTACACCGCCGCGATGCAGCATCACCGCCGTCGCGTACGCTCGCACCATGGCTGACGTACCGCAGGCGGCGCAGGTCATCGAGCACGTACTCAAGGACGCCGAACTGGAGTGGGAGAGCCCCGAACAGGGCTCGTACGTCGTGAAGCTGCCCGGCACCCGCAAGCTCTCGACGACCCTCTCGCTGATCGTCGGCAGGCACTCGCTGTCGCTGAACGCGTTCGTGATCCGCCACCCCGATGAGAACCAGGAAGCGGTCCACCGCTGGCTCCTGGAGCGCAACCTCAAGCTCTATGGGGTCAGTTACGCGGTCGACTCCCTGGGGGACGTGTATCTGGTCGGCAAGCTGCCGCTGGCCGCGGTCACTCCGGACGGGGTGGACCGGCTGCTCGGCTCGGTCCTGGAAGCCGCCGACGGCTCTTTCAACACCCTTCTTGAGCTCGGTTTCGCCTCCGCGATCCGCAAGGAGTACGCCTGGCGGGTGTCCCGCGGCGAGTCGACCCGCAACCTGGACGCGTTCACTCATCTGACTCAGCGTCCCGCCAACTGACCTCCCTCGCACACCAGTTAACCGCTGCACAACCCCTTCCCCGTCAGGGGCCCCCGTGGCATGCTCACCGCCGACGCAGATCTGAACGTCGTTCACATCCATGGAAATCGATGGGCAACGATGGAAGGCGGGCGGGTATGAGCAACGGGTACGAGGGCATCACCAGACGCGGCCTGCTCGGCAGCGCCACAGCCGTGGGGGGGGGGGGGGGGGGGGGGGGGGGGGGGGGGGGGGGGGGGGGGGGGGGGGAGGAGGGGGGGGGGGGGGGGGGGGGGGGGATGTGGGGGGGGGGTGCG
>NZ_JBVHXR010000025.1:110291-117792 GCF_055569295.1 Streptomyces sp. NPDC029292
AGGAAGGGCGAAGGGGAAAGGCTCCGCCCCTTTGGGGAGGTTCCACCCGCACCCCTTCCCCCCCCCCGCAGGTTCCGTATGTCGGAGGTTCGGCCCGGGGCGGGGGGGCGGCCCGCCCCCCCCCCCCCCCCGCCGTGGCCGACGTACGCGACTACGGCGCCGTGGCGGACGACGGCAGCACGGACTGCGCCCCCGCGATCAACCGTGCCATCGCTGCCGCCGGAAGGGCCGGCGGTGGCACGGTTCTGATCCCGCCCGGCACCTTCCGCATCGACGACCTGATCCGTATCGGTCACTCGAACGTCGTCCTGCGCGGCGCCGGCAGCGACCGTACGAAGCTGTACGCGACCAAGAACCTCACCGAGCTGATCGGCGTCTACGGCTCCCGTTACGGCGGCGACAAGTCGTCCTGGTCCTGGGCGGGCGGCCTCATCTGGCTCTGCCCCACGGACCGCTTCACGACGCTGACGACCGCCATCAAGGCGAAGGCGTGGCCCTTCGAGGGCTGGACCGGAAACAAGCGCGACGAGTGGCAGACGCTGACGACGCTCGCGCCCGCGCGCCGCGGCTCCTGGTCGGTGACGGTCGCCGACGCCTCCGGGCTGAAGCCCGGCGGACTCGTCCTCCTCCGCCTCGCCGACGACGCCGACCACACCCTCCTGGAGCACATGGCGGGCGGCGGTCCGGGTCCCGAGGCCTACTACTGGGACGACAAGACGAAGCTGACCAGCTACGTGCCCTATGAGTGGCCCGTGCGCATCGCGCGCGTGCAGGGCAAAAAGGTCACCCTCGAGCGCCCGCTGCCCCTGGACGTCCGCCCGGAGTGGGACCCGCGCCTCACCACCCACGTGGAGGCGCTGACGGGCTCGGGCGTCGAAGGCCTCACCCTGCAGGCGGTGGAAACCCCGCAGTCCCCCCACCTCCTCGACAAGGGCTACAACGGGGTCGTGTTCCAGTGCGCCTACGACTGCTGGGCCGACGACATCGTCGTACGCCATGTGGACAACGGATTCGGCCTGGTCGCGGCCTCGGCCTGCACCCTGCGCCGTACGACGGTCGCGGGGCGCGGCTCCCACCACCCGTACTTCTGCCGCGAGGGCTCGCACGACAACCTCGTCGAGGACTTCACCATCGAGCAGCGCACGGTCCCGGCCCCCGCCGGAACCCAGCTCCACGGCATCAACGTGGAGGGCCTGTCCTCCTACAACGTCTGGTCGCGCGGCGAGATGCAGATGGGCACCTTCGACTCCCACCGCGGCATGCCCTTCGCCAACGTCCGCACCGACATCACGGTCGACAACAACGGCCGCCACGGAGGCGACGCGTCGGCCGGCCCCCTCTTCGGGGCCCGCTTCACCCACTGGAACATCCGCGTCACCAACGCGCGCGCGGGCCTGATGAAAATCGACGCCCTCGCCCCCTACAGCGCCACCGTCGGCATCAATGAAGTCACCGAGTTCGACCAGATCGACGTACCCGACTTCACCGGAGACCTGCACGCGCGCCTGGAGCTGTACGGCACGACCGACGTCGTACGCCCGCGGAACCTGTACGAGGCTCAGCGCGAGCTGGAGCGGTAGCGCCCGGGGGACACGCCCACCAACCGCTTGAAGTGGCGCGTCAGATGGGACTGGTCGTAGAAGCCGGTGGCCGTGGCCACCTCGGAGGGTTTTCCGCCGTCCAGGAGCAGTCGGCGGGCCCGGTCGACGCGACGTGACATGAGGTACTGGTGCGGGGCGATGCCGAAGGCCGCGCTGAACGCCCGTACCAGATGGGCAGGATGGGCGTGGACGAGGTGCGCGGCCTCGTCCAGGGCGAGGCCCTCGACGAGGCGCTCGTCGAGGAGTTCGCGCAGGCGGTGGGCGAGCGGGCGGTCGGGGAGCGGGGGTCCCTCGATCAGCCGGGGGCGCAGATGGCCGCGCAGCCGCTCGCCGACCAGGGTCAGCCTGCTCTCGGCCTCCAGCTCGTCCCCGGGATGCGCGAGGGCCGAGTGCAACTGCCCGACGCGGTGGCGCAGTACCGGATCCACCAGGTCGGGCGCGTCCACCGCGGGCCCGATGAAGCTCTCGTCGAGCCGGCTCAGGTCCAGATACAGGACGCGCTTGCGGAAGCCGTGCTCGGTGACCGGGGAACCGTTGTGCGGCACATGCGGCGGCAGCAGCGAGACCGTGTCGTGCGGGGTGCCGTGCTCATGCCGCTCGAGGTCGTACCGTACGGCGCCGTCGTCGACGATCAGCAGCGTCCAGGCCTCGTGCACGTGCATCGGGTACGCGTACTCGGTGTAGTGGGCGTGGAAGACCTCCACGACGCCCGGGACAGGCGGGCGCCATGCGGAGACTTCCCGCTGAGGACGCTGGGGGGCCATGCAAAGAACGTACAAGACGACGTCGTACGGCGTTCGACAGTCTCGACGAATGAGCACCTCGACCCCTGAACCCATCCGCTTCGACACCAAGATCGCCGTCCTGCTGCGGGACGACCTGGAGCCCTGGCAACGACTTAATGTCACCGCTTTTCTGGTCAGCGGCCTCGGTACGGCCGTCCCCGAGGTGATCGGAGAGCCGTACGCCGACGCGGACGAGGTCCCGTATCTGCCGATGTTCCGCCAGCCCGTACTGATCTTCGAGGGCTCGAAGGAGACCCTGACCGCCGCGCACGGCCGCGCGCTCTCCCGGGTACTGCCGCGCGCCGTCTTCACGTCCGACCTCTTCACCACCGGCAACGACCGGGACAACCGGGCGGCCGTCCGGGCCGTGCCGACGGGGGAGCTGGACCTGGTGGGGCTCGCGGTGTACGGGCCGCGGAATGCCGTGGACAAGGTGCTCAAGGGGGCGCGGATGCATCCCTAGGGGCGGGGTGGGCCGTGCGGGCCTGCGGGCTAGGCGGTGCTGGCCTCGGTCTTTGTCGGGACGGGCGCCGGAGCCGCGGGCGCGTCCTCCGCCGGAAGCCGCCGCATCAGCACCCCGTACCCCAGCCCCGCCGCCGTACCCACCACCGCGCACAGCCCCCACAGCCACTCCGCGCCGAACCGGTCGATGACGACGCCGGACATCAGCGGGGCGACGAGCGCGGCGAGGGACCAGGAGAGGGTGTAAATGCCCTGGTAGCGGCCGCGGCCGTGCAGCGGGGAGAGGCGGACGACCAGCCCGGTCTGGGTGGGCGCGTTGACGATCTCCGCCAGGGTCCACACGCACACCGTGAGGGCGAAGACGCCGACCGAGCCGGCGAAGGCGGTGAGCCCGAATCCGTACCCCGCGAGGAGGGACGAGATCACGAGCAGCCGCTTGGGATCCCGGTGCTCGATGAAACGGGTGACCGGGATCTGCAGCGCGACGATCAGCACACCATTGACGGCGACCGCCATGCCGTAGTCGGCCGGGGTGAAGCCCGCCCTGCCCATCGCGACCGGGAGTCCGACGGATCCCTGCTGGAAGACGAGGGCGACGAGGAAGGACAGACCGACGACGCTCATGAAGCGCCGGTCGCGCAGTACGGTCCCGAGGCCGACGTCGTCCTTGGCCTCCTTGACGGCCTGGACGGGCCGGGACTCCGGCAGCTTCAGGAAGACGACGATCGCGCAGACCATCGTCATGCCCGCCTCGATCAGGAACCCGGCGAGGTAGCTGAATTCGGCGATGAATCCGGCCGCCATGGAGGAGACGGCGAAGCCGAGGTTGATGGCCCAGTAGTTGAGCGAGAAGGCGCGGACGCGGTCCTCGGGCCGCACGATGTCGGCCATCATCGCCTGGACGGCGGGCCGGGAGGCGTTGCTCGCCATGCCCACCAGGAAGGCGACCGCGGCGATCGCCACCGGATGGTGCATAAAGCCGAGCAGCGCGACCGAGACGGCCGTCGACAACTGCGCGATGAGCAGGGTGGGCCGCCGCCCGAGCCGGTCGGCCATCACGCCCGCGCCGAGCGAGGAGACGACTCCGCCGAGGCCGTGCAGCGATGCCACGAGGCCCGCGTACGAGGCGGAGTACCCGCGGTCGAGCGTCAGGTACAGAGCCATGAAAGTGGCGACAAAAGCCCCGAGCCGGTTGACGAGCGTGCTGGTCCACAGCCACCAGAACTCGCGGGGGAGCCCGGAGACGGTCTCTCGGGCGGCTCGTCTCATGACGGCGAGTGGCATCGGGGTCCCCACGGATGTAAGCGGCTCGGGCAGTGAGCACAACTTACGAGCCGCCGGTCCCGGACGGCCAATCAATTAACAGATGCCGTCAACTGACAGGCGGGGAGGGGTCCGTCCGCCCAGGTGCCGCCCAGGTGCCGGCCGTGTGCTGTCCGGGTACTGACCGGCCGCGCGAGGGGCCCGCCGGGTCCATTACGCTCAAAGGCATGGCCGACGCACCGTACAAGCTGATCCTCCTCCGCCACGGCGAGAGCGAATGGAACGCGAAGAACCTGTTCACCGGCTGGGTGGACGTCAACCTCAACGAGAAGGGCGAGAAGGAGGCAGTCCGCGGCGGTGAGCTGCTCAAGGACGCCGGCCTGCTGCCCGACGTGGTCCACACCTCGCTCCAGAAGCGCGCGATCCGCACCGCGCAGCTCTCGCTGGAGTCCGCGGACCGCCACTGGATCCCGGTCCACCGCTCCTGGCGCCTGAACGAGCGCCACTACGGCGCCCTCCAGGGCAAGGACAAGGCCCAGACGCTCGCCGAGTTCGGCGAGGAGCAGTTCATGCTCTGGCGCCGCTCGTACGACACCCCGCCGCCGCCGCTCGAGGACGGCACCGAGTTCTCCCAGTCGGACGACCCGCGCTACGCGTCGATCCCCCCGGAGCTCCGCCCCCGCACGGAGTGCCTGAAGGACGTCGTCATCCGCATGCTCCCGTACTGGTACGACGGCATCGTCCCGGACCTGCTCGCAGGCCGTACGGTCCTGGTCGCGGCCCACGGCAACTCCCTCCGCGCCCTCGTCAAGCACCTCGACGGCATCTCCGACGCCGACATCGCGGGCCTGAACATCCCGACCGGCATCCCCCTCTCCTACGAGCTGGACGCCAACTTCAAGCCGGTCAACCCCGGCGGCACCTACCTCGACCCGGAGGCCGCGGCGGCCGCCATCGAGGCGGTCAAGAACCAGGGCAAGAAGAAGTAACGAGGCACGAACAAGCCCCCTACCTGCGGGTTCTCCGCTGGTAGGGGGCTTGTTGCTGTGCCTGGGCCGTCTCTGGGCCGTGGGACCTAGATGCGGCTGATCCTCACGCGGATCGAGATGAGGAACGCCATCAGGGTGATGACGGCGGCGTTGGTTCCGGCCCGGACGCCCAGCCCTCCACCGGCGAGGCCGATGAGAGGGAACGGCAGTTCGCGGAGGGTGAGGTCGATGCGGAGCCCTCGGCGTGGCACCATGGCCTTCTCCATATGCATCATGAGTTGTCCAATCTGTGGGTCAATAACTGAGCAATGGAGAGGAGAGGCCGCCCCTGCATGGGCGGCCTCTCCACTAAATGGGTAGGTGAGGACCATACTGCTTTTCCCCGGTGGCTCCAAAGCCTCAGCTCAGGGCGTTATATCTACCCTATAACCGCCGGGACTATTGGCTCGATCGAGCTCACGTGCCGACGAGCGAGCTACCTCAAGGCGACGGGTGTAGGCGTGTAGATGTGCCCAAGTCGGTGCGCAGACGCTGGGCTTGATGGACGGATCGGCACTTCAGCCAGGTCGTGTCGATCTGGTTTCACGGATGAACGTTGCTCGACAAATGTCGCTGACAGGAATCAGAATCACCAAACATGAAGAGGCTTCGATTCAGAAGGCGTAATCATGAACGGTGAATCGGGATGCCGTAATTGGGAATCTGGACACGATTCACGTTTGGTGAATCGGTATCAGTGATTCGGTTGTCACGATCCGTTTGGCGCCAAAGTGAACTGAAACCTACGCTGATTCGCCAAAGACGGCGGCGACAGCCCTGCGGGTGCGCTCTTGGCTGGACGGCATGAGATGCGCGTACACGCGGAGCGTCAGGCCCGGATCCGAGTGACCGAGGTACTCGGCGAGAGCCTTGATGTTCTCCCCGGCGTCCGGAGCAGCGAGGCGTAGAAGTGGCGCAGGGCGTGCATGCCGTTCTCGCGGGACTCGGCGTACGGCTGTCCACGCTCGGGGACCGGGATCACCCCGGCGCCGGCCAGCGCCCGCTTCCACGCCTCCTCGTTGAGCGACGTGCGCCAGACATGACCCCTGCGCGGTCCGGTGAAGATCAGTCGCTTGGTCACCGGGGGACCGTCCGCGGCCTTCCACGGCAACGTGATCTCGACCGGCGGGAACTCCTTCATGTGCGCCCGGAGAGCGTCAGCGACCGGCCCGGGGAGCGGCACGTCCCGGAGCTTGCCACCCTTCGGCGGGGCGAACACGGCCTTGCTGCGGCTCAGTTTGAGTTGCTGGACCACGTGAAGGGTGTCCGACTCGAAGTCGATCGCGTCGACGGCGACGCCGAGAATCTCGCCCTGCCGGAGCCCGCAGCCACTGCCCAAATCGACCATCGCTCGGAAGCGCTCGGGCATGGCGGCGCGAACGGCGAAGACCCGTTCCGGCGTCCACGGCATGACGCGCTTGATGTCGACAGTCGGCGGCCGGACGGAACGAGCCGCACACGGGTTGCGGGGGAGATGCCCGTCATCCACGGCCGCGCTCAAGGCAGCTCGAACGTTGGAGTAGATCGTCCGGGCGTAAGAACCCCGGATGCCGTTCTCCTGTAGCTGCCGCACCCAGTCCCGGATGTGCGCGGGTTGGAAGGACCCGAGAGGGCGCGTACCCAAGTACGGGAAGGCGTGCAGCCGAAGCTGCGACTCCATCGATGCTTGAGTGTTCGGGTCAGCGCCCTGCGTCCCTACCCAGCGTTCGGTGTACTGCTGGAAGGTGATCCGGGCCGCGCGCGGGTCGATGTACTGCCCGCGCGCCATGTCCGCCTCGATGTGGGCGAGCCATTGGTCGGCAAGCCGCTTCTGCCGGTCGGGAAAACTCTTGGCCTTCTCCGTACCGTCCGGGCCGACGTAGCGCGCCCGGTAGCGAAGCCCGGAGCCGTAGCGGTCGCTCTTCACCTTGCGGACCTTGCCGTCCGGGCCGGTTTCACTTTTGTACCATCGGTCCTGGATGTGCCCGGCCATCAGGCAACAGCCCCTTCCATCAGGGACTCGACCCACGCCCGGACGTCATCGGGGTCGTAACGCAGATGTCGTCCCACCCGGAAGCCGCGGGGACCGGTGCGCTTCCGGCGCCACTGGTAGACCGTCTCGATCGGCACGCCCAGAAGTTCGGCGACATCCAGAGGAGTGAGGTACCGCGTTGGAAGGGGGCGTGGCTCGTCGGGAACCTGCGCCACGGTAAGGCGCCGCTCAGCCATGGGTCGGTTCTCCTTCTGTTCCGGGGGCGGGTTCGAGGGATGCGGCTAGTGCCGCATCAGGCAACGTTCGCCCTGTCGTGACGCGCCGTCCGGGTGTCGGTCCGGGTGGCGCGGACCCGCCATGCTGTTCTCGTGGCAGAACGAGTAAAGGTCC
>NZ_JBVHXR010000026.1:0-68153 GCF_055569295.1 Streptomyces sp. NPDC029292
GCCTGACGATTGCCGTCCTCCCCGAGCCGGGCGGCCATCGGCTCGACCGACTTACGCTGCCCGTCGGTCAGCAGCCCCCGCAGATAAACCTGCCCCCACCGGCGCTGATCCTTGCGCGCAAACGGCTCGAACACCTCCGCCGCGAACGTCTCCAACTCGCCACGCACCACAGCAATCTCGTCCGGAGTCACACACTCTCAACGCCACACCGGACCCCCAGGACACGCACCACCACAACCGACCTGACCAAGCCCTACTAGGTCCGCGTCGATGCGTCGGGCTTGCCTCAGCTTCGACTGAGTAGGCAAGCCGCCGGTGTGCACCCGATGTGCACGGCCTCTGGTCACGCAGAACGTCCACGCAGATCAGAGGCCGTTTTCATCAATCCCGCCACTATCCCCGGCGTGTAGCCTGACTCGTCTGCTGGCCGGGCTCTGAGTAGGTCTCATGGCCTGGTCGGGGCCCTTTCCTGTGTTGACGCCGACCGTAATGCTGTGGTCGAGCTCTTCGCGCACGTGGCACTACGCGCGGCCTTACACGAGCGCGGGCGCCTCGACCTCGGACGCAGGATGAATGAGCGACCGCAGCTTCTCGCGAGTCTCCGGGTCCGTCGAGTAGACGATCGTGCCGACCATGCCCCGGGTCAGCAGCACCTTGTAGGTGTTGCGGATGAGGCGGTTGATGTCCGCGTCCGGCGTCGCCTTTGTGAACGACGGGTCCTTTGACGCCGACCGGTCCACGACCCAGTGGTCCGTTCGCCACACCAGGTCGGGGCCGATGATGACACCTGACCAGTCGTACTCGAAGCCCTGCGCGGTGTAGACGCAGCCGACCTGGCCGAAACCGGCCGGATCGGTGGCCCAGAGGGGCGCGGGCGGCGCCCCGAGCAGGGACCGGTCGCCGTACACGTTCCAGGGACGGGCCCACTGGCCGATGACGACGTCGGCGGGCAGGGCCGCCATGTCCGGGGTGACCTTGGTGGTCCACTTCCAGCAGTAACCGGCCGACATTCGGGCGCCGTAGTTCTCTTCGCGGCGGGCGACGAGGAAGTCCTCCAGTTCCTGGGGGCTTTCGGCGGTCAGCAGCTCGAACTTGCCGTCCGGCTCCCACTGGCCGGGTGTGCCACCCTCCAGGCCGAGCAGGTCGACGACCCACTTCTCGTACGCGTCACTGCCGCCGCACCGGAACTGGCTGTCCAGCTCCAACACCGTGCACTCGAAGCCCTGTTCGGCGGCGGCCCGCTGGATCTGCTCCCTGGTCCCCATCTCGCCGGGCCGCACCACTTGGTGCTGATCGAGCAGGAACACCGGTACCCGGGCCGCGTCGATCAGCTCGGCCACCTGGGGCCGGCCCGTGCGCAGCTCGGCCTTGGTGTAGCGATTGGCGGAGGTCTTTCGGAGGCGGTGGGCCTCGTCGCAGATCAGTACGTCGAGGTCGTTCGGCTCTGCGTCCATGAAGCTGTTGAAGTACTTGAACAGCTGCTGGACTTCGCGCTTCTTGGCCCCTGCGACTCTGCGCATCGTCTTGGTGAACGACTGCGACCCGGTGGCGTGCAGCGTGGGCACCCCGCGCCGGTACAGCTCGCCCAGCAGCGACATCGCGATCACGCTCTTGCCGGAGCCGGGACCGCCGGTCACCACGATCACCTGCTTGCGGTTCGACCGCTTGGCCTTGCGTACGGCGGACATCACCTTCTCGTAGGCGACCCGTTGCTCGGCGATGAGTACGAACTGCTCGCGGTCGCGGATCTCGGCCGCCGCGACGGCCATCAGCTGCTTGGAGGGTCGGATCTTGGCGTCGCGCAGTACGTCCGCCGCCTCCGCTCCGGGCTTCGCGGCGAGCCGAGAGCGAAGGAAGTTCAGGAAGGCGCCGCGCTGTTCGCCGGTGTACATCCGGCCGTGGTGGTCCTTGGTGACGGCGCGCAGCCCAGCGACCCCGAACTCGGTCGCGTTGTGCAGGAACGCCACCCCGGCCAGCGACCTGGGCATCCGCTCCAGGGCCCCGTTGAACGACAGCAGGTACTCGCAGTAGCCCCGCACCTGTTCGATGGGGTTGAGGACCGGCCGCGCGTACGCGTCGATCCGGCACAGCAGCGGCTCGTCCTCCTCCGGGTAGGCCGCGCTCCACTGCTTCAACTCCACGACGACGTACGACGGTTCACCCGTCGTCGGGTGCACGCCGGCGAGTACGGCGTCCGCTCGCTTGCTGGTGAGGGGCAGGCTGTACTCGACCAGGACTTCGACGTCGTCGAGGCCGGCCTCGATGAGGGCGTTGACGAGTGCGGGGAGGCTGCGCTCCCAGGAACGTATCTCCGCCGGTGCGGGCCTGCGGCCGTGCTGGTGACGGAAGTTCTCGGTCAGATGCAGCGCCAGCGACCCTTCGAGGATGCGGGCGGCCACGGACGCCGCGGACTCACGGAACAGCAAGAAAACGCCCCCAGGCAGCACGAAGAAGACTCGTGCGGGTGGGGGCATGTCCTCCGATGTCCGCGCGCAGGCGGATCAGGAAGCCCGTCGGGCCGCTGAGATAGTGCTCGCCATCCTAGGTCAGCCTGTGGATCACGAGGAGGGGATGGGCGGTGTTTGGCTGGGCCGGGTGGTGCGGCGGCGTGGCCGTGCGGGTCGGCTTCGCAGGCGAGCTGGTAGCCGACCCGGTAGTAGCGCTGGGCGGCGCCTTCCTGGCCGAGGTCATGGTGCATCCAGCTTGCCAGGTAGGCGAGTTCGGCCACGGCGCCGAATGCTGCTCGGCGTAAGGCTTCGGTTGGGAAGCGTTCGCGGAGCATGGGTGCGGCGGTGTCGGCGAGGTAGGCGGTGAGGGTGGTCAGGCCGTGGCCGCTGCCGAGGCGTTCGTCGGCGGCGCTGAAGGCCGTGGTGATCCGGTGTGCGACGTCCACTACCTCTGTCCCGACCGAGTTCGGGCCCTGAGCCCTGAGCGAAGGCGCGCACGACACCTTGCCAGTCCCCGAGAAGGCGCTGGATGATCAGAATTCTGGTGAGGGAGTCGGTGCGGGCCGGCGCATCGGTGCCGGCGAAGGCGACTGGGGCGGGCATCGGGTGACAGCTCAGGGCAAGGCACACCTGGATGCGCAGTACGGTCTGCTGTCGAACATCGCCGGTGAGGCGGGGGTGTCGCTCAGCACCGTGTCCAAGGTGGTGCACCGGCGTCGTGACGTCGGCGCGGCGACGCGGGCCCGGGTCGAGGAGCTCCTGGCGCGGCACGGTTACGTCCGCCCGTGGGAGCGCGATCCCGAGGTGCCGCGTCAGATCATCGCGGTGTTCAGGGACCTGTCGGGGCCGTACACCCTGGAGGTCGTGCGCGGGATCGTGGACGCGGCGGGCGAGCTCGGCGTCAACGTGGTGACGGGGACGACCAGCAGGCGTTCGATCTCCCAGTGGCTGGAGGAGTGCGTGGCGCTCGGTGCGGCCGGGCTGATCATCGTGATCTCGATGCTGGCCGAGGACGACCAGCGCCGCATCGTCGAGCAGCGGCTTCCGGTGGTGCTGGTCGATCCGCTCAGTGCGCCGTCGCTGGACATCCCGAGCATCGGGGTGACGAACTGGAACGGGGCCCGGGACGCGGTGCAGCACCTCCTGGGACTCGGCCACACCCGGATCGGCATGGTCGCGGGCAGATCGCACTCCCTGGCCGGGGCGGCGCGCCTGCACGGCTACCGGGCCGCGATCGAGGAGGCCGGCATCGCCTACGACCCCGCCATCGTGCGCTCGACGGACTTCGACTTCGACGAGGCGCTGGCCGCCACGCTGCAGATCCTGCGCTCCGACGAGCCGCCCACGGCCGTCTTCGCGGCCAGCGACGCGCAGGCGCTCGGCGTCCTGGAGGCGGCCCGCCAGCAAGGGCTCGGCGTTCCGGACGACCTGGCGGTCATGTCCTTCGACGACACGCTGGTGGCCGCCATGGCCTGCCCGCCGCTGAGCGCGGTGCGCCAGCCGTTCGAGGAACTGGGCCACGAAGCGACCCGGGTCCTCATGCAGCTGGCCGAAGGGAAGCCCCCCGCGTCGCCGCGGATCGAGCTGGCGACCGAACTGGTGCTGCGGACCTCGACGTCCGTTCACCACCGCGTCAATACCCGGTAACCCGCCATCGCGCGAAACACTTTCGAAATGCGTCGGTGACATGGCGGGCCTATGCCCGAATACTGGCTCCGTCCCGCTCATGTCCCACGGAGCGCAATTCGCTGTTCATGCTCAGGGTGAAAGGAATGCCTTGTTCACCACACCCCCGGGAATCTCCCGCAGAAGAATCCTCGGCATAGCCTTGGCGACCGGCACCGCGCTTTCCCTGCCGTCGCTCACCACGCAGGCTCAAGCCTACGGCCCCTCGGTTCTCTATCAACCGCCCGCCGGCGCACAGGAATACGGCGCGCTGTACCCGAAGACGGTGCAGCTGCAGCACAACGGCGCCGACAACGGCACGATCCTCGCCACCTTCGAACAGCCCGCCACCACGCCGGTGTTCCCCATCTACCGCAGCACCGACAGTGGCGCGACATGGAATCAGATCAGTTCGGTCACCGACACGGTGAACGGCTGGGGCAACCGCAACGGAGCATTCCTCTACGAACTCCCGCAGCAGGTGGGCAACATGCCCGCGGGCACCATTCTCTGTATCGGGCTTTCGGCTCCGGCGGACAAGTCGGCGGAGCGGATGGAGGTCTACAAGAGCAATGACGCCGGACGTACGTGGAGTTATGTCAGCCGGATCGCGTCGAGTGGCGGTTACACCACCACGCCCATTTGGGAACCGTTCGTGCTGGTCGCGAACAACAAGCTGATCGTGTACTACTCGGACGAGCGCGACAAGGCGAACAACAACCAGAAACTCGTCCACCAGACCAGCACGGACGGCGTCAACTGGGGGCCGGTCGTCAACGACGTCGCGCCCACCGACACCAATCTGCGCCCGGGCATGGCGGTGGTGTCCAAGCTGGCCAACGGCAAGTACTTCATGAGTTACGAGGTGGTCAACGCCGGCTCCGGTCCGCCCAACTACTTCAAGATCAGCGACGACCCGGAGAACTGGAACGCCACCGACCTCGGCACAAAGATCGACGGCGGCGGCAGCCCGTACAACATCGTTCTTCCGGACGGGAAGCTGGTGTACAACTCCTACGGATCGGGCGATCTGCTGATCAACACCAGCAACGGGGTCGGTGCGTGGACCCGGGTGAAGACGCCCATCGAAGCCGGGTACAGCCGCACCCTGCAGTACGTGTCCGGCACGGGACGCGTCCTCATCATGTCCTGTGGCGGCTTCTGGCAGGGCAACGTGAACACCATCCGGTACGCCGACGTGGACCTCGGCCACTCCGCGGGCGCGTACTACAAGCTGGTCAACCGCCGTTCCGGGAAGGTGCTCGGCGTGAGTGGCGGGGGTCTCGGCGACGGTACGAGCCTGGTCCAGTGGACGGACACCGGGGCGGCCGACCAGGCCTGGCACATGACCACGGCCAGCGGTGGCGCCACCGTCTTCGGCAACCGCGGCAGCGGGCGGGTGGCGGGGGTCAACGCCTCCGGTACCGCAGACGGGGACCAGGCGGTGCAGTGGCTGGACACCGGCGCCTCCGACCAGCGGTGGCAGGTCGTCCAGGCCGGCTCGTACGTCAAGCTGCGCAACGTCAACAGCGGCAAGGTGCTCGGCGTACTGGGCGGGTCGGTCTCCGACGGCGCCCAGGCCGTGCAGTGGACCGACACCGGCTCCACCGACCAGCAGTGGCAGATCGTGCAGGTCAGCTGAACCACGCAAGAGAGAGGGGGCGGGGGCCGTTGGCCGCCCGCCCCCTCGTCCTGCTATCCCCCTCGTCCTGCTATCCCCCTCGTCCTGCTATCCCCCTCGTCCTGCTATCTCTCTCGTCCTTCTATTCCCTCGCGACCTTCTGCCCCCGCTCGACGGTGACGGGCACGCCGTGGTGGCGCACGACGGTCAAGTCCCGCTGCTCGCCCACCAGTTGCACCGCGTCCCGGACCGGTGTGTCCAGGCTGGAGGAGCCGGCGTACAGCAGGATCTCGCCGGGCTCGACGATCCGGTGGCCGCCCAGCCCGGTGAAGGCGAGGCGGTCGGTGTGGACGTCGAAGCGGACGGTGGCGTGCTCGCCGGGTTCGAGGCCGACCTTGGCGAATCCCAGCAGGGACCGGACCGGGCGGGTGACCTGGGCGACCGGGTCGACGGCGTACAGCTGTACCGTCTCGGCGCCAGGCAGCGTGCCCGTGTTCCGCACCCGCGCGCAGGCCGTGAACCGACCGTCCGTCGGGACCTGCGCACAGTCGACGGCCAGCACGTCGATCTCGAACGTCGTGTACGACAGCCCGTGGCCGAAGGGGAACGCGGGCGTCGGGTCGAGGTTGGACAGGAAGCTCTGCCGGTCGGCCAGTGGAGGGTGGAGGTACGTGTAGGGCTGGCCACCCGGGGAGGCCGGGATCTGCACGGGCAGCTTGCCGCTGAAGTTCGCCGTTCCGGACAGGAGTTCGGCCACCGCGCGGCCGCCCTCCTCGCCGGGCAGGAAGACCTGCACCATGGCCGCGGCGTCCCGCGCGAACCGGCCCACGGCGTACGGCCTGCCGCTGTTGACGATCAGCACGACCGGCCTGCCGACCGCGAGCACCGCCTCGACCAGCTCCTCCTGTACGCCGGGCAGCCGCAGGTCCTCGACGTCGCAGCCCTCGCCCGAGGTCCCGATGCCGAACATGCCCGCCTTGTCGCCGACGACGAGGACGGTGACGTCTGCGGCGGCGCAGGCCTCCACCGCGGCCGGGATGCCGGAGCGGTCGTCATCGCGGATCGGGCAGCCTTGGGTGAACTCCCAGGCCACGCGCGGGAGTTCGGAGGCGAGTGCGGTGCGCAGGGAGACTGCGTCGACACCGTTGCCGAGGTCCTCGCGGTCGGCGAGGACGTGGTTGGGGAAGCTGTAGCAGCCGAACATGGTGCGTACGTCGTCGGCGCACGGGCCGATCAGGGCGATCCGGCCGACGGACGAGAGGGGCAGGGTCCCGTCGTTCGACAGCAGGACGGCGCTGGACTGGGCGACCGTGTGGGCGAGTTGGCGGTGCTCCGGTTTGTCCAGGTCGAGGCGGCTCGCGCGCAGGGCGGGCGGTTGCGGGTCCCAGTCGGGGTCCAGGAGCCCGAGTTCGATCTTCTGGCGCAGCACCCTGCGGACGGCCCGGTCGACGTCGTTCTCGTCCGCCTGCCCGCGCTCCACGGCACCGGCCAGCGCCTGCCCGAAGCCGCGCTGGTCCGGCAGTTCGACGTCCATGCCGGCCCGCAGGGCGAGCGCTCCGGCCGCGGGCAGGTCGGCCGCCACGCGGTGTGCGCTCACCAGGAACGGCAGCGACCAGTAGTCGGAGACGACGGTGCCCTCGAAACCCCACTGGTCGCGGAGCACGTTCGTCAGCAGCCACTGGCTGGCGGCGGGCGCCTCGCCGTCGATCTCGGCGTACGAGTTCATCACCGACCGCACGCCCGCGGCGACGAGCCGTTCGAACGGCGGCAGGATGACGTCGAAGAGCTCCCGGCGGCCGATGCGTACGGGGGCGTGGTTGCGGCCGCCCGTCGAGTCGGAGTACCCGGCGAAGTGCTTGAGGGTGGCGTACACCCCCGCGCTCTGCACACCCAGGACGTATGCCTCGCCCAACTCGCCGACCAGGTAAGGGTCTTCGCCGAAGGTCTCCTCGCAGCGGCCCCAGCGGTAGTCGCGGATGACATCGACGACCGGGGCGAGGCCCTGGTGGACGCCTGCTTCGGCCATGTCGGAGCCGATGGCCTCGCCGACCCGGCGGATCAGGGCGGGGTCGAAGGTGGCAGCCATGCCCAGCGAGGTCGGATAGATCGTGGCGCCGTAGGCGGTGAAGCCGGTCAGGCACTCGTCGTGGGCCATGGCGGGGATGCCGAAGCGGCTCTGCGCCATCACCTGTCGCTGACGGTCGGCCAGCAGGCGGGCGTGTTCCAGGGCGGGCCGGGGGAGCGTTCCGTAGGGCCGGGTGAGCTGGCCCAGGCCGTGCCGGGCGGTCTCGTCGAGGTCGCCGACGCGGCCGAAGTGGTTGCTGCCCGGGGCCACTTCCGGGCCGTCGGCCTCGATGTCCTCCCAGGTGCTGCTGAGCTGCGCGACCTTCTCCGGCAGGGAGAGCCTGGCGAGCAGTTCCTCGACCCGTTCGGCGGTCGGCAGCGTCGTATCGGTCCAGGGGCGGTCGTCTCCCTCCTGCGGAAGGCCGCCGTGGTCGGGCATGGTGGTCGTCATTCACGACTCCTCGGGGAGGTACGCGGGCACGCGCGCGCGGCGGCCGGGTATGCCACCCGGCCGCTGCGCAGGACGCGCTGGTGGGAAATTGGGCCCAGGCCTGATCCGGAAGACAGGCTCTGGGGCCCGTTACTTGGAGAATCCGGCGGTGAGGCCGGCGACGAGCTGCCGTCGGGCGAGGATGAACACCGCCAGCACGGGCAGGGTGGAGAGCACCACGGCGGCCATCGTCGCCGGGACGTCGATGCCGAACTGGCCCCGGTAGAGCGTCAGGGCGAGGGGCAGCACCGCCTTGTCGCCGCTCTGGGTGAGGATGAGCGGGAAGAGGAACCCGTTCCACACCTGGAGACCGTCGTAGACGGCGACCGTCACCAGCGCCGGACGGGCCAGCGGCGCCGCGAGCGACCACAGCATCCGCCAGTCGCCCGCGCCGTCGACGACCATCGCCTCGAACAGTGAACGCGGCACGTCCCGCAGGAAACTCACCAGGATCATCACGGTGATCGGCAGCGCGAACGCCACCGACGGCAGGACGATCGCCGCCAGGCTGTCGTACAACTGAAGCCGGATGATCAGCAGGTACACCGGGATGATCACCGCCTGCAACGGGATCGCCAGGCCCAGCAGGAACAGCCGGAAGGACAGCCGGGACCAGCGGCTGCCGGCGTGCCGGACGATCGCGAACGAGGCCATGAGCGCGGCGACGACCGTGAGCGCGACCGTCGCCACGGTGACGACGACGCTGTTGAGCAGGTAGGTCGTGAAGTCCCCGGTCAGGACGGTCCGGTAGTTGGCGAGCGTCGGGTGGCCGGGCGGTGCCAGCGGACTGGTGGTCGTGAAGTCCGTACGGCTGCGCAGGCTGGTGACGACCAGCCAGTAGACGGGGACGATGACGATCGCCGTCCACAGGAGGGTGGCGCTGCCGGTGAGGGCGCGGTGCAGGGCGGTGACGGCGAGGCGGGGCCAGGCGGCCCGGGCCCGCGGTGCCGATGCCGGGCGCTCAGGAAGGCTTGCGCGGTCCGTGCCCGGCCGGGTCTTCGTCACTGTGGTGCTCACATGCCCTCCTGCTGGCTGTCCATCCGGGTGAAGCCGGAGAGGCGGGTGGTGAGCAGCGACAGCCCGAGGCCGGTCACCACCAGCAGGGTGGCGACGGCACTGGCCCGACCCATGTCGTGTGCCTGGAACCCCGTGATGTACATGGCCAGCGGCAGCACACGGGTGGCGGTGCCGGGCCCGCCGGTGCCGCCGGACAGGACGAAGATCAGGTCGAAGTACGTCAGCGAGCCCACCAGCATCAGCGTGCTCGACGTGACCATCGTGTACTTCAGCTGCGGCAGGGTGATCCGCAGGAAGCGGGTCCAGGGTCCGGCCCCGTCGATGGCCGCCGCCTCGTACAGGGAGACGGGAACCTGACGTATCCCGGCCTGGTAGAGCAGCGCGTGGAACGGTGCGAACTGCCAGGCGATCACGAAGATCACGGTGTAGAGCGCCAGCTCCGGCGAGCCAAGCAGCGGCCGGGCCAGCCAGTGCAGTCCCGGCGAGGCGCCGATGCCGAAGGAGGGGTCGAGCAGCGCCTGCCAGGTCAGTCCGATCGCCACGGCGGACAGCAGCAGGGGGAGGAACCAGAGGACGGCGAAGAACGCGCGCAGCCGCCCCCGGGGAGCCTGGAAGACGCCGAGCGCCAGGGCGACGGGCGTCTGGACCAGCCAGCTGACCACCATCACCTTGACGGTGAGCCACAGCGCCTGCCAGGTCGCGCCGTCGGTCAGGACACCGCTCCAGTTGTCACCGCCGGCCCAGCCGATGGCGCCCAGGCCGTCCCAGTGGGAGAGGCTGAGCGCCCCGACGCCCACGAGCGGGACCAGGCCGAACAGGCCGAAGACGAGGAGGGCGGGGGCGGCCATGAGGGCGCCGCTCCAGCGGCGCCCGCGGACGGGTGGGCCCGTCCGCGGGGTACGGACCACGGTCGCCACTACTGCGCCGCCTTGCTCATGTTCGTGCCGAACTGCTCGGGCTTGATCTGCCGCAGGAACGATTTGTCAACGTTGGTCAGCAGCGGATCGGACTGATCCGAGGGCAGCGCCTGGTCCCAGGAGAGCTGGAAGCCCGGGGCCTTCTGCACCAGGCCGTAGACGAACTGCAGCCACGCCTTGTCGGACGACTTCGTCGACGCCAGCTTCGACTCCAGCCCCTTCACCGGCGGCACGCTGCCGGCCGCGAGGTAGGCGTCGACCTGCGAGTCGTTGAGGACGTAGTCCTGGAGGTACTTCAGCGCCGCGGACTTGTGGGTGGACGCCGAGTTCAGCGACAGGAAGTTCGACGGGTTGCCGACGATGCTCTGCGGGTCACCGGCACCACCGGGAACCGTCGGGAACGCGGTGTATCCCAGCTCGCTCTTCGCGAAGTCCGGCGCCGACTTGACGAAATTGGCGTACTCCCAGGTGCCCATCACCTCCATCGCCGCCTTGCCCGTGTAGACCAGGGCCGTGGACGCGCCCTGGTCGTAGTTCACGGACGAGGCGTTGTCGCCGAAGGCACCGGCCTCGGCCAGGTCCTGGAGGTACTGGTTGGCCTTGGTGACCGCCGGATCCTGCCACGCCGAGGCGTCACCGGAGGCGATCTTCGAGAACACCCCGGAGCCGCCGGTACGGTCGAGCAGGTACTCCGTGTACATCAGCGTGGGCCACTTGGAGTTGGCCGCGAGCGACAGCGGCACGACACCCTTGGCCTTCAGCTTCGGCACGGCCGACATCAGCTCGCCGTACGTCTTCGGAGGCTTGACGCCCGCGTCGGCCAGCACCTTCTTGTTGTAGTAGAGGACGACAGGGGCGAGGCCGTTGGCCGGAACGCCGTAGACCTTGCCGCCGAAGGTGGCGCTCTGCAGCACGCTCGGGGTGAACCGGTCCGTGTTCACCTCCGCCGCTGTCAGGGCGTCGACCTTGTCCGCCTTGACGTAGTCGTCCAGCGCGCCCCCGCCCCAGTTGAAGAAGAGGTCCGGCGCCTGGTTCGCGCCGAAGGCCACGCGCAGTTTCTGCTTGTAGTCGTCGTTGGCGAACAGCCGAAGGGTGATCTTCTCGTCCGGGTGGTCCTTGTTGTAGGCGTCGACGGACTCCTTGAGAATCGTCTGGTCGTTCAGCGCCCACATCGTCAGGCCCTTCGCCGACGAGGTCGTGGACGGCCCGGACGTCCCGCATGCGGCGAGGGCGAGGGCGGCGGACACGGTGGTGAGGGATATGACGACGCGCCGAGTTCTGGCTTTCAGGATCCCGTGCATGCTCTGCCTCTCTTCGTCTGGGCATGCCATGAGTGCGCAAGGCAGATCAGAAAGCAGCACGAAAGGCTTTCGGGTGCACCGCCACAGCGGTCTGCCTGCTGGACCGGGACACTGACATGCGCTTCACGCCCGGGACAAGGAGGGGAAATCCCCCGGTTACGAAAGACTTTCGCCGTCTTCCCGCACTCCGGACTCCTGGAACGCGGCAGGGTGGTGCCCGCCGGTTTCCGCACCGACGGTACGTGGGTCTGGTCCGACCAGATCGCGTACTACCTCGACCGCTACAGGTACGCGCCCGAGCCCGAGCTGCGTCGGCACTTCGCCACGCGAGCGGAGCCGTCACCTCAGGTCACGGGTCACCTTCGCAGCGAAGCCAGCAGGCTGGTGCTGGCCGAGCCCGAGGGCTCCCTGACGGGACGTCCCTCCTCCGTCAGCCCGTCACCGTGAACCACGTGGCCCGGGACTTCTTCCACTCCGGCTGGGTGAGGTCCTTGGCCTCCGTGCCGTCGCCGTAGAGGTCGGCCGAGCCGTTGTCGGTGAGGAGCTGGGCGCGGGCGCCCGGTGTGGTCAGGTCGGGGACGTCGATGACGGACTCCCAGCCGCCCGGGTCGCTGGTGGGCAGGTCGAGGCGCTTGACCGGGGCGTGGGCCGGGTCGCCGTCCCAGGAGTGGAGGGCGTACGCGACGGCGTAGCCCGCCGGGCCGACTGGGTGGGCCGTCAGGCCCGAGCGGACCAGGGCCTGCTCGATGGTGTCGACGCGCAGGTGCACCGCGCCCGTGCGGCGGGCCAGGAGCCGGGCGAGCGTGGTCTTTCCGGTGGCGGGGAGGCCGCCGAGGATGATCGGCACCGGCCACATTCTGCCGCGTGCGGGACCAAGTGCCGTCTCCGCTCAGGGAGTTCCGGCCGGTCCGAGTGAGCGTTCGGTGACGCCCGTCAGGTGCGCCGCGAAGACGTCGCGTGCGTCCGGTGCCAGGGTGCGCAGCGCCACCATGGCGGTGATGACGACGTCGCAGAGTTCGGACTGGACGTCGTCCCAGGTGTGGCTCGTGCCCTTGCGCGGGTTCTGGCCTGTCGCACCGATCACCGCCTGCGCGACCTCGCCGACCTCCTCCGACAGCTTCAGCATGCGCAGCAGCAGCCCCTCCCGGCCGCCGTGCGCGCGGTGGGCGTCCAGCCAGGCGTGCAGGCGGTCGATCGAGTCCCAGACGTCTTCATCAGCCATGGGGCCAGCTTCCCCAGCGGCCGTGTGCCCGACGCCTACTCGCCGAACGAGCCTACTCGCTGAACAACGCCTACTCGTCGAACAACGTCTCCTGCTCGCCCTCCGCCGCCTTCCGCACCCTCTTGTTCCGCGCTCCCACGACCACCGCGGTGACCGCCGCCGTCGCGCCCAGCGCCGTCGGCACCATCCAGCCGCGGTTCACCGCGTGGCCCGCGAGGTGATCGAGGGAGATGCGGCCGGGGCCTGTCACGGCGAGGCCGGCCGCCGTCAGGGCCAGGGTCGCCGCGTACTCGTAGCCGCCGCTCATCGCGAAGAACCCATTCGGTACGTGGACCGCCGCCGCGCCAGCCATCGCTCCGGCCGCCGCCGCACCGGCCGCGGGTGTCGCGAGGCCCAGCGCCAGCAGGGCGCCGCCGCCCGCCTCCGCGAGGCCCGCCGCCGCCGCGCTCGCCTTCCCGGGGGCGTAACCCATCGCCTCCATCGCCGCCGCGGTCCCCTCCAGTCCGCCCCCGCCGAACCAGCCGAACAGCTTCTGTGCGCCGTGCGCGGCAAGCACCCCGCCGGTGCCCAGACGGAGCAGCAGCAGTCCCAGATCACGTCGGTCGAAACAGGTCACGATCACTCCCGGAGCAGGCAGCAGGAACGGTCCATCCCGCTTGACCACCGTGCCACTGCTCACCCCTGCCCGGCCCGCCCGCGCGGGCCGTTCGGGTGGCGGGCCCCCGGGAGCGGTGTGAACCTGGCTGGCATGACGATTCAGGTAGCCAAACTCAGCGACCCCGCCGTCCGGGCCTTCGTCACCGCCGTGAACGCCCACGACCGCGAGGCCTTCCAGGCGCTCCTCGCGCCCGGAGCCACCATGTCCGACGACGGCTCCGACCGGGACCTCGACGAGTGGACCGACCGGGAGATCTTCTCCTCCCACGGCCACATGGACGTCGACAACGAGTCCAACGGCGGCCGCTCCCTCATCGCCCACTACAACAACGACACCTGGGGCGAGATGAAGACGAAGTGGAGCTTCATCGTCGACGACGGCGGCAGGATCTCTCGCTTCGAGACCGGCCAGGCGTAAGAGTCCGTACGAGGTCTTGCCCTGAAGTGCGCTCCAACTCCTAACGTCCGCAGGCATGGAGACCAACAGGACACTGGACCCAGCGGTATCGAGGTGAGCGCGCTCGGCTTCGGCTGCTGGGCCATCGGCGGATGGGGGTCCCCCGGTTCGAGCGGAGCCGAGAACTGGGGGAGGGCGACCCCCGACGGGCAGCCGCTGGGCTGCCGGGCTTCACCGAGAAGAGCGGCGCCGATCCGGCCTGGCTCGCCAGGGTCGACGCCCTCAGGGACATCCTCACCAGCGACGGCCGTACGCTCGCGCAGGGCGCCCTCGGCCGGCTGTGGGCGCGCAGTCCGCGCACCGTCCCGATCCCGGGCTTCCGCTCCGTCGCGCAGGCGGAGGAGAACGCGGGCGCGATCGCCGAAGGGCCGCTCACCGCCGGGCAGTTGACCGAAGTCGACCGCGTTCTGGGACGGTGAGCGGCCCTTCGGCCCGCGGAGGGATCAGACGCCCTGGCCGCCGTACTGCGCAGCGGGAACGCTCTGCGCGGCAGCCGCCCGGCGAACCCCGCCGCCCTGCTCCTTCAGCGTGATCTGCCCCTTCTTGATGGTCGCCAGGCGCGGCGCGCGGCGGGCGATGGACGAGTCGTGGGTGACCATGATGAAGGTCAGCCCGTACTCGTGCCACAGCCCTTCGAGCAGGCCCATGATGTCGTCGCGGGTGCCCTCGTCGAGGTTGCCGGTCGGCTCGTCCGCGAGCAGCACCTTCGGCTTCTTGACCAGGGCGCGCGCGATGGCGACACGCTGCTGCTGGCCGCCGGACAGCTCGCTCGGCGCATGGCCCAGGCGGTCGCCGAGACCGACCGAGGTCAGGGCCTCGGCGGCCCGCTCGCGCCGCTCCTTGGGCTTCACACCGAGCGGCACGAGCGCCGTCTCGACGTTCTCCTGCGCGGTCAGCGTCGGGATGAGGTTGAACGACTGGAAGATGATGCCGATCTTCTCGGCGCGCAGCCGGGTCAGCTTGGCCTCGCTGATGGAGGCGAGGTCCACGCCATCCAGCTCGACGCTGCCGGACGAGGGGCGGTCGAGGCCGCCGATCATCTGGAGCAGGGTCGACTTGCCGCCACCCGTGGGGCCCTGGATGACGAGCTGGTCGCCGTCCTCGATGGCGAGGTCGATGCCGCGCAGCGCCTCCACCGTCTCCTTGCCCCGTGTGTAGCGCTTGGTGACGCCGGTGAGCTTGTACATGAAGGTCTCCGAAGATGAAGAAGATGAAGGGGGCGGGGCGCCGCGGCCCGGGGGGAGTGGACGCGGCGCCCCAGCTCAAGGGGTGTGACTCGAAGGGAATGACTCGAAGGGGATCAGGAGACGCTGCGCAGCGCGTCCGCGGGGCGCATCCGGGAGGCGCGCCAGCCGCCCATCGCACCGGCGATCAGACCGCCCGCGATGGCCAGGCCCGCGGCGAGCGCGATGGTGGTCAGCGAGACCGGCGCGGAGAGCGCGATGTCGATGGTGTTCTTGGCCGCCGAAGCCGCCTGCTGGCCGGGACCGCCGCCACCGGGGCCGCCCATACCGCCACCGCTGGTGCTGGTGGAACCGAGCTCCGCCGTCAGCTTCGGGCTGATCGCCGTCACCGTGTACGCGGCGCCGAGGCCGAGGGCGATGCCGAGCGCGCCGCCGAGCAGACCGTTCACGATGGACTCGCCGACGACCTGGCGGGTGACCTTGCGGGACGGCCAGCCGAGCGCCTTCAGGGTGCCGAACTCACGGACCCGACGGGAGACGGCGGAGGAGGTGAGCAGCGCCGCCACCAGGAACGCGGCGATGAGAACCGCGATGGACAGCCACTTGCCGACGCTGGTGGCCAGGTTCGAGGCGGTCGACAGCGAGCCGGAGACGGTGTCGGCGAGGTCGGCGGAGGTGGTGACCGTCGTACCCGAGATGTTCGCCTGGATCGTCTTCTTGACCGTGGAGATCTGCTTCGAGTCGGTCGCCTTGACGTAGATCGTGGTGACCTTGTTCTTCGAGTCACCCAGCGACTGCGCCTGCTTCAGCGGCAGGTAGACGTCGGTGGTCGACTCGCTGCTGTCGGGCGTGGCGATACCGATGATCGTGTACTTGGTGCTGGAGATCGTGATGGTCTTGCCGACCGTCTTCTTGTTCTCCTTGGCGTACGACTTGCTGAGCACCGCGACCTTGGCGTTGGTCTGCGTGGCCGTGAAGGTCTTGCCCGTGCTGATCTTCGAGGTGGCCAGCGGGCCGAGGTCCTGGTTGGTGACGTCGACGCCCGCGACGGAGTACGAGTTCACGTCGAAGGACGCGCCGCCGCCCTGCACCTGCGGGGCACCCGTGCTGGTGCCGCTCTGGCCGCCGCCGGGGCCGCCCTGCTGCGAGCTGGAGGAACCCGTGGTGGACTTCGCCTTGCCCTGCGTGAAGGAGCCGTCGACCTTGGTGACGTTCAGGCTCAGCGCGCCCACCGCGCTCGCCACGCCCTTCTGCGCGGCGACCTTGGTGACGAGCGAGGACTTCAGGGACTGACCGCCCTGGGTCATCACGCGGTCCGAGCTCTGGGTGTCGCTGCTGTCGTTCGACTTGGCGTCGAAGTTGAACTTCGGTCTGCCGGAGGAGCTGCTCGTGGGTGCCGTCTGGGCCTTCGTGACCGTCATGTCGGTGCCGAGCCCGTACAGCGACTTCAGGACCTTGTCCTGAGCCTGCTGCATGCCGGCCGACACCGAGTTGACGGTGATGACCAGCGCGATACCGAGCGCCAGACCCATGGCGATCACCAGCGCCGCCTTCTTGCGCCGGCTCAGCTCACGCTTGAGATAGATGCCAAACATCCCGTTCCTCAAAGGTTCTTGGCGCCCGCTGTGGGCGCGGCCACAAGCTATGGAGAAACCTTTGAGTCGGGCTGAGTAAGAGATGTGTGAGGGCTGAGAAAGTGGCGACCGAAATCAATATTCCGTAAGACAGCTGATTCCTAAGCTCTCTAGGGCGTACTGCCAGGAAACGCCTGTTGAGTGACCCCTTGGTGAAGAACAGCGGGCCCGCCCGGTACGCATCTCCCGGTGGGACGGTGGACGGTCGTACGGGGCGGGCCCGCGCCTCTTGCACGCCCTGGCGCGCGCCTTCACGCCGTGGAGCTTTGCCGTGTCTTTGGGCGCGGCGTTCCTTTCCTTTATCACCCCGCTGTGCCGCGTCGCGGACGCTCTTTGTACGGTCCCGGGATGCGTGATTCTTCCCGGCTTTCCCGTCGTGCCGCTCTCGGCCTCGCCGCGGCCGTCCCGCTGGCCGCCGCCTCCCCTTCGTACGCCGCCACCACGATCGGCGGTGAGCGGCTCGGCCGCACCGGCGTCCAGGTGCGTGGCGCCTCGGGGCTGCCCAAAGGGCTCACCGCCCGCGCCTGGCTGGTCGCGGACCACGAGAGCGGCGAGGTGCTCGCCTCGTACAACGCGCACCGGCGCCTCGCGCCCGCGTCCACCCTGAAGATGCTGTTCGCGGACACCGTGCTGAAGAAGTTCGAGCGGACCGAGAAGTACAAGGTGACCGACGCCGACCTGGCCGGAATACCCGCGGGCTCCAGCCTCGTCGGCGTCAAGCCCGGAATCACGTACACCGTCGAGCAGTTGTGGCTCGGCGTCTTCCTGCGCTCCGGCAACGACGCGGTGCACGTCCTCAGCCATATGAACGGCGGTGTCGCCGAGACGGTCGCGCAGATGCAGGCCAAGGCCGAGGACCTCCAGGCCCTGGACACCCACGTGGTCAGCCCCGACGGCTTCGATCACAAGGGGCAGCTGTCGTCGGCGTACGACCTGACGCTCTTCGCCCGGCACGGCCTCGGCGACGCCGACTTCCGCGCCTACTGCTCGACGAAGACCGCCGACTTCCCGGCCGGCGGCAAGAAGACCTTCCAGATACAGAACACCGACCGTCTGCTCACGGGCGCGTGGGGTGTGGACACATACGACGGCTTGATCGGTGTGAAGAACGGCTACACCAGCAACGCCGGAAACACCTTCACCGGCGCGGCCACCCGGGACGGGCGGACCCTCCTCGTCACGGTGATGCACCCGAAGAGCGGCGGCAGCGGCGTCTACCTGGAGACGGCCCAACTGCTCGACTGGGGTTTCAAGAACGCGGCGAAGGCCGAGCCCGTGGGCACGCTGGTCGATCCGCTCAGTGAGGGCGGCGCGAGCGCGACGCCCACGCGGAAGGCGGCGAAGGCCGCCGGAGGCGCTCCGGCCGCCACCACGGCGGGAGGCCACTCGTCGTGGGGGCTGGTCGGCGGGGCCGGAGGTGCGCTCGCACTGCTCGCCGGCGGGGCGTTCGCGCTGCGCGGCCGGCGGCGCAGGGCCGAGGGCGACGCGGCGGACGGCCGTCACCGGCTCTGATCACGGGGCAGCCGTTCGCGGATCGCGAGGCAGCCATCAGCTGATTGCGGGGCAGCCGTTCCCCGGCCCGGTGCATACCTCGCGGTCCCGCGCGAGGTCCGCCCCCACCCGGGCCGCGGAACGGCTGCCGCCTCCCCCCTCGGTGTGGACCCGTGGACCGTGGTCGTACCGAAGTCTCGTGCTCCAAGTGTGAAGCTCTGGTGGAGGAGACGTTGAGCATATGCCTGCCACCGGCCTTTATGGTCCGGAGGTTCACCTTCCGTTTGTGCAAGTTGAGTCGTTGACGATGTGGGTGTGAACGCCTCAGCCGCGTCCCACGTACGGCATCGCCGTCGCCAGCACCGTCGCGAACTGCACGTTCGCCTCCAGCGGCAGCTCCGCCATGTGCCGCACCGTGCGCGCCACGTCCGCCGCGTCCATCACCGGCTCGACCGCCAGCTCCCCGTTCGCCTGCAACGTCCCGGTCTGCATGCGTTCGGTCATGTCCGTCGCCGCGTTGCCGATGTCGATCTGACCGCAGGCGATCCGGTACGGACGCCCGTCCAGGGACAGCGACTTGGTCAGGCCCGTCAGCGCGTGCTTGGTCGCCGTGTACGCGACCGACCGCGGGCGGGGCGTGTGCGCCGAGATCGAGCCGTTGTTGATGATCCGGCCGCCCTGCGGGTCCTGCTCCTTCATCTGCCGGTACGCCGCCTGCGCGCACAGGAACGCGCCGTTGAGGTTGGTGTCCACGACGTGCCGCCAGGCCTCGTACGGCAGCTCTTCCAGCGGTACGCCGCCCGGACCGAACGTACCGGCGTTGTTGAAGAGCAGATCGAGCCGCCCGAAGCGCTCGCGCACGGCGGCGAACAGGGCGGCCACCTCGTCGGGCCGTGAGACGTCGGTGCGTACGGCCGTCGAGGGCCCCTCGGGAACGAGCGCCGCCGTCTCCTCCAGCGTCTCGGTCCGGCGTCCGGCCAGCGCCACCGACCAGCCGGTGCGCAGCAGTTCCACGGCTACGGCACGGCCGATGCCGGAGCCCGCTCCGGTCACTACCGCGATCTTCGTTTGCATGGCGTTCATGGGGCCGCAGCGTACGGGAGGGCACCGGTCCGGATGTCAGGTGCCGTGGGTGCGCAGCCGGCCGTGTGAGCCGGCCGGGAGGGGCCGGCCCTCAGCCGGTCTCGGCGGGATAGCGGACGCCGATGCGGTCCCGTATCGCGTCGAGCGTCCGCATCACGGCGAGGCTTCCGTCGAGGGGGACGAGCGGGGACTCGGTCTCGCCGGCCCGCAGGGCGCGCATCACCTCGGCGGCCTCGTGCTTGAGGCTGTTGCGGGGGCCGGATGCCGGGTCTGTCTTGAACGTCTCGGGGTCGCGGCCGTCGCGGTGCAGTACGAAGTGGTCCGGGAAGAAGAAGCCGTCCGGGATGTCGATGCGGCCCGCGGAGCCGGTGACCGAGGCGGAGACGGGGGTGCCGCCGTTGATGGAGCAGTGCACCGAAGCGAGAGCGCCGCTCTCCCAGGAGAGCACTGCACCCGTTTGGAGATCAACGCCCTCGTCGGAGAGCACCGCTCTCGCGGTGACGTCCGAGGGCTCCCCGAGCAGCAGCTGCGCGAACGACACCGGGTAGACGCCGAGATCGAGCAGCGCGCCGCCGCCCTGCGCCGGATCGCGCAGCCGGTGTGACGGCGGCAGTGTCCCATTCCTCGCCTCCGGCAAGAGGTGACCCGAGATCCCGAAGTCGGCCTGCACCGTGCGGACTTCACCGATCACGCCGTCGTCGACGAGCGCCTTGAGCTTCCGGACCAGCGGATTGCAGTACGTCCACATGGCCTCCATCAGGAAGCGGTCGTGCTCCTTCGCGAGCGCGACGAGCTCCTCCGCCTCCCGCGCGTTCAGCGTGAACGCCTTCTCGCACAGCACATGGCGCCCGGCCTCCAGGCACATCCCGGCGGCGGCCCGGTGCGCCGAGTGCGGAGTGGCGACGTACACCACATCCACGTCCGCGTCCTCGGCGAGCGACGCCCAGTCCCCGTACGCCCTGGGTATCCCGAACCGCTCCGCGAACGCCTTCGCCGAGGCATCCGTCCGCGAGGCCACGGCCACGACCTCGGCGTCCGGCAGGTCCACCAGATCCGCGGTGAACGCCGCGGCGATCCCGCCCGTCGCCAGAATCCCCCACCGCACGCGCTCGACTGCCATCCCCGGCCCCTCGCTCTGTGACCCCGAACACCCTGTTCGAACTGAGAGCATAGGTGGCGGATTACTCGGAAAGGGAGGGGCCCATGCCCGAGCGTGGCCGCACCACGCGGGACCAGGACGGCCCGGAGGGGCACATACCGAACACGGCGGTCGCCGACGCCACGGCGGTCACCGACCCGGCGCCGGCCGGCGCACCGAAGCCCTCGCCCGATGCGCTGAGGCCCTCGGCCGCCGCACCGAAGCCCTCGGCCGAGGCCGGTGCCCTGCGCCGCACCGGACTCCTCGTCACCCTGATCCTCGGCGGGCTCACCGCCACACCCCCGCTGGCGATGGACATGTACCTCCCGTCGCTGCCGGAGGTCACCAAGTCCCTGCACGCCCCCGCCGCGACCGTGCAGCTCACGCTCACCGCGTGCCTCGCGGGGATGGCGCTCGGACAGCTCGTCGTCGGGCCGATGAGCGACCGGTGGGGCCGCAGGCGTCCGCTCCTCGTCGGGCTCCTCATCTACATCGTGGCCACCGCGCTGTGCGCCGTCGCGCCCAACGTCGAACTCCTCGTAGCCTTCCGGCTCGCGCAGGGCCTCGCGGGCGCGGCCGGAATCGTGATCGCGCGGGCCGTCGTACGCGATCTGTACGACGGCATGGCGATGGCCCGCTTCTTCTCCACCCTCATGCTGATCTCCGGCGTCGCCCCGATCGTCGCGCCCCTCATCGGCGGGCAGATCCTGCGCGCCACCGACTGGCGGGGCGTGTTCGTGGTCCTCACGGCCGTCGGCATCGCGCTGACGGCGGTCGTCTGGTTCCGGCTCCCCGAGACCCTCGCGCCCGGTGAACGGCACGGCGGCGGCGTCGGCGAGGCGCTGCGCGCCATGCGAGGTCTGCTGGCCGACCGGGTCTTCGCCGGGTACATGCTGGCGGGCGGGTTCACCTTCGCCGCGCTGTTCGCGTACATCTCCGCGTCGCCGTTCGTCGTCCAGGAGATCTACGGCGCCTCACCGCAGACCTTCAGCCTGCTCTTCGGCGTCAACTCCGTCGGCCTGGTGATCGCGGGTCAGATCAACGGCAAGATCCTGGTCGGCCGGGTCAGCCTGGAGAAGGTCCTCGGCGTCGGCCTCGCGCTCGTCGCCCTCGCCGCGACGGCGCTGCTCCTGATGTCCGCGGGTGTCTTCGGCGACGTCGGCCTCGCCCCGATCGCCGCCGCCCTGTTCGTGCTGATGTCCGCGATGGGCCTCGGTCTGCCCAACACCCAGGCGCTCGCGCTGATGCGGGTGCGGCACGCCGCCGGTTCCGCGTCCGCGCTGCTCGGCACCTCGTCCTTCCTCATCGGCGCGATCGCCTCGCCCCTCGTCGGCATCGCCGGGGAGCACACCGCCGTGCCGATGGCCGTCGTCCAACTGGCCGCAGCACTGGTGGCCATCGCCTGCTTCGTGGGACTGTGCCGTCCCTGGCGGACGGGACGCACATCGGACGGAGAGGCGGCGGGCAGCTGAGCGCACCGAGACTGCGCATCGACACACCGGAACGGGCCGGGCTCGACCCCGGCGAACTACGTCACCTCGTACGGGAGGTACGCGCCCTCACGCGCGGGGCGGACCCCTGGGCGGCGGGCGTGGTGCTGGTCGCCGGGCGCGGCCCGGTCATCGCCGTCGAGGAGGCGGCGGGGTGGGCGGTGCGCTACGCGGCGTACGACGAGAAGACGGACACGGGGGTCGAGCTGCCGCCGGGTGCGCGGGTGCCGATGAGTGTGCACACGCCCTTCGACCTGGCCTCCCTCACCAAGCTGTTCACGGCGGTCGCCGCGGTGCAGCAGCTGGAGCGCGGCACGCTGGGCATCGACGCGCGGGTGGGCGCGTATCTGCCGGAGTTCCGCGCGGCCGCCGAGCACGGCATCACCGTACGGCAGCTGCTCACGCACACCTCCGGGCTGCGGCCCGAACTCCCGCTGTACGACTGCCCGGACGACCGGGCACGGCTCGCCATGCTCCGCGCGGAGGCCCCTTCGACCGCACCCGGCGAGTATCTGTACTCCGACCTCAACCTGCTCCTCCTCCAGTACGTCCTGGAACGCGTCACCGGGCGCGGGCTCGACGTCCTCGTGCACGACGGGATCACGCGGCCGCTCGGCATGACGGCCACCTGTTTCGGTCCCTGCCCGGGGGCGGCGGCGACGGAGGATCAGCGGCGGCCGTGGGCCAAGGCGGACCGGGGGATGCTGCGGGGGGTGGTGCACGACGAGAACGCGTGGGCGCTGGGTGGGGTGGCGGGGCATGCGGGGCTCTTCTCCACGGGCCGCGACCTCGCCGTCTTCTGCCGCACGCTGCTGGCCGGCGGCTCCTACGGCCCCGCCCGCATCCTCGGCCCCGACTTCGTCGACCTCATGCTCACCCCACCCGGCCTCGGCTTCGGCCTCGGCCAGCCCTGGTTCATGGGCACCCTCGCCCACCACGGCGCCGCCGGTCATACGGGCTTCACCGGTACGTCCCTGGTCCTGGACCCGGCGACGGACACGTTCCTGGTACTCCTCGCGAACACCGTGCATCCCCGACGCCGCCCGCCGGACAACGCGCCGAGGGCGGGGGCGGGGGTGCGGTTGGCTCGGGCGGTGCGGGGGGCTTGAGGGGGGCTTGGGTGGGCGCCCCCGCCGGGCTAAGAGTTTTTAGCCCGTCCGGCGTTTGAGGACGAGGCCGTTCAGGCCGAAGCGGGGGTCTGGGGGCGGCAGCCCCCAGGTACGGGACGGGTAGGGGCGGAGGGGGCGAACAACCTAGAATCACGGGGTGAACGCCCCCGTTTCCCCCGCTGAGACCCTGCGTGCCGCCCTCGCCGGGCTGCTCGACGGCCTGCCCCCGAAGGCAGCCGCGCAGGCCGTCGAGCGGCTGATCGCGAATTACCGGGGGACCACCCCGACCCACGCCCCGATCCTCCGCGACCGCTCGGACGTGGTCGCGTACGCCGCGTACCGGATGCCCGCGACCTTCGAGGCGGTACGCGCGGCGCTGGACGCGTTCGCGGACGCGGTGCCCGGCTGGGCGCCGGGCAGCCATGTGGACGTCGGCGGAGGCACCGGCGCGGCCACCTGGGCGGTGAACGCGACCTGGCAGGGCACGCGCCCGGTCACGGTGCTCGACTGGGCCGAGCCCGCACTCGCGCTGGGCCGGGAGATCGCCGGGGCGAACCCGGAGCTGAAGTCCGCCGAGTGGCAGCGCTCTCGTATCGGAGCGGCGCTCACCATCGAGAGCACTGATCTCGTCACCGTGTCGTACGTCCTCGGCGAGCTGACCGAGGCCGACCGCGGCTCGGTCGTGGACGCCGCCGCGGCTGCCGCCCAGGCCGTCGTGATCATCGAGCCGGGCACCCCCGACGGCTACACCCGCGTCATCGAGGCCCGCGACCGCCTGATCGGCGCCGGGTTCCACATCGCCGCCCCCTGCCCGCACAGCGCGGCCTGCCCCATCGTCCCCGGCGAGGACTGGTGCCACTTCTCCGCCCGGGTCAGCCGCTCCTCCCTGCACCGGCAGGTCAAGGGCGGCTCCCTGGCGTACGAGGACGAGAAGTTCAGCTACGTCGCCGCGGCGCGCTTCCCGGTGACCCCGGCCCCTTCCCGCGTCGTACGCAAGCCGCAGATCCGCAAGGGCCAGGTACTCCTGGACCTGTGCGAGACCGACCCGTCCCTCCGCCGGGAAACCGTCACCAAGCGCCACGGGCTCCTGTACAAGGCGGCCCGTGACGCGGACTGGGGCGACGCCTGGCCACCGGCCCAGGACGACTAGGGCCCGTCAGGCGCTTGCTTCCAGGGCTGGGCGCGCAGTTCCTGCGTGCAGCACTGGACGAGCGCGCCAGCGCGAAGACCGCCCGAGGCGAGACGCTGCGTCTTGCCTGCCTGTTAGATTCGCACCATGGTCCAGAAGTCCGCCCCGTCCTCGGGCAAGCCCACCCCCGACGCCACCCGCCGCAGCGAGAAGTCGCGTCGCGCGATCTACGACGCCGCACTCGCCCTCGTCGGCGAGGCCGGCTACCCCAAGACCACGATCGAGGGCATCGCGGCCCGCGCGGGCGTGGGCAAGCAGACGATCTACCGCTGGTGGTCGTCGAAGGCGGACGTGCTGCTGGACGCGTTCCTGGACCTCGGTGAGCAGGCCGCGCGGGCGGCGGGACAGGAGTCGTACGAGATCCCGGACAGCGGGGATCTGACGGCCGACCTGAAGCTCGTACTGCGCGCCACCGTGGACCAACTGCTGGATCCCAAGTTCGAGGCCCCCTCGCGCGCCCTGGCCGCCGAAGGCCTCGTCAACGAGCGGCTCGGCGCCGAGTTCGTGGCCAAGCTGCTCGAACCCCAGCTCCAGCTGTATGTGCAGCGGTTGCGCTCGGCGCAGGAGGAGGGGGATGTGCGGCCGGACGTCGACCCCCGTATCGCCCTGGAGCTCTTCGTCTCCCCGCTCGCCCAGCGCTGGCTCCAGCGCACCGGACCGATCTCGTACGAGTACACCGACACCCTCGTCGACTACGCGCTCCACGGCCTCGCCCCCCGCGACCGGTGAGACCCGCGCGACCGGCGAAGCCGACGAGACCGGCGAAAACGATGGGTGCGGTCTGTGTCACTCTGGCGACCCCGACAGGGGGGTAAATCCCGTCAAAGTACGGAATTGCATTCGATCCGGGTCGGCGGGACCCATCGCCCCACCTACCCCGGATGTGGGCTCTGGCCACCCGGGGCGCAGGATGGTGGGACCATAGGGCAAGAGCAAGACGTGGGCACTACGGCGAGGCGAGGGGATAAATGAGCGCAGAGTTCGGCCGCCGCTCCGGCGCGCAGGGCAGGATCTCCCAGTGGCTGCGTGGACGCCGTCCGAAGGAGACCGTCGACGACAGCGGGCGTGAGGCCCTGCTGCTCGCCGCTGCCGCCGCTGGGCTGCCGCTCGCGCAGGCCGCGTACCCCTCCGGCTACCGATGTTCGTGTGATCGCGTCGGCTGTCCCACCCCCGCGCGCCACCCCGTCTCCTTCGCCTGGCAGACGCAGTCCACGACCGACCGTGCGCAGATCGAGCGCTGGGCCAGGCACCAGCCGAAAGCCAACTTCATCACCGCGACCGGCATGGTGCACGACGTCCTCGACGTGCCGCTCGACGCCGGGCGCGAGGCGCTGGAGCGGCTGCTGGCCTCCGGGATCGACGTCGGGCCCGTCGCCGAGAGCGGCGACGCACGCATGCTCTTCTTCACGCTCACCCGGGGTACGCCCGAGGACGAGGACGAGTGGTGGCCCTGCGAGCTGGACTGCCACCCAGAGACGATGGACGAGCACCCGGGGCTGCGCTGGCACTGCCGTGGCTCGTACGTCCTCGTGCCGCCGGCCCAGCTCCCGGGTGACCTGACGGTCGACTGGGTGCGCGGGCCCGAGTACGCCCTGCCGGACCCGCTCACCCTCCTCGAGATCCTCACGGACGCGTGCGCCCGCCATGCGGGGGACGATTCGGAGCAGCTGGCCGCCTGGCCCCACCGGGGCTGAACGCTGCCCGCACGGCACCCGGCGCTCTGAGCGAGCAGCGCCGGGTGGCCGTCGCTACTCGCCCTTGGCCCCCGTAAGCCCCTCGACCCGCCCCAGCACCGAAACCTGCTGGTCCCCCGACCCCTTCCCGGGGTCCAGGACCGCCTGGTTGGAGATGAACTCCAGGGTGAGGGACTGCTTGATCTCCCCGGTCGTCAGGGCCTGGACGTCCGCGGTGGGGGTGGGGATCGAGGTGCCCGGCGCGGCGGTCTGCTTCTCGTAGCGGTGCGTGGTGAAGAACACCAGCGCCCCGCCGTCCGCGGTGCGCAGGCCCACCGGGGCGTAGTCGCCCGAGTCCAGCGGCTCGTCGATGTACTGCCGGGCGAGACCGGGCTTGCTGGCGTTCTGCTTGCGCAGGGCACGCCACTGCGAGGTGTGCGTGCCCGGGGCGAAGGTGTCGCCGCCGCTCCTGAGATACGTCACGTACGACTGGCCCAGCTTCTCCGGCTCGACCGCGAGGGCCGCGTCGTTCGCCGTGACCGGCTGCGCCCAGCCGGCGTCGTCCTTCGTGAACTTCGGTACGTCGGCGGCGGCGAGGACGGTCAGATACGAGGCCTGCCACACGTCGTTCGCGCTGTCGCGGGTGAAGACGAGCAGCCAACGGCTGTCCGCCAGACCCTTGTTGGACGCGGTGTCGGCCACGAACCAGCGCGGCCAGCCGGCCTTCTCGGGTATGGCGAACTTGGCGTCGGTCAACTTCAGCGGCGAATGGGCCGGGTTGCCGCCCGGGTTGTTCTTGTGCCCGGCTTTGAGCTTCGCGCCGTCGATGTCGGCGAGCGGCCCGGTGACCCGGGCCGCGTCCAGCGAACGGTCGTACGTCTTGTCCGCTTTGTTGTACGCGGTGGTGAAGTCCTTGAGCGCGCGGGCCGCCTCGGCCCGTGTCGCCGCCGGCACGACTTCCCGCTCGCCGTGTACCACCACGCAGCCGCTCGCGGTCAAGGACAGAACGGTCACCGCACCTGTCGCCAGGGCGAAGCGGTGGAGACCAAGAGGTCTGAGACCGTGCAGTCCAAGACCGTGAAGTCCGAGACTACGAAGCCTTCGTGGGCTGCGACCCGTGCGATCCCTGCTCATCAGGTGCCTTCACCTTCCCCTTCCCGGAGGCGAACCCTACCGGGGCGAGGAAGATCGCGAGTGTCGGGACCAGGTACAGCGCCCACACCGTGACCTGGAGGACGGTCGGGTCGGGCTGGAAGTTGAAGACGCCCTTCAGCAGGGTGCCGTACCAGCTGGTCGGATCGATGGTGCTGCTGATGTCGAAGGCCAGGTTCCGCAGGCCCGGGATGAAGTCGGCCTCCTGGAGGTCGTGGACGCCGTACGCGAGCACGCCCGCGGCGACGACGACCAGCATGCCGCCGGTCCAGGTGAAGAACTTGGCAAGGTTGATCTTCAGGGCGCCGCGGTAGAAGAGCCAGCCGAGGAAGGCCGCGGTGGCCAGGCCCAGGGCGACGCCGATCAGCGGGCGGGGTGTTCCGTCGCTCGCCGCGTGCACCGAGGCCCACACGAACAGCGCCGTCTCCAGGCCCTCACGGCCGACGGCCAGGAACGCGGTCGCGACCAGCGCGCCCGTGCCCATCGCCAGCGCCGCGTCCAGCTTGCCGTGCAGCTCGGACTTCAGATGCCGGGCGGTGCGCCGCATCCAGAAGACCATCCACGTCACCAGGCCCACGGCGACGATCGACAGCGAGCCGCCGAGCGCCTCCTGCGCCTGGAACGTCATCTCCTGGGAGCCGAATTCGAGCGCGCAGCCGAAGCCGAGCGCCAGGGCGACCGCGACGCCGATGCCGATCCAGATCGGCTTCAGGGCGTCCTTGCGGTCCGTCTTCACCAGGTAGGCGATGAGGATGCAGACAACGAGGCTGGCTTCCAGCCCCTCGCGCAGGCCGATCAGATAGTTGCTGAACACGGGCTACGCCTCCTTGGAGAACAGCGCGCGGCCCCACCAGTCGTCCGTGTCGCGGACGCCGGGCGGGACGGCGAAGACCGCCGAACTCACATGCTGGATGTACTCGTTGAGCGCGTCGGAACGCGACAGGCTGCGCTGCAGCGGGATGAAGCCCTTGCGGACGTCACGCTGGTACGCGAGGAAGAACAGGCCCGCCTCCAGCCGGCCCAGGCCGTCCGTGCCGTCCGTGAAGGAGTAGCCGCGGCGCAGGATCGTCACCCCGTCGTTGGAGTCGGGGTGCGCGAGCCGGACGTGCGCGTCGGGCTTCATCGCCTTCAGGAACGGCTTGTCGTGCTCCTTGGCCTTGCCGACCGGGGCGCCCTCGCCCTTGTCGCGGCCGAAGACGTCCTCCTGCTCCTGGAGCGACGTACGGTCCCAGGTCTCGATGTTCATACGGATGCGGCGCGCCACGAGGTACGAGCCACCGGCCATCCAGTCGGGACCGTCACCGTCGCCCACCCACACGAACTTCTTGAGCCGGTCCGGCTCGGTGCCCGCGATGTTGCGGGTGCCGTCCTTGAAGCCCATCAGGTTGCGCGGGGTCTGCGCGTCCGGCGTCGTCGAGGAGGTCTTGCCGAAGCCCAGCTGCGACCAGCGGATGGCGACCTTGCCGAAGCCGATGCGGGCGAGGTTGCGGATCGCGTGCACCGCGACCTGCGGGTCGTCCGCGCAGGCCTGGATGCACAGGTCGCCGTTGCTGCGGGCCTGCTCCAGGTTGTCGCCGGGGAACTTCGGCAGGTCGACGAGCGCCTCCGGACGCTGGTCCGTCAGCCCGAACTTGTCGAAGAGCGAAGGCCCGAAGCCGATCGTCAGCGTCAGCCGCGACGGCTTGAGGCCCAGCGCCTCACCGGTGTCGTCCGGCGGCGCCTCGGCCAGACCGCCGTACGCGCCCTCGCCGACCGTGTGCCCGGCGGTGATCCGCCGCGCGGCCTGGGTCCATTCCTTCAGCAGCTGGACGAACTCGGCGCGGTCGTCCGTCTTCACGTCGAACGCGGCGAAGTGCAGCCGGTCCTGCACCGCGGTCGCGATGCCCGCCTGGTGCGCGCCGTGGAAGGCGACCGCGGCGCCCGTCTCGGCGGCGGTCGGATCGACGTCGTTGCCGGTGCGGGTCATCGCCACCGCGCCGCCGGCCGCTGCCGCACCGAGCGCGAGCCCGGCACCGCCCCAGCCGATCAGCGAACGCCGGGAGGGGGAGGCGCCAGTGGCGGTCTGCGTGGCTTCCGTGGTGTCCGTCATGGTGAGCCTCGCTTACTTCACGACGGCGGCGGCGAGCTTGGACAGGGGCTCGGCGAGCGCGTTGACCGCGTCGGAGAGCTCCTTGCGGTCGGCCTTGCCGACCTTGTCGTACGAGGTGAAGTCGTACTGTGTCTTATCCGTCCCGTCCGTGCGGAACTTGTCGAGCAGCGTGTTCAGCGCGGCGAACTGCTTGTCGAGCTCGGTGGTCAGCGCCGCGTCGTTCTCCTTGGCGACCGGCTTCAGCAGCTCGTACGCCTTCTGCGCGCCCTCGACATTGCCCTTGAAGTCGCTGAGGTCGGTGTGCGAGTAGCGGTCCTCCTCGCCGGTGACCTTGCCGGTGGCGACCTCGTCGAGCAGCTCCTTGGCGCCGTTGGCCATGGAGGTCGGGGTGATCTCGGCCTTGCCGACGCGCTTCTGCCAGTCGGTCAGGTCCGTCACCAGCTGGTCGGCGAGGGTCTTGTCCGTCGCGCTGATCTTCTTGTCCTCCCAGAGGGACTTCTCCAGGCGGTGCCAGCCCGTCCACTTCTGGCCGTCCTCCAGACCGTCCGCGCGGACGTCGACCTTCGGGTCGATGTCACCGAAGGACTCCGCGACGGGCTCGGTGCGCTCCCAGCCCAGGCGCGAGTCCGCGAACTCCTTCTTCGCGGCCTCGATGTCGCCGTCCTTGACGGCCTGCGCGAAGACCTTGACCTTGGGCAGCGTGGCGTCGGCCTGCTCCTGCGCGTACTCGCGGTAGGCGGCGACGGCCTTGTCCAGGCGCGGGTCTCGCTTGGCGACCTTGCCGCCGGTGACCGTGAGCTTCTGGCGGACGCCGAGGCCCTTCATGCCGGGGCGGCAGGCGATCTCGTACGAACCGGCCTTGACCTCGGCGGTCAGCGTGTACTTGGTGCCCGGACCGATGTTCTCCTTCTCCGAGACGATCCGGTCGTCCGGGAAGAGGATCTCGACCTCGGTGGCCTTCGAGCCCTTGTTCTCGATCTTCAGCGTGACCTGACCGGCCGGGACCGACTTCGACGAGGTCTTGCACGTGGAGTCGGCGGCGGTCACCTGGATCGCGTCGCCGCCCTTGGCGTCGCTCTTCTCGGTGCAGCCCGTGACGGCGGTCAGAGCGGCCGCGGTGGCGGCAGCGGTGACAACTGAGAGTCGGACGGCTCGCATTCAGGCTCCAGGAGAAGAGTCGGACAAACCGCACGGACGGGCCCATGCGGCATGGTGAGGCTGGCCTAACTTATCTGAGGCTTGCCTCACTGATACCCACCCGTCCGGTGATTCAGCTCTCACAGGTGACGCACAGGCACGGCTTGATCACGACGGCTTAAAACACACCCCATGAAAAGGTCAAGCGAGGGTCAAGAGTCCCGTTTTAGGGTGATCAGGACGGCTCCGGTCCTGGGTGCGGGAACACCTCCACAGGCTGCCGATTGACGTCGCTCGGCAAGCCACCGGTGAGGACCTCGCCCGGCGGGCCGTCGGCCGCGACACGACCGGCGCACAGAATCGCCACCCGGCGCGCGTACGCGCTCGTGAGCCCCGGATCGTGCAGCACCACGACCACCGCGTCCCCGGCGCGCGCCCTTTCCCAGCACACGCGCAGCACCAACTCCTGCTGTCTGAGGTCGAGAGCGGCGGTCGGCTCGCGAGCAGCAGCAGCGGGGCCCGCTGGGCGAGCACCCGGGCGAGCGCGACCCGGGCCCGCTCGCCACCGCTGAGCGGGAGAACGGGCGGGCCGCGAACCGGTGGCCTCCGTGGCCGCCACGGCCTGCGCGACGGCCGCGTCGTCGTCCTCCTCATCCACGTCGTCCGCGTCCGGTTCCCCGGGCGAGGGCTGACACACCCGCCCTCCGCCCGGCGGCGGAGCGTATCCATCCTCCGCGGAGACCCACGGCCATGGCCGCCAATCGCCGCCGCCCCCTCGCTCTCACCGCCGTAGCGGTCGCGCTGGGAGCCGGCGCCTGCGCTGTGAACACCGCGTCGGCCGCCGAAGTTCCGCTCAACGGCTACGAGTTGACCTGGGGCATCAAGCAGTCCTACCGCTCGTACGTCACCGGTACCTGGGCCCAGGGCTCCTTCACCGCCGCGGACGGCGCCTCGCAGGCCGCGGGCAATGGCGTCTTCACCTTCACCGGCGGCAAGGGCACCTACGACAGCACCAGCCACACCCTGCACATCGCCTTCCAGGGCACCTTGACCGCCAAGTCGACGGCGCACGGCTTCGTGCGCGAGATGTCCGACTTCCAGTACGACAGCGCCGCGGGCGCCCTCACCGCCGACCTGGTCGCGGACGGCGGCGAGAAGCAGCAGGACGTGACGCTCGCCACGGTCGCCGCACCGACCAGCCAAGACATGACGGGGCCTGGCCACCACGCTCACCGCCGCGGCGGGCGGGAAGACGTCACGGCCACGCTGACGGCGCGGGCGCGGAGGCGTTCGGCGGCTTCTACACGGCGGGCACCGAGCTGGACCCGGTGGACCTGTCGGTGGCGCTGAGCGATGACGCCCAACTGCCGGGCCGAGACAGCGAGTCGGGGTCCGGGGACTCCTCCGGTGGCAGCTCCTCCGGCGGCTCTGGTTCGACCACCGGCGGCACCGGATCCACCAGAGGTGGCGTGAGCAGTGCGCTCGCCTCCACGGGGTCAAACGTGCCCGCTGGCGCCCTCGGGGCCGCGGCGGCGGTGACGGTCGCGGCGGGCACGGGCGTGGTGGTCGCGGTACGCAGGCGGCGTACGGCGTAATCGTCTCGGCTTGGTCTGTCCCGGCCCACTCCAGCGGCGTCGTACCGCTGCGTCCACCGTCGCCGCCGGAGGACTCGCGGGCGGAGTGCCTCGAGCGGGGTGGCGCGGGTTTGCGATGAGGGGCCGGGGCTGGTGATCGTCTTCGGACATTGCCGTGCGAAATGGATCATTTGTTTGCCAATCGTCGACATGTGCGCCGACGGGTGGGGGGACGCCGCTAGTTTCGACTCGTCGAGATCATCACGGGTGGGGCGGGGCGTACGGCATGGGGAAGCGGGTGCGGGGTGGGAAAGGGCGTGAGCTGCGCCCCTACCGTGCGCTGGCTGCTCCGTTCGTGGTCTCTCCGCCGTCCGGGTGCCGGATCCGGACCCGGCTGCATGTCTCGCCCGCGGATGCGATGGTGCTGCGGGCGGTGGGGGCACATCTCGGTTCGCTGGCAGGGACGGACCTGGCTCGGCGGGTGCGGATCGGGAACGTGCCGGCGGCCAACACCCGGCGGGCGGAGCGCAAGAAGGCCCTGACCGGCCAGTCGTCATCCCGGTGGGCGGGTGCGATCACCCGCACCTCGGAAGACCAGTTCTAGCTCGGCAGGCGGGCGTTGAACGCCCGGATCGGCTCTCTTCGCCGGGCCGTCGCCACGATCGAGGCCCGGCTCGCCGTCCCACCTGGCAGCAGCGTGCGCCGGGGGCGAAGGACGGTGCGCGGGTATGCCGACCATACGGAGCGACGGGCCAAGCAGCAGCGCCTGCAGATCCTGAAAGGTGATCTGCGGCAGGCGGTGCGCGAGCGGGATGACGGCCGGGTGCGAATTACCCGGGGCGGACGACGGTTGCTGAACTCCCGCCACCACCTCTACGACTACGACACCACACCTGGGCCGAAGCCGCTGACCGAGGCCGCCTGGCAGGCAGCGCTGGACAGTTGGGGTGAGGAGTGGTCGGCGCGGCGGATGTTCCTGACCGCGGACGGGGAGGCGGGGGCGCCGTTCGGGAACTACACCATCAGCATCAACCCCGCCGACGGCGCCATCGCTCTCGTGCTGCCCGAACCCCTGCGCCGGCAGCACGCCAATGCTCCGCGCGGCCGGTACCTCCTCGATGCGACGGCGGTCTTCACCCACCGCGGTCAGCAGTGGGCCGACCGGATCGGCGCGGGTGCCCCGGTGCGCTACGACATCACCTACGACGCCGGACGTGGGCGCTGGTACCTCGACGCCTCCTGGTCCACGGTGAAGAAGGGACAGCAGGTTCCTGTCCCTACGTTGGAGGCCCTCCGCCAGCATCCGGTCCTCGCGGTTGATGTCAACGCCGACCACCTCGCCGCCTGGATCCTCGACCCATGTGGCAACCCCGTCGGCGCGCCCCGGACCCTCCCCCTGGAACTGGCGGGCCTTACTTACGGCCATGACCCGGGATGCCCGGTTGCGCGAGGCCGTCTCCCGGCTCATCCGCCTTGCCCAACTCCATGAGTGTGCGGCGCTGGTGATCGAGGACCTGGACTTCGTCGATGCCCGTGCCACCGGCCGGGAGAAGCTGGGCCGTGGACGGCGGGGTAAATCCTTCCGCCGCACGGTGGCCGGGATGCCGACCGCGAAGTTCCGCGACCGGCTTGCCGGGATGGCGCATCATGCCGGGCTGTCCGTGATCGCGGTGGACCCGGCGTATTCGAGCAAGTGGGGCGCCCAGCACTGGCTGGGTGCCTTGAAAGAGCAGGCTTCTACCGGTTCGACCACCGTGACGGGACATCATGCCGCCGCGGTGGTCGTCGGCAGACGCGGTCTGGGCTGCACGGCCCGGCGCAGGAAAGACGGACCCCGCCAAACCCCCACCACCCACGCCCCACGGCGTGCCGAGGTGGGGGCCGTGCGACCGGAGGATCGCACCGGGCCGACCGTCCCCGAAACGCCGAGTCACCGCACCCCGGGCCGTACGGAGCGGACAGCTCCGGCCAGGACGACGCGCAGCACCACCCCCGTGGTGCGTCAGACGCGAGCGCGCCCACCCGGAAAGCACCCGCCCCACGGCCCCACCATCGTTCGGGGGCCCAGCGTTCCAGACCAGCAACTCACGCTGTTCGGGACGTCCGATATGGCCAGCACCGGCCGATCAACTTAGGAACGGTGATGTTTGAATGCCGGAGTGACTGACTACGACATGCTCCGGGTCTTCTGCGGATCCGACGGACGGTATGGCAATGAGCTCGGTGTCGTGCGCGAGGGCTCCGTGATGCCCGAGCGCGAGGAACGGCAGATGTTCGCCGCGAAGCTCGGGTTCAGCGAGACCGTTTTCGTCGACGACCCCGAGCGGGGGGTCATCGACATCTACACGCCGACGCTGCGGTTGCCGTTCGCCGGGCATCCGTGTGTCGGGGTGGGGTGGCTGCTCGACGTACCCGAACTGGTCACGCCTGCCGGGGTGGTGGGGGTGCGGCTGGACGGGGAGTTCAGCTGGATCGAGGCACGGGCGGAGTGGGCGCCGGCGCGTACGTTGCGGCGGTACGGGTCCGCTGCCGAGGTCGACGCGCTGGCCGTTCCGGAGGCTGGTGAGTGGATCTATGCCTGGGCCTGGGAGGACGAGGCCGCGGGGCGGGTGCGGGCTCGGGCGTTTCCCGGGCGGGGTGACGGGATCGAGGAGGACGAGGCCACGGGGGCGGCGGCGCTGCTTCTGACGGATCAGCTGGGGCGGGCGCTGAACATTGTGCAGGGGGTTGGATCGCAGCTTCTTACGGCTCCGCAGCCGGGGGGTTGGGTCGAGGTGGGGGGCCGGGTACGCCTGGAGCGCTGAGGGGCTGTTTTCGCCCCCGCCGCCCCTACCCGTCCCATCCGTTCCTGGGGGCTCCGCCCCCAGACCCCCTGGGCAGTTCGTCGGCTGCGGGCCGGTGGGGGTTGCTCGCGCCCACGCGGCGGAGCCGCATATCGACACAGCCCCGCGCCCCTAAAAACCCGGGCTGGCCGGAGGCTACGGGGCGCAGGTGGCCTCCGACCGGCCCCCGGTTTTTAGGGGCGCGGGGAACTGCGCGACAAGCCCCCACTCACCCGCAGCCGATACGCCCTCATCTCTCCGAGCCGGATCACGCGGTCAAGGGGAACTCTTGCCCGAGGGCCAGGAAGACCGCCGTGTTGAGGGCGAACGCGCGCTTGCACTCGGAGATGATGCGCTGCTTCTCCAGGTCGTCGGCGAGGACCCTGTCCAGCAGTTCGCGGTAGCCCCGCTTGAACGCCGCGGGGTTGGTGATGTCCTCGAAGACGTAGAAGCGGACGCCGTCGCCCTTGCGGGCGAAGCCCCAGGTCTGTTCGGCCTTGCCGCGGATGATCTGGCCGCCGGAGAGGTCGCCGAGGTAGCGGGTGTAGTGGTGGGCGACGTAGCCCCCGGGCCAGGTGCGGGCGCAGTCGGCCACGCGGGCCGCGTACGCCCGGGTCGCGGGCAGTGCGGTGAGGGTCGCGCGCCAGTCGGGGCCACGGAGATGGGCCAGGTCGTGCTCCAGGGCGGCGCGGCGCAGCAGCTCGGGCTTGATGAAGGGTCCGGCCAGCGGATCGGACACCAGCCGCTCGGCGTCCGCCTCCAACGCCTCGTACACGAACCACAGTTGCTCGGTGTAGCGCGCGTACGCCTCGACGCCCAGCCGGCCGCCGAGCAGGTCGCTCATGAACGTCGACGTCTCCGCCTCCACGTGCTGCTCGTGCGACGCGGTGCGAATGAGTGTCGAGAACGTGGCGCTCGACGTGTCCGTCGCGTTCATGAGGCCTCCGGAGCCGAAGAGGAAGGGGCGAGATCCAGCCCATCTTCTATGGTTAGGCTTACCTAAGTCAATAACTTCCCGACACCCTGTCGGTAAAACGGTACCCCGATTCCCGATCAAGCTCACATGGCAAAGCCCGCCCTGTGGACAGGGCGGGCTCGGGGACAGTGGGAACCAGGGTTACGGCAGGGTCAGGATCTCCGCGCCACTGTCGGTGACGACCAGCGTGTGCTCGAACTGCGCCGTCCGCTTCCGGTCCTTCGTCACGACGGTCCACCCGTCGTCCCACATGTCGTACTCGTGCGTACCGAGTGTGAGCATGGGCTCGATGGTGAAGGTCATCCCGGGCTGGATGACGGTCGTCGCGTGCGGGCTGTCGTAGTGGGGGATGATCAGCCCGGAGTGGAAGGAGGAGTTGATCCCGTGACCGGTGAAGTCCCGGACGACCCCGTACCCGAACCGCTTCGCGTACGACTCGATGACGCGCCCGATGATGTTGACCTGCCGGCCCGGCTTGACCGCCTTGATGGCGCGGTTGAGGGACTCGCGGGTCCGCTCGACGAGCAGCCTGCTCTCCTCGTCGACGTCGCCGACGAGGTACGTCGCGTTGTTGTCGCCGTGGACCCCGCCGATGTACGCCGTCACGTCGAGGTTGATGATGTCGCCGTCCCGCAGGACCGTGGAGTCCGGGATGCCGTGGCAGATGACCTCGTTCACGGAGGTGCACAGCGACTTGGGGAAACTGCGGTAGCCGAGGGTGGAGGGGTAGGCGCCGTGGTCGCACATGTAGGCGTGGGCGACCCGGTCCAGTTCGTCCGTCGTCACACCCGGGGCGATCAGCTTGGCGGCCTCGGCCATCGCCTGTGCGGCGATCCGCCCGGCGATCCGCATCGCCTCGATCGTCTCGGGCGTCTGCACTTCCGGTCCGGTGTACGGCGTGGGGGCGGGCTTGCCCACGTACTCGGGACGCCTGATGTTTCCCGGCACGGGACGGGTGGGAGAGAGCTCCCCTGGTACGAGCAGCGACTGGCCAGACATGCCAGCGAGTCTAACCAGCGGGCATGGGAGACCATGTCCGTGGCGAAAGGAGCCGTCATGGCCCTCTTCAAGAAGCGGACCGTCGGCAAGCCCGGCGAGTGGTACTACTGCCTGGAGCACAAGAAGGTCGAGGAAGGCCCCGACTGCCCCGGCAAGGACCGCTTCGGCCCGTACGCCTCCCGCGAGGAGGCGGAGCACGCGATGGACATCGCCCGCGAGCGGAACCTGGAATGGGAGACGGATCCCAAGTGGCACGACGCGACGGGGACGGCGCCGGAGGCCGACGAGGACTGAGGCGGGCCGGTGCCCGGGGCTGACGACGGCTGAGGCGGGCCCCCAGCCCGCGGCGCCCAAGGCCTGTCCGCCGCGGGCAGGGGGAGCTACCGAGACGGGCGGGCGGGAGTCGGCTGTCCGCCGCGGGCGGGAAGGGCGACCGAGTCGGGCGGGTGGGTGGGAAACCGCCGCGAAGCGGCAAGGCTGTCCGCCGCAGGCGGGAAGGGAGACCGAGTCGGGCGGGTGGGTGGGAAACCGCCGCGAAGCGGCGAGACGCACCGCCGGACAAAGGCGAACGCGAACTACCACCGAGCCGACGGCGGAGCCGTCAGCTGATCCGCGAAGCGGGACAACCGGTCACGGAAGCGCCGCCGCCCCCGCGGCGAGGGCAACGCGTTCTCCCCGGCCGCCGCACTGACAAGGTGCTGCACGGTATCGAGATCAAGGTCGGGATCGTCCGGCACCGCGAGCGCCTCGTGGGCCATCGCCCCCAGCTCCCGATCCCCCGCGGACAGCGCCAGCACCGTCGCCCCCGCCCGCCGCGCATCATGAATCCGCTCCAGTAACGGCGCCCCCGGCGCGGCCGGAGCCACCACGAGCAGCGTCTCCCCCCGCCGCGCGGCCTCGATACGCCCGAGGCCCACCGCCAAGTGGGCCGGATCGGAGTCCCGCGCCCCATGCCGCACCAACGTCGGCGACAGATCCGGCGTCCCCGACCACGCCGCCTCGTCCACCAGATGCGCGGCGAGATGCCAGGGCTCGTACTCCTCCGTCCCCACCAGCAGCAGCCCGCCCCCGTACGACACCACGGACCCCCGCAACGCCCCGGCGAACCGCCGCGTGGCCCCCAACCACTCGGTCCCGGCGAGCACTTCGCGCAGCAACGCGACCCGTACGGCATCCATGGGAACGCATCCTGCCGCAACCGGCCACTCGTGACCCGGAGTTCACCACGAATTCGCCCAAGCTGGGCAGAGGCCCGCATCACCGGCCACACAAGGAAACACCCGCCAAGGAGCCCGCCCATGACAGAAGCAAGCACCCCCTTCCGCGCCGGCCGCGAAGGCTACGCCGGCTTCCGGATCCCGGCGGTCGTCGCCACCCGCGCGGGCACGCTCCTCGCCTTCTGCGAGGGCAGAGTCGACTCCGCGGCCGACCACGGCAACATCGACATCGTGCTGAAGCGGTCGACGGACGGCGGCCGCACCTGGGGCCCGCTCCAGGCCGTCGCCGAGAACGGCGACAACCTCGCGGGCAACCCCGCCCCGGTCGTCCTCGACACCGGCCGCGTCCTGCTCGTGCACGTCCGCAGCGCGGCCACCGCGAGCGAGGACGCCCTCCTGCGCGGCAAGGTGAAGGCGGCCGACGGGCGGCGCGTGTGGGTGCAGCACAGCGACGACGACGGGCTCACCTGGTCGAGCCCGAAGGAGATCACCGGGCAGGTGAAGAAGGCGAGTTGGCGGTGGTACGCCACCACGCCGGGGCACGCGATCCAGCTGACCACCGGCCGGGTCGTCGTCCCCGGCAACCACACCCTGCCGCCCACCGGCACGGACAACGGCACCGAAGCGAAGTACAACAGCGGCCACTGCCTGCTCAGCGACGACCGCGGCGAGACCTGGTACCTCGGCTACCTCGACGAGAACACCAACGGCTACATCAATGTCAACGAGACCACCGCCGCCGAACTCCCCGACGGCCGCGTCTACTTCAACACCCGCAACGACTCCCCGTCCCCCGGCAACCGCGCCGACGCCCACTCCCGCGACGGCGGCAAGAGCCTGGTCAAACCCTTCCGCCCGCAGGCCGGGCTCGTCACCCCCGTCGTCCAGGGCAGCCTCCTCCAGCTCCGCGACCCCGACCTGCTCCTGTACTCGGGCCCCGCCGATCCCGGCTCCCGCGCCCTGATGACGCTGCGCGCCTCCACCGACGGTGGCACCACCTGGCGGCCCGTGCACACGGTGAACGGGCTGCCCGCCGCGTACTCCGATCTCGTACGCGTCGACGCCACGACCGTCGGGCTCCTCTACGAGTCGGGCGACTTCGGCGCGTACGAGAGGATCACCTTCCGCCGGATCCCCGTGACCGCCCTCACCTGACCCCCACGCCCGGGATCCGCGCACGTAAAGTCGGCCCATGACCTCTACTGACAGTGCCTCCACCGACCGTGCACAGAAGGCCCCCGCCAAGGACCCCTGGGACCTTCCCGACGTGTCCGGGCTCGTCGTCGGCGTGCTCGGCGGCACCGGCCCCCAGGGCAAGGGCCTTGCCTACCGGCTCGCCAAGGCCGGGCAGAAGGTGATCATCGGCTCGCGCGCCGCGGACCGCGCGCAGAGCGCCGCCGAGGAGCTCGGGCACGGTGTCGAGGGCGCCGACAACGCCGAGTGCGCGCGGCGCAGCGACATCGTGATCGTGGCGGTGCCGTGGGAGGGCCACGGCAAGACCCTCGAATCCCTGCGCGAGGAGCTGGCCGGCAAGCTCGTCGTCGACTGCGTCAACCCGCTCGGCTTCGACAAGAAGGGCGCGTACGCGCTGAAGCCGGAGGAGGGCAGCGCCGCCGAGCAGGCCGCCGCCCTGCTGCCCGACTCGCGGGTCGCCGCCGCGTTTCATCACCTCTCGGCCGTCCTCCTCCAGGACCCGGAGATCGAGGAGATCGACACCGATGTGATGGTCCTCGGCGAGGAGCGAGCCGATGTCGAGATCGTCCAGGCGCTCGCCGGACGCATCCCCGGCATGCGCGGTGTCTTCGCCGGGCGCCTGCGCAACGCCCACCAGGTCGAGTCCCTGGTCGCCAACCTGATCTCCGTGAACCGGCGCTACAAGGCGCACGCGGGCCTTCGGGTGACGGACGTATAGCGGCGTACGGGCATGGGGGACACTGGACGCCGTACGACCTCGTCCGATCTGTCCCGTCAGGAGCCGACCCCCATGCCCCTCTTGCCCCCACCCGCCCCAGCCCGGCGACTCGCCCTCTACGCCCTCGCCGTCTGCATCCTCTCCGTCGCCGCGGCCGTCGTCTCCTTCGCCCAGGGCAGCTGGCTGGGGATCGTGTGGGTGCTGCTGGCGAGCCTGTCGTCCAACATGACGTGGTACTACGCGCGGCGCGGCAAGGCGCGGGACCGGTCCGTCACGAGTTGAGGGTGCAGTACTCGTTCGTGCCCTTCCAGAAGCGGTAGAGGATCTGGCCGCAGGACCTCTGGGTGGCGTCGATCCCCAGGCCGTGCAGGAGCGAGTAGATCGCGTCGAAGAACGCGATATTCACTGACGGAATCCACAGCACCGCGAACACCGCGAGCAGGCCGAACGGCGCGAACGGCTCCACCTGGCGGCGGATGCCGTACGACAGCCAGGGCTCGATCACGCCGTACCCGTCCAGGCCCGGCACCGGCAGGAAGTTCAGGATCGCGGCCGTGACCTGGAGCAGTGCGAGGAACGCCAGCGCGTACTGGAACGTCCTCGGCACCCCGTCCAGGGCGTGCAGCCAGAACGGGGCCGTGCAGACGACGGCGAACAGCACGTTCGTCAGCGGGCCCGCCGCCGAGATCAGGCTGTGCTTCCAGCGGCCCTGGATCCGGTTCCGCTCGATGAAGACCGCGCCGCCCGGCAGGCCGATCCCGCCCATGATCACGAAGATCACCGGCAGCACGATGCTCAGCAGCGCGTGCGTGTACTTCAGCGGGTTGAGCGTCAGATAGCCCTTCGCGCCGATCGAGATGTCACCGCTGTGCAGGGCGGTGCGCGCGTGCGCGTACTCGTGCAGACAGAGGGAGACGATCCACGCGCCCGTCACGAACAGGAACACGGCCAGACCGGGCTGCTCGGCGAACGCGGTCCACGTGGCCCAGCCGGTCACCGCCGTCACGGCCACGATCCCGACGAAGACGGGGCTGATCCTCCGGTCGCTGCGGCGGGAGGCGGCGGTGGTCATGGGGCTCCCTGGACTGGCTGGGCGGGTACGCATGTGCTCGGGCCTGCCCGACCGTACCGGGCACGTGCCGAAATCGTCTCGCGATCGGACATTGGTTCCGGAGAAGGTGGGGTCATGGGGCTTTGGCACGTGTTCTTCGCGGACTGGCAGATGGAGTGCTGCGGTACGCCGTTCTCGGTGGGGGAGGAGGTGACCTGGCCCCTGGTGCTGGACGACGCGGGAGACGTGCTCGGGGGCGGCTGGTTCAAGGAGCTCAGCAAGATCTCGGCCCCTGTGGAGTGGGTGCGCGACGGGGGCGAGGTGATCCAGGTGCTGCGGGCGGACGACGGGCTGGTTGCCGCGCTGCGCGGCGACCCCGTGGAGGCATCCGGTCTCGACTCCGACCAGTGGATCCGCCGGGTCGGCCTCCTCACCGTCGAGCGGCACAGCGCCGAGTGGCCCGAGACCACGGGCCGCGTCCGCGCCATCCATCTGGTGCACCAGGGCTACGCCGAGACGGGCCCCGGCTCGCGTACCTTCTTCCCCGTCCGTGAGGACCGCTCCCTGGAGGCCGTCGACAGCTGCCCGCGATGGTTCGGCGGACCCTACGGCGAGAGCCGTACGGGGACAGGGGCGCGCCGCCACCGCGACCGGTCCGGCGTCCTGGTCGAACTCCGCGTACCGGACCCCCGCACCTGACGCCACGCCACCGGAGACAATGGACCCCGTGCGCTACCGCATCCTCGGCACCACCCAGGCACTCCGCCCCGACGGCACGCCCGTCCCGGTCGGCGGGGCGCGGCTGCGTGCCCTGCTGACCGTGCTGGCGCTGCGGCCGGGACGGACCGTGCCCGTGACCGTCCTGGTCGACGAGGTGTGGGACGGCGACCCGCCCGCCGACGCGCCGGGTGCGCTGCAGGCGCTGGTCGGGCGGTTGCGCCGGGCGCTCGGGCCGGACGTGATCGCCTCGGCGGACGGCGGCTACCGGCTCGCCGCGACCGCCGACGACATCGACCTGCACCGTTTCGAGCGGCTCGCGGGCGAGGGCACCCGCGCGCTCGCCGACGGCGACGCCGCGAAGGCGGCCGTGGTCCTCGACGATGCCCTCGCCCTGTGGTACGGCCCGGCGCTCAGCGACCTGCCCGACCGCAAGGCCGAGTCGGCCCGCTGGGAGACCCGCCGCCTCGACGTGCGCCGCGCCCGCCTCACCGCGGCCCTCGCCCTCGGCCACGCCGAGCAGGCCCTGCCCGAGCTCACCGCCCTGTGCGACCACCACCCCCTGGACGAAGCCCTCCACGCCCTCCGCCTGCGCGCCCTCCGCGACGCGGGCCGCCCCGCCGAGGCCCTCGCCGCCTACGCGTCCGTACGCGCCCTCCTGGCCGACCGCCTGGGCTCGGACCCGGGGCCCGAACTCCGGGCGCTGCACGCCGAGTTGCTGACCCCGGCCGACGGTATTGGGGCCCGAACCGCCGAGCCGGGCGACGGCGCGCCTGCCGGAGCCGGAGCGGCGCCCGTCGTCGTGGGGCCTGCGGGGCGGGGCCGGGGGCCGGACGGCGGTTCCCGGGCGCCGCACCCCATCAGGTCCGTCCAGCCGGGCAGCGACCCGTACGGTGCCGGTGACCAGGCCGTCGCGGAGCCCGATGCCTCCGCGAACTCAGCCTCCGCGAACCCCGCCTCCGCCAGAGCCCACGCGGCCCACGCGACCCATGCGGCGGACCCCGCAATGCTCTCCCGCACCCGAGCCCCAGCCCCAGTTCCAGCCCAAGCCCCACTCCCGCCCCCGGGTAACCTCCGCGCCCGCCTCACCTCCTTCGTCGGCCGGGAGGCCGACATCGACGCCATCCGGGGTGATCTCGCGGCGGCACGGCTCGTGACGCTGCTCGGGCCCGGTGGCGCGGGGAAGACGCGGTTGTCGCAGGAGGCGGCGGAGGCCGTGGCGTACGCGGCGCGGGACGGGGTGTGGCTGGCCGAGCTCGCGCCGGTGGACGATCCGAAGGCGGTGCCGGAGGCCGTGCTCACCGCCGTCGGCGCGCGCGAGACCGTGTTGCGCGGCGCCGGCGCCGAGGAGATGCGGGCCGTCGCGGACCGGCACGACGACCCCCTCAGCCGGCTCGCCGAGCACTGCGCCAAGAGCCGCATGCTGCTCATTCTCGACAACTGCGAGCATGTCGTGGACGCCGCGGCCCACCTCGTCGAGGAGCTGCTGGAGCGCTGCCCCGGACTGACGGTGCTGGCCACCAGTCGCGAACCCCTTGGCGTACCGGGGGAGTTGCTGCGTCCCGTGGAGCCGCTGCCCGAGCCCGTCGCGCTGCGGCTGCTCGCCGACCGCGGGGCCGCGGCCCGGCCCGGCTTCCGGATCGCGGACGACCCGGAAGCGGCCGCCGAGATCTGCCGCCGCCTCGACGGCCTGCCGCTCGCCATCGAACTCGCCGCAGCCCGGCTGCGGATGCTCACCCCGCGGCAGATCGCCGACCGGCTCGACGACCGGTTCCGCCTGCTGACCTCCGGCAGCCGTACCGTCCTGCCCCGGCAGCAGACCCTGCGTGCCGTCGTCGACTGGTCCTGGGACCTGCTCGACGAGGACGAGCGGGACGCGCTGCGGCGGCTGTCCGTCTTCGCGGGCGGCTGCGACCTCGCCGCCGCCGAGGCCGTCTGCGGGCCCGCCGCGCTCGACACACTCGGCTCGCTCGTCGACAAGTCCCTTGTCGTCGCCGCACCTTCGGGCGAAGAAGGGATGCGCTACCGGCTCCTGGAGACCGTCGCCGAGTACGCGGGCGAGCGCCTCGACGAGTCCGGCGACCGCGCCGCCGCCGAGCGCGCCCACCTCACGTACTACCGCGAACTCGCCCGCACCACCGACCCCGCGCTGCGCGGCCCCGGCCAGGGCGCCGCGATCGCGCTCCTTGAGCGCGAGTACGAGAATCTGCGCACCGCCCTGCGGCGCGCCGTCGCCGCGCGCGACGAGCAGGAGGCGGTCTGCCTCGTCCTGTCGCTGTCCTGGTACTGGCAGATGCGCGACCAGCGGATCGAAGCCCGCGCCTGGTCCCACGAGGTCATGGCCCTCGGCCCCGACCCCTTCGCACCGCCCCTGCGACCAGCCACCCCGCTGCACGAGAGCTGCATCGCGGGCCCGCCCCCGATGCGACCGGAGGTCCTCGAGGAGGGCCGACGCGGTGTGCACCTCGTCCATCTCTCCTGTATGGACATGGACATGGGGGCCTGGCAGACCCCGCAGGCCAAGGACAAGCTGCGCGCCATCAGCGAAACCTACCGGCCGGGATTTCCGCAGACCTGCCGCAACCCCGGCTCCCTCTGGTTCTACGCCGTCCTGCTGACCGGGGACATCGACCGGATGCACGCCGTCATCGACGTGACGGTCAGCACCTGCCGCGAGCTCGGCTTCGAGTGGGAACTCGCCGTCGCCCTCCAGATGCGCGCCAACATCCGCGCCAACCGCGCCGACACGACAGAGGGCGCGACCTGCGACGCCGACGAGGCGCTGGAGATCTTCACCCGGATCGGAGACGCCTGGGGTGCCGCCGAGGCGCTCTCCGCGCGCGGCGAGGCCCACGAACGCATGGGCGAGTACGGGCCCGCCGCCGCGGACTACTCGGAGGCGATGACGTACGCCGAACGGATCGGTGCCCGCGCCCAGACGGCGGTGCTCAGCGTCCGTCTCGGCGGCATCCTCATGGAGTTGGGCGAGCCCGAGCGGGGCGAGCGGATGCTGCGCGACGTGCTGGCGGAGGGCCACGGCGCCCTGAACGAGGCGATGCCCGCGGGCCGGCTCTTCCTCGCCATGTGGCTCGGCCGCACCGGCCGGGTCGCCGAGGCGCGCGAGCAGATGAGCCTGCTGCGCGAGGACTTCGCGGCCAGCACCTTCGTGGTCTTCGACGGGTTCGTGCTGGGCGTGGACGCCTGGCTGGACGCGGTCGATGGGCAGTACGCGGCTGCCCTGGACAAGGCGCGGCAGGCGACGGAGCGTGCCGCGGATCCGCTGGCGCAGATGATCGCGCCGCACATGATCTCCGCGCATCTGACCACCGCCGCCACCGCCCTCGCCGGCCTTGACGGCGGCCGCCGCGCCCGCGACGCGGCCCGGCTCCTGGGCGCCGCCGACCACTTGCTGCCGCCCGGTCACTTCGTGGGCCCGATGGAGGACGAGGTGCGCGCGCGGGCCGAGGCAGGGGTGCGGGCCATCCTCGACGACGCGGCGTACGACGCCGCGTACGCCGAGGGCGGCGGGCTCTCCGCTGCGGAGGCCGCCGCCCTCATGTGACGCGGACCGGGGGTCGTACCGTGCTGAACGTCAGTTCTTGGTGCGGAACTTGTGGATCGCGACCGGCGCCATCACCACCGTGATCAGCGCCGTCCAGCCGAGCGTCACCCACAGGTCGTGCGCGACCGGGCCGCCCACCATCAGACCGCGCGCGGTGTCCGCGAGCGCGGACAGCGGGTTGTAGTCGGTGAAGTGCTGCAGCCAGCCGGGCATGGTCCCCGTCGGCGAGAAGATCGACGAACCGAACTGCAGGGGCATCAGGACCAGGAAGCCCATCGCCTGCACGGACTGCGCGTTCTTCATCGTCACACCGAGGACCAGGAAGATCCACATCAGGGCCGAGCCGAAGAGCGTGGCGAGCCCCACCGCCGCGAACAGCCCTGCCCAGTTGGTGATCTCGAAGCCGACGAGTACGCCGACGATCATGAGGATCGTCGTCGCGACGAGCATCCGCAGCAGCTCCACCACGATCTTGGCGAAGAGCACGGAGCCCTGGCCGATCGGCAGGGTGCGGAAGCGGTCCATCACCCCCTTCTGGAAGTCCTCGTTGAAGCCGGTGCCGACGGCCGTCGCGATGTTCATGCCCATCATGGCCATCAGGCCGGGCACCACGTACTGCACGTACTGGTGCTGACCGCCGCCCAGCGACTGCCCGATGGAGCCGCCGAAGACGTACACGAACAGCAGCGTGAAGATGACCGGCATCAGGACGGCGTCGAACATCGACTCCGGGTCCTGGCGGATCCACAGCAGGTTGCGGCGGACGAGGGCGCCGATGTGGCGCGCGTGCGCGCGGGCCGAGATACGGGAGTCGCCCTGGACGGCGAGGGGGGCTTCGACAACGGCGGTAGTCATGCGGAGACCTCCTCGTAGGCGCGGGCGGGGGTTGCGTCCTGCGGGGCACTGGCCTTGTGGCCGGTGAGGGACAGGAACACCTCGTCCAGGCTGGGCAGTTCGGTGCTGATGGAGCCGATCGTGATGCCGCGCGCGGTGACCGCGCCGACCACGGCGGTCAGCTGCTCGTCGCTGAGGATCGGGACCAGGACGGTGCCGGTCTCGATGTCCACGGCCGAGGTGGCGAGGCCGGTGAGGCCCAGCTCGTCGAGCATGGCGGCCAGCGGGCGCAGCTCCAGCGGGTCCACCGGGCGGACGCGCAGCGTACGGCCGCCGACCCGTGCCTTGAGCTCGTCGATCCGGCCGCTGGCGATGACCTTGCCGCGGTCGATGACCGTCAGCTCGGAGGCGAGCTGCTCGGCCTCCTCCATGTACTGGGTGGTGAGCAGCACGGTGGCGCCGTCGGCAACCATGCGCTTGACCTCCCGCCACACCTCGTTGCGGGTGCGCGGGTCGAGGCCCGTCGTCGGCTCGTCCAGGTACAGGACGGCCGGGTTGCCGATCATGGAGGCGGCGAGGTCGAGACGGCGGCGCATACCGCCGGAGTACGTGGACGCCGGGCGCTTGGCCGCCTCGGTGAGCGAGAAGCGCTCGAGCAGCTCGTCCGCGCGCCGGCGGGCGTCCTTGCGGGACAGGTCGAGCAGCCGCCCGATCATGTACAGGTTCTCCCAGCCGGGGAGCTTCTCGTCGACCGAGGCGTACTGGCCGGTGAGCCCTATCACGCGGCGCAGCTGGCGGGGCTGCTTCAGCACGTCGTAGCCCGCGACGGTCGCATGGCCGGAGTCGGGGGTGACGAGGGTGGACAGGATGCGGACGAGGGTGGTCTTGCCGGCGCCGTTGGGACCCAGCACACCGAGCACGGTGCCTTCGTGCACGTCCAGGTCCACGCCGTCGAGTGCCTTGGTCTCGCCGTAGTGCTTGACCAGCCCCCGTACGGTGACGGCGCTGCGGCCGGCAGCGGCTCGTCGGGGATTGTCGTCGATTCGCGTCATGTCCATCAAGGTGTCAGCCACCACCGACAAACCACCGACAGACCGCCCACAGCCGCCTACACCCCACCGACAGTGCGGTGTCCTCGCAGGTCAGGCGTGATGCGCGAGGGGCAGCGCCGGGTCGGCCGACCACTCCTCCAGCGAGCCGTCGTACAGGGTGACGTCCTCGCGGCCCAGGAGTGTGAGCGCGAGGGCGGTGCCGGCCGCGGAGATCCCGCCGCCGCAGTACAGGACGACGGGCGAGGCGCTCTCGCCGAGCACGGCCCCGACGCGGACGGCGAGCTCGGCCCGCGGCAGGAACCGCCCGGCCTCGTCGAGCAGCCCCCGGCCGGGGAGGCTGAGACTGCCGGGGATGTGACCGCGCCGCGTGTACCGGGTGGGCGCGCTGCCGTCGAAGCCGGAGACGGGGAGCGCGCAGACGAGGGTGCCGGGGCGCTCGCCGCGGCGGATGGCGTCGACGTCGGGGAGGGTGGCCCAGGTGTGCGGGAGGGGGACGGGCGTGAGGCTGCCGACAGCGGGACCGGGCTCCGGCTGTTCGCCGGTGACCGGCCGTCCGGCCGCTTCCCAGGCCTGAAGGCCTCCGTCAAGTACCGCCGCCGGTACGGAAATCGACCGCAGCATCCACCACAGCCGGGCCGCCCAGATACCGCCCCCGCTGTCGTACGCGACGACCTCGGTGCCGTCGTGTACGCCGAGCCGCTGGAGGGCCTCGGCCAGCGCCTGGGGCGAAGGGACCGCGAAGTGGTACGGCGCCTGGTGGTCCGACAGTTCGCCCGTGAGGTCCGCGTGGCGGGAGCCCGGGATGTGCCGCTCGGACCACTGCGCGCGGCCGCTGCCGGAGCGGTAGTCGCCGTCGTGGCGGGGCGACGGCAGCAGCGCGGTGGCGTCCAGGACGACCAGCCGGGGGTCGTCGAGGCGGGCCGCGAGCCATGCGTCGTCGACCAGCGGTCCGGGGAGCAACGGTTCGGGGAGCAGCGGTCCGGGGAGCGGGGCGTCGGTCATGGCGCGGATGCTAACCCGAAGGCACTTGAGGAAGACGTGTCTGAGCTGGGATATCTCACTCACTGGGCAGAGTCGTCCCACATGGTGGAAGTCGCTTGCACAGGATCGGTTGCCCGGGGTTATGGTTTCGGCCATCTACGCGGGAGCCCCTACCCGGTTGGGCTGAGAGGGCGTCTGGGATCCACGCGGCACACGCCGTACGGGATCCCCATGGGAACGCCGACCGCATCACTTGAGCCCCCCACAGGGCTGCCCGCGTAGGAGTACCGCATGTCCTCAGCAGTCGAGCAGCAGTGTCCCCCGGCGTCCGCCGCGGCGGCCCGCTCCTGTTGTTGACCTGGAACGGTCCCCCCTCTCTCTCCCTCCCCCTCTCTTCCTCACCAGGCCCGCACGCCTGAGTGCCGTATGCGGAGTACCTCGATGTCGCACGTCCGAGTCATGCTCGACTACTTCCACCCGTGGCCGAATTCGGCCGGTTTGTATGTTGCCCGGGAGCGCGGCTGGTATCGCGAGGCGGGCCTGGACGTGGAACTCGCCGTCCAGGATCCGGGACGCGGCGACACCCTGGAGTACCTGGCCCGCGGCGAGGTGGACCTCGGCCTCTTCCCGCCCAACCGGCTGCTGGCCCGGCGCGCCGCCGACGGCCGGCCGCTGCTCGCCGTCGCCGCCGTCAACCACCGCGCCCTGGAGGCCATCCAGACCGCCCGCTGCACCGGCATCACCCGCCCCCGCGACCTGGCCGGGCGCCGCCTCGCCTACAACCCGACACCCCGCGGGCGTGCCATGGTCCGTCACCTGGTGGCGGCCGACGGCGGCGACCCGGACTCGGTGATCACCGTCGACGCGGGCTACCGCGAACTCACCGTCGACGACATCGCGGCCGGCGAGGCCGACGCCACCTTCGGCAACTACTGGTCCTGGGACGCCCTCCGCGGCGACCTGCCCGAAGAGCAGCGGCTGACCTGGCCGGTCGACGAGATCGGCGCCCCCCGCTACCACAGCTACCTCCTCGGCACGAGCGAGGCGTTCGCCGGCGCCGAGCCCGACCTGATACGCGCCTTCCTCGCCGCCACGGCCCGCGGCTACGCGGCCGCCGTCGCCGAACAGGAGGCCACCCGCGCCCTGTTGGAGCGCGTGATCCCCTACTTCTCCCGCCCGCTGATCGCCCGCTCCCTCGCCCTCGTCGCCCCGACCTGGACCGGCGCCGACGGCCGCTGGGGCGTGATCGACGAGACCCGCATGGGCCCGTACGCCGACTGGCTCGCCCGGCACGGCGCCATAGCGCACGCCCGCGACTGGGCGTCGTCGTACACGAACGACCTGCTGGCCGCCGCCCCGGTGAGCACCAAGTGATCTGCCAGGCAAGGGAACTGACGAGGCGGATGGCCGTGGACCTCATGCGGGTCAACAGCGCGCTGTGTCGAGCGTGAGCACCTGCCCACGCCCCCGTCCGCGCCGCCGCCCTTCAAGGAACCCGATGAGATCCCGTACGACCGCCCTGCTCGCCCTGGCCACCGCCGCCGCCCTCACCGCGACCGGCTGCGCCTCCCAGGACTCTGCGTCCGATGCGTCTGCCGCGTCGAAGGACGGCACCACCCAGGTCACCCTCGCCCTGGACTGGACACCCAACACCAACCACACCGGCATCTACGTCGCCCAGCAGAAGGGCTGGTTCAAGGACGCCGGGATCGACCTGAAGATCGTGCCGTACGGCTCGACCGCGCCCGAGACGCTGATCGCCAACCACAGGGCGGACTTCGGCATCTCCTACCAGGAGGGTGTGACGACCGCGCGCGCCGCCGGACAGGACATCACCTCCGTCTACGCCGTCACGCAGAAGACGAACGTCACGGTCTCTGTCCGTGCCGACCGCGACGACATCGCCTCCCCCAAGGACCTGGACGGCAAGACGTACGCGGGCTTCGGCGCCCCGTACGAGAAGGCGCTGCTCCAGAAGGTCATCCAGGAGGACGGCGGTAAGGGCGACTTCACGCAGGTCACGCTCAACACCTCGGCGTACGCGGCCCTTTACGCGGGCAAGGCGGACTTCGCGATGCCGATGCCGACCTGGGAGGGCCTGGAGGCGAAGCTGACGGGCAAGCCGCTCAAGGACTTCCCGCTCGCCGACTACGGCTTCCCGGCGATCTACTCGACGCTCGTCGCGTCCTCCGGGCAGTACCTGAAGCAGAACCCCGAGGTGGCGAAGAAGTTCCTCGCCGTGGTGAACAAGGGGTACGAGTACGCCGCCGACCACCCGGACCAGGCCGCCGGCCTGCTCATCGCGGCCAACAAGAGCACGCTCACCAACACCGAACTGGTCAAGCAGAGCGAGACGTTGCTCGCCAAGGAGTACTACCGGGCCGACGACGGCACGATCGGCACCCAGAGCGCGAAGCGCTGGCAGGACTTCGCCGACTTCGAGTACGAGTCGGGGCTGCTGACGGACAAGAACGGCAAGAAGCTCACCAAGGCCCCGGACGCTTCGGCGTTCTTCACCGACGCCTACCTGCCGAGCGCCAAGTGAGAGCGGCACTGCGTGCCGTCTGGCCGCCGCTCCTCGTCCTCGCCCTGCTCATCGGCGGCTGGCAGGCGTACGTGACCTCCGCCGGTGTCGATCCGACGGTGCTGCCCAGTCCCGGGCGCGTCCTCACCCAGGGCTGGGCCAACCGCACCGACCTGTGGGACCAGACCCTGCCCACCCTCCAGGAGACCCTGCTCGGCTTCGCGCTCTCCTTCGCCGCGGCCTGGCTGGTGGCCGTGGTCCTGGACTTCTCGGCCGCGGCCCGCCGGGGTCTGTACCCGCTCCTGGTCGCCTCGCAGACCATTCCGATCGTGGCGGTCGCCCCGTTGCTGATCATCTGGTTCGGCTTCGGACTGCTGCCGAAGATGCTGGTGGTGACGCTGACGACGTTCTTCCCGCTCGCGGCGAACCTCGCGGCGGGCTTCGCCGCCACCGACCGCGAGGCGATGCGCCTGCTGCGCTCGCTGGGCACGGGCCGGATACGCGCCTTCCGCCTCGTCCGGGTGCCGAGCGCGCTGCCGCACTTCTTCACCGGGCTGCGCGTGAGCATCACGTACGCCGTTGTGGGCGCGGTCTTCGCGGAGTACGCGGGCGCCGAGAAGGGCCTCGGTATCTACATGCAGGCGCAGAAGAGCGCGTTCCGCACGGACCTCGTCTTCGCGGCCGTCGCGGTGACCGCCCTGCTGAGCATCGCCCTGTTCGGGGCGACCTGTCTGCTGCAACGGCTCGTCCTGCCGTGGGAACGGGCGTTGGAGAAGGAGGGCCGTTCATGAGTCTCCAAGTCCGTGGCGCCGGCAAGGCGTTCGGGTCCCTCGAAGTATTGCGCGACCTCGAACTCGCCGTGGAGCCAGGTGAGTTCGCCGCCGTCATCGGCCCGAGCGGCAGCGGCAAGAGCACCCTGTTCAACCTGATCTCCGGCCTGGACACCCCCACCTCCGGCGAGATCCTCGTCGACGGCGCCCCGGCGTCGGTGGCCTCCGGCAAGGTCGCGTACATGCCGCAGAAGGACCTCCTCTTCCCCTGGCGCACGGTGCTCGACAACACGGCGCTGGGTCTTGAGGCGCAGGGCGTGCGGAAGAAGGAGGCGCGGCGCAGGGCGGGCGAACTCTTCGAGGCCTTCGGCCTCGACGGCTTCCAGCAGTCCTACCCCTTCCAGCTCAGCGGCGGTATGCGGCAGCGCGCCGCGCTGCTGCGCACGGTCGTCCTGGAGCGGCCGGTGCTGCTGCTCGACGAGCCGTTCGGCGCGCTCGACTCGCTCACCCGCACCGAGATGCAGCTGTGGCTGGCCGACATGTGGCAGCGCTATCGCTGGACCGTCGTGCTGGTCACCCACGACATCCGCGAGGCCGTGCTGCTCGCCGACACCGTGCATGTGCTCTCGCGCCGCCCGGCCACGGTCGTCGAGCGCGTCGAGGTGCCGCGCTCCGGGCCGCGCGGCCTGGACGCCCTCGCCGCACCGGAGTTCGCGGCGACGGAACGGCGCCTGCTGGACGCGCTGAGCGGCCGGGTGGGCGAGACTTCGCAGGGTCGGGTGGGTAAGGCTTCACCGGGTCGGGTGGGTAGGGCCTCACAGGATGAGGCGGAAAAGGTGGTGACCGGATGAGCCGCCTGCTGGCCCACGGCATGGGCACGGACCCCGTCGCCCCCGACTGGCCGCCGCTCACCCAGGCCGAGGTCGAGGCCGTCGTCGGCCCCGGGCACGTCCTGTGGCGCAGTCCGCGCCCGCTGTCGGCCGCCGCTCTCGTCGACAGCGACGGACGGCTGCTCTTCGTGAAACGGCACCACAGCGACGTACGCACCCTTGAGGGTCTGGCCGAGGAGCACGCCTTCCTGCGGCATCTGCGCGAACGGGGCGCGCCGGTCGTCGAGGTGCTGGGCGCCGAGGTGCGGGGGGAGTGGGTGTACGAGGTCCACTCGGCCGGCACCGGCACGGACCTCTACCGGGACGCGCTCTCGTGGTCGCCCTTCGTCTCCGTACGTCATGCCCGTGCCGCCGGGGCCGCGCTGGCCCAACTTCACCTGGCCGCGGAGGGGTTCGACGCTCCGCGGCGCCGCCCGCAGCACCTCGTCTCCTCCTTCACCGTCTTCGCGGCGGTCGACCCCGAGGCGGCGCTGGAGTCGTACGCGATCCAACGCCCCGCCGTCGCCGCGGCGTTGGCGCGCCGGTCCTGGCGCAGCGACCTCCGTGAGGTCCATCTCCCCTTCTACGAGCGCCTGTTGCCGTACCTGAGCCGCCTCACCCCGCTGTGGACCCACAACGACTGGCACGCCTCGAACCTGCTGTGGGACACCGCGTCCGGCGAGGTCTCCACCGTCCTCGACTTCGGCCTGAGCGACCGCACGACCGCCGTCCACGATCTGGCCACCGCCATCGAGCGCAACACGGTGCAGTGGCTGGACCCGGCCCGCCCGGTCCGCTTCGAGGACGTGGACGCGCTCCTCGACGGCTACACCTCGGTACGCCCGCTGAGCCCCGCCGAGTCGGCCGCCCTGCCCGAGCTGCTGCCGCTCGTGCACGCCGAGTTCGCGCTCTCCGAGATGGGCTACTTCCACGGGGTCACGCGGGCCGCCGAGAACACGGCGCTGGCGTACGAGTACTTCGTGGAGCATGCGCGGTGGTTCGCGGGGGAGGACGGCATGTGTCTGTTGAAGCGAATACGCACCGCAACCATCGATTGAGGAACCCCTGCGGCGAGCAATTCGGTCCGCGAGAGCGGCGCCGGTTTAGGCGCAAAAAGGGGCAGCGACCCGTCGACGGGGGAAGATCGACGGGTCGCCTCGGTGCCGCAGTGGCTCAGTGGGCCTCGGGCCCTCAGTGGACGGAGTGCTCCTCAAGGGGGAACGTTCCGCCGACGACGTCCTCGGCGAACGCCTTCGCGGCGTTGCCCATGACCTCGCGCAGGTTGGCGTACTTCTTCACGAACTTCGGCATCCTGCCGCCGGTCAGACCGAGCATGTCGGTCCAGACGAGGACCTGCGCGTCGGTCTCGGGACCGGCGCCGATGCCGACCGTCGGGATGTGCAGGCTGCGGGTGACCTCCGCCGCGAGCTCCGCCGGGACCAGCTCCAGGACGACCGCGAACGCGCCCGCGTCCTGGACCGTCTTGGCGTCCCGCAGCAGCTGGTGCGCGGCCTCCTCGCCACGGCCCTGCACGCGGTAGCCCATGGAGTTCACGGACTGCGGGGTCAGGCCGATGTGCGCCATGACCGGGATGCCGGATTCCACCAGCAGCTCGATCTGGCGGTGCGAGCGCTCGCCGCCCTCCAGCTTCACCGCGCCGACCCCGGCCTCCTTGACGAGGCGGGTGGCCGAGCGCAGCGCCTGGACCGGGCCCTCCTGGTACGAGCCGAAGGGGAGGTCGGCGACGATCAGGGCGCGCGAGGTGCCCCGTACGACCGCGGCGGACAGCATGGTCATCTCGTCCATGGTGACGGGCACGGTCGTCTCGTAGCCCAGGTGGCAGTTGCCCGCCGAGTCGCCGACGAGCATGACCGGGATGCCGGCCTCGTCGAAGACGGACGCGGTCATCGCGTCGTACGCGGTGAGCATGGGCCACTTCTCGCCGCGCTCCTTGGCGGCGGTGACGTCGCGCACCGTGATGCGGCGGGTGCTCTTGCCCCCGTACAGCGCCTTGCTGCTGTCGGTGGACGGGCGCACACCCTCAGCGGGCTGCTGGGCAGCCGAAAGCTGCGTCATCGCAACGGCTCCTTCTGTCATCTCGAGGCACCCTGACGGCGTCCCCGGATCACCTCCATGGTGGCACCTCGTGCCACGCGCGGCTAGACCGGGGCGAGTGACCCAGATCCCGCTCCGGGTCCTGGTTCAGTAGTCCTAGGTCTCCGCCGCCACAGCCCTAGGTCTCTTCGTAAGTTCTGTGTAAAGTATTTCCGATACGATACGGTGTCGTATCGAAACTCGCTAGGTTGGCAGCCATGACGACTTCCGCTCCTCCTGCCGATCGACATGTGCCCGAGGCGGTGCATCGGCGCCGCTGGGCGATCCTCGGCGTGCTCATGCTCAGCCTGCTGATCGTGGTGCTCGACAACTCCATCCTGAACGTCGCGATCAAGACGATCTCGACCCCGGCACCCACCGGACTCGGCGCCACCCAGAGCGAGCTGGAATGGGCCATCAACGCCTACACGCTCGTCTTCGCCGGACTTCTCTTCACCGCGGGGCTGCTCGGCGACCGGCTCGGCCGCAAGAAGGTGCTGCTCGCCGGTCTGGCCGTCTTCGGCATCGGGTCGGCGCTGGCCGCGGAATCCGGCTCGCCGGTCCAGCTCATCGTGTTCCGCGCCCTGATGGGCCTGGGCGCCGCCTTCGTGATGCCCGCCACGCTCGCCGTCCTGATGAACGTCTTCGAGCGTGACGAGCAGCCCAAGGCCATCGGCATCTGGGCCGGCGGCGTCGGCCTCGCCATCGCGATCGGCCCGATCACCGGCGGCATCCTGCTCGACCACTTCTGGTGGGGTTCGGTCTTCCTGATCAACGTGCCGATCGTGCTGCTCGCGCTCGTCCTGATGTTCTGGCTGGTCCCCGACTCCCGGGACCCGAACCCCGGCCGCGTCGACGCGATCGGCGTCGTCCTGTCGGTCATCGGCCTCGTCCTGCTCGTCTACGGCATCATCAAGGGCGGCCAGCTGGCCGACTTCACGGACGCGAAGGTGCTGGCGACCATCGTGGCCGGACTCGTCGTCCTCGCCGGGTTCGTCGTGTACGAGAAGCGCAGCGACCACCCGTCCATCGACGTCACGTACTTCAAGAACAAGGTCTTCTCGGCCGCGATCGCCGCCATCGCGCTCGTCTTCTTCGCGCTGATGGGTGTGACCTTCTTCTCCGTCTTCTACACCCAGAGCGTGCGGGGCTACTCGCCACTGCAGACCGGCCTGTTGATGCTGCCGCTCGCCGCGGCCCAGATCATCTTCGCGCCGCGCGCCCGCCTCGTCGTCGACCGCTTCGGCAACCGGGCCACCTGCACGGCGGGCCTGCTGGTCATCGCCGCGATGCTGGCCGCGTTCGCCGCGCTGGAGTCGGACACCCCGATCTGGCTCCTTGAGGTCATCTTCTTCCTCATGGGCACCGGCATGGCGCACATCATGACCCCGACCAGTGTCGTGATAATGCAGGCCCTGCCGCGCGAGAAGGCGGGCTCCGCCTCCGCGCTCAGCAACACCTTCCGCCAGGTCGGCGGCGCCCTCGGCATCGCCGTCCTCGGCTCCGTCCTCTCCACGGCCTACCGCAGCGGCATCGAGGACAAGCTCGGCCTCGTCCCGGCCGGTCTGCGCCACACCGCGGGCGAGTCCATCGAGGCCACCCTCGGCGTCGCCGCCAAGCTCGGCCCCCAGGGCAAGGCCCTCGTCGGCCCCGCCAACGACGCCTTCCTGCACGCCATGCACGTCACCGCCCTGTGCGGCGCGGGCGTCGCGCTCGTCGGCGCGGTGGTCGTGGCCCTGTTCCTGCCGGGCCGCCCGGCCCAGCCGCAAAAGGGCAAAGAGGAGGCCGAGTTGGTGCCGGCCGCGGAGCACTGACCGGGCGTACGGGGCTGCGGGCACCCGGCTCCGGATGCCCGCAGCCCCGTACACCAGGGAGAATGCACTCAGGGTCAGCAAAGGAAACGGAGTTCGACGTGAGCCTCGCGCACAGCCGAGTCGGGCACGGGGGCCCCGCCAGGGGACGCCCCCGCAGCGAGGCCGTGGAGCGCGCGATCATCGAGGGCGTGATGAAGCTCCTGGAGGACGGCGCACCCCTCGGGGAGCTCTCCATCGAGCGCATCGCCCGCACCGCGGGCGTCGGCAAGGCGACCATCTACCGCCGCTGGAGCGGCAAGGAGGAACTCTTCGTCGACGTCCTGCGCGCCGCAGAGCCCCCGGACCCGGAACTCCCCGGCACCTCGATGCGCGACGACCTCGTCATCCTGCTGGAGTCGCTGCGCCAACGCGGCCTGATCAACCGCTCGTCGGCGATGCTGCACAGCGTCCACGCCCAGATGAAGAGCAGCCCCAAGCTCTGGGCCGCGTACGACGCGACCGTCATCGAACCGCGGCGCCGGCTGGGCTACGAAGTCCTGCGGCGCGGCCAGGAGAACGGCGAACTCCGCGAGGACGTCGACCTCGAGATGCTGAACGACATGTTTGTCGGACCCATGCTGGTACGTGCCGTCATGCGCCCGAATGCGGAACTTCCCGAGGATCTCGCGGGGCAGATAGTCGACACGCTGCTGGAGGGGCTGCGCCCGGCCAGGCCGTAGTTCCCCTTGTCCCCGACCGCAATTCACCTTGCTCCCCGGCCGTGGCCCGCCTTGTTTCTGACGGGTCGAATGTGCGCGTTTCGTCACAGAGGGCGCGCGTGATGCCCGTATTCGGAACTCCGAACACCAAGTTGGACGTCCTCGTGCCCGTACGGCCGTCATGGGCGGCAGGAACGACACCGATCATCCCCTAGGGTCGTAGCCGAGGGGCAGACGGTGTGCACGGCAGGTTGTGAGGCGACGGTATGGCGCAGGCGTATATGACGGAGACGGGCAGCGGCGGCCAGGGGCCCGACCGCAGAGGGTCCCGGCTTCGACGCCTGCTGGACGGCTGGCGCGGCGACCGCGGCATCTGGCGCCGCGGCCTGATCCTCGCCGCCCTCGCGCTGATCCTCGCCCTGGTCATGCTGCTGCACGCGCGGATCCCGAACACCATCGGCAACCTCGGCAGCCTCACGGAGACCTTCCTGCCGTGGCTGGGCCTGTTCGTGCCGGTCCTGCTGATCCTCGGCTTCGTACGGAAGTCCGCGTCCGCCCTGATCGCCGTGCTGCTGCCCGCGATCGTCTGGCTGAACCTCTTCGGCGGACTGCTCACCGACAAGACCGGCAGCGGGGGCGACCTGACCGTGGCCACGCACAACGTCAACGCGGACAACCCGGACCCGTCCGGCACCGCCCGCGACGTGGCCGCCTCCGGCGCGGACGTGCTGGCCCTGGAGGAGCTCACGGCCACGGCGGTTCCGGTGTACGAGAAGGCGCTGGCGTCGACGTACAAGTACCACTCGGTGCAGGGCACCGTCGGGCTGTGGAGCAAGTACCCGCTGACCGGAGCCCAGCCCGTGGACATCAAGCTGGGCTGGACGCGCGCGATGCGGGCCACGGTGACGGCACCGGCCGGCCAGGTCGCCGTGTACGTCGCCCACCTGCCCTCGGTGCGGGTGAAGCTGGAGGCCGGGTTCACCGCCCGGCAGCGCGACACCAGCGCCGACGCGCTGGGCGAGGCCATCGCCGACGAGTCGCTGAAGAAGGTCATCCTGCTCGGCGACCTCAACGGCACGATGAACGACCGCGCGCTGAACGCCGTCACCGCGCAGATGCGCTCCACGCAGGGCGCGGCGGGCAGCGGCTTCGGGTTCAGCTGGCCGGCGTCGTTCCCGATGGCCCGGATCGACCAGATCATGGTCAAGGGCATCGAGCCGGTGACCTCGTGGTCCCTGCCTGAGACCGGCAGCGATCACCTCCCGGTCGCCGCCCGTGTCAAGGTTGACGCAACCGCGTCTTAACCTCTTGGAATACTGGGCCTGAGAGACTTTGTTCCATAGCTGAACTTACGCTGCCCGTGCACAGCGGTGTGCACGGGCGCGTCCGTGCGCGCAGGTGTGTGTGCGCGTCCGTGCGCCCAGGCGTCCGTGTCCTTGGAACTCCGCTCGTCCCCGTTCTTCTGAAAGGCCCCTCAATGCCTCTGGCCCTGCTCGCCCTCGCCGTGGGCGCCTTCGGCATCGGCACCACCGAGTTCGTGATGATGGGCCTGCTGCCCGACGTCGCGGACGACCTGCACATCTCGATCCCCACCGCGGGTCACCTGGTCTCGGCGTACGCGCTCGGCGTCGTCATCGGCGCCCCGCTGCTCGCCGCCGCGACCTCCCGGATGTCCCGCCGCAAGGTCCTGATCGCCCTGATGGGGCTCTTCGTGGCGGGCAACGCGTTCTCCGCCTTCGCCCCCGACTACCACTGGCTCCTGGCCGCACGCTTCCTCAGCGGCCTGCCGCACGGCGCCTTCTTCGGCGTGGGTGCCGTCGTCGCGACGAACCTGGTCGCCCCCGAGCGCAAGGCGCGCTCCGTCTCGCTGATGTTCCTCGGCCTGACGGTCGCGAACATCGCGGGTGTTCCGGTGGCCACGCTCATGGGCCAGCACCTCGGCTGGCGGGCCACCTTCCTCGGCGTGAGCGCGATCGGCGTCGCCGCCATAGCCTCGCTCGCGCTTCTGATCCCCCACGACCACGCCCACGCCCCGGCCGGGGGCCTGCGCGGCGAGCTGGCCGCCCTGCGCTCCCTGCCGGTCTGGCTGGCCCTCGGTACGACGGTGGCGGGCTTCGGCGCGCTCTTCTCCGCGTACAGCTACATCACGCCGATGCTCACGGACTCGGCCGGTTACGCCGAGGGCAGCGTGACGCTGCTGCTGGCCCTCTTCGGAGTGGGCGCCACGGTGGGCAACCTGGTGGGCGGCCGCCTCGCCGACCACTCCCTGCGGGGCACCCTCTTCGGAGGCCTCGTCTCCCTCGTGGCGGTCCTGGCGCTCTTCCCCGTCCTCGTGGCCGCCCAGTGGAGCGCGGCCGTCGCGGTCACCCTCCTCGGCGTGGCCGCGTTCATCACCGGCTCCCCCCTCCAGCTGATGGTCATGGAGAAGGCCTCCGCCGCGCCGTCCCTCGCCTCCTCCGCCAACCAGGCCGCCTTCAACCTCGCCAACGCGGGGGGTGCCTGGATCGGCGGCCTCGCCCTCGCGGCGGGCTTCGGCGCGACGTCCCCGGCGCTCGCCGGGGCGGCCCTCGCCGTCCTCGGCCTCGGCGTCGCGGCCGCGGCCTACGGCGTCGACCGGCGCCGGGACGCTGCGCTCGCGGGTACGTCGGGGCGCCTGATCGCGGCGCATGTGCCTTCGCAGGCGGAGCACGCGCATCGCTGAGATTCCGGGGGGAGGGTGCGGACAGGGGTTTTTCGCCCCCTCCGCCCCTGCCCGTCCCTTCCTGGGGCTCCGCCCCAGACCCCGCTCCTCAAACGCCGGAGGGGCTGATTCTCAGCCCGTCCGGGCGGCAGCCCCCAGGGACGGGACGGGGAAGGGGCGCGCGCCCAGCGACCCCGCCGCCCCGCCGTCCCGCCGGCGAGGCGCTACGCGTGTTCGCGCCAGTGGTTGGTGATCGGCAGGCGCCGGTCCTTGCCGAAGCCCTTGGCGGAGATCTTGGTGCCCGGCGGGTACTGGCGCCGCTTGTACTCAGCCGTGTCGACCATCCGCAGCGTCTTCACGACGAGCTCCCGGTCGAACCCGGCCGCGACGATGGAGTCCGCGCCCTCGTCCCGGTCGACGTACCGCTCGAGGATCGCGTCGAGGACGGGGTAGTCCGGGAGGGAGTCCGTGTCGACCTGGTCGGGACGGAGCTCCGCGCTCGGCGGCTTGGTGATCGAGTTCTCGGGGATCGGCGGGGTCTGCCCCTGCTCGGCGGCGGCCCGGTTGCGCCACTCGGCCAGCCGGAAGATCGACGTCTTGTACACGTCCTTGATGGGCCCGTATGCGCCCACCGAGTCCCCGTACAGCGTCGAATACCCCACCGCCAGCTCGGACTTGTTCCCCGGCGCCAGCACGATGTGCCCCTCCTGGTTGGAGATGGCCATCAGCATCGTGCCCCGGAGGCGGGACTGGAGATTCTCCTCGGCCAGCCCCGTCAGCCCCAGCGACGACATATACGCGTCGAACATCGGCTCGATCGGCACGGTACGGAAGTTCAGCCCCGTCCGCCGCGCCAGCTCCGCCGCGTCGCCCTTGGAGTGGTCGGACGAGTACTTCGACGGCATCGAGACGCCGTACACGTTCTGCGCGCCCAGCGCATCGCAGGCGATCGCCGCGACCAGCGCCGAGTCGATCCCCCCGGACAGCCCGATCAGCACCGACCGGAACCCGTTCTTCGCCGCGTACGCCCGCAGCCCGACCACCAGCGCCGAGTAGACCTCCTCGTCGTCGTCGAGCGGATCCGCGTACCCACCGGCCAGCTCCGCCTCGTACGCGGGCAGCGGCTCCTCGGAGATCACCAGCCGCTCGATCCGCAGCCCGTCGTCGACCACGCCGGTCACCGGCTCGGCGGCGCCGGCCGGAAGGTCGAGATCCAGTACGACGCATCCCTCGGCGAACTGCGGGGCCCGCGCGACGACGTCACCGTCCCGGTCGACGACGATCGAGTCGCCGTCGAAGACGATCTCGTCCTGCCCGCCGATCATGGCGACATAGGCGGTGGTGCAGCCCGCCTCCTGGGCCCGCTTGCGGACCAGCTCGAGCCGGGTGTCGTCCTTGTTGCGCTCGTACGGGGAGGCGTTGACGGAGATCAGCAGCCCGGCCCCGGCGGAGCGGGCGGCCGGTACACGTCCGCCGTCCTGCCAGAGGTCCTCGCAGATGGCGAGGGCGACATCGATCCCGTGGACGCGCACGACCGGCATGGTGTCGCCGGGCACGAAGTAGCGGAACTCGTCGAACACGCCGTAGTTCGGGAGGTGGTGCTTGGCGAAGCTCAGCGCCACCTGCCCCCCGTACAGCACGGCGGCGGCGTCCTGCGGGGCTCCGGCCGGCTGGCCGTACTTCGGCTGGGCGGTCTCGGACCGGTCGAGGTAGCCGACGATCACCGGCAGCTCCCCGAAACCCTCGTCGGCGAGGCGCGCGGCCAGCGAGCGCAGCGCGGCGCGGGAGGCCTCGACGAAGGACGGCCGCAGGGCCAGGTCCTCGACGGGATACCCGGTCAGCACCATCTCCGGGAACGCCACGAGATGGGCTCCCTGCTCGGCGGAGTGCCGGGTCCAACGGATGATCGCCTCGGCGTTGGAGGCGAGATCGCCGACGGTCGAGTCGATCTGATTCAGGGCGAGGCGTAGTTGAGGCACGGGCCCAGTGTAATCGTCAGAGCGACACAATGGGGTGTGGGGCGCCCCACGCGGTTTCAGCCCGTGCGGCGGTTGAGGACGAGCGCGTCAGCGCGACACGGGGGTCTGGGGGCGGAGCCCGCAGGGACGGGAAGGGCGGGGGCGGCGGGGGCGAAGACCTGCCTGTCCCACCTGCCCCCGGACACACGTGCGCCCGCCCCTCGTCGAGGGGCGGGCGCACCAGTGGTGACCTGCCGTCAGTGAAGGCCCAGCGAGCGGAACGAGTCGACGTAGCCGACCGCGGGCGTGCCCACGCCGGTGACGTCGTCGTAGCCGCGCACGGCCTTCAGCGAGCTGTCCTTGCCGAGGCTGCGGACGGACGTGAGCAGACCGTCCGCCGCGTCGTAGCCGTTCGCGAAGTCGACGCGCGCCACGGCGAGCCCGGAACCCGTGGGGTTGTCCGTGACGTCGTGGTACGCCTTCGAGCCGTACTTCGCGTAGATGGCCGGGTTGGCGAAGCCGATCGCCTTGCCGCCGCGCGCCTCCTGGGCCAGGGCCTGGACGGCCGCGATCACCGGCGCGGCGAGCGAGGTGCCGCCGATCCGGTACTCGCTGTACTGCTGCGACCCGTCCGGGAAGGTCTGCGTCTGCCCGACCTTGAAACCGGTGTTGGGGTCGGCGACCGCCGAGATGTCCGGGACGACCCGGTTACCGGCGGCGCTGTTCGCCTTGGCGAGCGAGTCCGGGACGACACCCTGCTGGTAGAAGGGCTCCGCCACGGTCTTGCTGGTGCCGCCGCCCGCGCCCGAGGTGAACGCGCCGGGGAAGTCCGTCCAGCTCTTGCCGTCCGTCGACAGCGTGGCCTTCTCGGTGCCCCAGCCGGTCTCGAACAGGTACTTGTCGTTCTTGCCGACCGCCAGCGAGGTACCGCCGACCGCCGTCACCCACGCCGAGTTGGCCGGGGTGTCGACCTGCTTCGTACCGGTGTTGGCGACCTCGTCGCCGTTGTCGCCGGAGGAGAAGTAGAAGCCGATGCCCTCGACCGCGCCGAACTGGAAGACCTGGTCGTAGGCGGCCGCGAGGTCGGGCGTCTGGTTGGCCTCGATGTCGCCCCACGAGTTGGAGACGATGTCGGCCAGGTGCCCGTCGACGATCTTGTTCAGCGAGTCGAGCAGATCGTCGTCGTAGCAGGAGGCGGCACCCACGTAGGTGATGCTCGCGCCCGGCGCGACCGCGTGCACGGCCTCGACGTCGAGGGTCTCCTCGCCGTACCAGCCGGCGGCCCCGCACTCCTTGGTCTTCGTGTAGTTCTTGGGCAGCACCTGGCGCAGCTGGCTGCTGCTGTAGGCGGCGTCGCCGTGCTTCGACGCGTAGGTGGCCGCGTCGTAGGCGATGGTCGGCGAGGCGTACGCGTCGGTGATGGCGACGCGCACGTTCTTGCCGGTGCGCGTGCCCGCTCCGTACGCGGCACGCAGCTGCTTGCCCGTGTAGCCCTTGACGGCGTACGGGATCTTCGAGCCGTACGCGTCCGGCAGGGTGCTCGCGGTGTTCGAGCCGTAGTACGAGGAGAACGGCCCGGAGTTCTTGAACACCGCGTCCGGAGGCGGCAGCTGGTCGGCGTGGGTCGCCTTGTGCGGGGCGTTGTCCAGACCGGTGACGGTCAGGACGGCGCCGTTCAGGGCGGCCGGCGCGGAGGCCGTCTTCGACGGCGCCCGGTAGGTCTTCTTGCCCTTGGTGTAGTTGTGCAGCTGGGTGCCGAACGCCTTCTCGGCGGCGGCGACGTCACCGGACACGGAGACGTAGTGCTGCGTGGTGCCGGTGACCTTCAGGCCCGCCGACTTCAGCCACGAGGTCACCGCGGCGACCTGGGCCTTGGTGGCGCCGAAGCGGGACTGCGTCTGCTTGGCGCTGAGGTACTTGCCGTACGACGCCGAGCTCGGGTCGGACACGGCCTTGGCGTACGCGGCCAGACCGGAGGCGTCCCGGCCGGCGAGGTAGACCCGCGCGGAGACCTGGGAGCTGTCGGAGGCGGCCCCCTTGTCCGCCTTGGCCGTGGCCCACGCGGGCTTGGTGCCCGCGAGGGTGTCCCGGGTCGGGCCGTCCGCGGCATGGGCCGCGGGTATGCCGAGCGCCAGCGCACCGGCGAGCAGCGGCAGTGTCGCTGCCATGCTCACCCCGGCGCGCGCCTTGGCGCGATTGGATCTCATAAAACCCCCTGCGATGTGGTTCGTCGCAAATGCGGTCGTCCGTGATCTGCGGTCCGTGTGCCGGATGAGGACACAGGGGATGGATCACGCTGGGGTCACTCTGGCGATGAACCGTTCATGCCAGGGGATGGAAAAGGTCAAGGAAACCTCAAGTGGCCGCGTTTGGGGGCCATTTGGGCTGGTTTGACAAGGGTCCCCGCCGCCAGAAATAGGGATAACCCTGTCCTCCGCAAACGGATCCCTGTCTGTTGTAAAGAGGTGCCTGCCTTCTGTAAGCGCATCGCGACCCCAAAGCGTTGAGGGGGTGTGAAGCAGCTGGAGTTCGAAGAGTTCTACCGGTGCGGCCGGGACGCCTGCCTGCGGGCGGTCCTCGCCGCGGTGGGCGACCGGCAGCTGGCCGAGGATCTCGTGGCCGAGGCGTTCGCCCGGGCCTGGGCGGCCTGGCCCCGGGTACGACGGCATCCCGCCCCGCGCGCGTGGGTCGTACGGACGGCGCTCAACACCCGTATCTCGTGGTGGCGTCGGCGTCGGTACGAGGTCGCGCTGGGCGACCACGACGGCCAGGCCGCCGGTGCCGCCGAGTCCGCAGGGCCCGGACTCGACCCCGCGCTGCTGGCCGTACTGCGTCAACTCCCGCGTCGGCAGCGGGAGGTGATCGCCCTGCGGGTCTTCCTCGACCTCGACACCGCGACCACGGCGAAGACGCTCGGGATCGCCCCGGGCACCGTCACCGCCCATCTGGCGCGGGCCGTCGGGACACTGCGCGGCCACCTTGTCACTCTCAACACCCCGGAGGCGGGATCGTGAACGGAATCGACGACGACACGGACGTACTGGACGCACTGAAGGGATCGCTCGACGACATCACCATGCCGGTGCCGGTCGAGCGGATCGTGGCCGAGGGCCGCGCGGTCCGGCGGCGGCGCAGGCGCGTGGCCGTGGCCGCCGTGGGCGTCACGGCGGCCGCGGGGCTCGCGCTCGGCGTCCCGGGCATCGGCCACCCCTCGACGGCGCCGCCGTCCGGGGGCACGGAGGCGGCCGCCTTCACCGTCGCCAAGCGGACGGACGGCACGGTCGCGGTGACCTGGACCAAGGAGCAGTACATCAAGGACCCGGCGGGGCTGCAGAAGGCCCTGCGCGACGCGGGCTTCCCCGTCCTGGTGAAGACCGGGGAGTTCTGCAAGGGGCCGGACGACCACACCCAGGTGGACGAACACGGCTCGGGGGTCGGCGTCGAGGACGTCGTGAAGCGGGAGAGGCGGGGCGACGACACCGTCGTGTTCATCTACGACCCCGCGGCCATGCCCGCCCACACCCAGCTCTTCATCGGCTACCTCGACCAGGCCCAGCTCGCCGTCACCGGCGGCCGCCCGGGTTCGGTGGAGCGCCTGGTGCCGACCGATGTGGCGCTGAAGTGCGGTACGGACTGGCGTAGTTGACCATTCTGCGGCGGAGGGGGCGGACGGGTCCGGGGCAGCGCCCCGGACCCGTCCCACTCACCGTCGCTAGTCGCGGGCCTTCGCGCCCCGTGCCGCGAGCATGTCGGCCATCAGCTTGATCTCCGACTGCTGTGCGTCGACCATGCCCTGCGCGAGCTTCTTCTCCACACCGACCTGGCACTTGGCGACACAGCCCTCGGCCATGTGGATGCCGCCCTTGTGGTGGTCGGTCATCAGCTGGAGGTAGAAGATCTCGGCCTGCTTGCCGCTCAGCGTGTCGAGCTTCTTCATCTCGGTGTTGGTCGCCATGCCCGGCATCAGCGAGCCGTCCTTGCCGGAGGCCATGTCACCCATGCCCATCCAGGTCATCGGCGCGTCCGAGGACACCTTCGGCAGCTCCCACAGGTCGAGCCAGCCGAGCAGCATGCCCCGCTGGTTGGCCTGCGTCTGCGCGATGTCGTACGCGAGCCGCCGTACCTCCACGTCCTTGGTGCGGTCGCGCACGATGTACGACATCTCGACGGCCTGCTGGTGGTGGACCGCCATGTCCCGCGCGAAGCCCGCGTCGGCGGAGTCGGCGGAGGGCGTCGCCGTGCTCGAACCGCCGTCCTCCGCGACCGCGTACGTGATCGCCCCGGCCGCGACGAGCACGGCCGCCGCGGTCCCCGCGACCCACCCGACATGCCTCACTGGGACAGGCCGTTGGTGCAGGCGGCGCCCGGCTCGGGCGTCTGCTTGCCCTGGACGTACGACGCGAAGAACTTGTCGAGGTTCGGGTCGCTCGCACCCGTCACCGTGCGCTGCTTGCCCCAGGCGCTGAGCATGATCGGGTCCTTCTGGTCCTCGACCGGGCTCATCAGGGTGTACGGGGTCTTCTTGACCTTCGCCGCCAGCGCCTTCACGTCGGCGTCCGAGGCCTTGCTGTTGTACGTCACCCAGACCGCGCCGTGCTCCAGGGAGTGCACGGCGTTCATGTTGTTGAGCGCCTTGCTGTAGACGTCGCCGTTGCAGTTCATCCACACCTGGTTGTGGTCACCGCCGACCGGGGGCTCCATCGGGTAGTTCACGGTCTTGGTGACGTGGTTGCGCGACAGCGTGCCCTTCCAGGTCTTCACGCCGTCCGTGCCCGTGACGAAGTGCCCCGACGCCGCCTTCGAGTCGCTCGCCGTGTCGCTCTTGTCGGACTGCGACTTCACGAGGACCACGCCACCGACGACGAGACCGGCGACGACGACCACACTGGCCGCGATCGTGAGGATCCGGTTGCGACGCTCGCGGGACTGCTCGGCGCGGCGCATCTCCTCTATGCGCGCCTTGCGCGAGGCGTTGCTGGTGTTCTTGGCGGAGCCCATGGCATGTCCTTTATGGGGATGGGACGGACGGGATCGACGGGACGGAAGGGTTTCGCTGATCGTAGTGGGAACGGGGGCGGGGTATGCGGGCAGGGGCACAGGAAAGAGCCAGCCATTACACATGTGCGATCGAGCAGGCAAGATGGGCTCCAGAGCAGGACACCTGCCGTACGCGAGGCGTTCAGACCGAGGTCGCCCGGCCGATCAAGGTCCGCAACGCGCATGAAATGGTGTTGTGGTGGGATGCTCAGGTGCCCCGATCGTCTCCGAGGCGTGGGAGCAGGCGGCCTGACCAGCAAGGATGGGTGGAAGAGGAAGATGGACAAGCAGCAGGAGTTCGTGCTCCGGACACTGGAGGAGCGGGACATCCGGTTTGTACGCCTGTGGTTCACGGACGTGCTCGGCTTCCTCAAGTCGGTGGCCGTGGCCCCGGCCGAACTGGAGCAGGCCTTCGACGAGGGCATCGGCTTCGACGGCTCGGCGATCGAGGGCTTCGCCCGCGTGTACGAGTCGGACATGATCGCCAAGCCGGACCCGTCGACGTTCCAGGTCCTGCCCTGGCGCGCCGAAGCCCCCGGCACGGCCCGCATGTTCTGCGACATCCTGATGCCGGACGGCTCCCCGTCCTTCGCGGACCCGCGCTACGTCCTGAAGCGGGCGCTGGCGAAGACCTCCGACCTGGGTTTCACCTTCTACACCCACCCGGAGATCGAGTTCTTCCTGCTGAAGGACAAGCCGCTGGACGGCTCCCGCCCCACCCCCGCCGACAACTCCGGCTACTTCGACCACACCCCGCAGAACGTCGGCATGGACTTCCGCCGCCAGGCGATCACCATGCTGGAGTCGATGGGCATCTCGGTCGAGTTCTCCCACCACGAGGGCGCCCCCGGCCAGCAGGAGATCGACCTCCGCTACGCCGACGCGCTCTCCACGGCGGACAACATCATGACGTTCCGCCTGGTCATGAAGCAGGTGGCGCTGGAGCAGGGCGTGCAGGCGACGTTCATGCCCAAGCCCTTCTCGGAGCACCCGGGCAGCGGCATGCACACCCACCTCTCCCTCTTCGAGGGCGACCGGAACGCGTTCTACGAGTCCGGCTCGGAGTACCAGCTCTCCAAGGTCGGCCGCTCCTTCATCGCGGGCCTGCTGAAGCACGCGGCGGAGATCTCGGCCGTCACCAACCAGTGGGTCAACTCCTACAAGCGCATCTGGGGCGGCTCGGAGCGCACCGCGGGCGCCGGCGGCGAGGCCCCCTCGTACATCTGCTGGGGCCACAACAACCGCTCCGCCCTCGTCCGCGTCCCGATGTACAAGCCCGGCAAGACGGGCTCGGCACGCGTCGAGGTCCGCTCGATCGACTCGGGCGCGAACCCGTACCTCGCGTACGCACTGCTGCTGGCGGCGGGCCTGAAGGGCATCGAAGAGGGCTACGAGCTCCCGCCCGGCGCCGACGACGACGTCTGGGCCCTCTCCGACGCCGAGCGCCGCGCCATGGGCATCGAGCCCCTCCCGCAGAACCTCGGCGAGGCCCTGGTCCTCATGCAGCGCAGCGAACTCGTCGCCGAGACCCTGGGCGAGCACGTCTTCGACTTCTTCTTGCGCAACAAGAAGCAGGAGTGGGAGGAGTACCGCTCCGAGGTGACGGCTTTCGAGCTGAGGAAGAACCTGCCGGTGCTGTAAGGGCAGGTCACAGCGAATTTCTCGCTGATTCGACGCCGCGGGGGGGGGGGGGGGGGGGGGGGGGGGGGGGGGGGGGGGGGGGGGGTGGTGGGGGGTGGGGGTGGGGGGGGGGAGGTCACAAACAGGAAAGGCGGGAGGGGGGCG
>NZ_JBVHXR010000026.1:68163-112773 GCF_055569295.1 Streptomyces sp. NPDC029292
CTCCCCCCCCTCCCTCCCCCCCAACTCCCCTCTTCCTCTCGCGGAAGACCCCCCCCCCCCCCCCTTCCTCCCCCCCCCCCCCCCCCGCCCCCCCCGCCCCCCCCCCCCCCCCCCCGCGGCGTCTCACTGTTCCTGGGTGATCCCGTCTTGACGGTCCCAAGCCCAACAGCGAATGTACCGGGCGTGCTGTCTTGAATCAGGTCGCAAGTGCCCGCGCCCGGTCCGGGGCGGCGCGCCCGCTGAAAGCCTGAAGCGCGGCCGCGGCGGCGCACGCGGTGCAGCCGAGACCCCAGAGCACGAGATAGGCGGTGCCGGAGGGAATGTCCGACGCACCGACGACCAGCGAGCCGAGGACGACGGAGGAGCACGCGCCCGCGATGCTGCCGCCCAGTGTCTTGAGGTTGTTGTAGACGGCGGTGCCGCTCGCGGCGCGGTCGTGGGCGCTGCCTTCGGCGATCACCGTGGGCAGGCCGCCCTGGGACAGGCCCATGCCGAAGCCCGCCACGGAGTAGGCCGCGATGAACAGGGGCAGATCGGTGCGGGTGAGGATCAGACCCGCGTAGCCGACAGCCGTCAGGATCGAAGCGAGCACCAGCATCCGGCGGTATCCGGTGCGGGCTCCGATGAACGGGACCAGAACGGAGGCGGCCATGCCGAGGACGCTGGGGATCACGCTCCACAGGCCGATCTGCAAGGTGGTCAGGCCGAAGCCGTAGCCGCCCTCGGCCGGGTCGGCGGCCAGGTAGGTGACGGCGACGGACTGCCCGGCGAGCAGGACCGCGCCGAGCACGAACCCGGCCGCGTAGTGCGGGGCGAGTACGCGCCGGGCCATCGCGCGGACGTCTACGAGGGCGTCCGGACGGGCGAGTTGGGTGCGCAGCCAGGCCCAGCCGAGCGCGGCCGTCAGCAGAAGCGCCCCGGACATGGGGAGTGAAGCCCAGCCCCAGGCCGTGGCGCGGGAGAGGGCACCGAGCAGGACGACAAGGGTGAGTCCCAGCAGGACGGCGCCCGCCCAGTCCATACGCCCCGGAGAGCGGTGGCCGGACTCCGGTACGGCGCACCAGGCCAGGACCGTGCAGAGCAGTGAGAGCACCGCCAGCGCCGCGAACGCCACGCGTACCCCGCCGAAGATCCCCAGCAGCGCACCCGAAAGGGCATGGCCGAGCAGGGAGCCCAGAGTCAGAGCCGCGACCAGCAGGCCGATCGCACGGCGCGCGCCCGGTGCGTCCAGCCTGCCGCGCACGAGGCCGATCTCCAGGGGCAGCAGGGAGGCGAGGGCTCCCATCAGGACGCGGCCGGCGAGCATCATCGGATAGCTGCCGGCGAGGGCGACCAGGAGAGTGCCGGCCGTGACGCACAGCAGCGCGATGCGCAGCACACGCCGGTGGCCGTAGAGGTCGCCGAGGCGCCCCAGGGCGGGCACGGTGACCGCCGCCGCGAGGTAATTCATGGTCATGAACCACTGGGCGTCGGCGGCGCCGACGTGCCACGTGTCCTGCACCGCGGGCAGCAGGGGTGCGTCCGCGCCTTGGACGAACCCGCTGAACAGCTCGAAGACGACCAGGACTCCGACGACGGCGCGGACGCGGACAGGAAGTTCCCCCGCCCCCGCTGACGTCGTCACGCGGCCGTCCCCGCGGACGTCCCCGTGTCCGCCAGACGGCGCTCGGCGAGCTCGGACAGCAGCGCCGCCTGCCGGTACAGCACGCGGTCGTCGAAGACCGCGCGCGGAGAGTGGTTCATCGGCGCGCCCTGCCAGTCGGCGCCCTCGGGTGCGGCACCCACCATCAGCATCGCGCCGGGGACACGCTTCAGGACGAGGGCGAAGTCCTCGGAGCCGTTGCTGGGCTGCGGGGACTCCCAGACCTCGCGCGGGTCGAACAGGTCGCGGGCGGCGGCGAGGGCGAAGGCGGTCTCGTCGGCGTCGTTGACGGTGACGGGGTAGTCGAACTTGTAGACGGCCTCCGCGTCCAGGCCGTGGGCGGCGGCGATGGAGGTCATCAGCCGTGGCAGTCCTTCGGCGAGCCGCTCCTGTGCGCTTTCGGAGTAGCTGCGCACGGTGGCCTCGAACTCGGCATGGTCCGGGATGACGTTGGACTTGGTGCCGGCGTGGAAGGTGCCGACGGTGACGACGACCGGGTCGAAGATGTTGAAGGTCCGCGTCACCCAGGTCTGCAGCGCCGTGACCATCTCGCAGGCGACCGGGATCGGATCCTTGGCGGTGGCAGGATCCGAGCCGTGGCCGCCCTTGCCCCGCACGGTCACGACCAGCCGGTCGGAGGCGGAGGTGATGGTGCCGGAACGGGTGATCACGACACCGCCGGGCACCCGGTTGGCCGCCACGTGCAGCGCGTACGCCGCGTCGAGCGGCCGGCCTGCCGCTTCCAGCACGCCCTCCTCGATCATCGTGCCGGCCCCGTCGTGGCCCTCCTCGCCGGGCTGGAACATGAACACCACGTCGCCGTGCAGGTGCTCGCGCCGCTCGGCCAGCAGTCTGGCCGCACCGACGAGCCCGGCCGTGTGCAGATCGTGCCCGCAGGCGTGCATCCGGCCGGGAACCCCGGAGGCGTACGCCAACCCGCTCTCCTCGGTGACGGGCAGGGCGTCCATGTCGCCGCGCAACAGGACCGCGCCGCCGGGCTTCTGGCCGCGCAGCACGGCGGTGACGGAGGTGAGTTTTTTGCCGAGGGTGATCTCCAGCGGGAGTCCGTCGAGGGCCGCGAGCACCTTCTCCTGGGTGCGCGGGAGATGGAGGCCCAGCTCCGGTTCCCGGTGCAGCGAGCGACGCAGTTGTACGAGCTCGGGCTGCAGTTCCTTGGCGCGTTCCACGACCGACATGCCGGATCGACCTCCTGGTGCTTCGTGACTGACTGGTACGGTCCGGGCGTACCGGGTTCAGATTGAAGCTCTGGCCGGTTGGCGGGCCAAAAGTGCAGGAAACATGTGGGGAGGTGCGAAGTGGCGCAGGATTCACGTCATTCTCTGGGTGATGTGGACCAGGCACTGGTGCACGCCCTCCAGGTCGCCCCGCGGGTGAGCTGGGCGCGGATCGGTGCCGCGCTCGGCCTGGACGCCGTGACGGTGGCCCGACGTTGGCAGCGGCTGACCGAGGCCGGTGCCGCCTGGATCAGCTGCCACCCCGCCCCCGCGCTGGCCGGCTCCGGGCAGGGGTGTCTGGCCTTCGTCGAGGTCGACTGCGCTCCCGGCCGCCTGTCCGACGTGGCGCGCGTGCTGGCCGCCGCACCGCATGTCGCGGCGCTGTCGCAGGTCAGCGGGGACCGTGACCTGCTGCTGAACGTCATGGCCCGCGACCTGGCCTCCCTCACCCGGTGGACGACCGGCGAACTCGCCGCGCTGGAGGGGGTACGGGCCGTCCGCACTCACCTGGCCGGGCGGGTCCATGCGGAGGCCAGCCGCTGGCGCCTGCGCGCCCTGAGCCGGGAACAGGTCGCGGTGCTCACTGCGGACGAGCCCGCACGTCGTACGGCCGCGCCCGCCTTCCCCCTCACCGCACTGGACCATCGGCTGATCACAGCCCTCTCCGTGGACGGCCGGGCCACCTACCGCGCGCTGGCCGAGCGGTGCGACGCGAACCCGGACACCGTCCGCCGTCACGTCCGGCGGCTCTTCGCGGCGGACCTGCTGCACGCCCGCTGCGAAGTGGCCCGCCCCCTGTCGGACTGGCCGGTCGGGGTGACCCTCTGGGGCCGTGTCCCGGCCGCGCGGCTGCAGGAGGTCGCCCAGCGGATCACCGGCATGCGCGAAGTACGTCTGTGCGCCAGCGTCATCAGCCGGCACAACCTGCATCTCGTCGCCTGGGTACGCTCCCTCGACGACGCGCAGCGCTTCGAGATCCGTCTTGCCGAACAGGCCCCGGACCTGAACGTCACCGACCGCGCGGTCGCCCTGGGGCCCATGAAACTCAGTGGCCATCTGCTGGACGAGGACGGCTACCGGGTCGGTGCGACACCGCTCGCGCTGTGGAAGGAAGCAGCGGTGTCGGGCCGCGCCTGACGCCGTCCGACTCAGCCGACGTACGCGGGTGACACCGCCGCCGTGCTGATCCGCCGGGGTTTTCCCGTCCCGTCGGCCGGGATCTCGTAGAGGTCCGCCCCGTAGTCGCCCGGCAGGGCGTAGACGATCGTGTGGTCGTCGCGCCAGACCGCCTGGTCGTCGACACTGCGGGCCTCGGCGAGGGGGGTTTCGCGCATCGTGCGGAGGTCGAGGACGTACAGGTGCCAGGGGGCGTCCTTGGGGAGGCCCTTCACGCGCTTCTTGAAGGCGATGCGGGTGCCGTCGGGGGAGAGGGACGGGCATTCGACGTTCGTGTGGAGGGTGGTGACCGTGCGGGTGCGGAGGTCGCCGCGGATCAGGTACGTCTTGCCCTTCGTCGCCAGGGTCGCGTAGAGGGTGCGGTCGTCGCTCGCGAACGTGACGCCCCAGAAGTTCACGTCCGCCGCGTGGTACGCCCTGCCGTCCTTCACGATGCGATACGCCTCCAGGGACGGCGTCAGTTTCCCCGTCCGGGTGTCCACGATGGCCGCACGGGTCGAGAAGTTCGTCCCCGCGTACGAGTCACCGCCCACGAAGGCCGTCCACGCGGCGTACCGGCCGCTGGGCGAGACGCGGGCGCGGGACGGGATGCCGGGAACGTCGTAGCGGGCCGTCTCGTGGAGGTGTGCGTCGAGGGTGACGGCCCGGTAGGTGTCCTGGACCGCGCCGTGCACCGCCTGGAGGCACACTCCGGTGCCCGAAGCCGCGTAGAAGCGCAGGCACTTGACCTTGGAGGCCGTGCGCGGGCCCGACGGGTCGGACGCAGGGACCGTCGTCAGCTCGTCGCGGTGCGGGCCCCACGCCATGTTGCGGAAGATCATGCGGCCGTTGTCGCCGGTCAGTGCGACGGTGCCCGCGGTGATCTTCGGGCCGCCCGGCTGGGTCTGGTTCCTGCGGTCCGCGCGGGCCGAGGCGTGCAGCACGGACGCCGTGGCCACGCCCGCCAGGACCACGAGCGCCGAGACCAGGACGAGGATGCGGGTACGGAGAGTCATGCGGGGCCTTCCGAGGGCGGTGCTGTCGGGCGGAGGCTCAGCGAGAACAGTGCGCAGCAGGCGAGCGCCACCGCCGAGGCGGTGAGCGCCGTACGGTCGCCCCACGCGGTCCAGGCCGCGCCGAAGCCGAGCGAGCAGACGAAACGGGCCAGCGCCTGCCCCGTCTGGACCAGCGCGAGCCCCGACGAGCGCAGCTCCTCCGGCACGCTGTCCGAGGCCGCGGCCATCAGCACACCGTCCGTCGCCGCGTAGAAGCCGCCGTGCAGGAGCAGGACGGCGTACGGCAGCGCTGTCCCGTGCCAGGACGTGAGCAGGAGGGCGTACGCGACGAGCAGGGCGCCGTGGCCGGCCAGGAACACCCGCCAGCGGCCGATCCTGTCCGCGAGCCGGCCGAGTGGGACGGCCAGGAGGAGGAACGCGGCCGCCGTGCCGAGGGGGAGCAGCGCGAACCAGCGGTCCGGTACGCCCAGGCGTCGCTGGAGGAGGAGGTAGATGAACGAGTCGCTGACCGTGGCCAGGCCGAGGAGGAGGGCGCAGACGGTGATACGGCGCAGGTCGCGGCGGTGCAGGAGGGCGAGGGCGGCGCGGAGGGTGGGACGGGGCGCGGCTTGCGCGGGGGTGCCTTCGGGCTTCGTACGGGAGTCGGGGGCGCCCTCGGACTTCGTACGCGAGCCGCCCGGCACGAACAGCACCAGGACCAGCACACCCACCACGGCCACACAGAAGCTCACCGTGAACACCGCGTCGTAGCCGTCGACCGTGGCCCGGAGGATCAGGAAGGCCACGAGAGGGCCGAACAGCGCGCCCGCCGTGTCCATGGCCCGGTGCACGCCGAAGGCACGGCCGCGGGTCTCCGGTGTGCTCGACAGCGAGATCAGCGCGTCGCGCGGGGCCGTGCGCAGGCCCTTGCCCGTGCGGTCCGCCGCCAGGATCAGCCCGATCGGAGTCAAAGAGTGCGCCAGCAGCAACAACGGCTTGCACACCGCCGACAGGCCGTAGCCGAAGCCGGCGACCCACTTGTGGCGGCCGCCGCCCCGGTCCGCGAGATGCCCGCCGACCAGCCGCACCAGCGCCGAGAAGCCGTTGTAGATCCCGTCGAGGAGCCCGAAGCCCAGCGGGGACAGGCCGAGGCCGGTCACCAGGTACAGGGGCAGCACCGCCGTCACCATCTCCGAGGAGACGTCGGTGATCAGACTGACCGTGCCGAGCGCCAGCACGGTGGGAGCGACCGCGGCACGGCGCCGCCCGGCACGGGGCCGGGCGGCGCCTTCCGCGGACGTGACCGCTGTCGTACTGGCGCGGCTGTCCGCCACGTACATCTCAGGACGTCCAGATGCCGGTGATGTCCTTGCCGGAGGCGGCGTTGCCCGCGTGCGGGAGGCCGTGCATGTCCTCCAGCGTCCGCAGCAGGTCGTAGTGGTTGTAGGTGGTGGTGGAGGAGGAGCCCGCGGTCACCTGCTGGCCGTAGAGAACGGTCGGGATGCGGTTGCCGGCGAGCCGGTTGTCCTCGTCGAAGGTGACGACGAGCAGGCTGTTGTGGGTCTTGGCCCAGGTCGCGTACGCGCTCAGGTTGTTGTTCAGCCAGGTGTCACCCGTGGCCACCGAGCAGTCGTGCATGTCGCTGCACAGGTTCGGGACCACGAAGGAGACCTGCGGGAGCGTCGTGTAGTCCGTCGGGAACTGCGCGAAGGTCTTGGCGCTCGACGTCGGTACGTTGCTGAAGCCGAACCACGGGTTGTGCTTGCGCGCGTAGTTGCCGCTGCTGCACGTCGTCGAACCCTGGCTGGGCAGCGTCTCGTTGTAGCTCGCCCACGTCTTCCCCGCGGCGATCAGCTCGGAGGCGAGGTTCGGGGCGGAGGAGAAGCCGGGCGTGTAGCAGCTGTCGTCCGTGATGCCCTGGGTGGCGCCGGAGAACAGGGCGAAGTAGTTGGGCTGGCTCGGGTGCGTCTCGGCGTACGACTGGGAGAGGTTGGCGCCGCCGGTCTTGAGCGAGTTGATGTACGGGGCGCTGGAGGAGCCGATCACCTGGCTGTACGCGTGGTTCTCGAAGACCACGACGACGACGTGGTCCGGGGTCGGGACCGCGGCCGCGGCATGCGCGGTGGACGAGCCGCCGAGCCCGGTCCACAGCCCTACCGCGGCTGCGGTGAAGGCGAGGGCGGACGCCACGACGGCACGACTGCGGCGGTACACGTTTCTGCCGGACACTTCAGACCTCCGGTGGGGGAGAGGACGTTGGCGGTGCGGACAGAGCATGCGCACGCCAACATTCCCTCGCCCCACGCCACCCAACCGGCGGGATGAAGAGCGGATGAACTACTGCCGCTGAGCGGCGAGCTCGCCGAGCAACTGGTGCAGAGGCTTCGTCGCCCGCTGCCGGTACTCCTGGATCGCCCATCCGTTCCCGTCGGGATCCTTGAAGTACATGAACGTGGCTCCGTCCTGTGGCGAGAACGCCACCGGCTCGCTGACGTCGAGGCCCCGGGCGGTCAGCTCCTCGTACGCCGCCTTCGCGTCGGCGACGCACAGCTGCATCCCGTGGTACGTCCCCGGCTTCGGCGTCCCCGTCGGGATCTGGAGGCCGTCGATCAGCGCGATGGAACAACCGGAGCCGGGCGGCGTCAGCTGCACGATCCTCACCCCCTCCATGACCTCACCGTCCAGATCGACGTGGAATCCGACCTTGTCCCGGTAGAACTCCTTGGCCCGGTCCACGTCGGAAACCGGCAGCAGGATCACTTCGAGGGTCATGTCCATGGAACGACTCCCTTGTCGTACGTCATGTCGGTCACGCCGTCCGTCGCCGTCGTACGTCACTCGAACCGCCGGCGCGTCCGGCTGAACGGCTCTCCCTTACCGAACCCGAAAGCGGTGCGCGGCGCCACGGAAAAGACAAGAGAGGGCCCTTCCTGCCAGACACCGAGGAGCGGTGTCACATGCGGCCGTCCGTCCAGCCGAACCGTCGACAGCCAGTAGAGCTCGGCCCCGGCCGGCCGGGTCACGGCCTGCGGCCCGGGGGTCGCGGTCGCCCCGGGGGTCCGTTCGCGGTGCCCGCCCCGGCGCTTCCCGCAAATTCTGCGGTTAGGCTCGGGCTCGTACGACCTTGATCCGACGGCTCGTACGAGGGTGATCCGACAGGAGGCCGAGGATGACGGCGCCGGGGCGCAGGAGCACTACCTTCTCGCGGCTGCTGCGGCACGGCTTCACCGATCCGTCGGCCGCCGAGCGGCTCCTGGAGAGCGCCGAGCTGGCGCCCATACGGTCCGACCCGGTGCTCCTGGACGCGCTGGGCGCGACCGCCGATCCGGATCTGGCGCTGCTCGGGCTCGTCCGGCTCGTCGAGGCGCAGAACGGTCACACGGACCGGCGGGAGCTGCTCGACACCCTGATCGCGGCGAAGCCGCTGCGGGACCGGCTGCTCGGCGTGCTCGGCGCCTCCGCCGCGCTCGCCGACCATCTCGCCCGGCACCCGAGCGACTGGCAGGCGCTCGTGACCTACGAGCCGCAGGACCTCCACCCCGGGGTGGAGGAGTTCGAGCGGGGGCTCGCCGAGGCGACCGACCCCGTCTCGCTGCGCGTCGCCTACCGCCGCTGCCTGCTGTCCATCGCCGCGCGCGACGTGTGCGGCACCACCGACCTCGCCCAGACCGCCGCCGAACTCGCCGACCTCGCCACCGCGACCCTGCGCGCCGCGCTCGCCATCGCCAAGGCCGCCGGGCCCGACGACGCCGCGCTGTGCCGGCTCGCGGTCATCGCGATGGGCAAGTGCGGGGGCCACGAGCTCAATTACGTGTCCGACGTCGATGTGATCTTCGTGGGGGAGGCCGCGGAGGGCGCCGACGAGGGCAAGGCCGTCCAGGCCGCCACCCGGCTCGCCTCGCACATGATGCGGATCTGCTCCGAGACGACCGTCGAGGGCACCATCTGGCCGGTCGACGCCAACCTGCGGCCGGAGGGCAGAAACGGTCCTCTCGTCCGGACACTCAGCAGCCATCTCGCCTACTACCAGCGCTGGGCCAAGACCTGGGAGTTCCAGGCACTGCTCAAGGCCCGGCCGGTGGCCGGGGACCTCGAACTCGGCGAGAAGTACGTCGCCACGCTCGCGCCCCTCGTCTGGCACGCCGCCGAGCGCGAGAACTTCGTCACCGACGTGCAGAAGATGCGGCGCAGGGTCGTCGAGAACATCCCCGCCGCCGAGATCGAGCGTGAGCTGAAGCTCGGTCCCGGGGGACTGCGTGACGTCGAATTCGCCGTGCAGCTGCTCCAGTTGGTGCACGGCCGGGCCGACACCTCGCTGCGCAGCGGGACCACGCTGGACGCGCTGAAGGCGCTGGCGGCGGGTGGGTACGTGGGGCGCGCCGACGCCGTGCAGCTCGATGCCGCGTACCGGTTTCTGCGGTCCATGGAGCACCGGATTCAGCTCTACCGGCTGCGGCGCACGCATCTTGTGCCCGAGGACGAGGCCGATCAGCGGCGTATCGGGCGGTCGCTCGGGCTGCGGTCCGACCCGGTCGCCGAGCTGAACCGTGAGTGGAAGCGGCACGCGGCCGTCGTACGGCGGCTGCACGAGAAGCTCTTCTACCGTCCACTGCTCGACGCCGTCGCCCAACTCGCCCCCGGCGAGGCCCGGTTGAGCCCCGTCGCGGCGCGGGAGCGGCTCGTCGCACTCGGGTACGCCGATCCGGCCGCGGCGCTGCGTCACCTGGAGGCGCTGGCCTCCGGAGTCACGCGCAAGGCCGCGATTCAACGGACCTTGCTGCCCGTGTTGTTGGGGTGGTTCGCGGATTCCGCCGACCCGGACGCGGGGCTGCTCAACTTCCGCAAGGTGTCCGACGCGCTGGGCAAGACCCCTTGGTATCTACGGCTGTTGAGGGACGAGGGTGCCGCGGCCGAGAACCTCGCGCGGGTGCTGTCCGCGGGGCGGCTCGCTCCCGACCTGCTGATGCGCGCCCCCGAGGCGGTGGCGCTGCTCGGCGACGGGGACGGTGGCGGGCTCGAACCACGCTCCCGTGCCCATCTGGAGCAGGAGATCCTCGCGGCGGTGCGGCGGGCCACCGGGGGCGAGCAGGCGGTCGCCGCCGCGCGTGGGGTGCGGCGGCGTGAGCTGTTCCGTACGGCGGCCACGGACATCGTCGGCTCGTACGGCACCGAGGAGACGCCGGCCCAGGCCGACCAGGGTGCGCTGGTCGACCTCGTGGGGAGCGCGGTCTCCGATCTGACGGCTGCGACGATCGCGGGCACGCTGCGGGCCGTGGTCCGGGACGAGTGGGGCGAGACCCTGCCCACCAAGTTCGCGGTCATCGGCATGGGGCGGTTCGGGGGGCACGAGCTGAGTTACGGGTCCGACGCGGACGTGCTGTTCGTGCATGAGCCGCGGGACGGTGTCGATGAGCAGGAGGCCTCTCGGGCCGCGAACACCGTGGTCTCCGAGATGCGGCGGCTGCTCCAGATCCCGAGTGCGGATCCGCCGTTGCTCATCGACGCGGATCTGCGGCCCGAGGGCAAGTCGGGGCCGCTCGTACGGACGCTGAACTCGTACGAGGCGTACTACCGGCGCTGGTCTCTGGTCTGGGAGTCCCAGGCGCTGCTGCGGGCCGAAATCGTGGCGGGGGACGAGGACTTGGGGCGCCGCTTCATCGAGCTGATCGATCCGCTGCGGTATCCGGCGGAGGGGCTCGGGGACGAGGCCGTGCGGGAGATCCGGCGGCTGAAGGCCCGGATGGAGTCGGAGCGGTTGCCGCGCGGCGCCGACCCCACGCTGCACACCAAGCTCGGGCGCGGGGGGCTGTCCGACGTCGAGTGGACCGTGCAGTTGCTCCAGCTGCAGAACGGGTGGGCGGAGCCGGGGTTGCGCACGACGCGCACCCGGGAGGCGCTCGCGGCCGCCTTCGCGGCGGAGCTCCTCTCCGGAGAGGACGCGGCGATCCTGGATGAGGCGTGGGTGCTTGCTTCGCGTGTGCGCAATGCCGTGATGCTGGTGCGGGGGCGGGCCGGGGACACGTTTCCGTCGGACGGGCGTGAACTTGCGGCTGTGGGGCGGTACTTGGGGTACGGGCCCGGTCACGTCGGGGACATGCTCGACGACTATCGGCGGACTACGCGGCGGGCTCGGGCCGTCGTGGAGGAGCTGTTCTACGGGGCGTGACGCCTCGCCGGCGGGGCGGCAGGGTGGGTCGTCACCCAGGCGTACAGGTCGAGTTGAAGCTGACCGACCCCGAGGATCCGCTCCCCGACGTGAAGGAAGGGCGCGCCGATCTGGCGATCGTCGTACGGACCGGTGAGCCCGGTCCCGAGGGCGTACGGCTGGTCCATCTGCTCGACGATCCGTACCGCGCCGTACTACCCAAGGGGTATCGGCTCGCGGGCAGGCGGACCCTCGATCTGGCCGACCTCGCGGACGAACCGTGGGTCGGCAGCGAGTGGCCCGGACCGTGTCTCGCCGCTCAGCTCGACGCCTGTGCCGCCGCCGGGTTCCGCCCCGAGTTCGTGGTGGAGAGCGAGGACTACGTCACCGCTCAGGGGTTCGTGGCCGCGGGGCTGGGCGTGAGTCTGATTCCCCGGCTCGGGCTGGGGGGACACCATCCTGATGTCGTCGTCCGGTGGGTCCGTGCGCCCGAGCCGCTGCGGGCGATCTACGCGGCCGTACGCGAGACGGCTCCCGCGCACCCCTGCACTGCGGGGGCTGCTGGACGCGCTCCGGGGCGCGGCCCGCCCGGGCTCGTAGCCGCTCACGCCGCCTGCAGGGCCCTCGCGTGCGCCAGGAACCCCTCCAGCGCCAGCTCGAACGCCCGGTCCGCCCGGCCCTCGCCCACCGCGTCCAGCGCCGCGGCGAGGCGGGGTGTCGTCGTGTCGTCCGGGAGTTCCCACATCGTCTCCGGGGCCGCCAGGTCCAGGGCCGAGCCGAGGACCAGGTTCTCCAGGGCGATGATCACGGGCATCACGTCGGGCAGGGCGAAGCCGGCGTCCAGGAGGAGGGTGACCGCGCGCTCGTACTGCTCCAGGACGCGTGGAGCCCGTACGGGTGAAGTCGTCAGGAGCGGGATCGCCCTGGGGTGGGCCGCGAAGGCCGCGCGGTAGGAGCGGGCCCAGGCGGCCAGGGCCGTATCCCAGGGGGTGAGGGAGAGGGTCGCGGTGTCGATGGCCGAGGCCACGCGTTCGCGCAGCAGCTCCACGATGCCGTCGCGGCCGTCCACATGGTGATACACCGAGCCGGTCTGCACGCCGAGCCGCTTGGCGATCTGCGGCACGCTGAACTCGCCCCGCTCATCGATCAGTTCGAGCGCCGTCCTGGCGATGCGCTCGAGGTCGAGGAGTGGTGTGCGCGGCCGTCCCATGATCTGTGCTCTCCCTGAGGTCTTCCCGGATGCCCAACGGGAGGTTACATTGCGGAAACCGAAAGCCTTTAGGTTTACGGATCCCGGGTGCCGCAGCAGCTCCGGGATCCCGGGTCGCCCCGCACGCCCCGGAACCCTCCCCGCCCCCGCCAGAAGGGCTTCCCTCGCATGCCCGTCACCACCTCCGGGACCTCCGAGGAGAGAACGCCGACCCCCACGGCGACCCTCCGCTCCGGCTCCCTCGGCACCGCCGACATCGCCTTCTTCGTCGTCTCGGCCGCCGCCCCGCTCACCGTCATGGCGGGCGTCGCCCCGCTCGCGATCCTGCTCGGCGGGATCGGCGCACCCGTCGGGTATCTGCTGGCAGGCGTCACGCTCGCCATATTCGCCATCGGGTTCACGACCATGAGCCGGCGCGTGCGCAGCGGCGGTGCCTTCTACGCGTACATCACCCGCGGCCTCGGCCGCCCGGTCGGCATCGCCGCCGCGCTGCTCGCTCTGCTCGGCTACAACGGCATGGAGATCGGCGTCTACGGGCTCCTCGGCACCGCCACCCAGGACACCGTGCACGCCCTCTTCGGGACCGAAGTCCCCTGGCTGCCGGTGTCCTTGGCCGGACTGCTCGTCATCGGCTACGGCGGTTACCGGTCCATCGACTTCGGCGCGAAACTCCTGGGCGTCCTGCTCGTCGCCGAGACCGGGATACTCGTCCTGCTCGCGGCCGGAGTGCTGGTCAAGGGCGGCGCGCACGGGCTGTCGGGTGCCTCCTTCACGCCCGGCAACGTGCTCGTCCCCGGCACCGCCGTCGTGCTCGCCTTCGCCTTCGCCGCGTTCACCGGGTTCGAGTCCACCGTCATCTACCGGCGGGAGGCGCGGGATCCGGAGCGCACGGTGCCGCGCGCCACGTACGTCGCCGTCGGATTCCTCGGTCTCTTCTACGCGTTCGTCGTCTGGGTCGTCATCCAGGCCTTCGGGGACGCGGAGGTGGTGCAGGCCGCGGCCAAGGACCCCGGCGGGCTCTTCTTCTCCGCCATCACGACGTACGTCGGCGGCTGGGCGGCCGACCTGATGCACATCTTCATCATCACCAGCGTCCTCGCCTCGCTGCTCGCCTTCCACAACGCCATCAACCGGTACGGGCTCGCCCTCGCCGAAGAGGGCGTACTGCCCCGGGCGCTGGGCCGAATCCACCCGCGCCACCGCTCCCCGTACGTCGCCGGAATCGCCCAGACCGTGCTCGGTGCCGTCGTCGTCCTCGCCTTCTGGGCGGCCGGTGCCGACCCCTACGGGCAGCTGCTGCTGTGGGTCAACACCCCAGGAATGATCGGCCTGTTCGCGCTCCAGCTGCTCGCCGCGATCGCCGTGCCCTGCTACTTCCGCCGGGTGAGCCACCAGGAGGGCGCGCTGCGGACCGTCGTCGCGCCGGTGGTGGCGACGGTACTGCTGGCCACGGCCATCGTGCTGGTCGTGACCCACATCGACCTGTTCACCGGTGCGTCCCCCACCGTGAACACCGTACTGATCCTCCTGGCACCCGCCGTCTTCGTCATCGGTCTCGCCCTCGCCTGGTGGCTGCGCCGCGAACGACCGCAGGTGTACGCGGACTTCGCCGCCGAGCCAGCCGAATAGACGTCCATTTCAAGGGAGTTACCCGTATGCCCACCGCCGAGCTGATCCTCACCGGCGCCAAGGTCCGCACCCTCGATGCCGAGAGGCCGTACGCCACCGCCGTCGCCGTACGCGACGGGCTGATCGCGGCGGTCGGTGACGAGGCCGACGTACGGGACTGGCGCGGGCCGGGGACCGAGGTCGTACCCCTGGAGGGGGCGCACCTGGTGCCCGGGCTCGTGGACGCGCACAGTCACCCCGTGTGGGGGCTGGAGATGGCCACCGGCGTCGACCTGTCCGCCGTACAGGATCTGGACGGGCTGCGGAGCGCGCTCAGGGACGCGTCCCGCATCGACGGGTGGGTCATCGGATTCGGCCTCGACCACAACGCCTTCGGCGGGCGGCCCCTGCACCGGTCCCTCGTCGAGGACGTACTCGGCGGCGCGCCCGCCTTCCTGCGCCTGTACGACGGTCACTCGGCCCTGGTCAGCGGGGCGGCGCTCGCTGTCGCGGGGGTGACCGGGCCGCGGGCCTTCGTCCAGCGGTCCGAAGTCGTCTGCGACGCCGACGGGCGGCCCACCGGGCATCTCGTCGAGCACGCCGCGATGGAGCTGGTCTCCGAGGTCATGCCCCGGCCCTCGTACGACGAGCGGCGGGCGCGGCTCGTCGAGCTGCTGTCCGCGATGGCGGCCACCGGGCTGACCGGGGCGCATGTGATGGACCTGGGCGATCTCGAGCTCCTCGAGTCGCTCGCCGCCCAGACCGTGCTGCCGGTACGGCTGCGGTTCGCGCCCTGGTGCATGCCGGGGGCGGACCGGGAGGCCCTGGACGAGCTCGTCGCCCTCCAGGGGCGCCGGGGGCGGCACTGGAGGGTCGGCGGGGTCAAGTTCTTCATGGACGGGACCGTGGAGGGCGGCACGGCCTGGCTGGAGCACGCCGACTGCCACGGGCAGGGCACGGAGGCGTTCTGGCCCGACCCCGCCGCGTACACCGCCGCCGTACGGCATCTGCACGCGGCCGGTGTCCGTACGGCCACGCACGCGATCGGGGACGCGGCCGTACGGCACGTTCTCGACACGGTGGAGGGGCTCGGGGCCGGAGGCCGCTTCGCGCACCGGATCGAACATGTCGAGACCGCGCCGGACGGCACGCTCGAGCGGTTCGCGCGGCTCGGGGTCGTCGCGTCCATGCAGCCGCCGCACACCGCGTACACGCGGGACGACCACGGCGACGAGTGGTCGCGGCGGCTGGGGCCCGAGCGGGCCGGGCGCGCCTGGCGCACCCGGGATCTGCGGGACGCCGGTGCGGTGGTCGCCCTGGGCTCGGACTGGCCGATCGCCCCCTACGACGTCCGCGGCGTCCTGACGACCGCGCGGGCGCCCCGGGGGGCGGCCTCGGCACGCGACGGGCTCACCGGGCTCCAGGCGCTGGAGGGCTGCACGACGCATGCGGCGCTGGCCGCGGGCGAGGCCGACGTGGCCGGGCGTATCGCTCCCGGGTTCCGGGCGGATCTGACCGCCTTCGGCCTGGATCCGGTGGCGGCACCCGCGGACGAACTCGCGGAGGCTCCCGTCCGGCTGACCGTGACCGGCGGCCACGTGGCCCATCGCGGGGCGTGACGTCGCTCGGCACCGCCCGATCGCGCCGTCGTGGATGAGCGCGCCGCGGCGGATGGAAGGGGGCCGCACCTGACGGTGCGGCCCCTTCCACGAAGTGCGCGTAGATCAACAGGCCCGGGCGCGATCACACGTCCGCAGGGCCCGCACGACGGCGGTGTCCGGCGGTGCCGAACCGGCCGTGACCCGTGAACCCGGCCGGGGAGGCCTCAGGCCTTCACCGGCAGCAAAGACGCCCCCCGCGTCCCTGGTACCCAGCGTGGCAGCGCGTACGGCAGGGTGCCGTACCAGACCCGCGCCACCGCGAACCCGAAGGTCAGGCACAGCATGCCGCCCACCGCGTCCAGCCAGAAGTGGTTGGCCGTGGAGACGATGACGATCAGGGTGGTCGCGGGGTAGAGCAGGCCGAGGATGCGGGCCCAGGGGGCCGAGGCCAGGGCGAAGATGGTCAGGCCGCACCACAGGGACCAGCCGATGTGCATGGAGGGCATCGCGGCGTACTGGTTGGACATGTGCTTCAGGTCGCCGGAGGCCATGGAGCCCCAGGTCTCGTGGACGAGGACCGTGTCGACGAAGTGGCCGCCGCTCATCAGGCGGGGCGGCGCCAGCGGGTAGAAGTAGTAGCCGAGCAGGGCGACCGCCGTGGTGGCGAAGAGAGCCAGCCGCGTCGCCGCGTAGCGGCCGGGGTGCGCGCGGTACAGCCACACCAGGACGCCCAGCGTCACCACGAAGTGCAGCGTGGCGTAGTAATAGTTCATGCCGATGATCAGCCATGTCACCGAGTTCACGGCGTGGTTGACCGACTCCTCGACGGCGATCCCGAGGCGGTGCTCCGTCTGCCAGATCCAGTCGGTGTTGCGGAGAGCCTGGCCGCGCTGCTCCGGCACGGCGTTCCGGATCAGCGAGTACGTCCAGTAACTGACCCCGATGAGGAGGATCTCGAACCAGAAGCGGGGGCGGCGCGGGGTACGCAACCGACGCACAACACTCTGCCCCGCCTTCTCCTCCGCGACGGGGTGTGGAGGGGCCTGCTCCTGGCCTTCCAGTGTCGTCACGGTCGTCTCACCCATAGGCACAGAGTCTGCCAGAAAAGCCTTCCCCCACCGATCATCCCTTGGTCGGGTCCTGGTCGCACGTTCTACACCGAGGGGAGTCCTGCAGGGACCGTACTCACTCCTCCTCAGGGACGATTCCGGTCCCCGGGGGCAGAAGCGGTCGAACCACGCACCACCAGCTCCGGCATGAACACGAACTCACTGTGCGGCGCAGGTGTTCCGCCGATCTCCTCCAGCAACGTCCGTACCGCCGCCTGCCCCATGGCGGGCACCGGCTTGCGAATCGTCGTGAGCGGTGGGTCGGTGAACGCGATGAGCGGGGAATCGTCGAAGCCGACGACCGAGATGTCCTTCGGGACCTCCAGGCCGCGCTGGCGCGCCGCGCGTATCGCGCCGAGCGCCATCATGTCGCTGGCGCAGACGACGGCCGTGCAGCCGCGGTCCATGAGAGCGGCGGCGGCGGCCTGACCGCCCTCCAGCGTGTACAGCGAGTGCTGGACCAGTCGCTCCTCGATGTCGGCGGGGGCCAGGCCCAACTGCTCCTGCATCGTTCGCACGAAGCCCTCGATCTTGCGCTGCACGGGCACGAACCGCTTGGGACCCAGGGCGAGTCCGATGTGGGTGTGCCCGAGCGAGACGAGGTGGGTGACGGCGAGAGCCATCGCCGCGCGGTCGTCGGGCGAGATGAACGGCGCCTGCACCTTCGGCGAGAAGCCGTCCACGAGGACAAAGGGGACACCCTGGGCGCGCAACTGCTCGTAGCGCTGCATGTCCGCGGAGGTGTCCGCGTGCAGCCCTGAGACGAAGATGATGCCCGCGACACCGCGGTCCACCAGCATCTCCGTCAGCTCGTCCTCGGTGGAGCCGCCCGGCGTCTGGGTCGCGAGGACCGGCGTATAGCCCTGCCGGGTCAGCGCCTGGCCGATGACCTGCGCCAGGGCCGGAAATATGGGGTTCTCGAGCTCGGGGGTTATCAGGCCCACCAGGCCCTCGCTGCGCTGCCGCAGACGTACGGGGCGCTCGTAGCCCAGGACGTCGAGCGCGGCCAGCACGGACTGGCGGGTGGTCGCGGCGACGCCCGGCTTCCCGTTCAGGACGCGGCTGACAGTCGCCTCGCTGACCCCCGCCTGGGCTGCGATGTCGGCAAGCCGTGTGGTCACAGGATTGGACTGTACCGGTCGCATCTCAGACTGCCCACCAGACCGTTGAATCCGCGGGCACTTCGGTCGTTCCGGCACCCGGCTCGACGTCCGCGCTGGCGAGCAGCAGCGTGCCGGGGGTGGGGAGGGGGATCGGGGTCGCGGTGAGGTTCACCGTGCAGATGATGGAGCCTTCTTCTGTGTCCCGGCGGAAGGCCAGCACACCCTCCGGGGCCGGCAGCCAGGTGATCTGGCGGCCCGCGCCGAGCGCCGGGTGGTCGCGGCGCACCGCGAGCGCGCTGCGGTAGAACTCCAACGTCGAGGTGGGGTCGCCCTCCTGCGCCTCGACCGTCAGGTGCTTCCAGGAGGCCGGCTGCGGCAGCCAGCTCGGGCCGCCCTCGACCGGACCGAAGCCGAACGGCGCGACCTCGCCGGACCACGGCAGCGGGACCCGGCAGCCGTCGCGCGTGCCGTCCTGGCCCGCGCTGCGGAAGAACGCCGGGTCCTGGCGGACCTCGTCGGGCAGGTCGACGACCTCGGGCAGACCGAGCTCCTCGCCCTGGTAGAGATACGCCGAGCCGGGCAGCGCCAGCATGAGCAGGGTCGCCGCCCTGGCCCGACGCAGACCACGCGCCTCGTCCCCTTCCGCGAGGCGCGTGGAGTGCCGTACCACGTCATGGTTGGAGAGCACCCACGTGGCGGGCGCGTGCACGGCGTTCATGGCGCTGAGCGAGCGGTCGATGACCTCGCGCAGGTCCGCCGCGTTCCAACCGGTGGTGAGATAGGTGAAGTTGAAGGCCTGGTGCAGCTCGTCCGGGCGCAGGTACAGGGCGCTGCGCTCGACGGTCGGCGTCCACGCCTCGGCCACCGCGATGCGCTCACCGGTGTACTCGTCGAGGATGCGCCGCCAGCTGCGGTAGATCTCGTGCACGCCGTCCTGGTCGAAGTACGGCACGGCCTCCGTGCCGAGCAGCCTGACCTGCTCGTCGTGGCCGATGTCGGGCAGGCCCGCCGCCTTCACCAGACCGTGCGCCACGTCGATGCGGAAGCCGTCGATGCCCAGGTCCAGCCAGAACCGCAGGATCGAGCGGAACTCGTCGTGCACGGCCGGGTGGTCCCAGTTGAAGTCGGGCTGCTCGGGCGCGAACAGGTGGAGGTACCACTCGCCGTCCTCGACCCGGGTCCAGGCCGGGCCGCCGAAGATGGACTCCCAGTCGTTGGGCGGCAGTTCACCGTTCTTGCCCTTGCCGGGCCGGAAGTGGAAGCGCTCCCGGATCGGCGAGCCGGTGCCCTCCCGGAGTGCCTGCTTGAACCACTCGTGGTGGTCCGAGCAGTGGTTGGGCACCAGGTCGACGATCACGCGCAGACCGAGCGCGTGCGCGGCGCGGACCAGGTCGTCGGCGTCCGTGAGGTTGCCGAACATCGGGTCGACGGCACGGTAGTCGGCGACGTCGTAGCCCGCGTCCGCCTGCGGGGAGGCGTAGAAGGGGGACAGCCACACCGCGTCGACGCCGAGTTCCTTGAGGTAGGGAAGCCGGGCCCGGACGCCGGGCAGATCGCCCATGCCGTCGCCGTTGCCGTCGGCGAAACTGCGCGGATAGACCTGGTAGATGACCGCGTCGCGCCACCACTCCCGGCGCCCGGAGGCGGCGGAGGAGGCGTCGGTGGGGAGTGCGTCGGTGACGTGCTGGGTCATGGATTCCCTTAGGGGTGCGGGGGGAACGACGGAAGCGCTAGCTCGAACTGCGGGGGAGCCCGCGAAGGACGCGGAGGCCGCTAGGCCTTGGTGCCGCCGGCCGTCAGCCCGGAGACCAGGCTGCGCTGCACCAGCATGAAGACGAGGGCCGCCGGAATGGTGATGATGATCGCCGTGGCCGAGGTCCATGCCCAGTCGGGCCGCTGTTCCTGGGCGAAGGTGCGGATGCCGACGGCGAGCGTGTAGTGGTCGGACTGCATGAACTGCGTGGCGTACGCGACCTCGCCCCAGGCGGTCAGGAAGCTGTAGAACGCGGTCACCGCGAGCCCCGGCTTGGCCAGCGGCACGATCAGCCGCCAGAACGTGCCGAACGGGGTGAGCCCGTCGACCCGGCCCGCCTCGTCTATCTCCTTGGGGATGGTGTCGAAGTACCCCTTCATCATCCAGGCGCAGAACGGCACCGCCGTCGTCGCGTACGCCAGGATCAGGCCGAGGTAGTTGTCCAGCAGGTCCAGCTCGGACATGAGGAGATACAGCGGCACGATCAGCACGATACTGGGGAACATCTGAGTGACCAGGAACGTCCACATCAGCTGCCTGCTGCCCGGGAACCTCATCCGGGACACCGCGTAACCGGCGGTTGCCGCCAGGAATACGCCGAGTGCGGTGGTGCCGCCCGCCACGATCACCGTGTTCAGGAACCATTTCGGCAGGTCCGTGTTGGTCAGTACGTCGCTGTAGTTGTGGAAGCTCAGGTTCTTGAGCACCTCGCCCGGCTCCTGCCAGGCGTTCTTCGGGCCGAGCGAGATGAAGAGGATCCACACCACCGGGAAGGCCGCGATCACCGTGGCCAGGATCAGCGTGCCGTGCAGGGCGATCGAGGAGCCGAGGCTGCGCTCCTCACGGCCGCGCACCTTGCGCGGGGCGGCCGTGGCCGAGCGGTCGGCGACGGCGGGAGCGGTGGCGGAGGTCTCGTGGGTTGCTGCGGTCATGACGATGGCTCCTTACGCCTGCTCGGACTTCAGGGTGTTGCGGCGGTAGAAGGTCGAGAAGGCCAGCAGGAGGGCGAGGATGATGATCCCGTACGTCGCCGCGCCCGCGTAGTCCGAGATGCCGGTGAACGCCTTGCGGAAGGCGAAGGTGACGAGGATGTCGGCGTCGCCGCTCGTGTTGTTGCCCAGCAGCAGATAGATGATGTTGAACATGTTGAACGTCCAGATGCAGCCCAACAGGATGATGGTGTTGGTCACCGGACGCAGGCCCGGCAGCGTGACGTTCACGAACCGCTGCCAGGGGGAGGCGCCGTCCATCTCGGAGGCCTCGTACAGCTCCTTGGGGATGGACTGGAGTCCGCCGAGGATCGCGACCATGTTGAAGGGGATGCCGACCCAGACGTTCACCATGATGACGGCGACCTTCTGGGAGAACGGGGTGCCGAGCCAGTCCTGCGCCGGCAGGCCGAACGCCGTGATGATCTCGTTGAAGACGCCGTACTGGGAGTTGAGCATCAGCCGCCAGGCGAAGACGCCGATGAACGACGGGACGGCCCAGGGCAGGATCAGCATCGCCCGGTAGAAGCCGCGCAGGCGCATCTTGCGGTTGAGCAGCACCGCGAGCCCCATGCCGAGGCCGACCATCAGTCCCACGCCGACCACGGTCCAGATGATCGTCCACCACAGGCGCGGGTAGAAGTCGCTGTCCGCGCCGGACAGGACGTGCCAGTAGTTGTCGAGGCCGACGAACTTGTACGTGGCCGGGCGGTGGAAGGCGCCGATGGTGGTCGCGACGTTCGACTCGTTGGCGTCGGTCAGCGACTGGTAGAAGCCGTATCCGAGCGGATACAGGACGAGGACGGACAGGACGATGGCGACCGGGGTCACCATGGCCCAGGCGTACCAGTGCTTGTCCCAGGACCGCCTGAGTGCCGAAACGCGTGGGGGGCGCTCGGCGTTCTTGCCTCGCGCTGACTTGTTGGTCTTCTCGGTGCTCGCTGCGGTCGTCATCCTCATCGGCTCTTTCGCGGCGGAACTGCTGAAGGCTGGGTGGTTCCGCAGCCCCGGGGAGCCCCGTTCGGGGCGGCAGCGGGGAAACAGTTCCCCGGGGCTGCGTGTTCTTCGGTTACCGGTTGGCTACTGAGTGCCGGGTCAGCCGATGGAGTAGCCGGGCAGGAGCTTCTGGAACTCCTTGGCGGTGCTGCCCAGGCCGTCCTTGACCGACGTGCTGCCCTGCAGGATCTTCACGTAGTTCTGTGCGAGCGGCGTGAAGAGCGAGCCGACCTGCGGAAGCGCGACGCGCGGGCGGGCGGTCTGCTCCAGGATCGGCTTGAAGCCGGCGATCTTGGAGTTCGCGGTGACCTCGGACGTGTAGGCCGACGTGCGGGTCGGCAGGGTGCCGGTCTTCGTGGCGATGGTGACCTGGCTCGCGGTGGACGTCATGAACTGCGTGAAGAGGTAGCTGGCGTCCAGGTTCTTGGAGCCCTGGTAGACCGCGAGGTTGTGACCGCCGGTCGGGGCCTGCGCCTTGCCGCCGGTGCCGGCCGGGACGGGCGCGTAGCCGAGGTTGGCCTCGTTGCCCTTGAACGACTTGCCCGACAGGGTGTCGCTGACCGACCAGGGGCCCTGGATCAGCATGGCGACCTTGCCGGTCTTGAAGGCCGTCTGCATGTTCTGGTAGGCGTTCGCGAAGTCGACCTTCATCGACGCCTCGTCCTGGATCTTCTTCGCGGTGTTCAGCGCGGTGACGGCGTTGGCGTCACTGATGGTGATCTTCTTGGACGAGGTGTCGGCCATGTCCGCGCCGTTGCTGTAGAGCAGCGGGAGCAGGAAGTACGAGTCGGGGTTGAGGTAGGTGCCGTACGCCCCGGTCTTCTTCTTGATGGTCTTCGAGTCGGCGATGAACTCGTCCCAGGTGGTGGGCGGCTCGGCGATGCCGGCCTTCTTGAGCAGCGCCTTGTTGTAGAGCAGGCCCAGGGTGTCGGTGACAGAAGGGACGCCGTACGTCTTGCCCTTGTACTTGGCGGTGTTCAGCGGGGTCTCGCTGAAGTCCGAGGTGTCCTTCAGCGCGGTGGTGCCATCGAGCGGGGCGATGTAGCCCAGCGACGCGTACTCGGCCATCAGGCCCACGTCGGTGCGGACGACGTCGGGGGCGCCCTTGCCGCTCTTCGCGGCCGACTTGAACTTCTGCTCCACGTCGGTGAACGGGACGTTCTGGTAGTTCACCTTGATCTTCGGGTACTTGGCCTCGAACTTCTTGATGAGGGCCTTGTACGTCGGAGCCTCGGTCGCCGCGTCCGATGTGTCCCAGTACGTGATCGTCCCGGAAATGTCCTTGGCGGCTTTCGGCTTGCTCGACGAATCGTCGTCGGAACCACCACAGGCTGTCGCGGTCAGCGCGATGACAGTCACCGCGGCGGCGATCGATATGCCACGTCGCATATGAACTCCTAGAAGAGGGTGGCCCGGATCTTCCCTTGGGAGGACCGCGGGTGCCGTCTGTCCCTTCGACGGCCGCCGGGCTGTGCAGGAAAGTAACAGTGCTGCAAGTCCTTGCGAAAGACGTTGCAAGGAACTTTCTGCAAGATCCTGCAAGCGTGACGTTCCCGTTACCGGCGTATGTCCTCCGAGCTGCGGCGGTACGTGCGCAGCGCGACGCCCACCACGCGGTCCAGCGGGAAGAAGCCGATCTCCCGCGAGTCGACACTCTCTTGCAGATTGTCGCCGAGGACGACCGCCGAGCCCTGCGGTACGAGGCCGGTGCCGAGGCGGTCGCGGGCCGCGGGCGGGACGGGCTCGCCGGGGAGGGCCGCGAGGCGTTTGATCATCAGGTGCCCGGACCGGTCGGGCCAGGACCAGCTCTTCCAGTCGGCGCTCGGGTCGGGTTTCTGTACGACCACGATCTGGCCGGTGCGCAGCCGCTTCATGGCGGTCCGGCGGCCGATCAGGACGTCCCCGGCGCGGAGGGTGGGCCGCATGCTCACGCCCTTCACGGTGATCACGACCATGCGGCGGCGAATCCGGAGGACCGCGAGGAGGGTGGGGGCCGCGAGAGCGAGTACGGCCGCCGCACAGGGCGACGCGATCACTGCGCGTACCCCGCGGCCTGGCGGCGGAACAGCCCCGCGTACCGCCCGTCCGCCGCGATCAGCTCCGCGTGCCCGCCCTGCTCGGCGATCGCGCCGTCGCGCAGCACCACGATGAGGTCCGCCTCACGCGCGGTGCCGAGCCGGTGCGAGATCAGCAGGCTCGTACGGCCCAGGCGGTGGCGCCGGATCGCCTCGTGGATCTCGTACTCGGCCTCCGGGTCCAGGCCCGAGGTGGGCTCGTCAAGGATCAGCAGGTCGGGGTCGTCGCGCAGGAAGGCGCGGGCGAGCGCGACCCGCTGCCACTGGCCGCCGGACAGCTCGACACCGTCCTGTTCGCCGTCGCCGTAGGAGCGCGAGAGGAGGGTGTCGTAGCCGCGGGGGAGCGCGGCCAGGGTGTCGTGGACGCCGGCCGACCGGGCCGCCTCCCGGAGGTGCTCGCTCCGGCTTCGGCCGAGCTCCCCGAGCGCGATGTTCTCGGCGGCCGTCATGTCGTACCGCATGAAGTCCTGGAACACCGCTCCGATACGGCGGCGCAGCTCCTGCGGGGCGAGGTGGCGGATGTCGGTGCCGTCCCAGTGGATGCTGCCGCGCGTGGGGTCGTAGAACCGGCACAGCAGCTTGACCAGGGTGCTCTTGCCCGCGCCGTTGTCGCCGACGAGGGCGAGCGCCCGGCCGTACGGAATGGTCAGGGTCACCCCGCGCAGCACCCAGTCGTGCTGCTCGGAGTAGCGGAACCAGACGTCGCGCAGCTCGATGCCCTGGCTCAACCTGACGACGGGGAGGGGCGGTTGGGGCACGGGGAGGTCCGGTGGCGCGGTCGTCACGTCGAGGTAGTGCTCGAAGAGCAGCAGATGCTGGTGGGCCACCGCCGCCGAGGCCGCGATACCGGTGAGGCCGCCCTGGACGGCGGCGATCGCGGAGGTGAGCACCGCGAGGTCGCCGACGGTCAGCTCGCCGCGCGCGGCCGCGTGCACCGCCCAGACGAGGCCGGCGGCGGCGATCCCCGCGGAGACGGTCGCGGGCAGCCCCTGGGTGGCCGCCGTACGCAGCTCCATACGGCGCCGGGTGGCGTTGATCGCCTTCCGGTCCCGGCGCATCCGGTCCCGCAGATGCCCGCCGATGCCGAACAGCCGGATCTCCTTCGCCGCCTGCACGCTGCCCAGCAGATGGGCGTAGAACGACTCGCGACGCTCCAGCGGGGTCGTGTGCAGCGTGGCTTCCGACCAGGCGCGGGCCAGCCGCAGCTCGGCCGCCAGGGCGGGCAGCGCGCCGAGCAGGACCACGGTCGCGAGCCACGGGTTGATCAGCCACAGCGAGGCCACGAAGCCCGTGACCGTCACCCCGGCCTGCGTCAGCGCGACCGCGGCGCCGACGATCTGCACCGGCGTGTCCTGGCCGCACTGCTCGGCGAGTCGCAGCCGGTCGAGGCGCGCGGGGTCCTCGAAACGGGCGAGCCCCGCGAAGTCGTTCACCCGGGCATACAGCCGGTCCTGCGCCAACAGGCCGACAGAGCGGGCCAGTTCACCGCACAGCAGCCGGTCGAGGTGCGGCAGCACGGCCGCGGTGACGCCGACGGCGGCCAGCGTCACGGCCGGGACCGCCATGTCCGGGGTGCCCTCGTGCGCGGCGGCCAGCCGGTCCAGGATGTCCCGGGTCAGCCAGGCCGCCGTCACGGGGAGCGCGGCGGTCAGCAGGGCGGCCAGCACGATGCCGAGGAGGGGGAGCGGGGCGGCGCGCAGGGAGAGGGTGAGGACGGCACGGAGGGCGGCGGTGCGGCCTCGGGGGCCGCGGAGCACACCGTCGCCGGGTGTGTCGGTCATGTGGTCACCGGGCGTGCCGGTCATACGGTCACCGGGTGTTCCAGCTCATGCAAGTCCCTTGCCAGAGCGGTGAGTTGCCCCTCGCCATCGATGCGGCACACGACCGGATACGCGTTCACCCCGAAGGCCGCCTCGACCGTGCGCGCGTCGTCGCCCGTCACCACCGTGGCCACCGTGCTCAGCAGGTCCGCGTACTCCTGCGAGCCCTCCTTGCCGGGGACGACGACGGCGAGTACCTCGTGGGCCGGGCGGCCGGTGCGGGCGACGGTCTGCACGAAGTGGGGGAGCAGGTCGGCACAGGGCCCGCAGCCAGGGGCGAAGAACGCGGCGATGGTGCCTTCGTCGAGGGTGCGCGGCGATATCTCCCGGCCGTCGTCCGATCGTGCGCCGAATTCCTCCAGTACCTTGCCCAGGCTGTCGGCGTCGGTCACCGGAAAAGTCGCGGTCGGCGAACTCCGGTTCTCCGAACGGAGTCTGCGGATGATCCCGTAGGAGAGCACCAGATTCAGCAGTCCCAGGGCGCTCGCGAATATTACGGCAGCGGCGAGAAGCGTCATGCAATTCCCCTAACCCTGTAGCGCGAAAAGGTCGATGAGTTCGTCCAGGTTGACCACCAGGCTCGCCAGGACCGCCCCGGTGAGCACGGCGAGCAGGACACCGCCCGTCTGCCCGGAGCCTCCGTCCGCCGCCAGACCGGCCACACCGGCCACCAGCAGAACGGAGTTGCGGACGAGATGGCGGGCACCGAAGGGGGTCGGCGCGGCCCCGAAACACGGGCAGGAAGCGACGGTTCCGCGCCGCAGGAGCACCGCGATGGCCAGGGTGAACGCGGTCAGCAGAAGCGCGGCGAGCCCCAGGCCTGCCGCCGCCGTCGCGGACGGCAGGAGCAGCACCGGCACCGCGGCCTCCATGGCGGCCACCACCACGGCGACCGGCCGCACCCACCCCGACGGCGCCACCCGCATCGCCTCAAGGCCGGTCACGAAATCCTCGAACGCCTCCCGCCCGCGCAATTTCCCGAGCGCCGACACCGCGAACACGACTCCGATGAATGCCCGGCACACAACCGCTGCGTACACCACACCATTTCCCCCTTCTGGCGAACGCCGGAGGAGCTTAGGTGCCGGATATACAGAGGACATACACGCGGACCGGAATGTGCCCTGTATGCGGCACTCGTAAGGTGCTCGACGAATCGGCCGCGACGGGCGGCCGGTGCGGAAAGGAGTACCCCTTGCTGCAGAGGTTCGCGGACGCCGTGGTGAACAGGCTCGCCCCGAAAGTCACAGCCGACGCCACCTGGTGGACCGACACCAAGTGCGCCAACGCCTGTACGACCTATCCGGCCTACCAGGCGAAGTACACCCGCCAGTGCTGGGACAGCACCGGCAGTTGCACGAGCTGGACCAACACCGGTAAGTGCTGCAGTTCCTGACGGTCGCTCAATGATGTGCTGACGCGCCCCGCCTCGCGACGATCGCCGGAACTCGAGCGACGCGGGGCGGGGCGTCACGCGCTCCTCGGCAGCCCTCCCGTCAACTCCTCGTAGAGGTCGAGCAGTTCACGGTCCGGCGCGATCCCCAGCTCCTCCCGGTACACCGCGGACGCGGTCCGGTACGTCTCGGACACCTCGCCCAGTTCGCCGAGCCGGTGGTGCGCCCGCATCCGCAGCGCCCAACTCCGGCTGCGCAGCGGAGCGGAGGACAGCAGACCGGTCAGGTCGCGCAGCGCCGCCCGCGGCTCACTCACCCGCAGATGTGCCTCGGCCAGGTCCTCGACGGCCCGCATCCGCTCTTCGTCGAGATGCCCGAGCCCGCCGACCAGCGGGCCGTGCCGCGGGACGCCGACGGCAGCGCGGTCGCCGTCCCACAGCGCGAGCGCGGAGCCGAGCAGCCGGGTCGCCCGGTCGGCGTCGCCCGCGAGCAGCGCCGCCCGGCCCGCCGCCGAGGTGTCGAGGAAGCGCTGATGGTCGCAGGCCTCGGCGGCCGCGTTCAGTACATAGCCGCCGTCGAGACCGACCAGCGGTGCGGTGCCGGCCAGCGCGGCGCGCAGCGCGCTGACGTGCGTACGGATGTTGGCCACCGCGGAGCGCGGCGGTTCGCCGTCCCACAGGGCCTCCTGGATGGTGTCGAGCGAGACGCAGCGGCCTGTCTGCAGCAGCAGCGTCACCAGCAGGGCCCGGGGTTTGCCGCCCCTGATCCCGGCCGTGGCTTTGCTCCCGGCCGTGGCTTCGTGCAGCCGGACCCGCCCCAGTACATGAAATCCCGTTGTCAACGGGCCTCCCCCTCATGGCATCGCGCCACTGACGTGCCGCGGCCGCCGACGCGCGAGGCGAACGGCGGCCGCGTGGATTCGGTCAGCGCCAGGTGTCGCTGACGCTGTAGCCCACTCCCGAACCGGTGCTGTAGGAGCGGTTGGAGCCGGACTCCCAGGTCACGTTCCCCGAGCTGTCCTTTTTGATGTATTTGTACGCGAACGACGTCGACTTGGGCGCGATCACGAGCCTGCCCCAGTACGGGTACGACGCCGAGGAGAGCGGGATCGCGTCGGCAGTGTTCCAGGAGCCGAGTGACGGGATCGAGCCGACGACGTACACGTTGGTGCCGTAGTCGGTCGTCGCCGTCACGCCGAAGGTCACGTCCGTCGCGTTCGCGTTCGCCACGTTCCAGGAGTTGTCGGCCTCGACCGCCGAAGTGCCCGTGGTGAGCGTTCTGTTGGCGTTGGACTCCCAGGTGACGTTCCCGGAGCTGTCCTTCTTGATGTACTTGTACTCGATCGTGCTGTTCTGCGGCACGGAGACGTCCGTCTTCCAGATCGGGTAGCCGGACGACGAGAGCTTCGCCGCGCTCGCCGTGTTCCAGCTGCCCAGCGCGGCGACGGAGCCGACCACGTACACATCGGTGCCGGTGGTGGTCGACGCGTACTCGTTGAAGGTCGCGGTGACCGTGCCGGAGCCGCCGCCACCGCTTCCTCCGTCGCAGTTGACCGTGCACACGTAGTCCGGGTCGTAGAAGGCGACCGCCCCCTTGGCCGGCACGGTCAGCGTGGCCTTGCCGCTCGCGACCGTGACGGAGGTGGCGCCGCCGTCGATCACGTTCGGGTACGTCCCGTCGGCGAGACCGGTGGTGTACGTGTACGTGTTCGCGCCGGAGCTGTTGTTGATGGCGACGAAACCGGCGCCGCCCCGGCTGAAGCCGATCACATTGGACGCGGGGGACTGCCAGTTGGCGACGGAGTAACCGGAAGCCGCGTTGTGCCAGCCGATCATGCCCGAGACCGCGGTGTTGCGGTCGAGGCAGTACCAGCCGCTCGAACAGTTGGTGTCGGTGACGAAGCCGGCCGAGTTCGGCGGCGCCTCGTCGCTCTGGCTGAAGGTCCAGCCGGAGTAGACGGACGGCCTGCCGTAACCGCGGGCCAGCTGGAAGATGTTGGCGAGCACGGCCGTGTCGCCGTCCTTGTAGCTGAGCGAGTAGCCGTTGCGCTCGGTGTCGTGGTTGGTGACGAAGGTGTTGGAGTTGGCCTCGGTGGCGAGGCCCCAACTGCTGCCGAAGCTGGACAGGTTGGCGATGTCGCCCTGGAACTGCGACTTGATCTGCGACGCGAAGGTGAAGTCCAGGACGTCACCGGTGCCGTAGTACTCGTCGAGCGAGGGCGGGGTGCCGGGATAGATCTCCTGCGTGATGTACGGCGCCGAGCCCGACGTCGTCGTGTGCAGACCGGCGACGATGGCGCTCATGTCGGCGGCCTCGATGTGCTTGGCCGCGTCGACCCGGAACCCGTCGACGCCCAGGTCGATCTGCTGGTTCAGGAATCCGATGATCTTCGTGCGGACGCCGCTCTCGGCGGTGTCCAGGTCGGGCAGACCGAGCAGCTCGCAGTGCTGGACCTGGTACCGGTTGGACCAGTCCGAGATCGTCGTCGTGCAGTCGTCGCTGTCGGCCGGGTCGTAGTCCGGGGTGTCGTACTTGTTGGTGATGACCGTGCCGTTGTAGCCGGTGCCGGTCTGTGCGGCGGTGTGGTTGATCACCGCGTCCGTGTAGACCTTGATGCCCGCGGCATGACACGTGGAGACCATGGTCGCGAAGTCGGTCGCCGTGCCGAACCGGCTGTTCAGGTTGTACGCGTACGGCTGGTAGACGTCCCACCAGTAGTAGGTGGACTGCTTGAGCGACTCGGCGGGCGGAGCAACTTGGACTGCCCCGTATCCGGCCGGGTCGAGGACGTCGGTGCACTCGGAGGCGACCGACTTCCAGTTCCATTCCCAGAGGTTGGCGATCACATCGCCGTTGGGGACACCGGTGTCGGACGCGGCGGCGTGAGCGGCCGGAGCGGGCAGCACGGCCGCTCCGCCCAGGGCCAGCAGCCCGGCCGTGGCCAGGGGCAGGGCACGGGATCTGAACCAGCGCATGGCTTGCAACTCCTTGCTGACGACGGAGGTGCGGGTGTGCGGCCAACTCAGGAGCATGAGAGGCAAGTTGACCGCGGTGCGAGCGTGGGCGTGGCCACCGGGCCGCGTCAAGGCGCGCGTTGAAAGTTCTTACGACATCTTGCTGAAACGTGATTGCAAGAGATACGTTCCCGCTCACGCTCGGCGTTGTTGATCGCGCAACCGTTCCAGATCGGACAACTCCGGCCCGCACACCGTATTTCCCCCCACCCGCACAAGGATGTGCAGGAGAGAACATGGCCAGGAAAACACTGGCTGCCACGTTCGCCCTCGCGGCGGGCCTGGCGGCCTCGGTGACCCTCCCCACGGGCGTCGCGCAGGCGTCCCCACCCGGCAGCAAGGACGTCACCGCCGTCCTCTTCGAGTGGAAATTCGACTCGGTCGCCAAGGAATGCACCAACACCCTGGGCCCGGCCGGCTACGGCTACGTCCAGGTGTCCCCGCCCGCCGAGCACATACAGGGCTCGCAGTGGTGGACCTCGTACCAGCCGGTGAGCTACAAGATCGCCGGGCGGCTCGGTGACGCCACCGCCTTCCAGAACATGGTCAGCACGTGTCACGCGGCAGGCGTGAAGGTCGTGGCGGACACGGTGATCAACCACATGTCGGCCGGTTCTGGCACCGGTACGGGCGGCTCCTCGTACACGAAGTACAACTACCCGGGCCTGTACTCCTCGTACGACATGGACGACTGCACCGCCACCATCAGCGACTACACCAACCGCACCAACGTCCAGAACTGCGAGCTCGTCGGGCTCGCCGACCTGGACACCGGCGAGGAGTACGTCCGCGCAACGATCGCCGGTTACATGAACACCCTCCTCGGCTACGGCGTCGACGGCTTCCGCATCGACGCGGCCAAGCACATCCCCGCGACCGACCTCGCCAACATCAAGTCCCGGCTGAGCAATTCGTCCGTGTACTGGAAGCAGGAGGTCATCTACGGCTCGGGCGAGGCCGTCCAGCCGACCGAGTACACGGGCAACGGCGACGTCCAGGAGTTCCGGTACGCGACCAGCCTCAAGCAGGTCTTCAACAACGAGAACCTGGCCTACCTCAGCAACTTCGGCACGGGCTGGGGCTTCATGAGCAGCGACGTGTCCGCCGTCTTCGTCGACAACCACGACACCGAGCGCAACGGGTCGACCCTGAACTACAAGGACGGGGCGAACTACACGCTCGCGAACGTCTTCATGCTCGCGTACCCGTACGGCTCCCCGGACATCAACTCCGGCTACGAGTGGTCCGACACGGACGCGGGACCGCCCAACGACGGGACGGTCAACGCCTGTTGGCAGGACGGCTGGAAGTGCCAGCACGCCTGGCCGGAGATCGAGTCCATGGTGGCCTTCCGCAACGCCACCCGTGGTGAGTCGGTCACCAACTGGTGGGACAACGGCGCGGACGCCATCGCCTTCGGCCGCGGCAGCAAGGGCTTCGTGGCCATCAACCACGAGTCGTCCTCGCTGAGCCGGACGTACACGACCTCGCTCGCCGCGGGCACGTACTGCGACGTCCAGAGCAACACGAGCGTCACGGTGAACAGCTCGGGCCAGTTCACGGCGACCCTCGGCTCCAACACGGCGCTGGCGATCTACTCGGGCAAGTCCAGCTGCTGAGTACGTAGTTCCTGAGCACAGAAGAAGGCCCGGTCACCGCTCCCACGGTGACCGGGCCTTCGGCTTCAGGCGGTTACTTCCAGGTGTCACTCGCCGTGTAGCCGCTCGACGTACCCGTCGTGTACGAGCGGTTCGTGCCCGACTCCCACGTCACGTTCCCGGAGCTGTCCTTCTTGATGTACTTGTAGGTGAAGGCCGTGCTCTGCGGGACGATCACCAGCTTGCTCCACGTCGGGTAGGAAGCCGACGACAGTGGGATCGCGTCGTCCGTGTCCCAGGAGCCGAGGGAGGCGATGGACCCGACGACGTACACGTTGGTGCCGTAGGCGGTGGTGGCGTACTCGTTGAAGGTGACGTCGGTCGCCGAGGCGCTCGCCACGTTCCAGGAGTTGTTGAAGGAGACCGCCGAACTCGACGTCGTCACCGATCTGTTGGCGTTGGACTCCCAGGTCACGTTCCCTGAGGAGTCCTTCTTGATGTACTTGTAGGTGAAGGACGTGTTGATCGGGACGCTGACCTCGCCGGACCAGATCGGGTACCCGGTGGACGAGAGCTTGACGGCCTTGGACGTGTCCCAGGAGCCCAGCTCGGAGATCGAGCCGACGACGTACACGTTCGAGCCGGACGCCGTCGACGCATACTCGTTGAACGTCGCGCTCACCGTCGAGGTGGAGTCGTCGTCATCGCCGGTGTCCTCGCAGCTCACCGTGCAGGTGTAGGCGGAGTTGTAGAACGCGACCGCGCCCTTCGCCGGGACGGTGATGCTCGCGCTGCCGCCCGAGACGGTGACCGTGGTCGCGCCGCCGTCGATCACGTTGGAGTACGTGCCGTCGGCCATCCCTGTCGCAAACGTGTAAGTGGCGTCACTGGAGCCGTTGTTGACCGCGAAGAAGCCCGCGCCGCTGCGGCCGAAGCCGATCACGCTGGAGGACTTGGTCGACCAGTTGGAGACGGCCGCGCTGTCGGCGGCGTTGTGCCAGGCGACCATGCCGACGACGGCGGTGTCACGGTCCAGGCAGTACCACTCGCCGCTGGAGCAGTCGGTGTCGGTGACGAACCCGCTGGAGTTCGGCGGGGCCTGGTCGCTGGTGCTGAACTCCCAGCCGGAGTAGATGGTCGGCGTGGACCACTTGTAGGCGAGCTGGAAGAGGTTGGCGAGCCGGTAGCTGTCGCCGTCCTTGTAGCTCATGTGCAGGCCGTTGCGCTCGGTGTCGTGGTTGGCCACGAAGGACACCGAGTTGGCGGCGGGCAGGATGCCGGAGGAGGACAGGGACTCCAGGTCGGAGACATTGCCCTGGAAGGCCGACTTCATCTTGCTCGCGTAGGTGAAGTCGAGGACGTCACCGGAGGAGTAGTAGTCGCTCGCCGCCGGGGTCGAGCCCGGGTAGATCTCCTGGAAGACGTACGGGTCCGCGCCGGACGTCGTGTCGGTCAGCTTGGCCTCGATCGCCTGGAGGTCGGCGGTCGGGATGTGCTTGGCCGCGTCGACGCGGAAGCCGTCGACGCCGAGCGCGATCTGCTTGTTGAGGAACGACGCGATGCCCGAGCGGACGCTGTCGTTCTCGGTCTCCAGGTCGGGCAGGCCGAGCAGCTCGCAGTTCTGGACCTCGGAGAGGTTGGAGTAGTCGTCGATGATCAGATCCGAGTCGGAGCAGTCGTCCGACTGGTGGTAGTCACCGGCGTCCCAGTCCGGGGTGTCGTACTTGTTGGTGATGGTGGTGCCGTTGTAGCCGGTGCCGGTCTGGGCCGCGGTGTGGTTGATGACCGCGTCCGTGTAGACCTTGATGCCCGCCGTGTGACACGCGGTGACCATGCTCGCGAACTCGGCCGCCGTCCCGAAACGGCTGTTCAAGTTGTATGAGTACGGCTGGTAGACGTCCCACCAGTAGTAGCTGGACTGCTTGAGGGACTCGGCGGGCGGCGCGACCTGCACCGCGCCGTACCCGGCCGGGCCGAGCACGTCCGTGCACTCGGACGCGATCGAGTCCCAGTTCCACTCCCACAGGTTGGCGATCACGTCGCCGGAAGCGGTGGTGTCGGCCTGCGCGGGGGCGGCGGGCAGGGCTATCGCCCCGGCGAGCGCGAGGGCGCCCGCGGCGGCGAGGCTCGCCGTGCGGCGCAGGACACCGGGTGGTCGTTGTCTGGACATGAGCGGCTCCGAAATAGGGGGTTGTGGATTCAACAAGTCGTGAGCGTGGGGCAGTTGAGAAGGGCGCGTCAAGATCGCTGCTGAAAGTTCTTGCTGTGAATTGCAAGCCTCTTGCTGTAAACCTTGCGTAAGCGATACGGTCGCGCCGGCGCCCGGCACCGTTGCCGCACGGCAGCGTTGAGGTCGGCCCCAATCGAGCCGTAATCGCAAGGAGTTCAGGCCTGTGATACCGAGATGGCCGGCGCCCTGGGCGCGCCGCACCCAGCGCAGACGGATCGCGGCGGTGGCCGTAGCCGCCCTCGCGGCAGCGTTCATCCAGCCCGTCGCGGCCCGCGCCGCGACCCCGCCCGCGCCCCCGTCCGACGCGAAGCTCGCCGCCGAATCGTCCCGGCACGACGACACCCGCGAGCAGTTCTACTTCGTGATGCCGGACCGCTTCGCCAACGGCGACACCTCCAACGACGAGGGCGGGCTGACCGGCTCACGCCTGTCGACCGGCTACGACCCCACCGACAAGGGCTTCTACCAGGGCGGCGACCTCAAGGGCCTGACCCAGAAGCTCGACTACATCAAGGACCTCGGCACCACCGCCATCTGGATGGCGCCGATCTTCAAGAACCAGCCCGTACAGGGCACCGGCGACAACGCCTCGGCCGGCTACCACGGCTACTGGATCACCGACTTCACCCAGGTCGACCCGCACTTCGGCACCAACAACGACCTGGAGACCCTGATCTCCAAGGCCCACGCCAAGGGCATGAAGGTCTTCTTCGACGTCATCACCAACCACACGGCGGACGTCGTCGACTACGAGGAGAAGTCCTACGACTACCTCTCCAAGGGCGCCTTCCCCTACCTGACCAAGGACGGCGAACCCTTCGACGACGCGGACTACGCGGACGGCACGAAGAGCTTCCCGGCGGTCGACAACGACTCCTTCGCCCGTACGCCGACCGTGTCGGCCGCGAAGAAGAACACCAAGGTCCCGTCGTGGCTCAACGACACGACGATGTACCACAACCGCGGCGACTCCACGTACGCCGGTGAGTCCACCACGTACGGCGACTTCTCCGGCCTCGACGACTTGTGGACCGAGCGTCCCGAGGTCGTCAAGGGCATGGAGAAGATCTACGAGAAGTGGGTCAGGGACTTCGACATCGACGGCTTCCGGATCGACACCGTGAAGCACGTGAACATGGAGTTCTGGACGCAGTGGGCGACCGCGCTCGACGCGTACGCAGCTCAGCACGGGCGCAAGAACTTCTTCATGTTCGGCGAGGTCTACTCCGCCGACACGTCGATCACTTCGCCGTACGTCACCCAGGGCCGCCTCGACTCCACGCTCGACTTCCCCTTCCAGGAGGCGGCCCGCCAGTACGCCTCCCAGGGCGGCAGCGCGCAGAAGCTGGCGTCCGTCTTCGGTGACGACTACAAGTACACGACGGACAAGGCCAACGCGTACGAGCAGGTCACCTTCCTCGGCAACCACGACATGGGCCGCATCGGATACTTCCTGAATCAGGACAACCCGAAGGCGACCGACGCGGAGCTGCTGAAGAAGGACGAGCTCGCCAACGAGCTGATGTTCCTCAGCCGTGGCAACCCCGTCGTCTACTACGGCGACGAGCAGGGCTTCACCGGCGCGGGCGGCGACAAGGACGCCCGCCAGACGATGTTCGCCTCCAAGGTCGCCGACTACCTCGACGACGACGAGATCGGCACCGACCGCACGCACGCGAGCGACGCCTACGACACGAGTGCACCGCTCTACGAGCAGATCAGTGCTCTCTCCAAGCTCCGCAAGGACAACCCCGCCCTCGCGGACGGCGTCCAGACGGAGCGGTACGCCGCCGACGGCGCCGGTGTGTACGCCTTCTCCCGTACGGACGCGAAGACCGGCACCGAGTACGTGGTCGCCGTGAACAACGCCGACGAGGCGAAGACGGCGACCTTCGCGACGGGTTCGGCGGACATGAAGTTCCGAGGTATCTACGGGACGTCTTCCGACCTGGCGAGCGGCGCCGACAAGAAGGTCACCGTCACCGTCCCGGCCGGTTCGTCGGTCGTCTTCAAGGCGGCGGGCAGGCTCGGCGACCCGGCGTCGAAGCCGACGCTCACTCTCAAGGCCCCCTCCGAGGGCGCCACCGGCACCGTCGAGCTGTCGGCCGACGTCGACGGCGGTCAGCTGAACCGCGTCGTCTTCGCCGCCCAGGTCGGCAACGGCAAGTGGCAGACCCTCGGCTCCGCCGACCATGCCCCGTACAAGGTCACCCAGGCCATCGGAAAGGACGTACCGGCCGGAACCGCTTTGCGCTACAAGGCAGTTGTGATCGACTCAGGTGGGCGTACGGTCGGCGCGACGGCCGCCAGTACGAGTGGCACCCCGCCCGCCGAGGAAGTCCCCACGGCCTCCTCGCGCGACTACGCGATCGTCCACTACAAGCGCACCGACGGCGACTACACCGACTGGCGGCTGTACGCCTGGGGCGACCTCGCCGACGGTGAGTCGACGACCTGGCCCGCGGGCCACGACTTCATCGGCCGCGACGCCTACGGAGCCTTCGCCTACGTCAAGCTGAAGCCGGGCGCCTCCAGTGTCGGCTTCCTCGTCATCGACAAGGACGGCAACAAGGACGTCTCCGCCGACCGCACCATCGACGTCACCAAGACCGGCGAGGTCTGGGTCGAGCAGGGCAAGGAAGCCGTCCTCACCGAGAAGCCGACGGCCGACTACCCGGCGCAGGACACGACCAAGGCGGTCATCCACTATCACCGCGCCGACGGCGACTACACCGGCTGGGGTCTGCACGTCTGGACCGGCGCCGCGACGCCCACGGACTGGTCGAAGCCCCTTGAGCCGGTGAAGACTGACGCCTATGGCGCTGTCTTCGAGGTGCCGCTCGCCGAGGGTGCCACCAGCCTCAGCTACATCATCCACAAGGGCGACGACAAGGACCTCTCCACCGATCAGTCGCTCGACCTCTCGGCCAACGGCCACGAGGTGTGGCTGTTGAACGGCCAGGAGAACTACCTGCTCCCGCAGCCCGCGGGCAGCGCGGCCGCACTCGACCTGACCACCTCCAAGGCGGTCTGGATCGACCGGAACACGGTCGCCTGGAACGGGTCCGACGCCGCCGCGTCCACCCAGCTGCTGTACTCCCGCGATGGCTCGATCGCGGTCAAGGACGGGACGCTGACCAGCGACGACGAGCGCTGGCTGCGGCTGACCAAGACCAGCCTCACCGACGCCCAGAAGGAGAAGTTCCCGCACCTCAAGGACTACACCGCCTGGTCCGTCGACCCGCGTGACCGCGACCGGGTGAGAGAAGCACTGAGCGGCCAGATCGTCGCCTCGCAGCGGGCCGCCAACGGCGCGGTGCTCGCGGCGACGGGCGTGCAGATCGCCGGCGTACTGGACGATGTGTACGACGCGACGAAGGCGGACCTGGGTCCGACCTTCCACAACGGCCGTCCCACGCTGGCCGTCTGGGCGCCCACCGCACAGAGCGTGTCCCTGGAACTCGACGGCTCCACGGTGGCCATGAAGCGGAACGACACCACCGGGGTCTGGTCCGTCACGGGCAAGAAGTCCTGGACGAACAAGCCCTACCGGTACGTCGTCAAGGTGTGGGCGCCGACCGTCCAGAAGGTCGTCACCAACAAGGTCACCGACCCGTACTCGGTGGCTCTCACGGCCGACTCGGAGCGCAGCCTGGTCGTCGACCTGGACGCCAAGTCCCTTGCCCCGAGCGGCTGGTCGACCCTCCAGAAGCCCAAGGCAGTGGCGCTGAAGGACGCCCAGATCCAGGAGCTGCACATCCGGGACTTCTCGGTGGCGGACGAGACCGTTCCCGCGAAGGACAAGGGCACGTACCTCGCCTTCACCGACAAGGACAGCGACGGGTCCAAGCACCTCAAGCAGCTGGCCAAGTCCGGTACGTCGTACGTGCACCTGCTGCCCGCGTTCGACATCGCCACCATCCCCGAGAAGAAGTCCGACCAGGCGACCACCGACTGCGACCTCGCCTCGTACGCGGCCGACTCCGAGAAGCAGCAGGAGTGCGTCGCGAAGATCGCCGCGAAGGACGCGTACAACTGGGGCTACGACCCGTACCACTACACGGTCCCGGAGGGCTCGTACGCCACGGACCCCGACGGCACCGAGCGCACGGTCGAGTTCCGCAAGATGGTCAAGTCGCTGAACGAGGACGGCCTGCGGGTCGTCATGGACGTGGTCTACAACCACACCGCGGCCAGCGGTCAGGCCGACACGAGTGTGCTCGACAAGGTCGTGCCCGGCTACTACCAGCGGCTCCTCGCGGACGGCTCCGTGGCCAACTCGACATGTTGCGCGAATACGGCCACAGAAAACTCGATGATGGGCAAATTGGTCGTGGACTCCATCGTCACCTGGGCCAAGGAGTACAAGGTCGACGGCTTCCGCTTCGACCTCATGGGTCACCACCCCAAGGCCAACATCCTCGCGGTCAGGAAGGCCCTCGACGCCCTCACCCTCGAAAAGGACGGCGTCGACGGCAAGAAGATCATCCTGTACGGCGAGGGCTGGAACTTCGGCGAGGTCGCCGACGACGCCCGCTTCGTGCAGGCCACCCAGAAGAACATGGCCGGTACCGGCATCGCGACCTTCTCCGACCGGGCGCGCGACGCCGTACGCGGCGGCGGCCCGTTCGACAGCGACCCGGGCGTCCAGGGGTTCGCGTCCGGTCTCTACACCGACCCCAACTCCTCGACGTCCAACGGCACGTCGGCCGAGCAGAAGGCCCGGCTGCTGCACTACCAGGACCTCATCAAGGTCGGTCTGACCGGCAACCTCGCCAAGTACCACTTCACCGACAGCGACGGCAAGGAGGTCAAGGGCTCCGAGGTCGACTACAACGGCCAGGCCGCCGGATACGCGGATGCGCCCGGTGACGCCCTCGCGTACGCCGACGCGCACGACAACGAGTCGTTGTACGACGCGCTCACCTACAAGCTGCCCGCGACGACGAGCGCGGGTGACCGGGCCCGTATGCAGGTCCTCGCCATGGCGACGGCCACCCTCTCGCAGGGACCGTCCCTCTCCCAGGCCGGATCCGACCTGCTGCGCTCCAAGTCCCTCGACCGCAATTCGTTCGACAGCGGGGACTGGTTCAACGCCATCCACTGGAACTGCCAGGACGGCAACGGCTTCGGGCGCGGGCTGCCGATGGCGGCCGACAACGCGTCCAAGTGGCCGTACGCCACCCCGCTGTTGACGTCCGTCAAGGTGGGCTGCGACCAGATCGAGGGCAGCTCGGCCGCGTACCAGGACCTGCTGAAGATCCGTACCACCGAGAGCGTCTTCGGACTCGGCACGGCCGACCAGGTGCAGTCGAAGCTCTCCTTCCCGCTGTCCGGGAAGGACGAGACGCCCGGTGTGATCACGATGGAGCTCGGGGACCTCGTCGTCGTCTTCAACGCGACGCCCGAGCGGCAGGAGCAGGCGATCGGCGCCCTGGCCGGGACGGCGTACGCGCTGCATCCGGTGCAGGCGGCGGGCGCGGACTCTATCGTCAAGTCCTCGTCCTACGAGGAGAAATCGGGCACGTTCGCCGTTCCGGGGCGTACTGTCGCGGTATTCTCCCGGGCCGCTCGGTAGCGGACTAGCTTGGTGGGGCAGGCCCGGAACCTGGGGGTCTGCCCCATCATCCGTGCCCCGAGGGGCTGTTCTCATGGACGGCAAGGACGCAGACTCCACCGTGCTGGTGGTCGACGACGTGACCGCCAGCCGCTATGCGATGGGCGCCGTGCTGCGGCGCGCCGGACATAGCGTCGTCCCCGTCGCCACCGCCGGTGAGGCGCTCGTCGAACTCGACGTACGGCTGCGCGCGGGCGTCCTGCCCGATGTGGCGCTGGTGGACGTCGGACTGCCGGACATGAACGGTTTCGAGCTGTGCCGCAGGCTGAAGGCACAGCCGCCCACGGCCGCCCTGCCCGTCGTGCACTTCTCCGCCGCCTCCACCGGCCCCGGCTACCGTTGCCGCGGCCTGGACGCGGGCGGCGAGGCGTATCTGTCGGTGCCCGCGGAACCCGAGGAGATCCAGGCAGTCGTACGGGCCGCGGTGCGCGGCGCCCGGGTGCGCTCGGGAGCCGAGGCGCTCGCACGGCGTCTGACGCTGCTCTCCGAGACGATCGTCCACGTACAGGCCGCGCGCTGCCTCGACGAACTCGCCCACGCGGCCGCCGAAGGCACCGCGCGGCTCACCGGCGGACCGTCCGCCGTCTTCCTGCTCGCCGAGGACGGTGAGCTGTACCGGGGAATGTCCCGGCGCAGGGCGCGGGCGGCGCTGCCGGACCTCGGCGCGCACCAGGCCGTGGCCCGGCTGATCCGGCAGATCACGGTGGGGCACACCGGGGTGCGCAGCACCGTCGTGCCCGCCCCGCTGTGGCCCGCGGGTTTCTTCACGGCCGGCGCGCCCGAGGACGCGCGACTGGTGCTGGCCCAGACCCACGACGGCAAGACACCGGTGTGCCTCGCCACCCCCGCGCACGACGGGACGGCGGAGACCGACGCCCTGGTGGCCCGGCTCGCCCAGGCCACCGCACTGGCCGCGGAGCCGCTGCTCATGTACCAGGTGGAGCGCCATGTCGCGCTGACCCTGCAACACAGTTTCCTGCCCCAGAAGCTGCTTGGGCTGCCGGGCGTGGACGTCGTCGTCCGGTATGTGCCCGCCTCCCGGCAGACCGAGATCGGCGGCGACTTCTACGCGGCGCTGCGCACCCCGGTCGGGCTGCTCACCGCGGTCGGTGACGTCGTCGGGCACTCACTGGACGCGGCCACCGTCATGGTCGAGATCCGGCACGCGCTGCGCGCCTACTGCGTCGAGGACCCGGATCCCGAAGCGCTGGCCGGGCGGCTCGACCAGATGCTCCAGCACTACCATCCCGACCTCACGGCCACCGTCTGCCTGACCCTGGTCGACCCGGCGACCGGGCGCATCCGCATCGCCAACGCGGGCCACATCCCGCCGCTGATCGTCGGCGACGACGGCACCGCCGACTACGCCGAGGCGCACGGCCCGCTGCTCGGCCTCGGCCTGGACCGCCCGGCGCCCACCGACGCGATCCTGCTGCCCACGGACCGGCTCCTCATGGTCACCGACGGCCTCATCGAGACCCGCGGCACGGACCTCGCCCTCTCCCTGGAACACCTGCGCACCGCGGCCGCCGCCGCCCCGCCCGGCACCGCGGCCCTCTGCGACACCCTGCTCGACTGCTTCGGCCGGGACCGGGAGGACGACATCGCGCTGCTTGCGCTGAGGCTGGGGTGACGGTGTTTGCACCGAGGCTGAGGTGACGGTGCTTGCGCTGAGGCCGGGTGGCGTGCTCGCGCGGCGACTAGGGTGACGAGGAGTTGCCTAGAACAGGAGTGCGCCCATGCCGCAGATCACCGTCGACTACTCCGCACCGCTCGAGGACGCCTTCGACCGGCGCGGGTTCGCGCTGGCGCTGCACGCGGAGGTGGTCGAGACGGCGGCCGCGAAGATCGGTGCGTGCAAGACGCAGTTCCGGCGGACCGAGGACGCCGTGGTCGGCGCCGACGTCAGCGGGCACGCCATCGTCCACGTCACGCTCGGTCTGCTGGCCGGGCGGACCGACGAGACCAAGGTGAAACTGACCGAGGCCGTACTGGAACTGCTGAAGACGTATGTGAAGCCGTCCGAGGGACTGGAGCTGCACGCGTCCGCCGAGGTGCGCGACCTCGACCCGTCGTACCGGAAGTTCGAGTCCTAAGCGGCTCCGGGGAAGTACGGGTGCGTTCCCGGAGCCGCTTAGTCGGACCCGCTCAGGACGGGGACCTCGCTCATGCCGGGGAGCAGGAGCGGGGTCGCCGGCATGAGGAGACCGGCGATCGCGATCGCGGTGCGGGGGCCGGTGAGGCCGGCCGGCAGGCCCCACAGCCCGGTCATGGCCGCGATGGTGGCCTTGCCGGTGACCGACCACGCGGACAGGGTGCGGGCCACTCGGTCCGGCTCTGTCCGGTCGAGCCGGTAGGTGGCGAACACCGGGTTACGCCGCCGGGGGCGAGGCCAGCGAGATCAGCCGGACGACGAGGTCACTGAACGGCCCGTCGCCCGGCTCGTCCGTGAGTACCGTGCGCAGCAGCGCGCCCACCTCGTCGTCGTACGAGGCACTGACCGCCGCCAGCGCCGCGAAGTCGTGCACGAGCTGCAGCTCCAGCTCGCCGCGCGGAATCCGTCGCCCGTCCAGCCAGATCAGCGCCGTCGACTCGGCGAGCGAGATCCATGACCGGATCATCAGTTCAAGGCGGGCGGGCGGGTTCTCGACCTTCAGATGCGAAAGGATCTGAACGTACGCGGCCTGCCGCACGGCGTCGATCAGGGCGTTGGTGGCGGACGAGCCGACCGCGGGGCCGCCCCGCATCAGCGCCGAGAAACCGGGCCCGTGGTCGTCCACGAAGTCGAAGAAGCGGCGCATCACCCGCAGCAGCCGCGCCCCCAGCGGCCCCTCCGCGGCCTCCATGAAGCGGCCCGCGAGATCGTCGGCCGCGCGCTGCAACGCCGCCTCGTACAGGCTGAGTTTGCCGGGAAAGTAGTGGTAGACCAGCGGCCGCGAGATACCCGCGGCCGAGGCTATCTCGTCGATGGAGACCTCGTCGGGCGAGCGTCGGCTGAAGAGTTCGAGGGCGACGCCGATCAACTGCTGCCGCCGCTCCTCGACACCCATCCTGCGGCGTACCCCGGTTGTCATGCGAACACCTTACCGATCGGATCCGGCCCGGAAGGGACGGGTCCGGCCAGGATCATTCACATGTCCAACACGATTCTCTCACCTCGCGCCCGCGATACACAGATCAGCATTGAGTCACCACGCTCCGCATCCGTGAGCAGTTCGTCCCGGTGCTCGATCTCTCCTTCCAGTACCCGCTGTTGGCAGGTCCCGCAGAATCCCTGCTCGCAGGAGTACACGGTGCCCGGCAGCTCCGCGCGGACGGCGGCGAGGACGGTGGAGTCGGCGGGGACGTGCACGGTACGTCCGCTGCGGCGCAGTTCGACCTCGAAGGCGCCGTTGCCCTCGCCGGACGCAGGGGGAGTGAAGCGCTCCAGGTGAAGGGTCGCCCCGTCCGGGAGGCGCGCCTCGACCGCCGTCATCAGCCCCTCCGGACCGCAGCAGTAGACCGCCGCGCCCTCGGCGACGTCCGTGAACAGCGCGTCGAGGTCCGGCCGCCCGTCCTCGTCCTCGGTGACGACGGTGACCCGGCCGCCGCCCAGCTTCTCGATCTCCTCGAGGAACGGCATCGAGGCGCGCGTCCGCCCTCCGTACAGCAGCCGCCAGTCCACGCCCTCTTGGAGCGATCGGAGCATCGGCAGCAGGGGAGTGATGCCGATGCCGCCCGCGACGAAGACGTACGACGGCGCGGGCGCGAGCGGGAAGCGATTGCGCGGCCCGCGCACCTCGACCTCCATGCCCTCCCGCAGCTGCTCGTGCACCTCGCGCGACCCGCCGCGCCCACCCTCGACCAGCCGTGTGGCCACGGTGTACGACGAGGTGTCCTCCGGGTCCCCGCACAGCGAGTACTGCCGCACGAGCCCCGACGGCAGCACCAGATCGAGATGCGCGCCCGGCTCCCAGCGCGGCAAGTTCCGTCCTTCCAGGCGCAGTTGTACGACATCGTCGGCGACTCGCTCGTGCCCGGTGACCAGCAGCCGAAGTGCGCGGGAACGCGGCCGGCCGGAGACCGGGTTCTCCAGGGCGGGCAGTGGCCACAGCGGCGAGGCCTCGATCCGGCGGCGCAGCGCGCGCTTGACGAGCAGGGCCGCACCGGCGACGGCCACGACGGTCCGCAGCCGGGGCATCACACCGCCCCCCGTTCCGCCGCGGTCGCCGCGGGGGAGGAGGCGAGATAGGCGACGGCCTGTTCGGTGGAGCCCTCCTGGGAGGGGTGATAGGCGCGGCTGAGATAGCGGGGGATGGACTTGAGCATGTCCCCGGTGGCCGGCAGCACGCCCTGCTTCCCGCTCACATAGAAGTCCTTGAAGCTCGCCCTGCCCGCAGTCAGCGTCGGGTCGTTCTCCATGAAGAACCGCGCCCCGCGCTGCCACAGGAAGACGAGAGCCGTGAACGCGGTCGCCCAGGTCCGCGCGCGCCGCCGGTAGCTCCCGTCGAGATGCATGAACAGCTCGAACGCCACCGACCGGTGCTCGACCTCCTCGGCCCCGTGCCAGCGCAGCAGGTCCAGCATGGTCGGATCGGCCCCGCGGCGGTCCAACTCGTCGGCGTTCAGCACCCAGTTGCCGAGGAAGGCGGTGTAGTGCTCGATCGCCGCGATGATGGCGACCCGCTCCATCAGCCACCACTTCCGGGCCTTGCCCGGCGGCAGTGTGCGGTCGCCGAGGAGCTTCTCGAAGAGCCAGTCGACCTGCGCGGTGTACGGCGTCGGGTCGAGCCCGAGCTCCTTGAGGTGCGGCAGCACCTCGTCGTGCGCCTGGGAGTGCATGGCCTCCTGGCCGATGAACCCGATGACGTCCTGGCGCAGCCGCTCGTCCCGGATGTGCGGCAGTACCTGCTTGTAGACGTGCACGAACCAGCGCTCACCGGCCGGCAGCAGCAGATGCAGCACATTGATGGTGTGCGTGGTGAACGGATCCCCCGGCACCCAGTGCAACGGTGTGTCCTCCCAGGAGAACGACACCTTCCGTGCCTTGAGCGGTATCCGCTCGGAGTCGAGGGGCTGGGGGAGCCCGGTCCGCGTGTTAGACATGGCGTCAATGTACTGACGGGTAGTTCCGTGGTGAACCCCCGTGCAGGGACTTGTTGACGCGGGTGTCAGTTAGCGCGGTCCCGCGGCTGTCGGTCAGCGCGGTCCCGCGGCTGTCGGCTGGCGCGGTCCGGTGGCTGTTGGCTAGCTGTACTGACCCGTGAGGTTGGGGACGCGGCTGGCGGGTGGTTGGCCCTTGAGCGCGGTGTGTCCGCGGTGGTGATTGTAGGTGTGGAGCC
>NZ_JBVHXR010000027.1:0-18102 GCF_055569295.1 Streptomyces sp. NPDC029292
CCCCCCCCCCCCCCCCCCCCCCCCCCCCCCCCCCCCCCCCCCCCCCCCCCCCCCCCCCCCCCCCCCCCCCCCCCCCCCCCCCCCCCCCCCGCTGCGGGGGGAAGTACCTGCGCGATCTACTACGACGGGGGAATCGCGTCAGGCACTGCGGGGGGTGGCTGAGATGGTCTGCACGTCCGGGGCTTCCGGCTCGACCAGCTGGTGGTCACGCTGGTCGAGGTTCACAAAGATCATTCCGTACCGAATGGCACATCGCACTGGCTGCGGCGCCCCCCGAGGCCGTCGCAGACATCGGTACGCCCGTACGTCGTCGTCCTCGTCCCGGGTGACGACGACAGGCTCCCCGAATACGGTCACCATCAACGAGTCACCGCTGTGGGGGATGGCGGTGGCCAGGTCGATGAAGTGCCAGCCGGAGCGGTAGGCGGTGGCCATTTCTCGGCGGAATGAACGGTCGTCTGGAGGTGTGGTCATTGCGGTCAGTCCCACCTGGTGTCAAGGGGGAAGGCCGGCGTTTCGTCGCTGACGGTCTCGGCGGCCACGGACTGAGCGCCACCCGTGTCGTGCGCGTCGCTCTTCGCGCCAGAGAGGCCGGCCAGTGCTCCGAAGGCCACAACGGCGGAGAAGGCGGCGACCAACACCGAGCGAAGCATTCTCTTACGCATAGTCGGCTTCGTCCTCACTTGAAGGTCCCTCTTCCCCCGTCGAGTAAGACGATGGCTCATTCAGGCACGTCATGGCCACACAATCGGTGCATCATGTTCCTGCATGTTCAGGACCCTGGGGGGTGGAGATTTGGCTACAAATGGGACTAAGGCGACACATCCCCATGCGGTGACCGAACTGTGTGAGGAGGGAAGCCGCCTCTATGCGAATGCCCTGCGTACAGGGCGCATCCTGCGGGCAGACGTCGAGCCCGCTCCCTGCCTGATGGAGTTCGCCTTTCTTCACCCCGATCCCGACGACGCGACCTGGTTGCGCCCCGTTCCGCCGTCGATCGCGCTGGCCCAGCGGCTCAATCCCATAGAGCGCGAGATCAGCGAGAACCGGCGGCAGTCAATCGCACTCGCCGAGGTCTTCGAGCCGTTCATGGCCCTCAGTGCTCAGGAAACCGCCCCCACACACTCGATCACCGTGCTGGAGGGTCTCGACCGCATCAACGCGGCGCTCGACCTGGCGACCGCCCAGTGCCACACCGAGGTGCTCGCGGTCCAGCCGGGCGGCCGCCGCAGCCCCGAGAACAGGCTCCTCGAGGCACTGGAACGCGACAAGCCTCTGATCGAACGCGGGGTGCGGATCCGGACCCTCTACCAGCACACTGCCAGGTACAGTCCCGACCGGCTGGCCTACGTGGACCGGTTCACCGACGGCAAGGTCGAGTACCGCACCATCGACGAACTCGTCGAACGCCTCATCATCTGCGACGAGACCGTCGCTTTCATCCCCATCCGCGACGACCGGCAGGTGGCCCTGGAACTCCGTCATCCAGGTCTCGTCCGCTACTTGGTCAAGGTCTTCGAGTTCATGTGGGGTCGCGCGGTACCGCTGACAGCGGGTACTCCCTATGAGACCGACCCAGACGGCATCACCGACATCCAGCACTCCATAGCCAAACTCCTCGTCGAAGGCCACGTCGACGAGGCAATAGCCCGCCGCCTCGGCATGAACGTCCGCACCTGCCGCGCCCACATAGCCAAGCTGGCCACCGCCCTCGGCAGCGGCAGCCGGGCCCAACTCGGCTTTCTCATAGCTCAGTCGGGGATGCTGGAGCAGGATCACTGAATGGCGAGGGAAGAGAGAGACAGGTGACCAGCGGGGCGCACGGGCACAGAGCCGGCGAGCTGTGCGAGGCGGGCCTGGACCTGTACGCCCGCGCGTTGCGCGAGGGCCGTGTCACGCAGCAGGAGGCCGAGCCCGCTCCCTGCCTGATCGACTCCGGCCTGCTCCAGCCGGACATCGAGCACATGCGGTGGCTGCGTCCCCTAGCCCCCGCCGTGGCCCTGCCCCGGCTCCTGCGCGCCACCGCCGAGGACATCACCCGGCAGCGACAGCGCGAGGCACGTCTGGCGGAGGCCTTCGAGCCGCTCATGGCCCTGGACGCCGGGCAGGCATCGTCCGCGGGCGCGCAGACGAACACCGTGCTGAGCGGCTTCGAGCGAATCCAAGCCGCGATCGCCCGGGCCATGGCTGCGTCCTCCCAAGAGGTTCTCACCGTCCAGCCCGGCGGAAAACGTCCCGTTCCGGTCCTGGCAGCCGCGTTGCTGCTGGAACAGGAGATGCTCTCCCGCGGCTGCCGCATGCGCACCCTGTACCAGCACACATCCCGCCACGACCCCGCGGTACTCGCCCACTACGAGAACCTGGACGGCGACGTCGAGGTTCGCACCCTCGACGAAGTCACCGACCGCCTCGTCATCCTCGACCGGACCGTGGCCTTCATCCCCGCGAACGCGGACCGCACGATGGCTGTCGAGGTCCGCCACCCGGCCGTGGTCACCTACCTCGCCACCACCTTCGACCGCCTCTGGCACCTGGCCACCCCCATGTACCCCCAAGCCGTCACCCAACCCACCCTGAACGGCATCACCCCCCGCCAACGCGCCATCGCAGGCCTCCTCATCGAAGGCCACACCGACACCGTCATCGCCGAACGCCTCGGCATGAACATCCGCACCGCCCGAGTCCACATAGCCAAACTCGCCGCCACCCTCGGCAGCGACAGCCGAGCCCAACTCGGCTACCTCATCGGCCAGTCGGGGATTCTGGATCAGCGACAGGACGACGGGCCGGAACAATCCCCGGAACCGGAAGAGTGACCGACTCGAGCTCCGGTGAGCGGGGAGGGCCGTCCAGGCCCGCCTGGGCGATGCGGACGCCCAACTGCGTGCGGCTCGCGGCGCCCAGGGTCTCCGAGAGGCGGGCGATGTGGGCCCGGCAGGTGCGGACGCTGATGCCCAGGCGTTCCGCGACGACCGCGTCCTGGTGGCCCTCCGCCAGCAGCGCCGCGATGGAACGCTCCCGGTGCGTGATGCCCTCGATGCCGGTCGAGGGGAGCGGAGACGTCAGCGGGATCGCCAGGCGCCACAACCGCTCGAAGACCGTCACCAAGTAGTCCACCAGCGCCGGGTGCCGCAGCTCCAGCGCTATCGTGCGGTCGGAGTTCGCCGGGATGAAGGCGACCTTGCCGTCGAAGAGGATGAGCCGTTCCACGACCTCATCCAACGTACGGGCCTCGGCCGCGTCGCCCATCAGTTCCATGTAGTTGTGCAGGCCCTGGCCGTGGCGGGCGACGTGCGTGTACAGGTCGCGCATGCGGACGCCGCGTCGGCACATCTCCAGTGCGCGGTGCAGGCCTTCGGAGAGTTCGTCCTCGCGGCGGATGCCGCCCGGCTGCACGGTCAGGACCTCGGTCGTGCACTCCTCGGTCGCCTTGTCCATGGCGGCCCGGATGCGCGGCAGCCCGTCGAGTACGCGGATCGCCACGCCTTCGGGCGACGCCTGGACGCGCCCGCCGAGCCCCGCGTACCACTCGAATGCGGACACCGCGTCGCCCACCCGCGCCTGGCTCGCGCTGACCTCCTCGTACACCCCCCGCAGCAGCCGCGTCATGACCTCCTGCGGCGAGGTCGGCACCAGCCACCCCATGTCGTCGGGGTCGGGATGCAGCAGCGCCAACTCGACCAGACAGGGCACCGATTCCGCGTCCTCGCGCGGCACACGGCCGCGCCGCACGGCCCGGGAGTACACCCGGTCTGCGGCCTCGCACAGTCGGTCAGCGCCGTGCGGATGCATGTCCGTCCCTTGCCCGGCCATCTCCCCACTCCTGCCCGGCCATCTCCCCACCCTTGGCTCCAGCGTCTTCCGCAGCGCAACTATGCGCGGCCCCGTCCGCCATCGCAACACGGCTGTCCCGCCCGGGCGCCCCCGCTCGCCCGCTTACGTACCCAAACATCCCCACCTCCGCCCCGCCCCTTGCAACAAGCTGACGGTGGTGCCACCCGGACGTCCGGTGCATCGTGGTACCGCTTCCCAAGGGCGCGACGGTGCCCCCGGTGGCCCTGGCCGGATACCCCCATTCAGCCAGGGCCCCAACACGCCGCGAAAGCCCGCGCGAGCCCGCGTGAGCTGCCGGAAATCACCGAGTGATCGGCTCGTTACGTACCCCACTTAACGTCAGTCCATGGCGGACATATTTGACGCGTACGCGTTGGCCGATGCGTGGGACGAGATGTTTGAGCGGCCGGGTGAGGTCAGGACCGCCTATGAGCCGGTACTGGCGGCCCTGCAGCCCATCGAGCCGGGTGAACTGCGGTTCCGGGCGGACCAGATGGCGCGCGCCTTCACCGACCGGGGTGTGACCTACGCCTTCGCCGGTGAGGAGCGGCCCTGGCCGCTGGATCTCGTTCCGAGGATTCTCGACGCGCTCGAATGGGATCTCATACAACGCGGGGTCTCTCAACGGGTGCGGGCCCTTGAGGCCTATCTCAGCGATGCCTACGGGCCGTGCCGCGCCTTCGAGGACGGGGTCGTGCCCTGGCGGCTGCTCCTCAATTCCCCTCATTTCCATCGGGCCGCACAGGGAATCGAGCCACCGGGTGGGGTACGGATCCATGTCGCCGGGATCGATCTCGTACGGGACGAGGCCGGGGACTTCCGGGTGCTCGAAGACAACGTCCGTGTGCCGTCCGGTGTCTCGTACGTCATCGAGAACCGGCGCGCGATGACCCGGATCTTCCCCTCCCTCTTCGCCGAACAGCACGTGGTGCCGGTGGACGGGTATGCGCAGAAGCTGCTCGCGGCGCTGAGAGCCGCGGCTCCGGACGGGGCCGATGACCCGCGCGTCGTCGTCCTCACCCCCGGGCCCAGCAACGCCGCCTACTTCGAACACGCCCTGCTGGCCCGGCTGATGGGCGTGCAGCTGGTCGAGGGGCACGACCTCGTCTGCCGGGGCAACCGCGTCTGGATGCGGACCACGCGCGGCGAGATGCCGGTCCATGTCGTATACCGGCGGCTCGACGACGACTTCCTCGATCCGCTGCACTTCCGGCCGGACTCGGTGATCGGCTGCCCGGGCATCCTGAGCGCCGCGCAGGCCGGCACGGTCACGCTCGCCAACGCCGTCGGCAACGGAATCGCCGACGACAAGCTGCTCTACACGTACGTCCCCGATCTCATCCGCTACTACCTCGGCGAGGAGCCCGTCCTCCCGAATGTGGAGTCGTACCGGCCGGACGAACCAGGGCAGTTGGAGGCCGTGCTCGACCAGATCGACCAGCTGGTGATCAAGCCCGTCGACGGCGCGGGGGGGCAGGGCATCGTCATCGGGCCGAAAGCCGACCGGGAGACCCTCGAACTCACCCGCGAGGCCGTAGCCGCCGATCCGCGCGGCTGGATCGCCCAGCGCCCGGTCGCCCTGTCCACCTCCCCCACCCTCGCGGGCGACGGTATGGCGCCGCGCCACATCGACCTGCGCCCCTTCGCCGTCAACGACGGCAGTGACGTGTGGGTCCTGCCGGGCGGGCTGACCCGGGTCGCGCTCCAGGAGGGCAACCTCATCGTCAACTCCAGCCAGGGCGGCGGCTCCAAGGACACCTGGGTGCTGGCCGAAGGGCCCGCCGAACAGCCCGCGCCGCAGGTCAACGGCACCGTTCCGGACGTCGTCCCCCGACAGCTCGGGCCCGACGGCGACCGCACCGTCGTACAGGAAGGGGCACAGCAGCAGTGAACGACGTGATCCTCTCCCGGATAGCCGAAGCCCTGATCTGGACGGGCCGGTACGTGGAGCGGGCGGACGCCACCGGCCGCATCCTCGACGCCTACCTCCACCGGCTCCTCGAAGACCCCTGGCGTGACGAGGACGTCGCCTGCCGGTCGCTTTACGCCATCCTCGGCGTGGACGCCGGCGACGAACGCGTCGACATGCAGCAGGTCCTGGACCAGCTGGCCTTCGACGCGCGTTCCACCTGCTCCATCGAGGGCGCGCTCGGCGCCGCCCGGCTGAACGCGCGCAGCGCCCGCGAGGCCGTCTCCTCGGAGATGTGGGAGTGCCTCAACTCCACCTGGCACGCCCTCGCCGACCAGCGGTTGGCCGCACGGCGCACGGGCCCGTACGCCTATCTGGAGCTCGTACGCCGCCGGGCCGCCCTCTTCTTCGGACTCGCCGATTCGACGATGAGCCGGGACGACAGCTGGCGGTTCGTGGTGCTGGGGAGGAGCCTGGAACGGGTGGACATGACCGTACGGCTGCTGTCCGTACGGGTGCTGGACGCCGCCCATGCTCCCGACTGGCCGACGCTGCTGAGCGCGAGCGGCGCCGACGAGGCGTATGCCCGGGTCTACGGCGGCTTCGGCGACACTCCTCGTGTGGCCGAATTCCTCCTCCTGGACCGGGACTTCCCGCGATCAGCCCTGCACGCCCTGACGACGGCGGAGGAGTGCCTGGCGGCGCTCGGCCGTCCCCGCCAGGACCCGGCGCGCCGCCCGATAGGCCGCATGCGCACCCGACTCGAATACCTCGACCTGGCCGCGCTGGAGGACGTACTCCCGCTGCTGCTGCGGGACTTGCAGCAGGCCTGCATGGCGTCCGCCGAGGCGGTGGCGGAGAAGTTCTTCCCGTACCAAGGGCCCGTCGAGTGGGCCCAGGAAGGAGCGTGAGCGACGTGACCACTGCAGTGACACGCCGGCTCCGGATCCGGCACACCACCCGCGTCTCGTACGCGCAGGCCGCGGTCTCCTCGCACAACGAGGTCCGGATGACTCCGCTGACGCTCCCCGGCCAGACGACCCTGGACGCCCGGGTGACGGTGAACCCCGCCACCGCCACCTGGTCGTACTGGGACTACTGGGGCACCCAGGTGACGGGTTTCGACCTCATGGAGCCGCACGCGGACCTGACCATCACGGCGTCGAGCCTGGTGGAGACCTCCCCGCCGGGCGCGCTGTCGTCCGCGCCCAGCTGGGCGGCCATCGCCGACCACACCGCGAACTCCCGCCTGTTGGAGTACGCCGCCGCCACCCCTCGTACGACGGTGCCGCCGGAGCTGGTGGAGCGGGCCCGCTCGGTCTCGGCGGGGCTCGACCCCCACGAGACCGCCGTCGCCGTCTCCTCCCTGGTCACCGACCGGGTCACATACCTCCCGGGGGTGACGGGCGTGAACACCAGCGCCACGGAGGCCTGGGAGCAGGGCGCGGGCGTCTGCCAGGACATCACCCACCTCACCGCCGCCCTCCTGCGCGGCCTCGGCCTCCCCACCCGCTACGTCTCCGGCTACCTCCACCCCGAGCGCGACGCGGAACTCCACCGCCCCGTCGCGGGCCAGAGCCACGCCTGGATCGAGTACTGGGCGGGCGAGTGGACCGGCTACGACCCCACCAACCGGACGAGGGCCGACGAGTCCCACGTGGTCGTGGGCCGGGGACGGGACTACGACGACGTGACGCCGCACAAGGGGGTGTACCGGGGGGTGGCCGGGGGGCCGCCGGAGGTGACGGTGGAGTTCACGCGGGTGGCGTGAACTGACCTTTCGAACGGCCCCGGGTGTGTCAGGCGTCCAGCTCCCGGGGCCCGTAGAGCGCATGGTCGGCGCCCGTGCCGAGCGCCCAGTAGCGGTCGCCGTACGAGGGGCTCTCCGCAGTCCACGACGCGTATCGCGGCGATCTTCGGGTCTGACATCAACACGATCTCGGTCATGAAGTGATCATGTCGCAAGGGTCGTCGACAGCCCGGTCGGCCTAGCTCCGCTTGGGCCCGGTGATCGCTTCTCCGATCACGAAGCCTTTGGCGGGGCCTTCGGGGATGGTGATGTCGGTGCCGTAAGGAACGCGGTGGACTCCGACCCATTCGGCCTTGTCAGGCTGAGGCTCGGTGAGAACAGTGACGGTGCCGGAGCGGTCGTAGTCATCGATGATCACGTACACGGGGAAGTTCGCCTGGGCGTACTCCCGACGCTTCCTCAAACGATCCCGCTCCTGGTTGCGTTTGCCGGGGGAGACGACCTCGACAACCAGGCGGACTGCGGCAGCGGTGAGGCCGAGGCGGTCATGCGTCACATACCGTTCCGTGTCTCTGACCGTGATGAACAGATCGGGAATCCACGCACTGCCCTGGTTGAAGATGTTTGTGTCATGGCGGACGGCGAAGTCGCCACCCCGGAGAAACTCCCCCAGCGCCTCCCTGAGCTGCCAGATGATCTCGCTGTGTTCGTAGCGACCGGTGGGCGACACCTCGATGGCTCCCTCGATGATTTCAGCGCGGTAGCCCTCGGGGAGTTCCATGGCCTTCCATGCCTGCCGCAGGACTTCGTCCAGATCGGGCCCGTTCTCGTACGCGGGCTCAGGCTCGGTCCTGATCTCAGGCATGGTCTCGGGCCTCTCGTGCGCAAGAGCGGTCATGACGGCATCACCTCCTCAAGTGTGGGCTTGACGTCCATGGGGCACAAGCAACGCGATCACGGTAGGTACGGCGATGGAGCCGACCTGGGGAAAGGCCCCCTGGCTCACCCGATCCGGTGAGGGCGGAACGATCCACCGCTTTCGGCCTCCCCCAGCTCGAACCACACCCCCTTCGCGAACCGCCCCGCCCGTTCGCCCGCCACACCCCACACGTCCGCGACCTCCGCGACGAGGGCCAGGCCGCGGCCCCAGCAGGCGGTCAACCCGGCGGTGGGAGTGACCGGCGGGTCGCGGCTCTCGTCGTACACGCTCACGCGAAGGCGGGCCGGGGTGAGCTGTAAGCGGAGCATGGCGGTGCCCTTGGTGTGGAGGTGGACGTTGGTGACCAGCTCCGAGGTGCAGAGGGTCGCGGGCATGACGAGGGGTTCGCGGTCGAGAGTGAGGAGTACGGCGCGTACGAAGTCCCGGCAGACCTTGGGGGCGGTGGCGTCGGCGGGGGCGAAGAGGCTGTAGTCGTGGGCGAGTTGAGCAGGCCGGTGTGGGGCCCTGCGGGCGGCTTCCATGGGGGCATCAGCTCCTGACGGAGGGTTCGTCGAGTAGAGGGGTAGGCCCGCGATGGCAATGTCCGGGTCCGGCTGGATGACGGTCCGGGTGCGCTTTCGCTTGTGGGCAGGGGGAGTTGGACGACTCCGGTACCGTTTCGGAGCGTTAGCAGCGCCGCACTCAAGGTAGTCGGACGGGGCTCTAATTCTCAACCCTGTTGCCTCTTTCGGTGGACCAACTCGGTTACGCAGGGCAGACTTTGGCGGAGCCATCGAGGAGACACCGTGGGACTGCGCACCACCATCAGCGAACGTCAGCGGCGGCTCGGCGTCGAGCTCAAACACCTGCGCGAAAAGGCCGGGTTGAACGCGGGAGAGGCGGCCGGACGGATCGGCATGAGTCGCGGCCAGCTCAGTCACATCGAGCTCGGGCGTACATCTGTCCTGACGGAGCGCCTGCTCGACCTGTGCCGCGCATACGGGTGCGCAGACGAGCCCTACATCGAGGCGCTGGTCGCCATGTCGGAGGCAACGGGCAAGGGCTGGTGGAGCGCGTACAAGAAGCACCTCGGGCCCGGCCCGCTCAACCTGGCCGAACTGGAGGCGGATGCGGTCGCACTCCGCATGCACGAGCCCCTGTTCATCCCGGGCCTCTTCCAGACCGCCGACTACGCCCAGGCCATTTTCCACAGCCCCAAGCTGGGCTTCGAGAACCTCGAAGAGGCTCTCAAGTTCCGCATGGACAGACAGCAGATCCTCACGCAGGAGAACCCGCCCACGGTCCACGCCGTGATCCACGAAGCTGCCCTGCACATGCGGTTCGGCGGCACCAAGGTGGTCCGCGAGCAACTGCTCCGGCTCATTGAACTGGGACGCCTGCCCAGCGTGACCATCCAGGTCTACCCGTTCAGCGCACAGGCGTACGCGGCCCTCATCGGGAACTTCACGCACATCATTCCCAGCACCGGGAAACTGAGCACCGTCATCCTCGAACAGCCCTTGGGCTTCCACTACTTGACCGAGGAAGACCAGCTGCAGAAGTACACCTCACTCTTCGGTCACCTCGCCGGAAACGCCCTCGCCCCCGTCGACGTATCGTTGGCCCCCGAAGCACACTCCGTGAAGGACTCGCTGGCCCTGATCCAGCACCTCCTCTACGAACTCTAGGGAGGCCGAGATGCCCGAACTGAACTGGCACAAGTCATCGTTCAGCGGAGGTCCCGAAGGGAACTGCGTGTTCGTCGCCACCGCCCCCGACGGAACGATCCGCCTCCGCGAGAGCGACACCCCCCGGACGGTCATCACCACCGCCCCGGAGGGGCTCTCCGCGCTGCTGCGGCACATCAAGCGGCAGCCCAGCTCCTGAGCAACGCCTCCCGCGCCGCCCGCCAGGGCGTCGCCCCGCCGCCCTCGGCGCTCCCCCACTCCAGCAGTCGCGCCACGTCCGCCGAGCCGTCGGCGAAGCGTCGCAGCAAGTCGAGGGACAGTTCGTACTCGGACTGGACGTAGCCCCCGACGGGGGCCGAGTACACGGTCAGTTCGGCCTTCTCCTCGTCCGTGCGGACGTGGACTTCGAACGCGGGCGGGGCATCGCCGCCGCCGCCCGCTGCCAGGTCGAGGACCGTGTCCGCGACGCTGTGCACCAGCCACCGGGTGCTGGAACGCACCTGGGCGTAGTGCACGCCGACGTCGCGTATGTCCGCCCAGGGCCAGAATCCCTTCTGGCCCGTGCCGACCGCCTCCACCCCGGAGCGGGTGAGCCGCACACCGCGCCCGTACCCCTCGGGCTCGGCACCCAGGTACACGTGCTCCTTGGTGATCCAGAACAGGCCGATCATGGCCACGGGTGCCTCCAGCGGTACGACGTAAGGTCGCCCTCTGAGACACCCGCGGACCGGGATTGGTTCACCCGGGCCAACCCGGGCTCACCCGGGCCCACCGGCCCCATCCGGCCTACTTGAGGCCGATCGCCGTGCAGTAGGCCTTGTACTTGTCCGTGCAGATCTCCTTGACGGTGTAGATGCCGTCCTGGATCACGGTGGTCTTGATGTTGTCCGTGGTGAGGGCGACGACGGGCACGAGCTGGGCCGCGATGGCCTTGTTCGTGGGGCTGTCGACCTTGTCGCGGGTGAGGGCGTCGAACTCGATGGAGCGGCCCTGGATCTTCGCCACGGCCATCTCGGCGGCGGCGCTGGCCTCCCGCGGGTACGACTTGTAGACGCTCATGTACTGGTCGCCCTTGACGATGCGCTGCACCGCGTCGAGCTCCGCGTCCTGGCCGGTGACCGGCGGGACCTTGCTGACGCCCATGGTCTTCATGACGTCGATGACCGCGCCCGCAAGGCCGTCGTTGGCGGAGTAGACACCGGCGATGTTGCTCAGGCCGACGGCCGCGATGGCCTTCTCCATGTTGGCCTTGGCGTTGACCGGGTTCCAGTCCTTGGTGTCGTACGTCTTGGCGATGACGACCTTGTCCTTGAGCTCGGAGAGAGCACCCGCCTTGAACTGCGCCGCGTTCGGGTCGGTGGGAGAGCCGTTCATCATGATGATCTTCTTCGAGGCGGCACCGCTGCCGAGCGACTCGACGAGGGCCTTGCCCTGGACCTGGCCGACGAGTTCGTTGTCGAAGGAGATGTACGCGTCGATCGGCCCCTGGGCCAGGCGGTCGTAGGCGATGACGGGGATGCCCGCGTCCTTGGCCTTCTGTATGCCGCTCGCGATGGCCTTGGAGTCCACGGCGTCCACGAGGAGCACGTCGACCTTGTCGTCCACCATCTGCTGGAGCTGCTTGTTCTGCTTGGCCGCGTTCGCCCCGGCGTTGGCGTAGGCGACCTTGCCCTTGTTGCTGGTGAGCTTCTCGACCTCGTCCTTGATGATGGGGTAGTCAAACTTCTCGTAACGGGAGTTTTCCGTCTCCGGGAGGAGCAGTCCCACCGTGATGTCGTCCCCCTTCGTGGGGCTGGCCTTGGTGTCGCTGCCGCTGAGTCCGTCCACGACACCGCAGGCGGTGAGCGAGACGGCCATCGCGGACGAGGCCAGGGCTATCGCGGTACGACGAAGCCGGCTGTTACGAGTGTTCACATCAGGTGCCTTCCGGGCGAGGTTGCAGCATTGCGACCCAGGTGGCTGAAAGCCAACGCGGCGATCACCTCAGCGTCAAGGAGTAACCACTTAACGAGATGGCAACAGCATTCCGTGCTGCCCGCGTGAAGACAGTGTCGCAGGGGTCGCGCCGATCCGTCGCACCCCCTTCATCTCAAGGACACCGCCAGCACCCCTGAGTACGTCTCAGAAGCCGCCGGCGCTCAACTTGAGGGGTCCGGCCGGGACGTTCCCCCGATCGCGCGCCCCAGGGCCCTCTGGCCCCGGCCGACCGGCCCCAGCTCACCGGCCCCGACCGACCCGGTCCCCGTGATTCACAGGAAAGCGCGCACAACCCCACATCGCCTTCACAAGTCGTGATCATCGGCGACGTCATCCCTGCGCGTCGCCGGCAGACACTAACGAGGGCCCGTATGAACCCAGCCAGACGTACGACCGCCGCAGCCGCCATCGCCGTCACGCTCGCCACCGCGGGTGGGATGCTCGCGGCCGCCAACCCGGCCAGCGCGGCGACGGGTTGCGCATCGCCCGTCTTCAAGCGGCAGTTCTTCGCGAACACCACGTTCTCCGGTACGCCGAAGAAGACCGACTGCGACACGAAGATCGACCAGAACTGGGGCACCGGCGCCCCTGCCTCCGGCCTCCCGTCGAACAACTTCGGCGTCCGCTGGACCGTCACCCGCGACTTCGGCTCCGGCGGCCCGTTCTCCTTCGCCGTCGCGGCCCGGGACGGGGTACGGGTGTACCTCGACGGCGTCCGAAAGGTCGACATCTGGAAGAACGTCTCGACGACCCAGAACAAGACCGTCGACCTCACCATCCCGTCCGGCAAGCACACCGTGCGCGTCGACTACGTCAACTGGACCGGCGCCGCGAACGTCACCTTCAACTACTACCCGCGCGCCTGGTCGAGCGCCGACAAGGTCATGCCGCTGGCCCCGACGGGTGCTGCGGTTACATACGACAAGACCTCCGGCAAGGCCACGCTGACCTGGGCGAACAACAAGGAGATGGACCTCGCCGGGTACCGCGTCTACCGGCGCTACAAGGGCCAGCCGTACCCCAAGGACCCCCGGACGCTGACCATCACCGCCACCTCGTTCACGGAGCCGCTCGCGAAAGCGGGCAGCAGCTTCTACTACGAGGTCCGCGCGGTCGACAAGGCCGGCAACGAGTCGACGGGCAGCGCCGACCAGCTCGTCACCACGGTCGACGAGCTGGTGCCCGACAGCCCGCAGGTCATCTGGTCCTCGCCGAGCAGCACGGCTGTCTCGATGCACTGGACGTCCAGTGCGGGTGCGGACGGGTACGAGGTGTACCGCGCGCTGTCCACGGACGGCCCGTACACGCTCATCGACACCGTCACCACGACCGACTACGACGACACGACCGCCGAGCCCGACGTGACCTACACGTACCGGGTGCGGGCGATCGACAACGCCGGGAACAAGTCGGGGTACTCCTACCTCGTGGGGGTCTCACGGGACACCATCCCGCCGCTCGATCCGCAGAGCCTCACGGCCACCCAGGAGGACGAGGGCGGGGTCACGCTGACCTGGCACGCCGTTGACGCGCCGCGCTACCGCGTCTACCGGTCCACGTCGTCCGACTCGTACGGCACCCTGATCGGCACGGCGACGAACAGCGCCACTGTCTACCGGGACACCACCGGCGAGCCCGGGCAGACGTACAGCTACCGCGTGACCGCCGTGGACGCGGCCGGGAACGAGTCCGCCGCGGCCCTGGTCACCGCCACCAGGAAGGTCGGCGAGAGCAGCGCGCCGACGGCTCCGGGCCTCATGGCCGCCGCCATTGTCGGCGACCACCTCACCCTGGAGTGGAGCCAGAGCGGCGCGGTCCCGGTGTCCGGGTACACCGTGTACCGCTCCCGCACGACCCCGGTGGACACGACCGACCCGGCGAACGTCTTCGCCACCGCCGGCGGCACGTCCTACGAGGCCACAGTGGGTGACGACGAACAGGACTACTACTACGCCGTGGTCGCCGAGTCGACGTACGGCGTCCGCTCGGCCGCCTCGAACTCCGTACTGCCGTCGGTGACGGCGACGCCCGCGGCCTGACGGTCAACCGCTCGCAAAGATCCGTACAACCAATTCCCTTTCTTGTCAGTCCTGATCGTCAACGGCCTTTTGCCTGCCGTTGACGATCAGGACTGAAGGAACGCATGAACCCAGCCAGAGGCACGACGGCCGCGGTCGCCACCGCCCTCGTGCTCGCCACCGCGGGCGGCCTCCTCACCGCCGCCGCCGCCTCCGCCGCCACCAGCTGCGCCTCACCGGTCTACAAGCGGCAGTTCTACGCGAACACCACGTTTTCCGGCACCGCCAAGAAGACCGACTGCGACTCGGTGATCGACCAGAACTGGGGCACCGGCGCCCCCGCGTCCGGCCTCCCGACCAACAACTTCGGCGTCCGCTGGACCGTCACCCGCGACTTCGGCTCCGGCGGCCCGTTCGCACTCCCCGTCGCCACGCAGGACGGCATCCGCGTCTACCTCGACGGCACCCGCAAGGTCGACCTCTGGAAGAACGTCTCCACCACCCAGAAGAAGACCGTCAACGTCACCATCCCGTCCGGGAAACACACCCTGCGGGTGGACTTCGTCAACTGGACCGGCGCCGCGAACGTCAAGTTCGACTACACGCCCCGCACTTCCGCCACCGTCGACACGGTCAAGCCGCTCGCGCCGACCGGCGCCGAGGCGTTGTGGGACGACGAGGACAACCGCGTGCGCTCCACGGTCAGCTGGGCCAAGAACAAGGAGATGGACCTCGCCGGGTACCGCGTCTACCGGCGCGTGAAGGGCACCAGCAGCTGGACGAAGGTGACCACGACCACCAGCCGCAGCTACACGGACTTCCCCCCGCCGACGGGACAGTCGTACTACTACGAGGTCCGCGCCTACGACAAGGCGGGCAACGAGTCGTCCGGCAGCGCCGACCAGGGCCCGATCGCCACGGACGACCAGACCGCACCCGCCGCACCGGTCCTCACCGCCGCGGGCGTGGAGGCCTCCAACAACCTCTCCTGGACCGCCTCCGCGGACGCCGTCACCTACCGGGTCTTCCGCAAGACCAGCTCCGCGACCTCCTTCACCTCGCTCGCCGACACCACGTCCACGAGCTACACGGACACCTCGGCGGCGTACGGCAAGGCGTACGACTACGAGGTCAGCGCCATCGACGCGGCCGGGAACGTCGCGACCTCCGCCGTCGTCCGCAGCACCCGGAGCATCACCCCGCCGACGGACGTCGTGGCGACCGTGCCCAGTTGGGGCGCCGTCTTCACCTGGACCGAGCCCGCCGGTGGCGACACCGCCAACTACCGGGTGTACCGCTCGGAGACCTCCCCGGTGGACCTCGGCACCGCCACGCTCACCGACTGCCGCAGCCGCAAGGTCAGTACGGACGCGGCCGGTAACACGGTCCGCAGCTGCACCGACTACGACGGCGACCAGGGCGCCACCTACCACTATGTGATGACCCGTCAGAACACCGCGGGCCGCTGGTCCACCGGCTCCCCGGAGATGACCGTCACCCGGCCCGGCGACGAGATCCCGCCGTCGCCCGTGACCGGCCTGACCGCCGAGCCGCTGGAGTACGGCGTCAAGCTGGACTGGGACGACAGCACCGCCGCGGACCTCGGCTACTACGAGGTCTACCGGGGCACCGCGGCCACCACGGAGGGCACCTGCAACAGCTGCGAGTACCTCGAGACAGTCGACGCCGGCACCTCCGAGTACCTGGACGGCCCGGGGCGGGCGGACGGCGAGACCAGGAGCTACTTCGTCGTTCCCGTCGACGTCTACGGCAACCGGTACAGCCCGGAGGGCAGCGACGTCGACAGCGGCCCCGTCTCCCTCGTCACCGTCACCGAGCTCGACCTCACCCCGACGGTCACCCTCGAGAACACGGCACCCTGCTCCCTGACCTCCTGGGCCACCGGTGCGGGCGACCCGCAGCTGGACCTGGACTGCGAAGCCTCCGTCGCCACCGACGCCGCGGGCATCCACGTGTACCGCTGGGATCGCACGGCGGGCGCGTACGTCAAGGTGACGGCCGAGGCCCTGCCCGCCACCACCACCCGCTACACCGACCTCGCCGCGTCGCACGGCACGACCCACCACTACGTCGTCTCGGTCGTCGCGGCGGACGGTTCGGAAACCTTCTCCAACGTCGACTACACCGTGTCGCTGCCGAGCGGAGCCTGAGATCAAGACTTCCGCCATGTCCCTCATCCCCTCCGCGGTCGTCCTGGCCACCGCGGGCGGCCTGCTCACCGCGACCGCCGCACCGGCCACCGCCGCCACGGCGAGCTGCGCCTCCCCCGTCTACAAGCGGCAGTTCTACGCGAACACCACCTTCTCCGGCACCCCGAAGAAGACCGACTGCGACTCGGTGATCGACCAGAACTGGGGCACCGGCGCCCCCGCTTCCGGCCTCCCGTCGAACACCTTCGGCGTCCGCTGGACCGTCACCCGCGACTTCGGCTCCGGCGGCCCGTTCGCACTCCCCGTCGCCACGCAGGACGGCATCCGCGTGTACGTGGACGGCGTACGCAAGGTCGACCTCTGGAAGAACGTCTCCACCACCCAGAAGAAGACCGTCAACGTCACCATCCCGTCCGGGAAACACACCCTGCGGGTGGACTTCGTCAACTGGACCGGCGCCGCGAACGTCAAGTTCGACTACATGCCCCGCACTTCGGCCACCGTCGACACGGTCAAGCCCCTCACCCCGACGGGCACCTCGGCGACGTACGACACGGCGGGTGGCAGCACCAAGCTGTCCTGGGCGAAGAACAAGGAGATGGACCTCGCCGGTTACCGCGTCTACCGCCGCCTCAAGGGAACCTCCTTCGCCAGCACGCCACTGGCGACGACCACCTCCACGTCGTACACCGACACGGCCCTGCCGGCGACCGGCGAGACGTACTACTACGAGGTCCGCGCCTACGACAAGGCGGGCAACGAGTCGGCGGGCACGGCGGACCAGCTCGTCACCACCGTCGACCGGACGGCACCGGCCACACCCACCAGGCCGATCGCCACATCCGAGAAGGGCGGGCTGCGGCTCGTCTGGAACGGGGTCACGGGAGCCGCGTCGTACCGCGTGTACCGGGCGGCGAGCGCGAACGGCACGTACACCGAGGTCGGCAGTACGGACCAGGTCTCCTACCTGGACGCCTCGGCCGTCGAGAGCGTCACGTACTCCTACCGCGTGACGGCACTGGACGCGGTGGGCAACGAGTCCGCGCAGTCCGCCGACGTCAGCGGCGAGCGCGAGGACCTCACCCCGCCGCCCGCCGTCACCGGACTGACGGTCACCCCGACCGAGTACGGCTTCGCGCTGAACTGGGACGCGAATCCGGCCGCCGACCTGGGCCGGTACGTCGTCTACTGGGGCGAGCTGTGGGGCGACGAGGACCAACGGATCTGCTCCGGCAGCGCTGTGGAGTACCTGTCGGCCGACACCACCTCGTACGCGTACACCACCCGCCCGGACGGCGACGAGGTCTGCTTCTTCGTCGACGCCATCGACGACTCCGGGAACTCCTCCTTCAAGTGGACCCGCTCGGCCGAGGCCGTGGCTGCCACCGAGCTCGACATGACACCCGGCGTGCCGACGCCCGAGGGCTCGCCACTGCACCTCACCGCGAGCGCCGCCGAGGGCGACGAGGGGAACCGCTTGACCTGGTCGGGGCTCGGCGAGTCCGCCCCGGAGGCCGCGGGCGGCTACCGCGTCTACCGCTGGAACCCGGCCACCGCCACGTACGAGAAGGTCACCGACCTCGGCAGCGGCGTCCTCGAGTACTTCGACACCGGCGCGAAGCGCGGCACCACGTCCTACTACTGGGTGACCGCCGTGGCCGCCGACGGCACCGAGTCCCTGCCGGCGGCCGACTGGACGGTCACCGCACCGGCGAAGTGACCTGACCACCACGACCACGCATGACGAAGGGGCCCGGGGGGGGGGGGGGGGGGCCCCCGGCCCCCCTTCGCCGGGTGGGGAGGGAGCGGGGGGGTTTCCTCAACAGACGTGTTCGT
>NZ_JBVHXR010000027.1:18112-85137 GCF_055569295.1 Streptomyces sp. NPDC029292
GGGGCCGCGCCATGCGCGAGGCCGACCGGGAGCGGGGGGGCAGGAAGAGCTCGCGGGTGTGGGCGGCGGGGCAGGCCCCAGTCACCCCCCCCCCCCCCCCCCCCCCCCTCTTTCCCCCCCCCCCCCCCCCCCCCCCCCCCCCGCCGCCCCCCCCCCCCCCCCCCCCCCCCCCCCCGGGCCCCTTCGCGCAGTTGGGGCAGCAGTCGGGGTGCTACTCCGACGACCGCTTCGGCCGCCACACCACCAGCGCACTCGTCTGCTGGACCTCCTGGTACGGGACCAGGTCACGCCGGTACGAGGCGTGGACCGCGGCCTCGCGCTGCTGCATCGCCGCCGCCGCGCCGTCGAGGGCCGATTCCAGTTCCGCGACGCGGGACTGGAGGGCGGCGACCTGGTTCTCCAGTTCGATGATGCGCTTGATGCCGGCGAGGTTGATGCCCTCGTCCTGCGACAACTGCTGGACGGCGCGCAGCAGTTCGATGTCGCGGGCCGAGTAGCGGCGGCCTCGCCCGGCCGTGCGGTCGGGAGAGACCAGGCCGAGGCGGTCGTACTGGCGGAGGGTCTGCGGGTGCAGGCCGGAAAGTTGGGCCGCCACCGAGATGACGTAGACCGGGGTCTCCTCGGTCAGTTCGTACGGGTTGCGTCGACGGCCGGTTCCATCCATGGCGTCCTCATGCTCCCTTCGCGGCCTGGAACAGCTCCGCCCGCGGGTCCTCGCCCGCGGTCGCCTCGCGATACGCCTCCAGGGCGTCACGAGCCTTGCCCGACACGTCCATGGGGACCATGACCTCGACGGTGACGAGGAGGTCGCCGCGGGTGCCGTCCTTGCGGACCGCGCCCTTGCCGCGGGCGCGCATCGTGCGGCCGTTGGGCGTGCCCGGCGGCAGCTTCAGGGTGACCGGCGGCCCGCCCAGGGTGGGCACGCGCACCTCGCCGCCGAGCGCCGCCTCCGCGAAGGTGACGGGCACGGTGATGGTGAGGTTGTCGCCCTTGCGGCCGAAGACCGGGTGGGCGTCGACATGGACGGTGACGTACAAGTCGCCCGAAGGACCGCCCCGTTCGCCGGGTGCGCCCTTGCCGCGGAGGCGAATCCGCTGGCCGTCGCTCACCCCCGCCGGAATGCGGACCTGCATCGTGCGCGACGACTTGGCGCGGCCGCTGCCGCTGCAGACCTCGCAGGGGTTCTCCGCGATCAGACCGCGGCCCTTGCAGTCCGGGCAGGGGTCGGTCAGCGAGAAGCCGCCGCCCGAGCCGCGGGCCACCTGGCCGGTGCCGACGCACGTCGGGCACACCCGCGGTGTGCCGTTCGCGTCGCCGGTGCCGGAGCAGGCCTTGCAGGGCGCCTGCGAGGTCATCCGCAGCGGGACCGTCGCCCCGTCCACGGCCTCGGTGAAGCTGAGCGTCACCTCGGTGTCGATGTCCTGACCGCGCCGGGGCTGCACACGCGTACCCGTGCCCGCGCCGCCGCGGTTGAACAGGCCCCCGAAGACGTCACCGATGCCACCGCCGAAGCCGCCTCCCGCGCCTTGGCCCTGGGTGCCGCCTCCGAAGAGGTCGCCCAGGTCGAAGTTGAAGGAGCCGCCTCCGGCGCCGGGTCCGGGACGGAAGCCGCCGTTGCCGAAGAGAGCGCGTGCCTCGTCGTACTCCTTGCGCTTCTTGGGGTCGCCGAGGACGTCGTTCGCCTCGGAGATCTCCTTGAAGCGCTCCTCGGCCTTGGCATTGCCCTTGTTGGCGTCCGGGTGGAACTCGCGGGCGAGCTTCCGGTACGCCTTCTTGATCTCGGCCTCGGTGGCGTCCTTGGGGACGCCGAGGACCTTGTAGAAGTCCTTCTCGATGAAGTCCTTGGTGCTCATCCTCGACGTCCCTCCTCTCTCATCGATGCAACGTCAGCCCTCGTCCGGGCCACCGTTCTCCTTGTCGTCGGCCGCCTCGGCCTCGTCGGCCTTGACGGTCTGCGCCCCCGGCTGGGGCTCGGCGACGGCCACCCGCGCGGGGCGGATGGTGCGCTCGCCGATGCGATACCCCGGCTGCAGAATCGCCACGCACGTCGTCTCCGTGACGTCGGGCGCGTACGAGTGCATCAGGGCCTCGTGGATCGTCGGGTCGAAGGGCTCGCCCTCCTTGCCGAAATGCTGGAGCCCCATCTTCGCCGCGACGGTCTCGAGCGACTCGGCCACCGACTTGAAGCCGCCGACCAGTTCGCCGTGGTCCCGTGCGCGGGCGATGTTGTCGAGCACGGGCAGGAGCTCGGTCAGGAGGTTCGCGATGGCGATCTCCTTGACCGCGATCCGGTCGCGCTCGACCCGACGGCGGTAGTTCTGGTACTCGGCCTGGAGCCGCTGGAGGTCCGCCGTGCGCTCACCGAGCGCCGTACGTACCTGGTCCAGCTGGGCCGTCAGGCCCGCCGTCTGGGCTGCTGTTGCCGCGTCCCCGGCCGGGGCCGCCCCCTCCGTGGGGGCGGCCTTCGGCTCGGCGTCGTCAGGGGTGGCGCCGGAGGGGACGTCAGGCTTCTCTTCGAAACCCGGGGTCTCCTCCGTCACGCGGCACCGTCCTTACGGTCCTCGTCGACGATCTCGGCGTCGACGACGTCGTCGTCGGCCTTCGGGGCCTCGGCGCCGGGAGCGTCGCCGCCCGCGGCCTGCGCGGCCTGGGCGTCGGCGTACATGGCCTGGCCCAGCTTCTGCGAGACGGCGGCGACCTTCTCGGTCGCGGTGCGGATCTCGGCGGTGTCCTCGCCCTTGAGCGCGGCCTTCAGCTCCTCGATGGACGCCTCGACCTCGGTCTTGACGTCACCCGGGACCTTGTCCTCGTTGTCCTTGAGGAACTTCTCCGTCTGGTAGACGAGCTGCTCGCCCTGGTTGCGGGTCTCGGCGGCCTCGCGGCGGGCGTGGTCCTCCTCCGCGTACTTCTCGGCCTCTTCGCGCATCCGGTTGACCTCGTCCTTCGGCAGCGAGGAGCCGCCGGTGACGGTCATCTTCTGCTCCTTGCCGGTGCCGAGGTCCTTGGCCGTGACGTGCATGATGCCGTTGGCGTCGATGTCGAAGGCGACCTCGATCTGCGGGACACCACGCGGGGCCGGCGGCAGACCGGTCAGCTCGAACATCCCGAGCTTCTTGTTGTACGCCGCGATCTCGCGCTCGCCCTGGTAGACCTGGATCTGCACGGAGGGCTGGTTGTCCTCGGCCGTGGTGAAGATCTCGGACCGCTTGGTCGGGATCGTCGTGTTCCGGTCGATGAGCTTCGTCATGATGCCGCCCTTGGTTTCGATACCGAGGGACAGCGGGGTGACGTCGAGGAGCAGGACGTCCTTGACCTCACCCTTGAGGACGCCGGCCTGCAGGGCGGCGCCGATGGCGACGACCTCGTCCGGGTTCACGCCCTTGTTGGCCTCATTGCCACCGGTCAGCTCCTTGACGAGCTCGGCGACGGCCGGCATGCGGGTGGAGCCACCGACGAGAACGACGTGGTCGATCTCGGAGAGGTTGATGCCCGCGTCCTTGATGACGTTGTGGAACGGCGTCTTGCAGCGCTCCAGAAGGTCGGCGGTGAGCTGCTGGAACTGGGCGCGCGTGAGCTTCTCGTCCAGGTGCAGCGGGCCCTCGGCGGACGCCGTGATGTAGGGCAGGTTGATCGAGGTCTCGGTGGACGAGGACAGCTCGATCTTGGCCTTCTCGGCGGCCTCGCGGAGGCGCTGGAGGGCCATCTTGTCCTTGGACAGGTCCACGCCGTGACCGGACTGGAACTGCTTCACCAGGTAGTCGACGACACGCTGGTCCCAGTCGTCACCACCGAGGTGGTTGTCACCGTTGGTGGCCTTCACCTCGACGACGCCGTCGCCGATCTCCAGCAGGGACACGTCGAACGTGCCGCCGCCGAGGTCGAAGACGAGGATGGTCTGGTCGTCCTTGTCGAGGCCGTAGGCCAGGGCGGCGGCCGTCGGCTCGTTGACAATGCGCAGGACGTTCAGACCGGCGATCTCGCCGGCCTCCTTCGTCGCCTGACGCTCGGAGTCGTTGAAGTACGCGGGAACGGTGATGACCGCGTCCGTGACCTTCTCACCCAGGTAGGCCTCGGCGTCGCGCTTCAGCTTCTGCAGGATGAAGGCGCTCATCTGCTGCGGGTTGAACTGCTTCCCGTCGAGCTCGATCTTCCAGTCCGTGCCCATGTGACGCTTCACGGACCGAATCGTCCGGTCCACGTTCGTGACCGCCTGGCGCTTGGCGACCTCGCCGACGAGCACCTCACCATTCTTGGCGAAGGCGACGACGGACGGCGTGGTCCTGGCGCCCTCGGCGTTGGTGATGACGGTGGGCTCGCCGCCCTCCAGAACGCTGACGACGGAGTTAGTCGTGCCCAGGTCGATGCCGACCGCACGTGCCATTTCAATTCCTCCAGCAATGACTTGAGTGGAACGGACTCAAGTGTGCACGACGCCCGCCGCTCGGTCAACAGAGCTGAGTCGGGGTGGCTCAACTCTTATCTATTGCTTACGCGCAGGTGGGGTCTGAGCTGGGGTGATTCTCAGCCCGTCCGACCGCTGGAGATCTTTAGCCCGTCCGGCTGCTGGAGATCTTTCAGCCCGTCCGGCGTTTACGGACGAGCGCGTCAGCGCGATACGGGGGTCTGGGGGTGGAGCCCCAGGTGACGATGGGGGTCCCCCCGCTCGAGCGAAGCCGAGAGTGGCGGAGGGTAGGGGCGGCGGGGGCGAGAAACCCGACGCGCACGCCCCCCGACCACCACCAGCCCCACACCCCCCGCCACCCACCACGCGGCACCCCCGCCCACCCACCCCAGATCGACGAGCAACCCGACCAGCGCACAGCCGAACGCCGCGACCCCGATCACGACCACGACGCCGCGCCCGGTCAGCCCGAGCCGCCGCAGCCGGTGCGCGAGATGCCCGCCACGACGCCGGGCCACGAGCGCGAGATCGGCGACCGCGACCGCCGCCAGCGAGAAGAGGGCGGCGGCACTCGCCCCCGGCTCCCGCCCGGCATGCACCAGCACCCCCGCAGACGCGAGCACGAACCCGGCGAACAGCGCACCACACCGCCCCGCCACGATCCGGGCCGGAGGCCAGCCCTGCATCAGGAACCCGGTGAGCGCCGCGGCCAGCACGCTCAGCAGCGCCGCGAGCCCGTCCATCACCTCGGCGGCAGCACCCCCGCTCAGCGCGAAGGCGGTGACGACCCCGACGGTCCCCATCACACCGTCGGCATGATCGAGAGAGGCGAAGGCGTGTGTGACGAACACGACCCACGCGACGGCCAGCAGCCCGGCCGGGAGTCCGAGTTCGTCGTACGGCACGGTCAGCGCGGCCCCGCCGCTCACGACGGCCACCTGAACCGCGGGCGGCAAGGACCACAGGTCGGCGACCAGCCCGAGCACCGCGACCCCGATCCCGACGACCAGCAGCCGCCCGGCCTCCGGCCCCAGCGGAGCGACGTCCGTCCAGTCCCCCACCCCGGCGACGAACCCGGTCGCCGCGACCACCGCCACCCCGCCCAGCAGCGGCACCTTCCGCACCCGCCGCCGCTCGACCACCCCGAAGCGCAGGGCGAACATCCGCAGCAGCGCGGCGAACACGGCGGCGAGGAGCAGGGCGGCGGTGGCGGCGGCGATTCCGTACAACACGTCGCTAATTTAGGCGCAAATGTCACGATATGGTGCGAATAACACGATCGGCTTTACGAGTCGATCCGCCGGTCCGGGACCTGGGGAGTCAGGGAAGCCTCAGCGACGCAGATCACCGCACCGCTGGCTACAGTGCGGCGAGAGAAGTGGGTAGTCTCAGACGGACTGCATAAGTTACCGCTTAGTAATCACCTTCGAGGTCACACTCGGAGCAACACCTCGCAGGCCCGAGGAGCCCCCAAATGCAACTCGCCGCGATCATTGTGTCGCTGGTCCTGACCGTGGTCGGCGTTGCGCTGCTCGCCCGCGCCATCGGCCAGTTCGTCGCGTACTTCAAGATCGGCCAGCCGGTACCCGCCGGCGCCCGGACCGACAACCCCTATCAGCGCAGTGTGACGCTGGTCAGGGAGTTCCTCGGCCACACGCGCATGAACCGGTGGGGCATCGTCGGCTTCGCCCACTGGTTCGTGGCAGTCGGCTTCCTGACGCTCCCGCCGACCCTGGCGCAGGCGTTCGGTCAGCTCTTCAAGGCCGACTGGGTGCTGCCGCTCATCGGCGACTTCCTGCCGTTCGAGATGTACACCGAGTTCATCGGCGTGATGACCGTCCTCGGCATCGTCGTCCTGATGGCGATCCGGCTGCTCAGCCTGCCCTCCCGGGCCGGCCGCAAGTCCCGCTTCACGGGCTCCAAGGCCGGACAGGCGTACTTCGTCGAGTACGTCATCCTCACCATCGGCCTGGCCATCTACGTGCTGCGCGGCCTGGAGGGCGCGATCCACCACGTGGAGGGCTACGAGGCTGGCTACTTCGCCTCGTACCCGCTGGTCCTGGCCTTCAAGGGCCTGAGCGTCTCCGCGCTGCAGAACCTGGTCTACCTGGTCGCGATGATCAAGATCGGCACCTCGTTCATCTGGATGATCGTGGTCTCGCTGAACACCAACATGGGTGTCGCCTGGCACCGTTTCCTCGCCTTCCCGAACATCTGGTTCAAGCGGAACGCGACCGGTGAGACCGCCCTCGGCGCGCTGCTCCCCATGACCTCCGGCGGCAAGGCCATCGACTTCACCGACCCCGGTGAAGACGACGTCTTCGGTGTCTCCCAGGTCGAGCAGTTCTCCTGGAAGGGCCTGCTGGACTTCTCCACGTGCACCGAGTGCGGTCGCTGCCAGTCGCAGTGCCCCGCCTGGAACACGGGCAAGCCGCTCTCCCCGAAGCTGCTGATCATGTCCCTCCGGGACCACGCGCACGCCAAGGCGCCGTACCTGCTCGCCGGTGGCGGCAAGGACATGGAGGGCAACGAGAAGGCTTCGGCCGAGGCCCTGAAGGACGTGCCCGCCGCCGCCCTCGCGGAGGCCGAGCGCCCCCTCATCGGCACCGTCGAGGAGAACGGCGTCATCGACCCCGACGTCCTGTGGTCCTGCACCACCTGCGGCGCCTGTGTCGAGCAGTGCCCGGTCGACATCGAGCACATCGACCACATCGTCGACATGCGCCGCTACCAGGTGATGATCGAGAGCGCGTTCCCGTCCGAGGCGGGCACGATGCTCAAGAACCTGGAGAAGAAGGGCAACCCCTGGGGTCTGGCCAAGAAGCAGCGCCTGGAGTGGACGAAGGAAGTCGACTTCGAGATCCCGGTCGTCGGACGTGACATCGAGGACCTGACCGAGGTCGAGTACCTGTACTGGGTCGGCTGCGCCGGCGCCCTGGAGGACCGCGCCAAGAAGACCACGAAGGCCTTCGCCGAGCTGCTGCACATGGCGGGCGTCAAGTTCGCGATCATGGGCGGCGACGAGAAGTGCACAGGTGACTCCCCGCGCCGTCTCGGCAACGAGCCCCTGTTCCAGGAACTCGCCATGGAGAACGTGGCAGCCCTGAACATGGCGTTCGGTGAGGATGACGAGGACGAGTCGACCAAGAAGCCGAGGTCGGCGAAGAAGATCGTTGCCACCTGCCCGCACTGCCTCAACACCATCGGCAACGAGTACCCGCAGCTCGGCGGCGACTACGAGGTCATCCACCACACCCAGCTGCTCCAGCACCTCATCGACGAGGGCAAGCTGCTCCCGGTCACCCCGGTCGAGGGTCTGATCACCTACCACGACCCGTGCTACCTGGGCCGCCACAACAAGATCTACACGCCCCCGCGCGAGATCATGTCCGCCGTCCCGGGCCTGCGTCAGCAGGAAATGCACCGCCACAAGGAGCGCGGCTTCTGCTGTGGCGCCGGTGGCGCGCGGATGTGGATGGAGGAGCGGATCGGCAAGCGCATCAACAACGAGCGCGTGGACGAGGCCCTGTCCCTCAACCCCGACATCGTGTCGACCGCCTGCCCGTTCTGCCTCGTCATGCTGACCGACTCGGTCAACGGCAAGAAGAACGACGGCAAGGCCAAGGAGTCCATCCAGGTCGTCGACGTCGCCCAGCTCCTGCTCGACTCCGTCAAGACGCCGGTCGACCCGGCGGGCGAGGCGGAGACGGAGAGCGCGCCGGAGCCGGAGCCGGTGAAGTAACCGGCCACCGGCCCGATCGGTACGACCGACGCCCCCTGCTCCCACCGGGCAGGGGGCGTCGCCGTTCCCGGTCCGTTCAAGTGGTCCAGCCTTCGGCCACGGCTCTCGGCGACGCGGAGGGCGACGTGGAGTGCGACGTGGAGGGCCTCGGTCAGGCGCTCGGCGAGGAAGCGGAGCTCTCCCGGTGGGGTGTCCGGGCGGGCCGGGCATGTCCGGCCCCAGCGTGGCCAGGGCCAGTTCGCGGCGCCGCTCGCGCTGTTCGTGAGCGGTGACGTACGGGCGTACGGCCACGGTGACGGTGCCGTCGAGCGGGGTGTCCAGCCCGTACGGGCTACGGCGGGCGGGAAGCGCCACGGCTCGCGGCCATGGCGGGAGAAGCAGCAGCGGTTCCAGCTTCGGGCCCCGGCGAGGAACTGACGCACCGCCAGGAGAAGTCACGCAACAACTAACGTTCAAGCCCGCCGAACGGGCGAAAAGTGCCGAAGCCGCGCCACGCGCCGGTACCCCGAAGCGGTGGCTGCCCTAGGGTTCCCGTGGCCTTTCGCCATCCTTTGACCTGAAACATCCGACGCCGTTGGCCTCGAACAGGGGCCTCCACGTGCCAGTTGCGCCGTCTCACGTCCGGCCCGGGACGTCCGCCGCCTGACGAGGTGCCGCCATATGCGGCGCGCGACACGGAGGAAAGGAAACTCATGATCGGCCACCAACGGGACCTGGGACGACAAGCAGGGCCGCTCCTGGAGTGGGGGATCAGCAGACTGCTGTTGCTGATGCTGGTGTTCGGCCTGATCCCCATGGCGGGCGTGGACTGGAACGACGGCGAAATCGCCATCTACCAAGGGTGGCTGCACAGCTTTCAGTCCTGGAGCTACCCGGTGGGAGACGTCACCTGGCAGTACCCTCCGGGCATGTCTCTGGCGGTCCTGGCGCCCGCGCTGCTACCGGGGCTCACCTACAAGCAGGCTTTCGTCCTGGTCACCTTCCTGGTCGACGCCGCCGTGTTCGCCGCGCTGGTGCGCACCGGCCGTCGGCCCGGGCGCAGCGTGATGGGCGCGTGGGTCTGGACGATCGGCATCCCACTGCTCGGGTCGATGCCCTATGCGCGCCTGGACATCACGGTCACGGGCATCTGCGTGGCCGCTCTGCTCTGGCTGCCCACCCGTGCCGGCGTCGGGGGCGCCCTGGCCGGCGTCGGGGCAAGCATGAAGCTCTGGCCCCTGCTTGTGCTGCTGGGGGTCGGGTCAAAAGTCGCCATGCGCACGGCATGGAAGCGTGCTCTGGGAATCGCCGCCGGTATCTGCCTGGCGCTCGGCTCCGTCCTGGCCGGGGCGTGGTCCTTCCTCTCCGGGCAGCGGGACCGCGGTCTCCAGATCGAGTCGTTCGGCGCGCTGCCCTTTCACGTGGCACGCCACTTCGGCTGGCCGGGAGAGGTGACGATGGCCTATGGCGCAATGCAGTTCACGGGGCCATACGTGGAACTCACGGCCCACGCACTCCTGGTCCTGAACGTCCTGGGGCTTGCCTGGCTGGTGTGGTTGAGGTTGCGGCTTCCGGCGAGCTTCTTCACCGGCGCCGCTCCCTCCGTCCTGGGCCTTGCGGCCGTGTTGCTCTGCATCTTCACCAGCCGGGTGTTCAGCCCCCAGTTCATGATCTGGGCCGTCGGGCTCGCCGCCGTCGGCACCAGCTGGCGCACCTCCGGGATTCGGGTTCCGGCCCGCATGATCCTCGCGGCGTGCGGTTTCACCTTGGTCCTCTACCCGTTTACCTACTGGAACCTCATCAACGGCACCTGGTCCGCCGTCGTCACCCTGGCCGTCCGCGACGCGCTGCTGGTAGCCGCCGCGGTGCTCCTTCTGCGCCGGCTCCGCACCGCGGCCGCCGCGGCGGGCACTTCGCCGGATCAGGCCGATGGGCTGGTGCCACGGCCACAGACGGCGGACGAGGTCGCGGCCGTCGGCTGAAGCCATGGTCGAGCGATCCCGGGGGACGCCGTCAGTCCCGTCCGGTGCCCGGTGGCGCCCCTGGTGTGCTGCGCCGGAAATTCGTCGGTAACCGCTTGGCCATCGAGGCCCGCGACCAGTGGGTTGCGTTCGCCGGCGTCTGTTCCAGCGTCGCCACGACCACGTCCTCGACCTGGTCCAGGGTGACCGACGGCGGGGGGGGGGGGGGCTGCCCCCCCCCCCCCCCCCCCCCCCCCCCCCCCCCCCCCCGCTCCAGGAACCGGCCCCGCCACAAGGCGCAGCACACTGGCCCCGACGCCGCACCAACCCCGCTCAACCCGCCAATCTCAAAGATTTACCGAACTCACGTACAACCCCCACCCCCCACCAACGGTCTCCTGTTCGCCGATCACCCCGCGAACCCCAGGACAACTCCAGGCAAACGCGAGTGATCCGCACCCCATCGACTGTGGATGTCCGCCAGACATCCCCGCATGCCGCAGGAGAACCCGCATGCCCAAGAACAACCGGCACCACCTGCGACTCGCCCTCGCGACGGCCACCGCGGCCGCGCTGACGGGCGGTCTGCTCACGATCTCGGCCGTGTCGGCGACGGCCGCGGACTCCTTCAAGGTCCCGCAGGCCGACTTCAACGGAGACGGAATCGGCGACGTCGTCGCCTCGGCCAACACCGCCTATGTGAATGGCCGTTCGGGCGCCGGTCAGGTCGTCGTGCTCTACGGCACCAGCACCGGCGTATCGTCCGCCAAGCGCTCCACGATCAGCCAGAACACCACCGGCGTCCCGGGCACCGCCGAGGCCGGGGACGGCTTCGGCGGCGAGACGGCGTACGCCGACTTCAACGGCGACGGCTACGACGACCTCGCCGTCGGCACCCCGTGGGAGAAGGTCGGCACCGACACCAACGGCGGCGGCCTCGCCATCCTCTGGGGCTCCGCGAGCGGCCTCACCGGCAAGGGCATCGACGTCCCGGACCCGGCCGCCTCCTCGCACGACTACTGGGGCAAGGACCTGGCCGCGGGCGACTTCGACGGCGACGGCAAGGCCGACCTGGCCGTCGGCAGCTCGTCCAGCACCATCTACGTCTACAAGGGCGGCTTCACGACCGCCGGCACGCCGGGCGGCCGTACGACCATCAAGCCCCCGATCATCACGGGCACCAACGACTACCCGTACGGCCCGATGAGCCTCACCGCCGGTGATGTGAACGGCGACGGCCGCACCGACCTCGTGGTCGACGGCTACGAGACGCAGACCACCGACGGCTGGAACACCAACTACTTCGTGCCCGGCACCGCGAGCGGTCTGAGCGTCGCGTCCGCCCAGGCCCTCAAGCCCGGCATCGTCACCGGCATCGGCGACATCAACGGCGACGGCTACGGCGACATCGTCAGCGGCGCCGGCTGGGACAGCAAGACCAGCGACGGCACGACCGTCCCGGACTCCGCCGACGGCGGCAAGGTGAACATCACCTATGGCTCCGCGTCCGGTCCCGCCTCGACCGCCGGCATCACCCAGAACACCGGCAGCGTGCCCGGCACCTCGGAGAAGGGCGACAGCTTCGGCTGGGACCTGGACCTGGGCGACGTCAACGGCGACGGCTACCAGGACGTGGTCATCTCCACCCCGAACGAGGACATCGGCGGCGTCACCAACACCGGCATGGTCACCGTCCTGTACGGCTCGGCGAGCGGCGTCGACACCGCCACCGGCACCCAGGCCTTCGCCCAGAGCACGGCGGGCGTCCCCGGCAACGACGAGAAGAGCGACCTCTTCGGCGCGGACGTGAAGCTCGACGACGTCACCGGCGACGGCAAGGCCGACCTGCTCGTCGGCTCGTACGAGAACAGCGGCAACGGCGCGGTGACCTACCTGCCCTCCGACGGCACGAAGATCACCACGACCGGCTCCCGCACCATCTCCCCGAGCACCTCGGGCGTCTCGACGACGGGCTCGCCGCAGTTCGGCGCCCTCTTCGCCGACTGACCCGCCCCTCCTTCCTTACGTCCTCTCTATGTGCCGGGGCCGCCTCCGCGGGCCCGGCTTCCCCCCTGGAGCCCCCGTCTTGCGCAAGCGCACCCTCCTGCTGGCCGCGACCCTGACCACCGGTCTGCTCACCGCCCTGCCCGCCACCACCGCCTCCGCCGCACCCTCCGGCCTCTCCGGCGACTTCAACGGCGACGGCTACCGCGACCTCGCGATCGCCGCGCCGATCGCCAAGGTCGGCGGCAAGACCGGCGCCGGTTACGTCGCCGTGGTCTACGGCACGGCGAGCGGCCTCGACACCTCCAAGCGGCAGATCATCAGCCAGGCCACCACCGGCATCCCCGGCACCCCGGAGTCGTCCGACTACTTCGGCGACCGCCTGACCACGGGCGACATGGACGGCGACGGCTACACGGACATCGTCGTCGGCGTCCACAGCGAGAAGATCGGCTCCACCGACTCCTACGGCACGCTCACGGTGCTGTGGGGTGGCGCGGACGGGGTGAAGTCCGGCACCGACATCTCCTCGCCGCTGCCGGAGAACATCAACGAACTGGGCTGGGCGCTCGCGGCGGGCGACTTCGACGGCGACGGCCACACCGACCTGGCGGCCGGCAACAACGCTTCACCCTCCCTGGACATCTTCCGGGGCCCCATCTCCCGTACGGGCAAGGCGGCTTCGCTCGTCGGCGTCGACACGATCGCCCAGACGACGATCTACCCGGACAACCTGGTCGCCGGCGAGGTCAACGGCGACGGCAAGACGGACCTCCTGGTCATGGGCCAGCAGGAGACCAGCAGCGGCGACTACGCCACCCGCAGCGCCCTCTACCTCGGCTCGGCCACCGGCCCGAAGTACAGCAAGAAGCTCGCGGGCGGCTACGCGGCCACCATCGCCGACGTCGACAAGGACGGCTACGGCGACATCGTCACCGGCAACTTCATGGAGAAGTCGACCACCGAGCCGAACGGCGGCCTGGGCGGCGCGATCACGGTGACGTACGGCGCGTCCGGCGGCCTCAGCACCCGCACCCCGGTCCGTATCACCCAGGACACCACCGGCGTCCCCGGCACCGGCGAGAAGTGGGACGGCTTCGGCTGGAGCCTGTCGTCCGGCGACACCAACGGCGACGGGTACGCCGACGTCGTGATCGGCTCCGACAGCGAGACCCTCGGCTCGAAGAAGCACGCCGGCCAGGTCACCGTCCTGCGCGGCTCCGCCTCCGGCCTGACCGGCACCGGCTCCAAGTCCTACTCGCAGGACACCGCGAACGTCCCCGGCACCGCCGAGTCCGAGGACTACTTCGGCGACGCGGTCTTCCTGACGGACGCCAACGCCGACGGCCGCGCGGAACTGACGGTCGGCGCCCGCGGCGAGAACGGTGGCGAAGGCGCCGTCTGGCTCTTCAAGTCCACCACCTCCGGCACCACCGCGACCGGCTCCAAGTCCCTCAACAGCGTGACGCTGGGCGGGCCTTCGGGAGACGCGTACTTCGGGAACGTGTTCGCGGGCTGACATCCCTCACGTATTGGATGGAGAACTCCTCTATGCGTAAGCGCACTTCGGTGGCGCTCGCCGCCCTCGTGGCGGCGGGCCTCACCCCCCTCACCCTGACGGCCCCCGCCTCCGCCGCGCCCGCCAAGTACGCCGACGACTTCAACGGCGACGGCTACCGCGACCTGGTCACCGCCGCGCCCTTCGCCACCGTCGGCGGCAAGGCCTACGCGGGCGCCGTGGTCGTCAACTACGGCTCGGCGTCCGGCATCAAGGCCTCCCGCCGCACGGTCATCACGCAGAACTCCACCGGCGTCCCGGGCACGGCCGAGAAGGAGGACGAGTTCGGCACCGCGCTCGCCTCCGGCGACCTCAACCGCGACGGGTACGCCGATCTCGTGGTCGGCGCCGCGAAGGAGGACGTCGGCTCCGACGCCGACGGCGGTACGGCCGTGATCATCTGGGGCGGCAAGAACGGCCTCTCCGGCGGACAGGCGGTCCCCGATCCCGCTCCCTCGGCCCACGACCAGTACGGCATGTCCCTCGCCGTCGGCGACTTCAGCGGGGACGGCAAGGCCGACCTCGCCGTCGGCGGCACGGGCCGGGACATCTGGATCCACCGGGGCGGCTACACGAAGGCCTCCGGCGCCGCGTCCCGGTACGAGCTGGCCACGGACCTGGAGCCCGGCAACGGCATCTACGGCGCCCAGTCCCTGAGCGCCGGCGACATCAACGGCGACGGCACCGACGACCTGGCGGTCAGCGGCACGTACAACCCCGACGCGTCGACGTACACCGACGGCACCCTGGTGTACCTGGGCTCCTCCAGCGGGCTCGCCTTCCAGGCCGTACTGAACAACCACGCCTGGGAGACGGCGGCCGTGGGCGACCTCAATGGCGACGGCTACGACGACGTGGTCTCGAGCGCGGCCCCGGACGCCGTGCGCGAGGGCGACGGCGGCTCCATCAACACCTACCTCGGCGGCCCCAACGGCATCGCCACCACCCCGCGCCAGACCATCGACCAGGACACCCCCGGAGTTCCGGGCACGGCCGAGGACTCCGACTGGTTCGGCTCCTCCCTCGCCATCGGCGACATCGACGGCGACGGCCGCGCCGACGTGGCCGTCGGGGCGCTCTACGAGGACATCGGCTCGGCCGTCCTCGCCGGCAGCGTCACGGTCCTCCGCGGCTCGGCGACCGGCCTGTCCACCTCCGACGCCAAGTCGTTCACCCAGAACACCGCCGGCGTCCCCGGCACCGCCGAGAAGACCGACCAGTTCGGCAAGGCGGTCCGCCTCGCCGACCTCAACGGCGACGGCCGCGCCGACCTCTCCATCGGCGCCGACGGCGAGAACAACGCCGATGGCGCCCTGTGGACCCTGCGCGGCTCCTCCTCCGGCATCACCACGAAGAACGCGCTCAGCTTCGGCCCATCGGCGGCAGGCATCTCGACATCCGGCTACCCGAGGTTCGGCTTCGCGCTGCTGCGGTGACCCCGGAATGACCCCGGAGATTTCCTGTGACGTCCCCCTTAGGGGATGTCACAGGTCGGCCCCAATGCCGGGCCCGTTGCCCCGGGCCCGGCACCTCACTCTCCGGGACCAGGTACGTTCGATAACGTGGCTGGATTCAGGATCGGACGCGGCGGCCGGGACAATCGCCCCCCGCAAGCGCGACCGCAACAACACCGACCGTCGTACGGGCAGCAGGCCCCCCAAGGAGGCCAGCAGCCGCCGTACGGCTATCCGCCTGCGCCGCCGCAGCAGCAGTACGGGGGCCAGCAGTACGGCGGGGCGCAGCCCTACGGCGGGGGACAGCAGGGCGGCTGGCCGCAGGCGAGTGGCCGCGGCGGCCAGGGCGAGCCGGAGTACTTCGGTGACGGGCACCCGCAGCAGGGCCCGGACCCGTACGCGGCGAACAGCCCCGGCCACACCCAGGCCTTCTCGGTCGGCGAGGACCCGTACAGCCAGGGCGAGACCTACCGCGCCGGCCAGGCCGCGGCCCCGCCGGTGGGCCCGCGCCTGCACTGGAAGGACCTGCTGAGGGGCATCGTCACCAGCCCCAACCAGACCTTCCTCCAGATGCGCGACTACACGATGTGGGCCCCGGCCCTGATCGTGACGTTCCTCTACGGCCTGCTGGCGGTCTTCGGCTTCGACGGCGCGCGCTCGGACGCGATCAACGCGACGCTCTCCAACGCGGTCCCGATCGTCCTGACGACCGCTGTGGCGATCGTCATCAGTACCTTCATCCTGGGCGTGGTCACCCACACCCTGGCCCGCCAGCTCGGCGGCGACGGCGCCTGGCAGCCCACGGTCGGCCTCTCCATGCTGATCATGTCCCTCACGGACGCCCCGCGCCTGGTCGTCGCCATGTTCTTCGGCGGCGACGCCTCCTTCGTCCAGCTCCTGGGCTGGGTGACCTGGGTCGCGGCGGGTGCCCTGCTGACCCTCATGGTCAGCAAGTCCCACGACCTCCCGTGGCCGAAGGCCCTCGGCGCCTCGGCCATCCAGCTGATCGCGATCCTGTCGATCATCAAGCTGGGCACGTTCTAGCTCGATACGGTCTCGATACGTAGTCGAACCACACCCGAGGGGCCCCGCCGACTGGTCGTCGGCGGGGCCCCTCGCGTTTTCTCGCGCGTACCGCCGGAAGGTCTTCCCTGCCGCCCCGGGAGTGCACCCGTGTGAACGCATGCGACAGCGGAGTGCATTCATCGGCTTGGCGTACGAGTGCGGCGGTGGCTCGGGTACGGGATGAGCAGGCGGACCCACCGCACGGTCCGCGACCAGCTCCGCGACGTGACGACCGCGGCCTCCGACAGCACGCTCACGTCTCGGAGCGCATCGCGGTTGTGCGGTTGCGGTCGGACAGAAAGATCGCACGAATGAACCCGAGAACTGCACGCCTCCTGCGCCGAGCGAAGGTAGTCGGACCCGCGCTGGGCGCGCTCGCGCTGACGCTCACGGTCGCCCAACCGGCGAGCGCGAACCCCGCCTACGTCACCCGGCAGGGCAGCCAAATCCTCTTCGCCGGAGTGGGCACCGAACAGAACTCGGTCTCCTTCACGACGGTCGGCGGCACCCTCGTCGTCATGGACACCATCAGCAACCTCTTCGCCGGTCCCGGCTGCACCCAGGGGCCCGACATCCACACGGTGACCTGCGGGGCGACCGCCGGCCTCACCCGGATCCGCGCCGCTCTCGGCGCCGGCGACGATCAAGCAGTGAACGGGACCTCGATCCCGAGCGACATCGACGGCGGACCGGGACAGGACACCATCGTCGGCGGGGCAGCCGCCGACCGGCTCACCGACCCCGACGGCCACCCCGGGACAGGGCCGCTGGGTGTGACGTTCCAAGGCGGCGGAGGCAACGACACGATCGTCAGCAGCAACCGCGGCCGTGACGTCGTCGACTGCGACGGCGGCACCGACCTCGTGGTCGCGGACTCAGCCGCTCTCGACACCGTCACGAACTGCGAGGCCGTCGTCCGCAGCTGAAGAATCTCCGCCGACGCGAACACGCCCTCTCGGAACCCGGCAGGGGCCGAGGGGGCGCGTCAAGGCAGGTCGAACGAGTGCCAAGGCAGGTCGGGCGAGGCCTTACGCCTTACGCCCTACGTCCTTACAGAGCGTCCCGCGACGGCGTGATCGGTGTGCCGGCCTTGCGAACCGGAGGCAACACGGACCACGGGAAGTTGATCCACTCCTCAGTGCGCTTCCATACGTACTCGCACTTCACCAGCGAGTGGGACTTCTCATAGATCACGGCGCTGCGGACCTCGGCGACGGCGTCGACGCAGAAGTCGTGCACGAGCTTCAGCGTCTTGCCGGTGTCGGCGACGTCGTCGGTGATCAGGACCTTCTTGTCGGAGAAGTCGATGGCGTTGGGGACGGGAGCGAGCATGACCGGCATCTCCAACGTCGTCCCCACCCCCGTATAGAACTCGACGTTCACCAGGTGGATGTTCTTGCAGTCGAGGGCGTAGGCGAGCCCGCCCGCGACGAACACACCCCCACGGGCGATGGAGAGCACGATGTCGGGCTCGTACCCGTCGTCGGCGATGGTCTGGGCGAGCTCGCGCACCGCGGCCCCGAACCCCTCGTAGGTGAGGTTCTCACGCGCCTGGGACATGCTCACGCCCTCACACCTGGGTCCGATGGAAGTTGAGGAAGGAGCGGGAGGCGGTCGGCCCCCGCTGCCCCTGGTAGCGGGACCCGTACCGGTCGCTGCCGTAGGGGAACTCGGCCGGCGAGCTGAGCCGGAACATGCACAGCTGCCCGATCTTCATGCCCGGCCAGAGCTTGATGGGGAGGGTCGCGAGATTGGACAGCTCGAGCGTCACATGCCCGGAGAACCCGGGATCGATGAACCCGGCGGTGGAGTGGGTGACCAGCCCCAGCCGCCCGAGCGAACTCTTCCCCTCCAGCCGCGAGGCAAGATCATCAGGCAGCGAGATGACCTCATACGTACTGGCGAGCACGAACTCACCGGGATGCAGGATGAACGGCTCGTCGCCCTCGGGCTCGACGAGCCGCGTCAGATCCGCCTGCTCGACGGACGGATCGATGTGGGGGTAGCGGTGATTCTCGAACACCCGGAAGTAGCGGTCGAGCCGCACGTCGATGCTCGACGGCTGCACCATGGATTCGTCGTAGGGATCGATCCGGACCCGCCCGGCGTCGATCTCGGCCCGGATGTCCTTGTCTGAGAGAAGCACGCCCTGAGGATACGCAAGGCGCGCGGACCGGCCACAATCGTGACGGTCCGCGCGCCTGCCACTTCGGCGTTACCGCTGTCGGCTACCGCTGCTCGCTACCGCTTTTCCAACTCCACCGGAACGACATTCCGGAGCCGCGCACACCGCGGACACCGGAGCAGCCGACCAGGACCGAGCCGCTCGGCCTGCTGCATCGGGAACGAAGTGGTGCTGAACATGTGCCCCTCGGCACAACGGACGACGGTGCGCTCCATCAAGTCCTCAGAGTCCCTTCCCCAAGAGCCTTCGTCAGGCACTGGCGTGTCTGACGACGAAAGCCACATTACGGGATGAAAGGGACGGCCCTCCAGGCGGCACTCCGGTCCCACCCAGGCCCTCTTCCAGGCCTCCACCGTACGCCCCAACTCCGGTCCCCCGCAGCCACATCCACCCTCCGAAACGCGCTCTGGCCCCACGGGCTTCAGCGCCGGGGGCCAGGCATGAGGTAGAGTGAGCGAGCATTCGACACCGGCTCGGCCGGCGTCTTACGCGGGTGTAGTTTAGTGGTAGAACATCAGCTTCCCAAGCTGAGAGTGCGAGTTCGATTCTCGTCACCCGCTCCATGGCAAAGGCCCAGGTCAACGACCTGGGCCTTTTTGCTGTCTGCGACGATCACTCGCCGCGTGCCAGATCCGTGCCAGAAGGCTTGTCGGGCGCCTTCCTCGCGGCCGTGGCCCGAGCCTTCCGAACCGTGGCGTCCAGGCCTGCGGCCACTTCCTCCTGGCGCTCGTCGTCAGAGTGCTGATGGATCAGCGCCGCCTTCTCAGAGGACTGCCCGGCCCGGACCATCGTGTCCTTAAGGGTCGGAGCGCGTGGACAGCGTGTGCCCGGTGTGCCGGAGATCGTAGAACCGGAAGCCCTCGGGCATGCCAACAATCTCACGTGCCTTTCTCCACTTCCGGCCGAAGGTACTGCGCCGGAAGGGAGCACCCTTCTCGCCGACGAAGAGCAGACCGTCAGCCCCCGGCTCCCCGTATGACTCCAGGTGCCAGCGCAGCTCACGGTGGAGGAACGCGGGAAGGACCACCGTCCGTGCGCCTGCCTCGGACTTGGTGTCGCCCTGCACGCGCCGCCCGTTCATCCGTTCCGGCCCAGCTCGGCGCCGAAGCGCTGCCCGCAGATCTCCAGGTAGATGCCCGCAGCCCGGCCGAGTTGGGCGAGCCGGATCAAATGGGTCACCATCTCGTCCCGTCGCTCCTCGTCCTTGCGCGTGGCGACGAGGAAGAGTTCGGCGACCTCGTCCACGAACAGCACGATCGGCGCCGGGCGTTCGTGTTCCGGCAGCCCCCACACGTCCGAGGTGATCTCCTCGTCCGGGGTCCCGGGCGCGATGCCCTGCCGAGCCTTGATCAGGTCGTATCGGTCCTCCATCTCCTGGACGAGCAGGGGCAGCAGTTCGGCGACCTCCTTCGAGTCTGTGGCGAGGGCGGAGAGCCGCGGAGCAAACGGCACCAGCTCAACGCCGCGTTTGCAGTCGATTCCGACCAGCGCGACCGGTTGCGCCGCCAGGCCGGCCAGCAAGTTGCGCAGGAACATCGACTTCCCCGACAAGGTTGCGCCGAGGACGAGTTGGTGAGGGACGGCCCGGTAGTCGCGGACGAACACGGTCGCGTCCTCTCTCAAAGCCACCGGTACCGCCAAGACGTCATGCTCGCCCCGGCGGGGCATCTTCACCTTCCGCAGCACGTCGAAGCCGACCAACCGCAGCTCGACCACGCCCGGCTTGACGTCGCGAACATGCACGGCGTGAACACCCCAGGCGTGCCGAAGCCGCTCACACGCGGCGGCCACGTCCGCCGGCTCCTGACCGGGAGCCAGCCGAAGCCGGACCCGCAGCCCCGTGGAGGTCGGGCGGATCAGACCCCGCCGCGGAGGCACCGGGCGAACCTCACGGCGAGTGGTTGCCCGTACGGCCAGAGCTCGCAGTCGGGACGGTGCGACCGTCAGCCCGCAGGCATCCATGGTGGAGCCGTACGAGGCCATCAGCCGCGCCACAGACGACGGCAGCCCGACCGTGGCCCAGTAGACCGCCGGGTGTGCCTTCCGGGCGTAGACCGCCCCGCCTATCGCGGCGTGCGGCCCGCCCAGCTCGACCAGCGTCATCAGCTCGGACACGAGATCAGTTCCCCTGTCCGGCCGGGAAGACGCCGGGGACCACGGCGGCCGCCCGGTAGGCGATGCCGTGGCGGGCCTGCCCGCTGAAGACGCTTTCCCACGGCCGGGCGATGAGGCCGGGCAGGGACACCGGAGCTCCGACGACCAGGCCGTCAGTCACCCCGCTCTCCGGAACGGTCACCGCGAGGAGCGACGACTCCCCCTCGTCGATGTAGACGACGCCGACCTTCATCAACGCCTCACCGCTGAGAGCGTCCTTGGCGATCTCGCCCGTCTGGCGATCTTTGACCTTGGGCTCAGGAGCCTCGGTCAGCAGGATCGTCGCGGACGAGGTCTCAACTCGGATCACACGCACAGAACTTCTCCTTCGTAGACACCCACCAGACGACCTGACAGGTTGACTTAGCAAGTTCGAGGATGCCAGGTTAACTTGTCAAGTGAGTAGAGTTGGATACCGTCGCAGCGATGAGTCTGACGGCGCCCACGGGTCTACCTCCTGACAGAGACAACCAACTCACCGGGAGTACGACATGGGCCTCATCCACGTCGAGATGTTCGCAACCCTCGACCTCGTCGGGCAGGCGCCCGGTGGCCCCGAGGAGGACCCTGCGGAGTTCCCCTTCGGCGGCTGGCAGGCGCCCCTGCTGGACGAGGTCGCCGGGGCCCAGATCGGTGCCGCGTACGAGGGCACGGACGCCCTCCTGCTCGGCCGGCGGACGTATGACATCTTCGCCGCCTACTGGCCGCACCAGAAGGGCGGCGAGGACAACGAGATCGCCACCCTCTTCAACAGCGTCCCGAAGTACGTGGCCTCCCGCGGCAGGCCCGACCTCTCGTGGGCCGGGTCCACGCAGCTCGGCCCGGATCTGGCCGGCGCGGTGCGCGAGCTCCGTGACCGGCACGAGCACGTGAAGGTCGTCGGGAGCCTGAACCTGGTGCAGACCCTCCTTCGCGAGAAGCTCTTCGACCGTCTCGACCTCTGGGTGCACCCGATCGTGCTCGGCGTCGGGAAGAAGGTGTTCGACGGTGGCGCGGTGCCCACGAACGTCACACTCCTCGAACCGCCCGTAGCCAGTCCGAAGGGCACCGTGTACCTGCGCTACGGGCTCGCCGATGGCACGCCCGGGACGGGGGACATGAGCGCACCCGATCGCGGTGTCGGACGCGACGCCAGCTAGGGGACTCTGGACTCAGTCAGCTAAGTCGGTAAGTGTCTTCCAGCTCCTGCCGATCGGCAGGCAGCAGCACATCCGTGACCTGCAAGGCCTGCCCGGACACGTCACAGGCCACCACGAGCACGCTCAGGACGGGTTCCCCCTTGGGCAGCGCCAAGAGGTCCGCCTCCTCGCTGCTCGGCATCCGAGCCGAAACCCGCTCCGTGACGTGGTCGAAGCGGACCTTCTTTCGCGCCTCCAAGTGCGCTCGCAGCCCCTCCGCGAGCGGAGTCGAGTCAGCGAGGTCAGTGCCCTCCGCAAGGCCAACGGGGAAGTAGGAGGAGGAAAGCTCAACCGGCTCTCCCTCTTCTTCGACCAGCAGCCGCCGGACGAGCACCTTGGTCCGCTTCGGAACACCGAGAAACGAAGCGACCCGCGGAGGCACAGACACCTGCCCGACCTCAATGAGACGCCCGGGGGTGGCCGACTCATCACGTTCCAGCGCCTCGCGCCCCCGCTGATCCTTCCGCTCGATCACTTCGGGGCGCCCACGGACGATCGTTCCGTACCCCTGCCGGGACTCCAGCCAGCCATCGCGCTTCAGTAGCTCCAGAGCGCGGACGACAGTGGGGCGGGACATGCCGAAGGCCTGGACAAGCTGATTCTCACTGGGGACGCGACTCCCCGGCGGGTACGTACCGTCCTCGATGCGCCCCTGGAGCGTCTGCGCCAGCCGCACATATTTGGGTGCAGCCACCTCGTACGCCATAGCTCCGCCTAGTGAGAATCCGCCAAGTCAACCTGTCAACCAGCCTACTCAAATGAGGCGGCTGCTGAATGCCCTCGAACTCGTGGGCGCCGACTGGACAGGTCGTTTTCACGGCTTCCACGGCAGTCCGCTTCCCGCGACACGTGCCGTAACTCCGCGCGCTCCTGGCTCACGCTCATGCCCCTTCCGGTCAAGTGGCCTTAGCCACTTACTGGATAGTGGCATTAGCCACTCGCAGCCACAAGCGGTTCGCCGAGAGAGGCGCGACTTTCTAGCTGATCGGGTAGCCCTGCTCGAACGCCCAACGGCCGGGCGGGTAAGTCGCCTCGGCGAACTCCAAGGGGCGATCCTGCATGTCATAGACCACGTGATGGACAATCAGGACTGCTGAACCCGCGCCGAGTTCGAGATCAGCGGCCTCATCGTCGGTTGCCAACCTGGCGCACATCCGATCCTCGGCATAGCTGCCTTGACGGCCCGTCATGCCCTCTACGTACATGAGCGTCCCCTCCTGAATCCGTTCAGGATCAAGGAGCTTGGGGGCACGCTCACCGACATCGGCACTGAACCATGAGGTGGAGATCGTGATGGGCCCAGACTCGTTCTTGGTCACACGACGGCGGTGAACAGCTCGGGTACCAGGCGCCAGACTCAGCGACTCGGCCACGTAGTCCGGAGCCTCAAGCCATCCGGCCGACGTGATCACCGCGTACTCGCCAGCCGTGTAGATCTTGCCGGTCTGCTTGGCCCGGCCGTAGAGCTCCCGGGCCCGCCGGTTCACGGCAAGTCCGCGCACGTAGGTACCCGACCCTTGCCGCTTCTCGACCAGTCCCTGATGGCTCAAGGCCTCCAGCGACCGAGCTGCCGTGGGCCGCGAAACGTTCCAGGAAGCCGCGAGTTGCCGCTCCGAGGGAACCTCGTCGCCAGGCCTCAAGTCGCCTCGCAAGATCTGATCGCGGATGTGGTGAGCGATCTGGAGGTACTTGGGCTGGGTCTCTTCGATCTGCGGCATCGGAGCCCCTTCCCTAAGTGGCTATGACCAGTAGCCACTATAGGGTGAGTGGTCAGCAGGGGAACCCGTACGCTGACGCGGGTGACGCGCTTGATCGTGGCAGCAGGAGGAGGGGGCGACGCAGTCGCCGCCGCAATGCTCGACGCAGCCCTCTACGGAGGTGGCGGAAGTCCGGCGGTGATCCTCACGTACGCGTGGGACCGCCTGCTGATCGATCCGGTGCCAGGGCCACGAGGGCCGGCCAACTTCACGGGCCTACGTCCCCTCACCCCAAGTGTCTGGACAGTACCCAGCGAAGCAAGGGCAATCGCTCCCGCCGGCTCGACACTCCCCCGGCTGGCAGCCGAACTGCCGCACACCTTCGCCCTGATCGATCCAGTGCACGGCGCCGAGGGCATCACGCGTCAACTCGAAGAACTCATCGAGCATCTGGCCCCCGAGTCCATCGACCTCCTGGACGTCGGCGGCGACATCCTCGCCAAGGGCGACGAACCAACGCTCCGCAGCCCGCTCGCCGATGCCCTCACCCTGGCGGCGTGCTGCCAAGTCAACGCACCCGTAAGGCTTTTGGTCGCCGGTCCTGGGCTGGACGGAGAGATCCCGGCCGAGGACTTGCACGACCGCATGGGCCCGGTGCTTCTGACGTTCACGGCCGAGCATGTCGAACCGGTGAGCTCGGTTCTCGAGTGGCACCCTTCCGAGGCAACGGCCATGTTGGCGGCAACGGCCAGGGGAGTCCGCGGCCTCTGCGAGGTCAGGGACGCGGGCCTGCCGGTCCCGCTCAGCGATGAAGGCCCCACCGTCCACGAAACAGACCTGGACGACGCGCTCAATCGCAACGAGCTTGCCCGCGCCCTCCTCGCGACGGAGAGCCTGGAGGCGGCCGAGCAGTACAGCCGCGAAATCTGCGGCTACTCGGAGATCGACTACGAGCGGAACAAGGCCAGTTGGCTCGGCAACCAGCCGGAACAGAAGCTCGACCCGGAAACCACGCTCCGGCAACTCGATCAGTTCGAAGCCGGAGCACGCAGTCGTGGCATCACACACACGACGTTCCGCAGGATCACCGAGGCATTCGGCCTCAACGGCAAGCAACGCCAGGACCTCAGAGCCCTACTGCTCAGCAGCCGACCGGAGCAGTACGAGGCGCCGCTCTGGCGCATCCCAACTGGACCCACCGCAGCCTAAGGCTTGTCCCGTAATCGCTGGTCACGCGTTGCCAAACGCCCTCAAGCCGGCTTGGGGGCAGTGGGGTCGTCACTGGGTCTCGATGCACAGGTCCCGGATGTACCAGTCGAGACGTGTCCCGTCTTCGCCGTGCGTGTGCTTGCCGGGGATGAACCCCGCCCGCTGGGCGACTGCGGCAGATGCGGCGTTCTCCGGCTCTACCCGGATCACCGCCTCGTTCCCGCCCTCACTTGCCGCGTACCGGGAGACCAGGAGGACCGCGCGGGTGGCCAGGCCGTGCCCCCTCCAGGACGGGTAGAGGCCGTAGGCGACATTCACCTGGCCGGGAGCCAGGCCCTCTGCTGCGAACCGCAGGTCGATCGTCCCCGCGAGCGCCTCGGCGGCGCCTACCCGGATACCGAAAGCGCGGAGTGGCCCGGCGGTCTCCCACTGTTCCCGGCAGTGCCGGATGTACGCTTCGACGCCCTCGCGTGTGCCGGGACCGCCGCTGAGCCAGCGAACCAGCGGCTCATCCTCCCCCGCGAGGTGCGCCTCGGTATCGTCCAAGCGCAGCGGGGACAGAGCAATGATCCCGTCGGACAGATTCACTTCATGCATCCGGCGATTCTTGACGCCGGAGCTGCGTCGCGCCATCGGATTCCGCAGGGTATCGCTAGAGCCACCACCACAGAGGATGATCTTGGTGTGGCTGGCGTGATCACGGCGTCGGAGCCGTCCTGGATAGCCCCGTTCACCGGGCTGAGCCCGCGTCAGTTCAACAAGCTGGTCACCGCGTTGCGGCGCGAGGGTGCGGATCCGGTGCGCAAGGGCCGGCCGTGGAGCCTGCCGCTGGAGGACCGCGTGCTGCTGGTCACCGCGTACTGGCGGACGAACCTGACACTACGCCAACTGGCGCCCCTGTTCGGGGTGTCCAAGTCAGCTGCCGACCGGATCGTCGATCACCTCGGCCCGTCGCTGGCACTGCAGCCGCGCAAACGGTTCCGCCGCGACGCCGTGCTGATCGTGGACGGCACTCTGGTCCCCACCCGCGACCACCCGGTCGCCGAGCAGTCGAAGAACTACCGCTATTCGACCAACCACCAGGTCGTCATCGACGCCGACACCCGCCTGGTCGTCGCGGTCGGCCGGCCACTGCCGGGCAACCGCAACGACTGCAAGGCGTGGGAGCTGTCCGGCGCGAAGGACACCGTCGGCCGCACCACGGTCATTGCGGACGGCGGCTACCGGGGCACCGGCCTGGTCATCCCGCACCGCCGCGAGAAAGGCCAGGCCGAACTCCCCGCCTGGAAAGAGGAACACAACGCCTCCCACCGCAAGGTCCGCGCCCGTGTCGAGCACGCCTTCGCCCGCATGAAGACCTGGAAGATCCTCCGCGACTGCCGCCTGAAAGGCGACGGCGTCCACCACGCCATGCTCGGCATCGCCCGCCTGCACAACCTCGCCCTCGCGGAATAACGGGCAAACGGCCAGGCCATCCGGCACGTCAGAGATCATTTACGGGACAAGCCTTAGACACGCCCCAACCGAAGCCTGGGTAACAACTTTCTCTACGGGTTCAAGGCCCGCGCACGGCGCGGGCGCGCGCCGCCTTGTCGGCGGGCCCGCCGCTCTGTCTTCGCCAGCGGCGGGCCCGCCCGGCGGCGCGCTGCGTGCATGCGGGCAGAGGGCGAAAAACGATCTCCCGCGTAACCGTTGTGCCTGGCAAGATCCCCGGGCATGGGGGCATCCGCAGCACGTTCAGCGTTCCGTCTGACGCTCACCGACTACTTCCCGGACCCGACTGACAGCGACGTTCTACGCCGAGCCGTCACCATCCATGCGGACCGGCTCACCTTCCACGAAGGCCACCTGACCTTCTGGCTCGCCGGGGCCAAGGTCGGACACTTCCCACTGGAAACCGTCGAATCCGTGTGCCCCGAGCCCAGCCCCGGCAAGGCGTCTGAGACACCCGAGCAGCTACGGGCCACGTACCCCAGGATGGGCCACCCCTGGTCATCCGAGGACGACGGTCAGCTCCTGGCCCTCTATCAGCAAGGTGAACGCGATTTCGATGTCCTCGGAGAGCGGTTTGGCCGGAAGCCCAGCGCCATACGGTCCCGCTTGGCGAAGCTGGGGCTGGAAAGCCTGGCCGACTGAAGCGGCATCGCTGGGCGGTTTACGCGGCCCGAGCGCAGCCGTCCGCGGCCATAGCTGTTGTGCTGTCGAATCAGGCTGGCGGCGGAAGGGGTGGCCTTGGGGCGGGCGCCGAAGCCGGGCGGAAACGGCCGGCGGGGGCAGATCGCCGTACCGCCACCGTCACGGATGCGGGAGCGTGAGCGGACCAACGCCGAGGGATGGGCTGAGGGGGAGCAGCTGCTGCCGCGATGTGGCTCAGCCCGTCGTGGGCGCTCCGCTAGGTGCACCACCGTGGCACGGCAGCGTTCGACTTAACAGGGCTGTGATTACTCGCGCCAAAGCAGCTCCAGGCCAAAGTCGCTCCACCGACCTCAGCTGTCAGTGGCAGTCGAAGCGCCAGTCCCACGGGAGGCCGGGGCACTGGCGGCAATGGAAGAAGTAGACGCCACCGCAGTCGCCCAACTGTATGTCGCCGGTGATGGTCAGAAGGTGCTCCATGCGGTGTCCGCACTCGCAGTTCGGCCAGTCGGCAGGCTGCGTCCAGGCGGGCCAGCCGCCGACCTTCGTCCCGATGATGTTGGAGTCGGGTGGCCACACGGAGCGGCCCGTCGGCAACCGGAGACGAGGTTCCCAGGTCTCCCACATGTCCTTGGGCAGATCCCGCCACCTCGGAAAGTCCTCCGCGGTAGTCGGGGACAACGTGGACGGTTCCGGCATGTGGTCCTCGTCGTACTCCCCCTCGCTCACCCCGGGGATCTCGGACAGCAGCCCTCCAGCCACGACCTCCGCCTCGTTGCGCCAGTACAGCTGCGGCATCACCGGCCCGGGGTCCTGCTCATGTATCAGCGCGCACCACACCAGCTGTAGCAGATCCATGCCCTCCGGGAACTCCAACCCCGGCACATCCCGGGCGAACAGCTGGAGGATCGGCACCATCGGCACGGCGCCCGGGACAATCTCGGTGCGGTTGCGCCAGTCGGCCCCGTACGTCCAGTGGTCTTCCTGCGCGCAGTACGGCCACGGCTCGTCCGCGGGCCACAGCAGCTTGCCTCCCAGCGAACTCTCCCGCACGCCAGGGTCGCCGGGCTCCGGGTTGAGGAGGGTGGTTTCCCGGGCAAGGCCCGCGTAATCCGGTATCAGTGTGCGCAGATCCTTCGCGGGCAACTCGGGTGTGTCTCCGGGCATCGTGGCTCCTCAAGAGTACAAAGATCGACGGGACGCTGCGGGCACGTTAGTACCTGCCACCGACAACCCCGTACAGCACTGAAGTACAGCAACCCTTGCGACCACGAACGGCTGTCAGCCACCGCTACCGACGTCCTGACCAGCCCGCGAGACCTCAACGACCGCCCTGCCCATAGTTCGCATCGAGCGGCGTTCAGGTCCGCCGGCAATTTGACGTGGCCATTGAGACTTCGCCGACCTCACATGTCGGGTCGCTCGTTGTCGCGTCTTCAGTAGCTGGTCTGGATGCGCTTGTTGATGGCGAAGCCGCTGCGGTGTCATACATCCGGAGTAGACGTGGAGACGACACGTCGGTACGAGTTGACCCGGATGAACCATGTCATAACGCCAGAATCGAATAAGCGGCACATAAGCTGACGCGCGATCACAGTGCGTGATTGCGGCTTGTCGTCGGCGCCATCGGTATGGCCGACGGAGGCCGCCCTTATGCGTGAAGCGGAGGTGCCGGTGATCAGGCGCAAGACCAAACAGGCTGGGTCGCATCGCGGTCCGGGGCCCGAAAACAGCGGGCTTCGCCCATGGCCATGGGCGTGGCTGCGGGCCTGCATGGCCGGGCTGGCCATCCTGGCGGGACTGGCCTTGCCGGCCATCGTCTCGACCCCGGCCTGGGCCGACCCGGGCCCGAACGCCTACGTCGCCAACTCGAACTCGGACAACGTGTCGGTGATCGACACCGCCACCAACACGGAGATCCTGCCCCGCATCACCGTCGGCGACGACCCACGGGATGTCGCGGTCACCCCGGACGGCCAGCACGCCTACGTCACCAACTTCCTCTCGGACAATGTGTCGGTGATCGATACGGCCACCAACACGGTCACCACCACCATCCCCATCACCTTCGGCACCGGCGGCCCGATCGGTATCGCGATCACCCCGGACGGCACCCGCGCCTACACCGCCAACGACTCGGACAGTGTGTCGGTGATCGACACCGCCACCAACACGGTCACCACCACCATCCCCGTCACTCCACGCCCCAGCGATATCGCGATCACCCCGGACGGGCACGCCTACGTCGCCACAGTGATCACGGGCGTAATGTCGGTGATCGATACCGCCACCAACACGGTCAGCGACACCATCACCGTCGGCCCCCCCGGCACAACCATGTCCGGTGTCGCGATCACCCCGGACGGTGGGCACGCCTACGTCACCAACTCGGACTCGGGCGTCGCGGTGATCGATACCGCCACCAACACAATCACCGACACCGTCCCCGTCAGCGGCCACGGTGTGGCGATCACTCCGGATGGCGATCACGCCTACGTCACCAGCAACAGCACGAATGAGGTGTCGGTGATCGACACGGCCACCAACACGGTCACCGCCACCATCCCCCTCAGCCCCGCTGGCACCGGAGCGACCGGTGTCGCGATCACCCCGGACGGCGGGCACGCCTACGTCACCAACTCATTCTCGGACAATGTGTCGGTGATCGATACGGCCACCAACACGGTCACCGACACCGTCCCCGTCGGCGGCGGCCCGATCAGTGTGGCGATCAACCCGATCACCCCGCCGCCGTCGGCGCCGTCCTTGACCATCGACAAGACCCACACCGGGGACTTCACCCAAGGCAGGCGGGGCGAGTACACCATCACCGTCGACAACACGGGGACTGCCCCAACCGACGGCACCACGGTCACCGTTAGCGACACCCTCCCGACAGGAATCACCGCCGCCAGGCTCAGGGGCTCCGGATGGAGCTGTAACCGGTCCACCGTCACCTGCACCCGCAGCGACGTCCTCAACCCCGGGAACAGCTACCCGCCCATCACCCTGACGGTCCGCGTCGCCCGCAACGCCCCCACCGGCACGGTCAACAACACCGCCACCGTCACCGGAGGCGGCGACACCACCCCCGACACCGCCACCGACCCCACCACCATCAACCCCCGTGGTTCCTCACACCACCGGTGACGTCCCGCCCGTCCCGTACGACGGCAGCGAATTTGCCCGACAAGAACCGGCGCTCTGATCTGAGTAGTCGTCACCGGACCCTGGACTGACCTACGTGAATCGCATCCGGCAGAGCCAGGTCAGGCTCTGCCGGATGCGCATGACCGCGTCTCGATGTCGGCAGCGGTGACAGAAGTCGCCCGTCCCTATCCGTGCCCGATCGTGCGGGGAGTCGCGGGGAACCACGGTGGCCAGCGGGCACCGCGCGGCACCACGGCCCCTGACCGTTTCGCCTGGGGGTCAGTGCCAGATCCGTGCCAGGTCGTGCGGAGAACCACGGGGAATACCGGGAAACGGGCCAGGGGCCGAACGGGCGCCAACCCTGCTCCGGACGCAGGTCAACAAGGCGACGACCCCTAGATCACCTAAGCTTCCCAAGCTGAGAGTGCGAGTTCGATTCTCGTCACCCGCTCTATTTGAAGCCCCAGGTCAGTGACCTGGGGCTTGTGTATTGGTGAGCCGTTTCGGCGTTTTGCCGGCAGCCCTGGACTCAAAGATCGGGCACGTGGAGGGCACGAGCGCCTTGCGGGTGCAGCCCGCTCACGTTGCAGCACGGCGCTGACCTGTGACTTCACATCGGCCATCGGCAGGCTCGCGCGGTGAGAGCACTCAGCCCGCCCGTCCCGCACGGTGCCGGACGCGCACCGCGCGTCGCGAACGGAAGGGACCAAGTCGCTTGCGGATGCAGGCGCTTGGCCGCAGAGGATCTCGTGTCAGAGCGGGAGGTCGTCGGGCAGCACCCGGAACGCCTTGTGCCGGCCCAACGGGCGTACGGCCCGGAAGTCGCGTCGATCGAGGGTGAGAATCGCATCGGTGTCGTAGTCGGCGGCGAGCACCACGTTCACCGCGTCGGCGAGGTCCAGGTCGAGCGCGCCGTAGCGGACTCGGACGGACTGGGCGGCACCCAAGTGGTCCTCCGTGATCTCCGGCATCACGACACGACCCCGGCTCATCCAGCGCCGCAGGTCGTCGACCGCGCTGACGGCGGCCTCCCGCCCGAGCTCACGTGTGGCCACATGGTCGAGTTCCGCCAGCAGAAGCGGGGACATGATCAGGAGACCGGCCGCCATGATCGCCTCGTTCGCAGCCCCGTGCTCCGGGTGCGTCGAGTCGAGCGCGGCCAGGAGGCCGGACGTGTCCGCGATGACGATGATCACGCGGCAGTTCCCGAGTCCGTCTCGCCGCGGACGGCATCCGCGACCACGTCACGAACCTCCGCCCTGGACGGCGTGCGCCCCGACCCCTCGAACGTCCGCGAGAACAGCGGCTCGTCCCAGACACGGTTCGCCATCGCCGCGAGATGGATCCCCTGACGGATGATCTCGGCCTCGCTTATGCCCCGCCGCTTGGCCGCCTCCTTGATGATCGCCAGGTCCTCGGGGTCGGCATAGACGTTCGTACGCTTCATGGACATGTACCAAGCGTAGTCCATGTACTGGATTGATGTATTACAGTAATGAGCTACGGACTTCGATTGGACCGCGCCGCAAGGCTCAGCGCGGGCAGTGGCAGGATGTCGACCGGGCTCGGCCCCTTCTACGCCTCAAGTTCCCTCAGCGGCGGGCGGAGGCTTCCAGCCGACCGGACATCTCTTGGACCACGGCGAGGGAGAGTTCGATCTGGGCTACTCAGCGGGGGATGTCGAGCGACGCCGCAGACTAGGACGGGCATTCAACGTGATCACGGGTATCAAGGGCGAACTTCGTGGTCGTCGCCGTCACGAGCGGCCCTCGTGGTCAGCGAAGACCCGGTCGGCCATCTCATCAACCTGATCCAGCAGGTTCCTCAGCTCGGTGGTCTTCGCGCGGACGGAGACAGCATCCGCGAACTCCTCGTTGCGGATGTAGACGATCGGCTGCATGTCCCCGCCCGAGAGAGCGACCATGCCGGCCTCTAGAACCGGGTATTCGTCGCTACCCGCCACCTTCAGATTGTGACGGCAGTGATCGAAGTGCGGCCCGGTCTCGGTGCAGTCGCGGTAGAGCTGACAGGCGAGTTCCTTGCGGCGTTCGCGGGATATGAGCTGAGCGATGGCGCCGATGGTGGCCTCCGGATCCGGAGAGTCAGTGACGATATCGATGATCGTCTCGTACCAGGCGTCCAGGGCTGCGCTGCCGAGCCCGACCGCGTTAGCAGCGACGTGGTTGGCCTTGAGTTGGGCAATGAGATGCGCGGCGGGCGGTGCCGTCATGCTGCTGTCACCTCTGCTTCCACTCCGCACCTCTTGGCGAGGTGATGAAAGACGGTGCTGATCCAGGCCAATGGGTCGCTGCCCGGCGCCAGCGGCGCGCAGATGATTACACCGTTGATGAAGTCCTCTATGCGCTCGTCGAGGCGTCCGGCTTCCCGCATGCGGGTTCGGAAGCCTTCCATGATCTCGCTGACGGCGTCGGTACGCTCGGTGATGTCGGCGCACGAAGCACACAGCCCGTACTGGTTGCCGGTCTTGCCCGTGCGGACCGTGACGGCGGGGCCGCCCTCATAGACGCACACGGAGGTGTCACGAAGTGTCATACCGGTGTCACCTCCTGGTGCGCGAGGAGGTGATTGAGGGCTGAAAGACGGGTGCGTGGGTCCTGACCGACGGGGACGGCGAAGATCCGGTCGCCTTTCTGCTCCAGGTAATGCGCGACGTAGGCTTCGCGGAGTTCGGGCTCCAGGGCAGACATGTCCCACTCCACCACGCGGAGGCCGTACTTGGTGGTGAGGGCCTCGAAGTCCGTCACCGGGTCGGATGTGACGTCAGGCGAGCGGTTCGGGTTGCCGCTCTCCGACGCGAGAACTCCGCCGACTACCCGCCGCTCTTGCGCACCCTGGGACTCCGTGCGCCTGGCGTCGTCGATTGTTGCTGCCGTCTCCGGCATACTGCGCCTCCTCGAAATGAGCAAAGGGCTGTGGTCTCGTGGCGGGGATACGACCCGCCGCTGAGCTCCCCTGTCTTGATAGACGTCCCGTCAGGCACGGTCGAGGTGCATGCCTCGTTCGAGGGGAGCCACTCCGGGAAGCCGGTTACCTCTAGGTGAGAGCCGCATACAATGCGCCGCTTCAATGCGGACACCTCTGCAATTTCCAGTCACCAAACGATCGAATCTCGCCCAAGAACGACCATCGTCCGTACGTGTCGTCGCCGCTCAGCCACCCTGGCGACCAGGACTTTCAACTGATCAGAGCTGGCAGGAGAGGCAGTGGGGGAAGAACGTCAAGACGTGGACGGATACGTAACCGACCCGCCGGTGATCAAGCAGCTGATGATGATCGGTGAGCTGAAGGAGGCTTACGAGCTTGCCCAATCCGCAGCTCATCTCGGTTTCGGCGTTCGGATCAGCAACGTGATGAACACGCTTCCGGACCGGACAGTCCCCGGCAAAGAGGACCGCCTCCAAGAGACGTGGACGGTGGAGATCCTCGATGACGTGCCGCTGGACCCCGATGAGCTGAAGGGGCCTTGACACCTCCGAAGACGGCGCAGCTCCGGCGTCCTTGGCGCCGAGCAAACCGCACCTCGCCGGCAGCGTCTCGTGCTGCGGGCTCCCGGGAGGTCCGACATGTGCTGCCGCAACACCGCATCACGGCGCACCTCAGCAATGCCCTCTCCGCATGCCTGCCGGGGCTACAGGGCAGGCCAAGGATCCTCCTCGGAGCTTCGTGCCCATAGCGTGCCCTTAAGCGCGGAAAACAGCGGTCAACAGCGGCGCAAACCGGCCCCCACGACCGCCCAAGGAGATGACGTATACCCAGGTCAGAGGCATAGCTCCCGCCCGAGCGCCGTCGCTTCCCAAGCTGAGAGTGCGAGTTCGATTCTCGTCACCCGCTCCATGAAGAAGGCCCAGGTCGAAGACCTGGGCCTTGCTTGTTTTCCAGTGCGATCCGAGGGCGGCGTGAGCTGCCGACGCCATGGCAAGCACGCGGCAGAGACGGGAAGGCCCAGGGTCCGCGCGCTACGCGGCGATGACGGCGACCCCTGTCCTGCCCCCGTCGACGTCCACCACGGTTCCGTGCACGAAGGCCGCTTCGTCACTGGCCAGCCAGACCACGGCATGCGCGATGGCGTCCGGCGTGCCGACGCCACCGGCCGGTGTGCCCTTCATCATGATCTCGCCCGGATGGGGCTCGCTGCCTTCCGGGGCCGGGGGCAGGATCACGCCGGGCGAGACGGCGTTCACCCGGACGCCCATCGGGCCGAACTCCGCGGCCCACGCCCGCGTGAGCGTCTCCATGGCTCCCTTGGTGGAGCTGTAGAGCGCGCCGAGAGGAACGCCCAGGCGCGCGATCCACGAGCCGAGGTTGATGATCACCCCGCCACCGGACTCCGTCATGGCCGGGACGACGGCAGCGGTGAGGAAGAACGGCGCCTTCACGTTCACTCCGTAGACCTTGTCGAACGTCTTCTCGTCGGTGTCGGTGGTGCCGGGGGCCGGGTAGATACCGGCGTTGTTCACCAGGATGTCGATCCGCCCGCCCAAGGTCTCACGGGCCTGGTCGGCCAGGTCCCGGGAAGCCTCCGCGCTGCCGTCGAGGTCCGCCACCAGGAAGTCGGCCCGGCCACCGGACGTGCGGATCCCTTCGACGACCTGTGCCCCCCGTTCCCGATTGCGCCCGGACACGATGACGTGGGCGCCCTCGGCAGCGAACGCTTCGGCGATCGCCTGCCCGATATTGCTGGTCGACCCAGTGACCAGCGCCGTCTTGTTCCGCAGTCGTTCACTCATGACGCGATCTCCCTTGTCTCGCAGTGTGCCAACCACTGTGCGCCGTAGGAAATGGACCAGCAAGTCCAGAATGGCGGTACAGTGAGACGGGAGGAGGAGAGGAGGTCAGATGCCGAACGCACCGACCGCGAAAGGCCGCGCCACACAGGCCCGCATCGTCGAGGGGGCGGCCGAGGCGCTGCGCGAGCAGGGTGTCGCCTTCACGACGCTCGACGACATCCGCAGCCGCACCGGCACGAGCAAGAGCCAGCTCTTCCACTACTTCCCCGACGGCAAGGACGAACTGCTGCTGGCGGTGGCCCAGTTCGAGGCGGACCGCGTCCTGGAGGACCAGCAGCCGCACCTGGGGCGTCTGGACTCGTGGGCGTCCTGGCAGCAGTGGCGGGATGTTGTGGTGGAGCGGTATGAACTCCAGGGCGACCACTGCCCCTTGGGGGCACTGTTCCTGCAGGTCGGGCGGTCCCGCCCGGGTGCACGGGCGATCGTGACGGAGCTGATGCGCCAATGGCAGCAGCAGCTCGCCCGCGGGATGCGCGCCCTCCAGACGAACGGCCTGGTGTCGCCGGCCCTTGATGTGGACCGGACAGCCGCCGCGCTTCTGGCAGGCATTCAGGGAGGCGTGACCATCATGTTGTCCACGGGCGACTCGACCCACCTCAAGGCGGCTCTCGACACCGGCATCGAGCACCTCCGCGCGACGGCGAGTGAGCCGACGGCACGTAAGCCGGTACGGAGCTGACGACCTCGCGGTCAGTGGGCCGCCACGGGCGCGGTCCTCTTGCGGGCGCGGTACGCGGCTGCCTTGATCTCCGTCATCAACCGACCTCGACCGCGGCGATGTGCCCTTTCCTCCGGTCCGCGCGGAGCACTGCGCGGGCCGCCCCGAGGATCTCCTCGTCCATCTCCAGCCCGGAGGCCAGGACCTGGAGCAGCCGGGTCCGCCACACATCGGGGTCCGTCTCGTACGCGTACAGCACCCGTACGCCGTATCCGCCCCGCACGCCGTCGCCGCCACCGGACAACCGTCGGCGGACCGCCTCCCTCAGCACGGTGTGGAGGTCCTGGAGGACTCCTCGTGAGGTGTCGGTGAGTCCGGCCGCCGCCCCCATGGCCAACGCGGTGGCCACCAACTCCACTTCGGTCACGCGGACCCCCCTTCGGTTGTGCGGGTTGTGCGATGTCGTGTCCATCACCATGGCTGGGGGTGCTGCAATTCTGATGAAATTCCGATGACGTAGGGGAGCGGAGGCTTCGGGGTGGACGACGGATCTCCTCAGCTGCTGCGGTTAGAAGTGCTCGGACCGTTACGGGCATGGCGGGGCGGGGCGCCGCTGGAGCTGGGGCCGGTCAAGCGGCAGGCCGTGCTGGCCGCTCTGCTGCTGCGCCAAGGGGCCGTGGTGAGTCATGAGCGGCTGGTCGACGCGGTGTGGGGCGAGGATCCTCCCGCAGGCGGCCACAAGGTGCTGCCCACTCACGTCAACTCGCTGCGCAGGGTGCTCGATCCGGAAGGCACCCCGCCCGCGGAGTCGGTGATCCGCAGCGGCAAGGGCTGGTACCGCTTCGTCGTCGAGGAGGTCAGGCTCGATACGGCGGATCTGGACGAACGGGGCGACGAGGCGCTGCGCACCGTCGCGTCGGGCGACCTGGCTACCGCCGCGAATCAACTCTCCGCAGCCATCGGGCTGTTCCGGGGCGAGCCCCTGGCCGGGCTGCCGGGACCATTCGCGCAGGAGGAGCGGCAGCGGTTGGAGGAACGCCGACTGACGTTCCGGCTGGAGCGGCTCAAGTGTCTGGTCCTGCTGGGCCGGTTCGGCGATGCCCTCGACGACCTGAGCGGGCTGTCGGCGTCTTCGGCGGCTGACCGCTACGACGAGTCGCTGACGGCTTTGCGCATGCGGGCCCTGTACGGCCGCGGACGTCAGGCGGAAGCACTCAAAACCTACGAAGACCTGCGCGTACGACTGCGTGAAGAGCTCGGAACCGATCCCGGTGAGGAACTGCGCCGGGTGCACGAAGCGGTACTGCGCCAGGACAACGCCTTCCTCCTGCGTCCGCCCCCGTCGGTGCTCTCCGCACCGCGCGAGAGCGCCGTGCCCGCCGAACTCCCGCACGACACTCCGGGTTTCGCCGGCCGCACCGGCGAACTCGGCCGACTCCACTCGCTGCTTGCGCCCGCGCGGGCGCAAGGGACGGCGAACACCGTGGTCATCTCCGCCATCGGCGGCGCCGCCGGCATCGGCAAGACCGCGCTGGCCGTGCACTGGGCACACCAGGTCCGCGACCGCTTCCCGGACGGCCAGCTCTACGTCAACCTGCACGGCTTCGACCACGACCGGCAGCCCCTCGAACCCGGTGAGGCCCTTGAACTGCTGCTGCGCAGCCTGGGGCTCGCGGCGTCGGAGATCCCCCCGCACCACGAGGCCCAGGGCCGCGTGTTCCGGACTCTGCTGGCCGACCGGCGCATGCTCGTCCTGCTGGACAACGCGGCCTCGGCCGAGCAGGTACGTCCGCTGCTGCCGTCCGGCCCGACCTGCAGCGTCCTCGTCACCAGCCGCAACCGGCTCGGCGACCTCGTCGCCCACGACGGCGCCCACGCCCTGCCCCTGGACCTCCTCCAGCCGGACGAGGCCCGCGCACTGCTGAGCCGGACCCTCGGCACGGACCGGGTCGACGACGACAAACACGCGGTCGACGAACTGATCCGGCTCTGCGGCAGCCTCCCCCTGGCCCTGCGCGTGGCCGCCGCCAGGCTCGCGAGCGATCCGGCCCTGCGGACGGCCGACCTCGTCGCCGAGATGACCGAGGGCAACAGGCTGGAGGCACTGCAGCCGGACGGTGACGCCAACTCTCCTTTGCGTACGGCCTTTTCGGTGTCGTACCGGGTCCTGGCACCCGGCGCACGCCGGCTGTTCCGTCTGCTCGGCCCGTTCCCGGGAACGGAGTTCACCACCGAGGCCGCGGCGGCTCTCCTGGACGCGCCGCTGCCGCAGGCCCGGCGTCTGATCGGTGCGCTGGCCTCGGCCCACCTGATCGAACCCGCGACGGCGGCGCGTTACCGGTTCCACGATCTCCTCCGCGAGTACGCACAGGAGTGTGCGCTGGTGGAGGAGGCGGCGCCGGACCGTGAAGCCGCCCTCGAACGACTCCTGATCTGGTACCTGAACGCCACCCGAACCACCGCGGGGGCTGGGCTCTTTCCGGAGCTGCCCGGCAGCCTCCGTCCCGGCAGGCACCCGGGCATGCCGTCGGCCATCGCACCCGGACAATGGCTGGATGCGGAACGGGCGAATCTGCTCGCCGTCATCAACCATGCCGCCCACCACGGCCCCCGCCCCGTCGCCTGGCACCTGGCCTCCGCACTGTTCAGCCACTTCTGGATCCATCTGCCACGGAAGACCTGGCAGACCACCGCGCAGACGGCACTGGACGCGGCCGAGACCGAGAGTGATCTGTTCGGCCAGGCAGCGATGCACTCCAGCCTTGCAGCGGCGCGGTGGGACCGGGGGCATGTCCGACAGGCGATGGAACACGCCACACGCGCACTGGACATCAGCCGGGAGCTCGGTTGGGCGACGGGCGAGGCGTCGGGTCTCGGCCTCAGAGGCTTCGCGCGTTGGAGCATGGCGCGCCTCGATGGTGCTCACGACGATTTCACCGCCGGCCTGCGCATCTTCCGTGAGACCGGGAATCGCTACTTCGAAGGATTCGGGGTGGTCGGCCTCGGTATGGCCTGTCGGGATCTGGGCCGGCTGCACGAGGCCGCCGACCATCTCGAACGTGCTGTCGGCCTTGAGACGGAGGTCAGCTGGTGGGACGCCGGCTCGGCCCTGCAGATCCTGGGCGGGGTGTACTGGGAACTCGGCCATCTCACCGACGGACTCGACCTCCTCGGCCCAGAGGTGGCCTCCGACAAGCGGGCCGGTTACCGCGACGGCCACGCGATGATGCTCGACGCCATCGCGAAGATCAATGTCGCACTCGGCCGCCACGACGAAGGGCTGGAGCAGGCCGAGCGAGCCTTCGCGCTGGTCGAGGACACGAAACGACACTGGGTTCAGTCCGGCATCCTCAACACGGTCGCAGCCGCCCGCCGACGACTGGTACAGCTGGACCGGGCTCTTCAGGCCGGCGAGCAGGCTCTCGCCCTCGCCCGCGAGGCGCGATTCAGACGAGCCGAGGCGGACAGCCTCCTGTGCCTCTCCCTCACCTACAAGGAAACGGGCCGGTACGACGAGGCCCGCGCCCACGCCGAACAGGCGCTGGCCCTGGCTCGCGACCACTCGTTCCGCGTGGTGGAGGGCCAGGCCCTGACAGCCCTGTGCGAGACGGCGGAGGCCGAGGAAATACACGGCACAGCCGTCGAGCTCGGCCAGGAGGCCCTCGCCGTACACCGCGAGACCGGCCACCGACTCGGCGAGGCCCGCACCCTCACGGCACTCGCCCGCGCTCACCGGAAGACCGACGGCGCCGCCGCTGAACTGATGAGGCAGCAGGCATGGGACATCTTCTCGGACATCGGCGTGCCCGAGACGGAGTACGGGGATCCCGACCGGTGACGTCTCCTCAGCTGAGCCCGTCAGTCCCGTTCCCGACCGTAGCCAGGACATGTGATCCGGCCCATAGCGGCAGGCGCGGAAAACCGCGTGGGCCGAAGCCATGCCCAATCCGTGCCCGTAAGGGCGGACAACCACGGTCAACAGAGGTGCGAGACGGCCCTCGCGGCGCCGCACTTGCAAGACATTTGCGCAGGTCAAGGCTATAAAGACCGCCCAAGCGCCGTCGCTTCACCATTGGCTCTCGGAGGGCTCCTCTTTGTGGTGCGCGGGGTTGTCCTTGTGGTGCTTCGCACGCTGAGTGCGCACCATCCCCTCGAGTCCGGCAGCCACCTCGCGCTGCCGCTCCTCGTCGGAGTGCCGATAGATCAACACGGCACTCTCCGAGGAGTGCGAGCCGAGGTGGACGAGAGGGTCCTTGTCCGAAGGGGTAACGGCCTGACGTGGGCGCCTCGTTCGTCACCGGATGGCCCGTCAGAGGGCGCTTCCGTCGGCTTGGTGGTTCGTCGCGCTGGGCCTGACGGCGGGTCGGCGGGTTATCCGCCGAGAGCCGCCGCCATGCGGTCGAGGTCGGCGAGGAGGGCGGCCAGGCGCCGCTGCGGGATCGCGTCGACCATCTGCCGTTCGATGGCGTAGACGGCGGACCGGGCCGCGTCGAGACGGCGACGGCCCTCTGCGGTGAGGTGAGCCGGAAGGGCGCGGCCGTGGTCGGTGGTGGCGGGCCGGGAGATCAGGTCCGCGTCCTGGAGACCGCGGAGGACGACGTTCATGGACTGCCGGGTGACGAATGTGCCGCGCGCCAGTTCGGCGTTGGACAGGCCGGGCTGCTGGTCGAGGAGTTCGAGGCACGCGTACTGCGGCACCGTCAGGCCGTGCTCGCGCAGCGCTTTGTCCATGGCACCTCGCAGCGCCGCAGCGGAGCGCTTGAGGCGGTATCCCACATGCTCGGTGACGTCATCAGCGGGATGGGGCGGTTCGACGGGCTCCAGATCTTTCATGTCAGGATTTTGACATAGGCAATCGCCGTGCATACAGTCACGCATGTCAAAGTCCTGACATCGAAGAATCGAGGACGAACCCATGAGTGTCACCGTCGACGGCCCTGACTTCATCGCTCTGCAGGTACGGGACGTCGAGGCAGCCGCCGCCTTCTGCGAAAAGCACCTCGGACTGCGACGGGCACCCGCCTCGCCTCCCGGTGCAGTGGTGTTCGCCACCGAACCGATCCCGTTCGCCGTCCGCGAGCCGCTGCCCGGCGTGGATCTCGACGCCGCCCAGCCCGGTCTCGGGGTGGCCCTGTGGTTCCGCACCTCTGACGCCCAGGAACTGCACGATCAGCTCGCCGCCGCCGGAGTGCCCATCATCAGCGCGCCCAAGGACAGTCCCTTCGGCCGCACGTTCACTTTCACCGGTCCCGAGGGCTACGCCATCACGGCACACGGAGGCTGACGGCCGTGACCGCCGTCGCCGTCACCCCATCCGGCCCCTTCTCGCTCGCGGCGAGTGTGCGGTTCCTGGAAGGCTTCACCCCCGCGCGCCACCGCAGGGCGGCGGACGGGATGCTGCGCCTGGCCTTTCCCGCCGACGACGGCCACTCGACGATCGCCGTCGCGGTGCGGCAGGAGGAGACGGCAGACGGCACCACAGGCAGGGTACGGGCCGAGTTCACCGTCCACCCCGGCGACGCGGTCCCGTCCCCGGCGGCCCCTGTGCCGGCCGGGGACGGGACCGACAACGCCGTCCGGGCCCAGCTCGCCCGCATTCTCTCGCTCGATGTCGACGGCAGCGGCTTCCTGGCACTCGCCACGGTCGATCCCGTGGTGGCCGGGCTCATGGCGGACTATCCGGGACTTCGGCCGGTGTGCTTCTCCTCGCCCTACGAAGCCGCCGCATGGGCGGTCATCGGCCACCGTATCCGCATGATCCAGGCCGCCGCCGTCAAGGCCCGCCTCGCCGAGCAGCACGGACAGCGTGTCCAGATCGCGGGCCAGACCCTGCACGCCTTCCCCGCCCCGCCGGCCCTGCGCGAGATCAGCCGCTTCCCCGGCCTGACCGACGTGAAGGTCCAGCGGCTGCACGCACTGGCCGAAGCAGCCGCCGCCGGCCAACTCGACGCCGCACGACTGCGTGCGATGCCGGCGGACGACGCCCTCGCTGCGCTGCGCACCCTGCCCGGCATCGGTCCCTTCTCCGCCGAACTCATTCTCATCCGCGGCGCCGGACACCCCGACGTCTTCCCCCGCCACGAACCCCGACTGCACGCGTCCATGGCCGACGCATACGACCTCGGCGAGACCGGCTCCCACGACGTGCACCGGCTGGCCGAGATCGCCGACCGATGGAAGCCCTACCGCAGCTGGATCGCACTCCTGCTACGCACCCGCGCAGCGCTCAGCTGACGTCACCGGAACCACCGAACCGCTCTGGCTGCTCGTTGCGCTGGGCGTGACGAGTCTTGCTGAGCCGCTGGTGCCGGACGAGTTGTGGGGGTTGTTCCAGCGGGTGGTGCCCGAGGCTGACGTGTCGCCAGGCGGCGTTGACATCGTTCACATCTCACTGCCGCCCCACCCCGGCTCGGCCGGCGCGCTGGGCGTCGGTGATCCCCACGGCCGGCGCGCTGGGCACGGCGACAGCGATCACACTGACGGCAAGCACCAGTGGCTCCCAGCACAGCCCCCGACCACACAGGGGCCTGGCACTTCGAGGATCCCGCCGCCCTGACCAGGCTGAGGAACCGCTGCGCGCGACCCCGTCCGCGCAGCCGGGGTCAGCCGTCGGTCTTGGCGGGTTCCTCGCCATGACGGTCGACGACCGCGCGCTCCATCACGGCGTCGATGCCGTACAGCGTGTCGGCCGTGATGCCCCTGGCCTTGTCCTTGGCCATGTACGACCGCGAGCCGAGGTAGGCGAGCGTGTCCTTGTCGAAGATCCACTCGTCCCGGGTCGCGGACCCGGCGTCCTCGCGGGTGATGCCGATGCCGTGCCGGCCGGCGGCGTCGACGGCGTCGGGGATCTGGGTCACACCGGGAATCCTCTCGACGGCCTTGTAGAGAGCGGAGGCGGTTGCGGGCGGCATGATCGTCGAGCGCAGCAGATCGCCGATCATCCCGAAGACGGCCTGGTCCTTCGAATCACTCTTCTCCACCCTGGTCTGCGCGTAGACCAGCTTGAGCAGGGCCTCGGGGTCGGTGGGCAACGAGGCCAGCCACTTGTAGGTGGGGTGGTCGATGCCCGCTCGGACGGGATCGGTGGACTCGATGGGCAGTTCCTGACCGGGCATGATGGCGTCCTTGCCGGTTTCACGGGTCCAGCCGGTCCTGGTGACGGGGCCTTGGGTCTGCGCGGTCCACACTTCCTGCTTGTGCAGGGCACCGAGCCGCACCGGGCCGTTGAAGTCGCCCGTGTTCCCACGGAGCAGGCTCTCGACGTACACGAACTGGCCGTCCTTCACCGGCGTCGCGTCGGTCTCCATGGCCGCGGCGGCGATCCGGTCGAGGGTGACGGAGGCGATGTTCACCTTGGCGGGTGCGGTGGTGGATCCGGCCGCCGGGGCGGAGCTGTGCCCGCCGCCGGAGAAGGTGATGACCAGCGCCCCGGCCAGGGCCATCGACACGGCCGGCAACACCAGGACCGGGCGCGGGAGCCGGCGGCGCGGTGCCGTGGACGTCTGGGTGGAGAGGGTGTGGTCGCGGTCGATCTGCTGCATCAGGGCTTCCTTGTAACGGAGATGACGGCTCGGCGAGAGGTCCCATTCGGCCGATGCCAGCAGTTCCTCCGCCTCACTCCGGGCGGACCCGGCGCGGGGCAGGTTGTCGGCGTTCATCGGGTTTCCTCCTGCAGGAACAGGGCCGCGAACGCGGCCTCACTCTCCATCTCTCCGCGGGCGCCCGGCGGTTCCGCTTTCAGGCCCCGAAGTTGGCCGGAGCTGAGCCGGGCCAGTCGCGCCCGGGCGCGCGAGAGCCGCGACCGCACGGTGCCGACCGGGATGCCGAGCGCCTCGGCGGCCTGCTGGTAGTCCAGCCCGGACGCCACGCACAGGGCGAGCACCTCCCGGTCCTGGCGTCGCAGTTGGCGCAGGGCGTCGTGGACCACCGCGAGGCGGCGGGCGTCGTCGATCCGGCCGGCCGTCTCGTCCGCGAAGTCCTCGACCGGGCGGGGTTCGGGGCTGCGCGCCAGGAAGGCGAGCCGCCGGCGCAGACCGCGGTTGGCGTTGTGCGCCTTGTGCGTGGCGATGCCCAGCAGCCACGGTTTGAGTGAGCCGCCCTCCGGCTCCACCTTCTCCCGGGTGCGCCAGGCGGCGAGGAAGGTCTCGGACATCGCCTCCTCGGCCTCCGACCAGTTGCCGGTCAGCCGCAGGGCATGGTTGTAGACAGCCCGCGCGTTCTGGTCGTACAGGTCGGCGAACGCCGCACGGTCCCCTGCCCGTATGCGCGCACGCAACGATTCCGCTGGTTCTGTATGGCTCACACTCTTTACTCTCCGCCGCCCCGGCGCGGTTCCTGTGGCCTGCGCCACACCACTGTCGGAAGGGGCAGGGTGCTGCCGAAGCGTGAGTATGGCAGCCCGCGCGTCCATCCCCCGGTCCCGAGCTTGCACCGTCGGCAGCTCAGGTGCGACGAGCGCACGTACAGCCGCCGTGTGCGGTTGCGACGAGTCAACTTCGGGGCTTCCGGGGCTCCCCGTACGGCACGGGATCACGCCACAGGCCGTTCTCGTCGGCTTCGACGACGGGATGATCGCCACCGCGAAGGGCGAGGAGCTGACCCGGGCGCTGCTCGCCCAGGGCCGCAAGTGCCCGCGTCCCTCGCCGCGGTGGTGATCAGCGCCGTGGCGGCGTGGGCACTCGCCCGGGACGGCGGGGAGGGGCCGGGTGATCCGCAACTGGCCGCCCCTCGCTCGTCCTGGCCGCGGGGGCGACGGCAGCCTCGATCGGACTCGGCGGCCAAGACCTCGCGCCGGACCGGACGCCCGCGATCCGCTGGGTACCCGCAGGGCGGTACATGTGCTGCTCCGCCCCCGGCGGGTGTGCCGACGCAGGTGGCGACCTGGACGCTGCTGCCGCCCGGCTCGGCGGCGGGCACCTGGACGGCCCTCGTCCTCGCGGTCGTCGGCACCGCGGCCTACGGCTTCCCGGGACCGAGGCGGTAGCCGGTACGAGCTTCTCGTATCAATGTTCCACTCCTGCTAGGTACTTGACCGGGCGCCTCGGCGTTTACGGGGCGCTCTTCTTCGTCTCCCACCGCTCCGGTCAGCGTTTGAGGGAGGCGGCGTCGCCCATGACGATCACCGGGTGCTGGGCGGGGTCGAGGGTGCGCAGCAGCTCCTTCATGTGCTGCTTCGCCACGCTCACGCAGGCGTGCGTGGGGCCGCCGTGGTCGACGTGCAGCCAGATGCCGCCGCCCTTGTCCGCGCCGAGGGGGCGGGTCCAGTCGAGGGGCGTCGTTCCGGGCTTGTGGTTGTAGTTGATCGCTACGACGTAGTCGAAGGAGCCCGCGAGCGGCTCGCCTTCGAAGCCGGTGCCGTTGATGGTGAACCCGCGCCCGTGGTCGTACGGCAGCTTGGTGCCGGGGTTGGGCAGCAGTCCGCCCGCGTCGGTGAGGGCGAACACGCCGATGGGCGAGCGGAGATCGCCGACGTGATGGTCGTCCGTCCAGCCTCTGAGAGCGTTGTGGGCCGGCCAGGTGGCTCCCGGCTCCCAGCCCGTGCCGGTGCGCCGGTACAACACCACCTGCGACGTCGAGGAGTTCTTGCCTTGGCCGGTGACCAGGACGACCTGGCGTGCGGTGTCGGGGATCTCGGCCAGCGTCCGGGGCCCCAGGCCCGGCAGTCGCGCGGGGCCGGCACTGTTCGAGGACGCCTGCCCGGGCCTGGCCCGGGTCGTGCCGGGGGCGGCGGACACGGTGGCCGATCCGTCATGCGCACCTACGGCCACCGGCCGGCCGTCGTCGGCCGGCCTGACCCCCGGCCCCGTTCCGCCACATCCGGTGAGCGTGACGAGCAGGGCCAGGCCGGCGGCCGGTATCCCGAGACGACTCGCGCCGAGGGTTGTAGAGGGGGTCGCTTGTTGATTCCCGGCCGAGACACGAAGGCACAGGCGTCCGGACAGACGACGAGTTGATGAAGCCATGATCGTCAGACTGAAGGAGACGTGTGAGGAACTCGTCAGCTCCAGACCCCCGGCCCGGAGCTGCGACCAGCCGACCGGCATGCCGGGATCGGCGGTGCGGTCAGGTGGCGACCCGGGCCTTTTTGCTGCTCCCTATGTCACTTGGTCTCGGGGCTGCTGCCGCTTCCCGCGTGCGCATTCCCTCAGGGAGTGAGCTGCTGGTGTCCTATGACGGAGAGCAGTTCGAGCTTTCCCTGGCTGTCCGTGCCGGGGCGCGCGGTCAAGGCCGCCTGGGACCCGGACAACCTGCTCCGCTTCAACAAGAACATCACCCCGTCCTGACCAGCGCCGGCATCCGCGTCCCCGCGCCCTCCCCGAGCGGCCCGCAAGCCTTCACCCGCCCATCTCCCCTGCCCACTCAGGTCAGTTAACTGTAAAGAACCTTGACAGATAATTGGTCTAGTCCAACTATGGACGCTGTTCGCCCCTGGTCGAGGGGAGTTCTCCCGCACGTACCGGCCGGGGCGGACATCCCGCATGTGTGCCCGCTGTCCCCGCCTGCACTTTTTCCTCATGGGAGCGTCAATGAGACGACCTGGTCCTCTTCGTACGTTGCTGTCCTGCATGACCGTGACCGCCCTGTCGGCCGGGCTGGTCGCCCTCGGGGGAGGTGGCGCGTTCGCCGCGCAACCGGAGTCCTCGTATCGCGCGAAGCCCATGCCCGCACATGTGGCGGCGCCCTACTTCGAGGCGTGGACCGGTGAGAGCCCGGCCGCGCTCGCCGCCGAGTCGGGCAACAAGTACCTCACCATGGCGTTTCTCCAGACGGACGCGGCGGGCTCGTGCACCGCGTACTGGAACGGCCAGACCACCCAGCCGATCGGCAAGGCCACCTTCGGCGCCGACATCGCCACGATGCAGGCGCGCGGCGGCAACGTCATCCCGTCCTTCGGCGGCTACAGCGCCGACACCACCGGCACCGAACTGGCCGACAGCTGCACCAGCGTCGACTCGATCGCCAAGGTGTACGAGAGTCTCGTCACGACGTACGGCGTCTCCCGCATCGACCTCGACATCGAGGCCGACTCCATCAACAACTCCGCCGGGATCGACCGCCGCAACAAGGCCATCGCCAAGGTCCAGCGCTGGGCCGAACACACCGGCCGCAGCGTGCAGTTCTCCTACACCCTGCCGACCACGAACACCGGCCTCGCGCCGAGCGGCGTGGCCCTGCTGCAGAACGCCGTCGACAACGGCGCGCGCGTGGACGTCGTCAACATCATGACGTTCGACTACTGGGACGGCGCCACCCACGACATGGCGGCCGACACCGAGACCGCCGCCGCCGGTCTGCACGACCAACTGGCGGCCCTCTACCCGAGGAAGAGCTCGGCGAAGCTCTGGCACATGATCGGCGTCACCGAGATGCCCGGCATCGACGACTACGGCCCGGAGGAGACCTTCACCACGCAGGACGCCGTCACGGTGGAGAAGTGGGCCGTCGCCAAGGGCATCAACACGCTCTCCTTCTGGGCCCTCCAGCGCGACAACGGCGGCTGCGTGGGCACCGCCGGCGCCAACTCCTGCTCCGGCATCGCCCAGGACACCTGGTACTTCAGCCACACCTTCGAGCCGTTCACGCGCGGGGTCCGCGTCAGCGGTTGAGAGCGTGAGCCGGCACATTCGGCGGCGTGGGGCCTTCTTTTACTCCTCCGTTCCTCCTCCTTTTCCTCCCCAACAGGCAACCCTTGCACAGCTTTCACTCGTCTCACAGGATGCTCACAGATTTGGCCTCCGGGCACGTGGGGCGTGCCCGTACCGTCGGCCGGTCGTGGGCTGTCCAGTCAGCTGCCGCTTGACCACGGCACTCGCAGACGAGGAACCGATGACCAGTCAGCAACACCGCAGTCGCTTACAGCGTTCGGCGTTCGCCGCAGGGGCCGCGCTCACCGTCTTTTTCGCCGGGGCCGGGGCCGCTCCAGGGGCCGGGGCGGCCCCTGGCAGCACGGCCGGGGAGCCGAAGCTCAAGCTGATCGCCGCGTCGAACTCCGTGACGCTCGACCGCTGGGAGGGGGAGCCCGGGGTCTACCTCGACCTGGGTACGTATCTCACGGTCGACGGTGCGCCGCTCGAGGTCAAGGTGACCCGGAAGTCGTACAAAGACCCTGTCGTCGCCAAGCAGATCTTCCGCAACGGAAGCAGTACGCGGGCCAAGGCACTGCCCGCCGGGCTGGTGAAGGACTTCTCCGGTCTGCCCGGCTTCCTTCAGGTGTCCGTCAAGAACGCGGCCGGTGCGGAGGTGGCGAAGAGCAAGGGGACCTTCTGCCCGAACAACGCCTCCGGCCGGATCCGTCCGGACGCACCGGCGACGTCGAAGTATCCGGAGAGCTGCTCCACCAACCCGTTCACGCTGGGCTCGGTGTGGGGCGTCGAGAAGGGCTGGGCGTCCAACTCCAGCACGGTCGACTACGACAAGCCGGTGGACCTGCCGGCGGGCCAGTACACCGCCAAGGTCTCGGTCGCGAAGAAGTACCGTGACCTGTTCGGCATTCCCAATGATCAGCCGACCATCAAGCTGACGGTTCGACAGGTCAGCAACGGAGGTGGGGAGGGAATGGCCTCCTCCTCGCCGTCCTCCGAACATCACAGCGGTGGGCATGGCGCGCACTCCGCGCCCCACCACTACGGTCCCCGTGGCGCCGACGCACCCACCCCGTCCGCCCTGTCGCACGCCCTCGAAGACCGGGGCATGGCGCACCACCTGGGTGACGGCCCCGGGCACACCGACGGCTCTCGCATCGCACCCGCGCTGAAGCCCCACACCAAGCGGCCCACCGGCCGGGCCGGCGTCCCTGCGAACGTGCCCAAGCCGGACCTGCGTTCGCTGCCCGCCTGGGACATCGCCATCACCGACGGCGAGGACGGGGACGTACCGGGCAAGGACTATCTCGCCTTCAGTGCCAACGTCTGGAACGCCGGTCCCGCCCCCCTCGTCGTGGACGGCTTCCGCAGCCCCGGCAAGGAGCTGATGGACTCCTACCAGTACTTCTACGACGCCGCCGGCAAGCAGGTCGGATACACGCCCAGCGGCACCATGGAGTGGGACCCGCGGGAGGGCCACGAGCACTGGCACTTCACGGACTTCGCGAGCTACCGGCTGCTGAGCGCGGACCAGAGCAAGCAGGTGCGCAGCGGCAAGGAGGCGTTCTGCCTGGCCAACACCGACGCGATCGACTACACGGTGAAGAACGCCAACTGGCACCCGTACAACACCGACCTGTCGACCGCCTGCGGTCAGCAGAACTCGATATCCGTCCGTGAGGTCCTCGACGTCGGCTCCGGCGACACGTACACCCAGTACCGTCCCGGCCAGTCCTTCGACATCACCGGCCTACCGAACGGCACGTACTACATCCAGGTGATCGCCAACCCCGAGAAGCGGCTCCAGGAGACCAGCCTCAGCAACAACGTCTCGCTGCGCAAGGTCGTCCTGGGCGGTACGCCGGACGCCCGCACGGTAACCGTCCCGCCGTACGACCTGATCAACACCCCGTAAGAAAGGGCCGGTTCACGCCACCGCGCACGCCCCGACCGGGTCCCGGCCGGGGCGTGCGCGCTCAGGTGATGGTGTGTCAGAGGCTGCCGGTCACCGAGGTGCCGAGGATGGTGCCGGAGACTCCGGTCAGGGCCTTGGAGTTGGCGTCGTCCCAAGAGCCGCTGCTGTGGCGGATGGTGTGGAGCAGCTTCCCGTCATCGGTGACGAAGGTGGCCTGGAGTTCGCCGTCGACCCTCGCGGCGCCCACCGAGTTGATGGTGAGGCCCGAACCGAGGACGCCCGAGAGGCTGTTGAAGGTGTCCCAGGTGCCGTCGGAGTGGCGGATGGTGTGCACCTGCTTGGCGCCGGAGTTGCTGATCACGATCATCTGGAGCTCGCCGTCGACACCGGCGACGCTGACGTCCGTCGGGGTGCCGGAGTCGCCGGCCTTGCCCTCCACGTTGCCCCAGGAGCTCCAGCTGCCGTCGCTGCTGCGGATGGCGTGCCGCACGGTGCCGGGGACGACGACCGCGACCTGGAGTTCGCCGCCGACGGAGGCGATGGACACCTGGCTCGCAACACCCGCGTCGCCGGTCTGGGAGTAGACGCTGCCCCAGTCCTGCCAGCTGCCGTCCTCGTGCCGGATGGTGTGGTACAGCTTGCCGTTCGATACGGCCACGACGTGCAGTTCCGTGCCGATGGACACGGCGGAGATGTCGGTGATGTTGGTCAGCTGCCCGGCGACGTGCTCGACGCTGCGGAACGGCGACCAGTCGCCGTTGTCGTAGCGGATGGCGTGGTAGAGGGTGTCGTCGGTGCCGACCGCCAGCACATGGGTGTCATCGCTGACCGCGGCGTCCGCGACGGCCCGGACGTTGCCGATGCTGCCGCTCTGGCCTTCGACGTTGCCGAAGCTGGTCCAGCTTCCGTCGTCCTTGCGGATGGCGTGGTAGACGTTGCTGCTGGTGTTGACCAGGGTCTGCAGCTTCCAGGAGGCGGCCGGGGTGGCGGGGGCGTCGGCGGTGATGTTCTTGTAGCGGAGGGCCTTGTAGTTGTAGTACGGGAGACCCGCGATGTTGCCGCTGTCGATGTCCGCCTGGCCGTACGCCATGTCTATGTCGGGGTTCGCCTCCTGGTAGAACTTGAAGGTTCCCGCCGTCTTGTCGATCCACTTCACGAAGAGAACGACGTGCCCGTCCGACGCGTCGTTGAGCGCGTCTCCTGGCAGCAGGTCTCTCTTGTCCGAGAGCGTTGTGGATACGGCCGAGTCGTCGAGCGTCGCCGTGGTGCGGCTGCTGGTGAGGTGCCACGCCATCGAGACGAAGCCGGAGCAGTCCTGTCTGTAGGTGTGATCGCCGTCCACGTCGCTGGTGTACGAGGACTGGCTGTACTGCACGTTGCGGTCGTACCAGTTCTTGGCACGTGAGATGACCTCCGTGCGGGAGATGTCCCCACCCTGGGTCGAGGCGGCCGAAGCCTGCTGCGGCAGCACAAGGCCGGTGAGGGCGACGGCGGAGAGCGCGGGGAAGAGAACGAGGGCGCGACGGGTGCTCTTGGCGAGTGCGGACATGGTCGTACTCCTGAATGTGGGCAGGGCTCAGCCCTGGAAGTGAGTGCGGGGAGGAGACAGCGAGGAGAGGTGGAGCCAGGGCTTGTCGTTCGGATCACGCCGGCTTCGGGCTACGGCACCTGAAAGCGCCGGTGAGCGGGGGCAGATGTGCGTGCCAGACCCCGCGGCCCAGGCGTGATCCGAACGACAGGCCCTGAGCGAAGGGGCCGGCACAGACGGCTGCCCTGCAGGTGCAGCCGTGGCGCGCGCCTCCGGACTACTGCCAGATCATGTCGTCCAGGATGAAGATGAAGGGGACCGCGGCGGTCTGGGCGAAACGGATGCTGGTCATGGCGAGAGCCCTTCCTGAGGCGTGGCGACGAAGCGTGGATACGAGGGACGGAACCGGCCCGTGTCCCGCGGTGACGCGGTGCCGGTGGTGCCCGCCGGGGGTGTTCCCTGCTGGCGATGCCTAGCTTCGTCGCAGCTCAACCGGGGTGGAAGGGGATTCGACTGGCCCCAAAGGGCCTTGGCCCATTCGGTCCAGCGAGGGTCTCAGGGGGTTCACAAGGCCTACAGGGTTCGCAGTGGTCGCAGCGCTCCCAGTGGTCGCACTGATCACAGCGATCACAGGAAAGGGGCGATCAGGGGAACCTGAGCCGTGACCAGCCGCCACTGGCGCAGCGACGGACACCGCGCGAGCGCGCGCCGGCACGCCAGAGCGGCGCGCAGTTCCGCCTCGTCCAGGTCGGCGGCGAGGAGAAAGAGACCGAGTACGGGGTGCGGGCTCGCGCCGGGGTGCGCGCTGACGTGCTCCAGGCGGTCCTGCGGCTCGGCGTGTGTCAGCACCAGCTGTGCCGTCCGCTCGGGTAGCGCCTGGCCAGGGGGGCCCTTCAACTGGACGTGGACGAGATACATACGACCACCGTCCCAAGCCCTCACACCTGTGAGCACCCTGTGGCCCTGGTCATTGTGGTCCTTGGCCGGAAGTGTCCTCGCTGCCGAAAGCCATTGCCTGGGCAATTACTTGTGAGTGATGATCACGACGTATGTCCAAGAGGGGGGCCTCATATGCTGACTTTGCTCGGCCTGGACGCGGATGCCGAAGCCGTTTATCGGGCGATGCTGGCGCATCCCGATGACGGGTTGACGGCTCTTTGCGGGCGGCTGGGTATCACCGAGATGAGCGGCCGACGCGCTCTGGACCAGCTCAGCGGACTCGCCCTGCTGCGCCCTTCGCACGAGCCGGGCCGCGGACTCCAGGCGGTCAGCCCGGACGTCGGCATGGAACTCCTGCTCGCCCGTCAGCAGGCGGAACTCGCCGCTCATCAGCAGCGCATCGAGGAATCCCGCGCCGCCGCCGCGCGACTCATCGCCGAATACGCCGACACGCGGTCTTCCACCCCCGGCCCTGGAGTCGAGCAGCTCACCGGCCTCGACCAGATCAGGGACCGGCTGACCACCCTCACCCGCGCGGTGCGGACCGAGGTGATGACCTTCGCCCCGGACGGCGAGCACACCCGGGGGAGCATCGAGGCCGCGCGGCCCCTGAATGAGCAACTGCTGGGCTGTGGAGTGCGGTTGCGCACCATCTACCTCGACAGTGTGCGCAACAGTCCCCACACCGCGGAGTACGTCGACTGGCTCGCCGCGCAGGGTGGCCAGGTCCGTACGGTGCCGACCCTGCCCATCCGGATGATCATCGTCGACCGGGCCACAGCCGTCATCCCCACCCGCAGTGACGACACGGCGGCCGGCGCGGTCCTGCTCACCGGGGACGGCGCCCTCACCGCGCTCTGCGCGCTCTTCGAGAGCACCTGGGCCGCCGCCAAGCCCTTCGGGAACGTGGTTCCGCGCGATCCCCGGGGGCTCACCGGTTCCGAGGCCGCCGCCCTGCGGCTGCTCGCCGAGGGGCACACCGACGAAGCGATCGCCAAGCGCCTCGGTGTCTCCCACCGCACCGCCCGGCGCATTGCCACCGGGCTCATGGAACGACTCAACGCCCGCAGCCGTTTCGAGGCCGGCGTCCGCGCCGTGCAGCAGGGCTGGCTGCCGGCCGTCACCCCCGTCGTCCCCGTGACAGTTCAGCCACGCCATGGGCATGACGCCATGGCGGACGAAGAATGAGCCAACCACTGCCGCGCATCTCATCTGGCATGACCAGCGGGTCTGTGGCAGGTACGGACCATGTGCGGGCCGACGACGGCCCGCTCGGCTTCTGGCAGGCGCCGGCCGAGGTGACGCGTCCGTGAACTGAGCCTCGGTATCGATGGGCATGGCTTCGTTCCGTGGCGTCTGCCCCTACGTGTCCATCACTGGCGCACGCGCAACAGGCCCAAGAGGGAAATGGTGAGACGGATGGCTCGACCGCGTGTGCTCGTCGGCGTGGCCGCCCTGCTCGCGGCCGCGTCCGCCTGCACGTATACGTCCCCGCCGTGCGCCGGGGTCGGCGTCGTGGCCGGCGTGGGTCTGATGTTCCTGCACGAGGGATACGGCGACCTCGCCGGCGCCTCCTACGAGCTGTGCGCGCGGGGCAAGTGCGCGAAGGGCGAGTTGCGGCAGGAGGCCATCACGCACGTGAGCCTCGGGCTCCCGGACGACGTGGACCCGGACAGCGGCACGGTGCGCTTCCGGGTCACCCCGAAGGGGAGCACCAGTCCCGAGATCGACGCGTCCGCCGACGTGAGGCTCACCCTCCAGTCCGACGGCTGCGGCGGCGGCGCCTACAACCGGGGGCTCGCGTTCACCAAGAGCGGCGGCCTGACCACGAAGATCCCGCCGAGCGTATCGGCGGCGTGGCGCGAGCACATCGACGAACTCCGTTCACCGTCCGCCGGAGCGACGACCGAGTCGCCCTGAGCCACCCGCGGCCTTCAACGCCGCGGCGGCGCCGCGCGTGTCGCGCTGGGATGCGGCCAGGTATCCGACGAATCCCACGATGGCGACCGTCCACGCGAGGGTGACCGGCCCCAGACCCAGGGCGAGCCCACCGCGGCTGTGGCCGAGCGCCATCCAGTCGGCGAGGGAGGCGCCGAGGGGGCGGGTGATGACGTACGCGGACCAGAAGGCGATCACCGCGTTCAGGCCGCTCCAGCGGTGGGCCAGGGCGGGCACGCAGATCGCGACCGCGAACAGGACGACCGACCCGAGGTAGCCGAAGCCGACGGTGGCGGTGAGATCGCCCGCGGCGGTGCCGAGGGCGAACGTGGCGAGGACGGCAGCCCAGTAGAACGTCTCTCGGCGGCGGGTGTGGATGCTGTGGATGGACAGCGTCCGCTCACTCGCGAACCAGAGCGCGAACACGGCGGCCAACACGGTGAAGAAGAACGGGGTCGACACCATGTAGGAGATGCCGAGGCCGACGTGCAGTACGTCGGCGGCCATCGTGCCGAACACGCTGACCATGACGATGGCGGTCCAGTAGACCCAGGCGACGTACCGGCGGACGGTGAACTGGACGGCCAGGGAAGCCACCAGGGCGAGACCGCCGAGAGCCACCGCCGGCACCGGGCCGAGCAGACGGGCCAGCAGGTCGGACGCCGTCTCTCCCATGCCCGTGGTCAATACCTTGATGATCCAGAAGTAGACGGTCACTTCCGGCACCTTGATCGCCGACCTGCGCAAGGGTGCGAGGGGCCGGTCGTCAAGGAGGTGCTCTGTCGTCATGGCCCGCACGATGACACGGTGAACTGCGCCTCTCCCAGACCCCTTTGCCATTGTTTTGGGGCTTCTGGGGCATGAGTTGCCACAGCCTGCCGGGAACCTGAAAGCAACCTGAGCACCTGCGCGGAACCGCTGGTCAGGCCGTTGGGCCGCTGATAGGAAGGTCGTTTGCCCGGTGACGCTGTCAGCCCCTGCGTCACCGCCACCCGCCGGCTGGGGACCGCCATGGGCGTGGCCGTCCTCGAACTGGTCATCGCCTCGCAGGCCGGCACGGACATCGGGAGCCCGGGTTACGCCGACGGCTTCGCCCGCGGACTGCACGTCGCGGGCCTCGCGAGCGGCTCGCGACCCTGGCCGCGGCGGCGCTCGTGGTCCGCCCAGGTCTTACGGACCCGTGACGTGACAGGCGCGGTGCTGCGGTGCGGTGGGCGCGTGGTTCTAGCGTTTCGCGTATGCGCGTACTGGTCACCGGCGGAGCCGGGTTCATCGGGTCCCATGTCGTCGAGGCGCTGACCGCGAGAGGGCACGAGGCGGTCGTGTTCGACCTGCGCGACGGGCTGGACGTGCGCGATGCCGAGGCGGTCGCCGGCGCGCTGCCTGGCATGGACGCCGTGTGCCATCAGGCGGCGATGGTGGGGCTGGGGACGGGGTTCGGCGACGCGGTCGAGTACGTGTCGCGCAACGACCTCGGTACGGCGGTGCTGCTCGCCGCCATGGCCGACGCGGGGGTACAGCGGCTCGTGCTCGCCGGGTCGATGGTCGTGTACGGCGAGGGGGCGTACGAGTGTGAGGGGCACGGGGTCGTACGGCCTGGGCCCCGGACCGTACGCGATCTGGACGCGGGCCGTTTCGAGCCCCGGTGCCCGCGGTGCGGTGAGGAACTGACGCCGGGGCTGGTCGGCGAGGACGCTCCGCTCGACCCCCGGAATGTGTACGCGACGACCAAGCTGGCCCAGGAGCATCTGGCGGCGGCCTGGGCCCGGTCGACGGGCGGCTCCGCCGTGTCGCTGCGCTACCACAATGTGTACGGGCCCGGGATGCCCCGCGACACCCCGTACGCGGGCGTCGCCTCCTTCTTCCGGTCCGCGCTCGCCCGGGGCGAGGCCCCGCGTGTCTTCGAGGACGGCGGGCAGCGGCGGGACTTCGTGCACGTACGGGATGTGGCGGCGGCCAACGTGGCGGCGCTGGTGGCCGAGCCGCGGGCAGGGGCGCTGACCGCCTACAACGCCGGGAGCGGGGAGCCGCACACCGTCGGCGAGATGGCGCGGGCGCTGGCCGCCGCCTACGGCGGGCCCGAACCCGTCGTGACCGGGGAGTACCGCCTGGGGGACGTACGCCACATCACGGCGGACTCGTCGCGACTGCGGGCCGAGCTGGGCTGGAAGGCCGAGACCGGGTTCGCGGAGGGGATGCGGGAGTTCGCGGCGGCGAGGCTGCGCGGCGCATAGCGGTGGACCGGGGTCCGGCACGCATGGCGGTGGACCGGGGTCCGGCACGCATGGCGGTGGACCGGGGTCCGCTCACACCTCGGCCGTGGGGAGCGTGACCTCGAAACGGCAGCCGCCGGGGACGTTGTGCACGGCGGCCCGGCCCTGGTGGGCCTCCACGATGCCCCGGACGATCGCGAGGCCCAGGCCCGCTCCGGCGGGAGGGGTGCGCGCGTGGGTACCGCGCCAGCCGGTGTCGAAGACGCGCGGGAGGTCTTCTTCGGGGATGCCGCCGCAGCCGTCCGTGACGGACAGGACGACCCCCTCGGACGAGCGTTCCGCCGCCACCGCGACCGTGCCGTCGGCGGGCGTGCGGCGGATCGCGTTGACGAGCAGGTTGCCCAGCACGCGGCTCATTTCCTTCCCGTCGACCTCCACCGGAACCGGTTCGATCCGGTCGCCGACCAGCCGTACGCCGTGCTCGCGGGCGAGGGGGTCCGCACCCGCGAGGGCGTCACCGACGAGGTCGTACACGGAGATCCGGGAGGGGGAGAGGGCCAGTGTCCCGGCGTGGATGCGGGAGAGCTCGAACAGGTCGCCGACCATGTCGTTGAGGCGTTCGACCTCGGTGCGGATCTGGCGGAGGTAGCGGTCGGGGTCGGCGGCCACGCCGTCTTCGAGGGCTTCGGACATCGCCCTGAGTCCCGCGAGCGGGGTGCGCAGGTCGTGCGAGATCCACGCGACGAGTTCGCGGCGCGAGGTCTCCAGGGCGCGTTCGCGGTCGCGGGACTCGGCCAGCTTCGCGCTGGTCGCCGCCAACTCGCGTCCCAGCGCCGCCAGTTCGGCGGTCGCCGGGCCGTCGGGGGCCGCGAAGTCGCCGCCGTCGCCGAAGGAGCGGGCGGCCAGGGTGAGGGCCCGGCTGCGGGCGACGACCCAGCGGCCGAGGAGGAGGGCGGTCGCCAGGGAGACTACGGCCGCCATCGCGACGACCGTCGTGACGACCGTGAGGTCGTGCGAGGACAGGAACATCGCCCACGCCACGGCCAGCGTCCCGGCGAGCATCGCGGTGACGGCCACGGCGGCGACCACGGCGAGGGACGCGGTCAGCGACCGGCGCCGGATCAGCCACAGCGCGCCCGCACCGAGCAGGCCGGCCGCGGCGGCGCCGAGGAAGGCGAAGAGGGCGATGAGCAGCATGTCGCGCATGGTCAGACCGCCCGCTCATGGGGTGTGGCATCGGACATGGCCGGACCGCATGTGGCACTGCACATGGTCAGACCGCCCTCTCGGAAGGCCTGGCGTCGAAGCGGTAGCCGACGCCCCACACCGTCTGGATCAGCCGGGGCCTCGCCGGGTCGTCCTCGACCTTCCCCCGTAGCCGGCGGACGTGGACCGTGACCGTCGACAGGTCCCCGAAGTCCCACCCCCAGACCTCGCGCATCAGGTCCTCGCGGCTGTAGACGCGGCCGGGACGGCGGAGGAAGAAGGCGAGGAGGTCGAACTCGCGTATGGTGAGGGCGAGTTCCCTGCCGTTCTTGGTGGCGCGGCGGGCGGCGGGGTCGACGTCGAGTCCGGCCGCGCGCAGGGGGTGCGCGGCGGCGGACGGGCGCGTGCGGCGCAGTACGGACTCCACGCGCAGGACCAGTTCCCGCGGGCTGAACGGCTTCGTGACGTAGTCGTCGGCGCCCACCTCCAGGCCCAGGATCCGGTCGTCCTCGTCGCCCCGCGCGGTGAGCATGATGACCGGCACGGGACCGCGTCCGCGCATACGGCGGCACACCTCCAGGCCGTCCATTCCCGGCAGCATCAGGTCCAGCACCACCAGGTCGGGCCAGTGCGCGGCGGCGCGGGTGAGCGCGGCGGGCCCGTCCGCCGCCCGGTCCACGACGTACCCCGCGCGGTCCAAGTAGCCCGCGACGACCTCGGCCACGGTCGGGTCGTCGTCCACGACGAGGACGCGCGTCGCGTCCCCGCGTCCGGTCGGGGCAGGTCCGGCACCGTGCCCGCTCGGAGCAGGCCCGGCACCTGGCGATTCATACGGCTGCTGCATGCCATCCAGCCTCCCACCGGCCTCATCTCCGTGCCGCGCGCCCGGCTCGACGTCCGTGTTTCGTAAGGACCCGAAGTCCGATTTCTCCCTTTCGTGTTCGTAGGGTGAAAGCCGTGACGACTTCTCCCGCAACGGAAACGGACGCGGCGCCCGTCGACGTGGTCCTCCCCTGTCTGAACGAGGCCGAGGCCCTCCCCTGGGTACTCGCCCGCATCCCGTCCGGCTGGCGCGCGCTGGTCGTGGACAACGGGTCCACGGACGGCTCGGCGGAACTGGCCCGCGGCCTCGGCGCGACCGTCGTGCGCGAGGCGCGGCGCGGGTTCGGCGCCGCCTGCCACGCCGGGCTGACCGCCGCCACCGCGGACATCGTGTGTTTCTGCGACTGCGACGCCTCGCTCGACCCGTCGCTGCTCGTACCCTTCGTGAGCGAAGTGCGGGACCGCGGGGCCGACCTCGTGCTCGGGCGGCGGCGCCCGAGCGGCCGGGGGGCGTGGCCCGCGCACGCCCGGGCGGGCAATTTCGTGCTGGCGCGGATGCTCCGGCACCGCACCGGCGTTCGCCTGCACGACCTCGGCCCCCTGCGTGCCGCCCGCCGCGAAGAGCTGCTCGCCCTCGGTCTCACGGACCGCCGCAGCGGCTACCCGCTCCAGATGGTCGTCCGCGCCGCCGACGCCGGCTGGCGCATCGCCGAGCACGACGTGCCCTACCTCCCGCGTACGGGCGCTTCGAAGGTCACCGGCACCTGGCGCGGCACCTGGCAGGCGGTACGGGACATGCGCCGCGTCCTGGCCGAGCCGCCCGCCCCTTCCCGTACCCCCGCGCCTTCTTCCCCGGGAGGAACCACCCCGTGAGCACCCTGCTCGTCATCGCCAAAGAACCGCGACCGGGACGGGTGAAGACCCGGCTCACCCCGCCGTTCACGCCCCGGGAAGCGGCGATGCTCGCCGAGGCGGCCCTCGTGGACACCCTGTGGGCGGTGGCGGCGACACCCGCGCGGCGCCGCGTGCTGGTGCTCGACGGAGCGCCGGGCCCCTGGCTGCCGCCCGGCTTCGACGTCGTACCGCAGTGTGCGGGAGGTCTGGACGAGCGGCTGGCCGCCGCCTTCGCGGGCTGCGACGGGCCCGCGCTGCTCATCGGCATGGACACGCCCCAGGTGACGCCCGAGCTTCTCACCGTGGACTTCGCCGACTGTGACGCGTACTTCGGGCCGGCCGAGGACGGCGGCTTCTGGGCGCTGGGGCTTGCCGAGCCCGACCCGGACCTGTTGCGGGGTGTACCGATGTCCACGCCGGCCACCGGTGCCGTGCAGCGGGGCCGCCTCACGGCCGCGGGTCTGCGCGTGCGTGATCTGCCCCGACTCCGGGACGTCGACACGGCTGCCGACGCGGAAGCGGTCGCCGCGGCCGCTCCCGGTGGCCGTTTCGCCGCGGAGCTGGGCCGCCTCGGGACGGCCACCGGACGATGAGCACCGCACGCGAGATGACACCGCCGGGGGTGACCGGCCCAACCTGCCCGGTGCCCGCCCCGGCGTGCCCCGTGCCCGGCCCGGCCTCCCCCGTGACCGCCCCGGCCGACGGCACCCCGAGCTCTTGGTCCGCGGACCCCTACTCCGATGCCCTGGTCAGGGGCCGGGGCCCGCTCTTCCTCCGTCGGACCGACGGCTGGCTGCTGCCCCTGGAGGTGGAACGCTGGTGCGCGCGGGCCGACGCTGTGGACATGAAGGTGCTGGGGCACTGCGAGGGGGCCGTGCTCGACGTGGGCTGCGGGCCAGGACGGCTCGTCGCCGAGCTGGCCGCCGGGGGCCGAACCGCGCTCGGGATCGACGTCAGCGAGGCCGCCGTCGCCCACACCCTGCGGCTCGGCGGACCGGCGCTGCGCCGGTCCGTCTTCGAGCCGCTCCCCGGGGAAGGCCGCTGGGGCACGGCCCTTCTCGTCGACGGCAACCTCGGCATCGGCGGCGACCCGGCCGCCCTGCTGCGACGGGTGTCCCAACTCGTCGCACCCGGCGGGCTGTTGATAGCCGAGACCGTCCCGGACGTCGACGCCGACGCCGACGCCGATGTCGACGAACGCGTCAGCGTCCATGTCGTGCGCGCCACCGACGCCCCTGGCGGCGCCGCCGGGCCGGCCTTCCCCTGGGCCCGCCTCGGCACCCCGGCCCTGCTCCGGTACGCGGCGCGGGCGGGCTGGCGCCCGGACGGTCAGTGGTCGGCCGGCGGCCGTTCCTTCGTCGCCCTGCGCAACCGAAGCGGCCACGGCGACCGCGGTGACCGCAGCGACGGCCGCGACCGCATCGACCGCAGCAGAAGGAGCAGCGCCGAGCCCCCGAACAGCACCGCCGTGATCAGCAGCCAGCGGGACAGGAACCCCTCGCCGGAGAGGCCGGTCGCAGACCGGTAGTGGTCCGCCACCTGCCCGCTGATCAGCGGAAACCACACCAGCAGCAGAAGACAGGAGAGCGCCGCCGGGACGCGCACGAAGACCGTCCACTCCCGGCGGCCGACCGCGCCAAGCCCCCGCGTGAGCGCCTGGTCCGCCCCCGCGTACAACGGCACCAGCACCAGGTCGTGCACCACCGCCGCGCCCACGAACCACAGCGCCACCCCGAACCAGTCGTCCGCGAGCAGCCGCACCCCCGCGTACCCGGCGAGCGCGAACGAGCAGGCAAACAGGAGGAGTTGCAGCGGACTGCCGAGGTACTTCCCGTACGGTCGTCGCATCACAGCTCTCCGAACGTCATCCGGGCCACCCACTTGGTGTTGAGCACGCCGGGCGCCGCGGGGACGATGATGCGCGCCGGGTAGCCGTGATCGGGGGTCAGGGGCTCGCCGTTGACGAACAGGGCGAGCAGGGAGCGCGGGTCGCGCACCTGGTTGTCGCGCAGAGCCGCCCGGCGGAACGCCCCGTGCCGCTGGATCGACTCCACCAGTACATCGGGCGCCGCCCCGTCCTCGTACCCGACGAACGCCGCCAGGTCCCGCAGCCGCACCCCGCGCCACCACTGGTCGGAGGTCGACCAGCCCTCCACGCAGGCGATGGGCAACGCGGCGCTGTACAAGGGGAGTTGCAGCAGTTGGGAACGGCTGAGCCGGAGCGTCCGACCGCGTCCCTCGACGACCAGTCGCCACGCCTCCTCGCTCGTCTCCGTCGCACTGATGCCACGCGACGCGGCCGTCTTGTTGATCTGGAACCCGGCGGGTCCTGAGCCCGGTTCGGGGCCACCGTGCGGGGTCAGCACGGCCGTCTCCCGCAGCGGCCCGTCGAAGCTGTGCCCCACCGTCGTACCGAACAGGAGCAGCGAACCGCCGCCGACCAGCCCCAGCGCCCCGCGCCGCGAGACGGTGGGTTCGGCGGGGTCCGGTGACACCAACTCGCCCGTTTCCTCTTGCAGTTGCCGCAGATTGCGGAAGGCCGCCGGAACCCGCAGCACGGCGTGCGCCACGAACGCGGCGAAGAACACCCACGCCCCGTAGAAGTGCAGCGGATAGAAGGAGCCGGGGAAGATGTAGTCGAGCTGGATGTTCAGCACGCCCGTGACGAACTCGAACAGCCCGCCCCCGACCAGCAGGAGCAGCGAGATCCGTTCCAGCGCGTGCGCGAGGGACCGGGCGGGCGGCAGTGCGAACAGCTTCGGTACGACCGACCACAGCTTCGCCAGCAGTACGGGGATCAGCGCGATGCCGAGCGTGACGTGGACGCCCTGCGTGAGGCGGTACAGCCAGGGAGGATCGGTCGGCCAGGAGAAGAGGTAGAAGCCGAGCAGACCCTTGTCCGGGGTCATGTCGTTCACCGGCGACAGGTCCGGGTTGTAGGCGGCGTACGAGACGAGACCCGTCACAAACAGCACCGTGATCCCGCCGAGCAGCACGACGCCGAGCACGGAGGTGAACCAGGGGCCACGCAGCGGGCTGCGCCAGAACGCCGGGGAGGAGGGAGACCGTGGCATGCCCCGACCGTAGGCCGGGGACACCCCCCGAACGGGTCCGCGAACCATGACGAAACTCTGACATCCACCCCTGCGGCGGCGCCGTCGGGCGGCCCTCGGCCTAACGTGCCGGTGTGAACCGCGATCTTCCCCACGATCGTTCCCACGATCTTGCCCACGAACTTCCCCACGATCGTTCCCGCGATCTTCTCCGCGACCTGTACGCGGTCCTGGCCGCAGCGGCGCTCGTCACGGCGGCCGTACTGGTCGGCACCGCGATCGAGCACCACGACGGCACGCTGCATGTGAGCTGGCCTCCGCTGTACGCCCGCTGGGAACCGCATGTCGGTCCCGGCACCCCGGCCGCGCTCGTGGTGGCCGCCGTCGTCGTCGCGTACGGTCCCGCCCTCGCCGCCCGGCTGCCCTGGCGCGCGCTGCTCTGCGTCGCGTGGGGCACGGCGACGGCGTGGACGTTCTCCCTGGCGCTGGTCGACGGCTGGCAGCGGGGCGTGGCACGGCGCCTCACCACCCCCTACGAGTACCTCCAGGTCATCGACCGCTTCCACGACATCCCCGGCACGCTGCGGGACTTCACCCACCACATCCTGATCCACTCCCCCGGCCACTGGCCCGCGCACGTCGCCGGACATCCCCCCGCGGCCACCCTCACCTTCGTCCTCCTCGACCGGATCGGGCTGGGCGGCGGGGCCTGGGCGGGCGTCTGGTGCGTCGCCGTCGGCGCGACGGCGGCGGCCGCGGTGCTCGTCACCGTACGAGTGCTGTGCGGGGAGGCTCTCGCCCGCCGCGCCGCCCCTTTCCTCGTCCTCGCCCCGGCCGCCGTGTGGATGGGCACCTCCGCGGACGGCTACTTCACGGGGATCGCCGCCTGGGCCGTCGCGTTCCTCGCCCTCGCGGTCACGGGACGCCGGCCGTGGGCGACCGGCCTCGCCTCCGGGCTCCTCTTCGGCCTGACCGCGTATCTCTCGTACGGGCTGACGCTGATGGCGGTGATCGCCGGTGCCGTGCTGCTGCTCGGGTCGCGAAGGCTCCGCCCACTCCCCTATGTCATCGCCGGACTCGCCGTCGTGCCCCTGGTGTTCACGCTTCTCGGCTTCAACTGGTGGGAGGCGTACCGGCTGCTGGTCACCCGCTACTACGAAGGGGTGGGTGGAGTCCGGCCGTACGGCTACTGGGTGTGGGCGAACCTCGCGTGTACGGCGCTGATCGTGGGCCCGGCGACGGTGGCGGGCCTGCGCCGGACCTGCGCGGCCCCGGTACGCAAGGGCGTCCGCGGCTGCCTCCGCACGCCCGTCCCCGCACCCCGGCTCGCCCTGCTCGTACTGGCCGCCCTGCTCGCCCTGCTCGCCGCCGACCTCTCCGGCATGAGCAAGGCGGAGACGGAGCGCATCTGGCTGCCGTTCGCGATGTGGCTGCTGGCGGCGTGCGCGTTCCTCCCCCGGCCCCGTGCCTGGCTCGCCGCGCAGGCCGTTCTCGCCCTGCTCCTCAATCACCTGCTGCTGACGGGCTGGTGACCACGCCTTCGCCTGAACGATCGGACGGGACCGTCTGGGAGCGAAGCTGGGCACGGGGCCGGTCAGGTTGTCGACCGGGCCCCGCGGAAGGGTCGGTAAGCCCAAGTAACTGGCAGCACAAGGGATATGCGCGCGCTGCGACTGCCATGGCCCATCCCTCCTGGAAGACCTGGCTGTCGGCTGCTCGGCGTGAGCCTCACGGCCGGTCGTGACCGCCCGGCCGATTCATCGGTCACCCGCGGCGCTCGCGGTCCCGCCGGTCCTCGCGGTTCCAGCGCGCTCGGTGCTGACGGCTGTAGCGACGATCCCAGCGGTCCTGACGCTCCCGGCGGTCCCGGTAGTCCTGGTAGTCACCGAAGTCGGACCCGCCGCCACGGCCCCGGCCTCCACCACCGCGGCCGTGGCGGGTGGCTGCGAAGACCAGGACGGCCGCGACCACCCACCAGACAGGACTGAGGAAGCCGAAGCCGAACAAGACCACGATCAGGATGAGAAGCAGAACGAACACGGCGGGCCTCCCCGGAGCGGAACACAGCATCGATGCCGGGGACTGGGGCCTCACCCCACAGCGTAGTCCTGCCCGAAGGGTGCAGATACCGTGCGACGCAAGCGCGCACGGTCCGGTATGGATGGCCACGACGATCCGCTGCCCACCACGCTCCATTCGCCTCAGGGGCCTCTGCCCAACCCCCAGAACTCCCCTATGTCGACATCACGTTGACACGAGAGATGGCCAGGCGTTGACTGACAGCACGGCGTAGGGCCATGCCACTCCGAATCATTCGGGCGAAGCATTCCACCTTCCCGTTTCGCCTGGACCCCGCGGAATCAGGAAATCCGCGCGATCTGGAGGTTCGGCGATGTTATGGATTCTTCTCCTTCTGCTGATCCTGGTGGTGTTCGGGTTCGGCTTCACGACGCAGATCCTTTGGTGGGCCGCGGCCGTCCTGCTGATCTGCTGGATCGTCGGCTTCACCAAGCGGGGCCACGGCGGCGGCAGTCGCCGCTCCGGCCGCAGCCACAGGTAATCCACCTTCAACGACGAGGCCGACCATGAGCATGGGACGAACGGTCAAGAACAAGACGCAGGAAATCAAGGGAAGGATCACCGAAGCCTTCGGCCGGGCCACCCGCAACAGGAAACTGGAGCGCCAGGGCAGGGTCGAACGGGTCTCCGGCAACCTGAAGCAGGCCGGCGAGAAGGCCAGGCACGCTTTCAGGCGGTGACCGTGACAGCCCCGGGTGGTGGCCACGTCATGTGGGCACCACCCGGCAGGCATCAACGCGGAATGCTGCACGCGGTGTTGGGGGATGGCAGGCAGCGATCACCGATACGCGCCCGGCCGGCACGACGCACAGGGAAGTGGCACACGATGATGTACGACCAGACACGCGCCCAGCAGCCCCCGGACCGCATCACCGGCCGTGCTGAACGCCGCACCCCGGGCCCGGAGCCGCTGCTCCCGTCGGACGAACGGGACAAGCTCGCCCAGCGCCTCCAGCACGCCCTCAACACCTTCGCCGACAGCCCGCGTCAGGCGCTGGAAGAGGCCGAGGGCGCATTCGACGAAGCCACCGCCCATGTCGTGAGCACCCTCGCGGAACGGCGGCGTGTCCTCCACGCGGGCTGGCAGGACCAGGCTCCCGAAACACCGTCGGACGAACTCCGGCACGCACTGAGGCAGTACCGGGAGATCACACAACGGCTGCTGCGCATGTAGGTGTTCGCCGCTCCGCCCTGGTTCAGAACGCCTTTCACCCATCCCGAGCAAGCAACCGGAACAGCTGGGCCGGGCCGGTCACGCCCGCCGTCCCCTGCCGGCGGCTACGGCGTGCGGGCTTGACGCCACGGGCTGCGACGGCAGGAGTGCGGATTCTCCGTGGCCCGGAGACCCTGCGTCCCTGATGTCCGTCCGCCGGACTGCGCGCCGCCACAGCCGGCCGGCAGTCCGGTAGAAGCGGTCCGGCAGGAACACGGCGTCCGCGACGATCATCGCGCCGGAGAAGAGGGGCAGTCCCATGAGTACGGCGATCCCCAGATGCATGCCCAACAGCATGGTCAGGACCGGGTATTTGAGCCTTCCGAACAGGACGAACGGGAAGGCGACCTGAAGCAGCACCGTCATGTAGCAGGCGATGACGATCAGCATGTCGTGCTCGTCCGCCATGAGGGAGAGCTCGGGCCAGGGCCGGAACAGGTCGAGGTTCAGGACGTAGTGGAGGGCAGTCCCGTTGCCCCAGGAGCCGCCCTGCACCTTGTACAGACCCGCGGACCCGTAGAGGAAGCAGACCTGTGCCGCGATGACGAACATTCCGCAGTTGTGCAGCACGGCCGTCAGGGTCCGGCGGGAAGAACGGAGTTGATGCCGGAGTCCACCCGCTCCCCGGTCCACCGGCATGCTCGACGTAGGGCCCGCGCATGCTTGGAGCTGGGTTCTGCGCGCATCCAGGGACCAGCGTCGGCCGCATGCGGTGAAGACGAGGTATACGGCCATGAGGAGGATGAGGTTGTCTCCTCCGTCGGTCATGTAGATCGCCCTGGCGTGGAACGACGCGACGACGACCGCGAACAGCACGGACACCGCTCTGGTCCGCCAGCCCAGCAAGAACAGTGCGGACGTGACGACGGCCAGCACGTAACAGGCCTCGAAATACGCCCGGCTGTCGGACAGGGTGAGGATGCTGACCCACCCCGTCTGGTCGAACAGTTGCCTCGCCAGCTCGGGTGTCCACGGTGAGCCGGGGCCCCAGATCTCGTCGCGGTGCGGAAACTCGCGCAGCAGGAAGGCGAGGTGGAGAAGTCCGTACCCGATGCGCAGGACCGCCGCGGCGTACAGGGAGACCGGCTGCTCCAGCAGGAGGGTGAGAAGCGTACCGATGCGTTCAGGCACTCGCTGCGGCTTGCGTGCCGCCCACTCGGTGCGGCGTCGCGACGGCGTGGGTGCCGCGACCGAGGTCTGCTCAGCCTGTTGCATGGGGGGCCACCTTCCACCAGGGCAGGTAACGGGTGTCGGCGGGCTTCGATGCGGCGGCGGGACGGGGGCCGCCCGCTGCGGCGGGCGCGCCGATGGGCCGGACGATCACCCGCAGCTGGATGGACTCGAATCTGCCGTGACGATGGGCGGCGACGCGACCCGCCGCGATGTTGCGCAGGTATTGCTGGATCATCAGAGCGCGCTGCGAGCGCGGATGGTCGTCGCCGCCGTGCGTTTCAAGGTAGGAAGTCCAGGCCCGGCGCAGCATGTTCTGCGCCGTGTGGCTCGGGAAGGGCTGGTGTTTCACTGCGGCTGTGTCGACGGCGGTCAGATCGAACCAACCGCTGACCTGGACGGTGCCGTCCGAGGCCGTGCGCATGGTCCTTGCCGAAATCTGCCGGTTGACCGACTCCGGGTCCGGGGCGAAGAGTCGCCAGTTCTGCTCGAACAACGGGAAGACCCAGGCGTTGACCTGCCGGCTGTACTGCCTGGAAATGGGATTCGGCGGTGCCACGTGCAGGAATACCAGGAGCACGTGCGCCAGGGCGGTCGCCAGACACAGGACCACGGCGACTCGAACTCCGGCCTTCAGGGCGACGGGCGGCTCTGCAGGCCCTTGAAACGCAAGGGGTCTTCCGCCCCCGTTCTGTGCGGTCGGCTCAGCGCCGCTCCGGTCCGATTCGTCTGCATCCGCTGATGCCACGCCACCCTGTACGGGCCCATCCGGCCTATCCGTCTCGACTTCTCTCACCTGCTTCTCCTGAGCTTTCGCCGGCGGCGCGCGACGGAATCGATGACGATCCGCGCCGCGTGCCGCCCGTCCTACTCACGCACGCGGGCGGCTGCCCCCGAGCAGACACCCCGCCGGAGGGGCTCATCACGTGGTTCGGCTACGCCTTCGCGAACCCGTAGGACGCGCGGGAATCGCTCCGTGCCGCGCTGATCGTCGCGCTAGGCGGGATCACAGCCGTAGCCATCGTCCTTGCCGGGCTTATCGTGCTTATCGTGCTTACCGCCATAGCCACTGTTCCAATGCCCCTTGTGCTCATCGGGCTTGCAGCCGTGGTCGTGGCCACCCGTGGTCCCGCCCG
>NZ_JBVHXR010000027.1:85235-111983 GCF_055569295.1 Streptomyces sp. NPDC029292
CGAGGTGTCACCCGTCGTCCCACCCGAGGTGTCACCCGTCGTCCCACCCGAGGTGTCACCCGTCGTCCCACCCGAGGTGTCACCCGTCGTCCCACCCGAGGTGTCACCCGTCGTCCCACCCGAGGTGTCACCCGTCGTCCCACCCGAGGTGTCACCCGTCGTCCCACCGGACGTGTCACCCGTCGTCCCACCCGAGGTGTCACCCGTCGTCCCACCGGACGTGTCACCCGTCGTCCCACCGGACGTGTCACCCGTGGTCCCGGTCTCGCACGACCCCTGGAAGATCCTGTTGTTGTCCAGCGTCACGGCGCCGCCACCGTTATTGGCCGCATCGGCCAGTAGCCGACCGTTGATGGACGCCCCCGTGGTGGCCGTGATCGAGGCCGAGGCCAGGATGTTGCCCACGAACGTGGAGTTGGTACCGAGAGTGGCCGAGCTGCCGACCTGCCAGTACACATTGCACGGCGAGGCGCCATTGGTGAATTGCACGTGGCTGGCGGATGCCGTCGTCAGGGTCGAACCGATCTGGAACACCCAGGTGGAATCGGGGATGCCATGGGCGTCCAGGGTGAGTGTGCCGGTGATCTGGGCGGAGACGGGCGCCTTGTAGACGCCGGGATCCAGCGTCAGACCACCGAGCTCCACGGGAGGATCTGATACGTACGTGACGTCCGGCGCCTCCGAAGCCGCCGTGTTGTATGCCGTGTTCAGATCATTCTTGGCTTGAAGAGCCACAGCATCAGCAGAGTGCCGAGCCCCGGGCGGGGTAATCACGCCGGGCGGGAACCCGGTGATGGCCGACCCGGGACTCACTCCGACGTTGGTACCTTCGACCCGTGTGAAGCCGGTGTTGGTGACTGTCGCACCACCCAGTACTCCGAAAGCGGCCGCCGTGCCCAGATCTACAGGCGTGGCAACAGCATTTGCGCGTGTCGGCGTCATCGCGAGGACAACAGCGGCGATCGCGACGGCCGCCACCGCCGTGATCCACACCGACAGGGCACGCCGTAGAGGCGCGACAGGGATATTCAGCGTCATCGAGAGGCCAACTCCTTCGAGGGGATGATCTTGACGGTTCTCGGCCGCGCAGAATCGCCCGATTCTGCGGCTGGCATATTACTCAGGAAAAAGATCCGGACATGCTGCATTCGGGTGACACATTCGGGCGATTACGCCGAGCTGCCGAATGGATCACCCGAATGCATGGAGATACTTAATGGGCCGAATGGCGCTGATTACCTGTACGAGGCCGGGCGAAATCGCCATGAAATTCAAAGTGCGACTCCCCCGGCTGCAACAGCGTTGAGGTCATTTCGGAGCGTGATTCATACCGAAAGAAAATCACCCATGCTCTACATGCGGACACCGAAGGTAAACGTCTGGGGCATGCCCGAGCCGCGCAGGCCGCAGTATTTTCGATTCCGGATTGGTTCACTCTCACGTGCAACCACCCGGAAGGGCGCCTCCGGCGTGTTCACGCCGGAGGCGTTGGCGAGCGCCAACTCGCGCGCCGCTGAGCGACCGCACCGAGGGAATCATCGGCGTGACAGCCGAGGGCCGTTGAACTCCCGCCACGGTAACGGTCCGTCGGGCCCTGGCCAGGAGTAGCCTGGACATACCGAGACCACTTCGTACACCGGCCTTCACGCCCGTGTCGCTCTCGGCGAACCACAACACCGGGCCGGTCATGACCGGCCCGGGGCGAGGTCCGCGTCATGACCGCAACCACGTTCGACAAGCCCGCGGCCGAAGACCGGACCTCCTCTTCTTCACCGCCACCTCTCCGGCTCCAGCTGGCGCCGACCGGCACTGCCCCTGCCTTGATCGACGGCGCATGGTGGCCACGCTCCCGCGATCTGACGGCTGAACTGCCCGCGCTCACCGCGGTTTTGGACCCGCTGTGGGGTCGGATCACTCACGTCACCGTGAACCCCACGTTCTGGCCGGTCATCCCACGCAAGGTTCCCGTCCAGGGCCATGTGGTGAAGGTCGGCTGGTTCAAGGCCGAGCAGGACCCGCACAAACTGCTCCTGCTCTCCTACACCGCGGGCCGCTGGGACCTGCTGGTGATCCCACCCGAGACCAGCGCCGTCACAGCCGCCCGGCTGATGTCCACAGCCACGGATCCGTTGCGCAGTCTCACCGCGAGCGGCCTGATCAAGGAGGCCGAGTTCTTCCGGATCGCGGCCGAGGCCGACTGGGGCTCGACCCGGGAGACGGTCTGGGACTCCGAAGGCGGACATGACGCCCGTCGCACGCCCTCTCGGAGCCCTGCGGGGGCCGTCATCGACCACGTGCCGATTCCGCCGGAAGGAAGGTGACAGGCATGGAGACCTTCGGGATCGTCATCACCCTCCTGGCGATGATCGCCCTGGGCACACTCGCGATTCAGCTGTTCACCACGAGCCACGACGATCGCGTCGCGCCCCTGCCCTCCGGCCGGTCCCGCCCGCCGGACAAGGGGCGGCCGCGGCGAACCATCGCGGCACACACCGCGATGAGTGGACTGCGGCGGCTCCGGCCGTGGCGTCGCGCCGGGAAATGAGTTCTGGCGACGTGCCGTCTCGCCGTCGGATCCCTGCAACTACTGAGGGCTCAGGGCGTGTTCCGATCTTCTCGGCCCGCCTGAGCGCCTGCCGTGGTGATCGGACGGGCTCGATCGGTACCGGTGTCGATGAGGATCTGCTCGGCCTGCGTGAGGTTGTCGGCATGGACGGCTCTGGCCATCGCGGCGCGTGCCGCGTCGGGCGTCGCGCGCGGCGGGACCACAAGCAGGGAGAAGTGGTCCTGATCGCCCCGCGTGATGAGGACGGTGTCGTCGCCGACCGGGAAGGAGTCGCCGGGGCTCGCCCGCTCGCTGCGGGCCCGCCCGGGCCGCGATGAAGTCGCTGGTCACGCGTGGGGGCTCCGGGACGCGCCGGAGTAGAGTGAAAAGACCGGAAGTCCCGTGCCACCGCTTCCACGGCGGTGCCGTTGCCCGCGGGCCACAGCGCGGTGCCGTTGAAGACACGCCCGTCCGCCCCGAGACCGGTCCGACTTCCGTATCCCCGCCCACGGGATGTGAGGACGTGGAGACCGTCGAACCGTGGCCGCGGTCATCGCCCTGATCCCGGCTGTCGTACGGCCTTCTCCTCGACGGGGCCGTCGCTGCGGACCGACCGGCCCCGTCGAGGTCCGGAGCGACGGTCTCACGCCCACCACCACGTCGGCCCGACGAACGAGGTCACCATGGAGCCACTGCAAACTCCCTCTGCCGGGCACGCCGAGGTACGCATTGTTGCCTCGTCCCCCGAGCCCGCCCGTCGGGTCGCAGAGGTTCTCCGTCGTTGCTTCGCCGCCACCGAGCAGCGCAGTTACCCCGCGGGCGTCGATGGCGGGACCCGCCTGCACCTCACCGTGGACACCACCCGCGCGGCAGAGCCGGCCCGGTCCTGGCTGGTGACCAGTCAGTCATCAGGGAATGACGGTGGGCAGGCGGACGACGTCTGAAGCGATCCTGCGCGAACCAGCGCAGTACGCACCACGACGAGCAGACCATGGCCGCTGCGGCCATGGTGTCGTGCACGGAGGTGAGCCACCACCGCTCGCACAACTGCTCCCGCAGAGAGCGGCAGATCACTCGTCGCAGGCGTGATGGGCAGCGTTCGGAACCGGTGCCTCGCCCGGGTCCGTTCGACGTCCCGGGGGAGTAGCGTGGGCGCATCGAGAGTATTTCGCACACCGGCCGCCATGCCGGTGTCGTTCTCGGCGAGTGACGACACCGGGCCGCCGCCCACGAGCAGCGGCCGGGAGACAGGTTCGCGCGATGTCCGCGACCATCGACCAAGCCCCGCTGCGGATCGTGCCCTTCAGGGTTCCGACCGCCCGCCTCACGCTGAAACCGGTGATCACTTCCCGAGAGCTTCTGGACGGCGCCTGGTGGCCCCGCTCCCGGGACCTGGCACACGAACTCACCGCTCTGGCCGACGTACTGGATCCCCTGTGGGGACGGATCACCCGGATCGCCGTCAACCCGACGTACTGGCCGGTCATCCCGAGCAGAGTGCCGGTCAACGGTCATGTGGTGAAGGTCGGTTGGTTCACGCCGGAACTGGACCCCCACAAGATCATGCTGCTGTCCTACACCGCGGGCCGCTGGGACCTGCTGGTGATCCCGCCGGAGAGCAGCGCCGCGGCAGCCGCCCGCCTGATGGCCGCCGCGAGCGAAAGCGCCGGCCCTCCGAGGACCGCGAGCGCGCTCATGGCGGCGGAACTAGCCCTCCACGGCAGCTCCGTGGCCGACCGGGACCAGGACACCGAGGAGACCTGGGAGGACGAGGGTGGCACCTCGTCCTACCCGGCCGCTGCGGCCCGGCAGAGCCGCCTGCTCATAGGGATGTGAGCGTCATGGTCACCGCTGTGGCCTTCAGTGCCCTGCTGATCCTGACCGTTGCGGCAACGCGTGTGATCCAGCGGCTCAACGCACAGCACGCGAAGCGCATCGCTCACCACTCGTACGGCAGCCGGTCGACCGAGCGGATGCCTCCCGGGCAAGCCGCCGGGCAGCCGCCTCCCGGGTTCGTCGCGCAACCCACCACGGTCCGTCCCCGGCGCGACAACCGGGACGGCGGCCGGGGCCGACTGCACCCCCGACGCCGAAGCACTCGCCGCTAGATCCTGTCGTCGAACCGGCGTCGGCGGCCCGGAGGCCGGGCCGCACGGCTGGCGGGAACGCCGCAGCGGACGCCCGGACTTGCCGCCCAAAGGCGCTGCGCCAATGGCCACCGTCAGCATGGTCACGCTCATCGTCGCCGTGCACACCGCGTCGGCCCCGGTACTCATCGCCGCCGCGCTGCCGGCCGGCACCGGCAGGGCATGGGACAGCTCGGCGGTCTCTCCCTGCTCAACTCCACCGTCCCTCCGCAGCGGCCGGCCGAGGCCAACTCGGCACTCAACGTGGGCGGTTACGTACCGGCGGGCATCCTGCCGGTGTCGGCCGGCTACCTCAGCGACGCCGTGGGGCTGACCACCGGAGCGACCATCTTCGCCACCGCCCTGATGAGCCTCGCGGTCATCGGCGCCCTCGCGGTCGTCGCGGGCCGCCGCCGGGCACCAGAGCCCGCGTGACGTGTAGGCACCACGTACGCGTCGTCGTCGTGGACGACGCGTACGTCGGCAGCCCGATATCGACGCCTTCGCGTCGGGAGACGCACATGCGGTGCACCTTATGTGGCGTTATAAAGACCTTGAGTCCGGCCTTCATGCACACACCTTGAGTCCGGCCCTCGAACACACATCTTGAGTCCGGTCCTCACGGCGCGGACGAACCGGCAGGAGACGCCCATGGACGACTACCCGCTGCTCAACCTGTTCTGGACCATGCTGCTGCTGTTCCTGTGGGTCCTCTGGTTCTTCCTGCTCTTCAAGATCCTCACGGACATCTTCCGCAGCCACGACATGGGCGGCTGGGGCAAGGCGGGCTGGACGGTCTTCGTGATCGTGCTGCCGTTCCTCGGCGTCCTCGTCTACCTCATCGTGCGCGGGCGTTCCATGACGGAACGCGACGTGGAGCAGGCCAAGCAGAGCGAGGCCGCCTTCAAGGCGTACGTCCGCGACGCCGCGGGAGCTTCGGGCGGCGGCGGCGGTGGCGGTGGCGGGAAGACCACCGATCACGTCCAGGAGCTGGCGAAACTGGCCGAACTCAAGAAGGAGGGCGCTCTCACCGACGACGAGTTCCAGAAGGCTAAGGCCAAACTCCTCGCCTGATTCCACCGGTTCACGTCCGGCGCGGGATTCGCGTCAGGCGCGGGATTCGCGTCGGACACGGGACGAGCGCGTCACGTCCGCGCACCTTCGGGCCGGTAGACCGCGAGCGCCCAGATGACGAAGACGTCGATGGCGATCACGAGGAAGGACCAGACCGGCGCGTACGGCAGGAACATGAACTGGAGGATCACGCTCAGCGAGGCCAGCATGATGCCGATGACCCGTGCCCACCCGGCGCCCGTGAGGATGCCCCAGCCCGTGACGATGGCGACCGCTCCCACGATCACCAGGATCCAGCCCCAGCCGGTGAGGTTGATCCGGTACGTGTAGTCGCCCACGCGGCCGTATACGTCGTCCTTGGCGATCGCGGCGATGCCCTGGAGAACGGCGAGGACACCGTTCATGGCCATCAGGATGCCCGCGAAGGTGACACCGCCGGCCGCCCAGCCGCTGTGGCCCGACGGAGGCCGGCCGGAACCTCCGGCCCCCGGCGCCGTCCCGCCCCACTGACCTGATTCACCCCAGGCGGGAGGCGTGGACTCGCCCGCCCCGCCACCACTTCGCTGTGCTCCTGTGCCGCTCGGCTGCGAGGCGTCCTGGCTCATGTTCGACCACCCCAATGCGGTGATAGTGCGGTGACAGCCGGTCTTCGCCCCCGGCACAGGGGGCACCCGGTTGGAGTTCGAGCCTCCGGCCCCGCTCGGCGCTCCACCACACGGGTGCCGCCGATCGGGTGACGGCCGGTTCAAGGAAAGCGGCCATTCCGCGTTTCCTCAGTTCGCGGTACTCCGCGGGGCCCACGATCAGGCTCACCCGCGCACTGCGGCCCAACGCCCTGGTCCCCGAAGAAAACCGCTGGTCATGGGCAGGTTCTCCGGTACCGGCCCGGAGTAGAGTGAGACACCGGGAGTCCCCCGTGCACCGGCTCCCGTGCTCTGCGGCGGGGTCTGCCGGATCGTCCGTCCGCTCCGCGGACACCGCGCCGCGCATCGTTCGCAGGTCCCCCGAGGGCACGAGTGGCGGCAATCATGGCAACACTGCACGAGCGGAAGAACTACCGCGACACGATCATGAAAGCCCTGTACGAGGCCACGGAAGGCAATCGCCTCCTCGGCGTCACCGGGGAAAAGCTGCGCGACGAGCTCCGGATTCCCGAGCAGGACCTGGCCGCGGCCTGCGCATATCTGGTGGGCGAAGGGTTCATGACGGTGGACTGGACCGAGGGAAACACCCCCGCGATGGTCATGTTGACGCATCAGGGGATACGGCGCATGGAGGCCGAGGAGGAGGAACAGGGCTGAGCGACGGGGCCGCTCCGAGGCGCCAGGGGCAGGATTGCCCGAAGAATCCCCGATGCCGGAAGGGTGCTTCGGTCATACGATGGCAAATGGGCCAGTGCACTCTCACGTGCAGTGACCCGGAAGGGCGGCCCCGGTGTGTATACGCCGGGGCCGTTGTGCCGACGGGGGCGCGGACAGGGAGCAGTGCATGATCCGTTCAGCCGACATCCGCGAGTGGCGCAACCATGACGTGGTCGACCTCAAGCGGCGCAAGATCGGTATGCTCGAAGCGATCTATGTGGACACCGCCACCGACCAACCCGCCATGGCCACCGTCCGGACCGGCCTGCTCAGCCGCCAGCGGCTGGTCTTCGTCCCCCTCGACGAGGCAGTCCTCGGGCCGGGCTACGTCAAGGTCTCGTACGCCAAGGGGCAGGTACGCAAGGCCCCTTCGATCGGGACGGACGACGTACTGCCCGCCGAACAGGAGGAAGCGATCTTCCGGCACTACGGCATGACGTACCAACCAGGTGTCACCGGCGAACGCCGACTCGCGCGCCGCTGACCGCCCACACGCAGCACAAGGAGGTGCTCGGGTGATGGTGCTCTTCCTGCTGCTCGTCCTCGTGGCCGTCGTACTGGGAATCATCGGCGCGGCAGCGGACGGCCTGGGCTACCTGCTGGCCATCGGCGTCGTGCTCTTCGTGGCCGATGTGGCCTTCTTCGCGGTGCGGGGGTCCCGGCGTGCCGGGCGGCGTCCCCTCCGCTGACGACGGCAGCGGTGCCCTGGTTCTTCAACCCGGCCCTCGCCCCGTGCCCTCGCAAACCCCTGCCCTCGCAACGGACCGTAGGGCGCTGGCCAGGAGTAGTCTGGATTTACCGAAGGCACTTCGTACACCGGCTTTGCTGCCCGTGTCGTTTTCGGCGATTCACGACACCGGGCCGGTTCAGACCAGCCCGGGGCAGGGTCCGCGTCATGACCGCGATCATGTTGGACAAGCCGGCGGTCGACGACCGGGCCTCTTCCTTGTTGCCGCTCCGCCTGATGCTGGCGCCCGCCGGCACCGCTCCCTCCCTGATCGACGGTGCGTGGTGGCCACGCTCCCGCGACCTGACGGCGGAGCTCCCGGCGCTCACCGCAGTACTCGACCCGCTGTGGGGACGGATCACCCATGTCACGGTGAACCCCGCGTTCTGGCCGGTCGTCCCACGGAGAGTGCCCGTCCGGGGGCATGTCGTGCACGTCGGCTGGTTCAAGGCCGAGCAGGACCCGCACAAGCTGCTGCTGCTCTCCTACGCCGTCGGCCGCTGGGACCTTCTGGTGATACCGCCGGAGACGAGTCCGGCCACAGCTGCCCGGCTGATGACCACTGCCACTGATCCGTCGCGACGTCTCACCGCGAGCGGCCTGATCCAGGAGGCCGACTTCTTCCGGGTCGCGGCCGAGGCCGACTGGGACTTGGACCGGGAGATGGTCTGGGACTCCGAAGGCGGGCACGACACCCGGCACGCGACCTCCGTGTAGCCCCGTACAGCACCGTGCAGCCCCGTCGGGGGTGCCATCGACCGCTGTTCGACCTCCCGGCGGAGTAGCGTGGGCGCATCGAGAGTATTTCGCACACCGGCCTCCACGCCGGTGTCGTTCTCGGCGAGTGACGACACCGGGCCGCCGCCCACGAGCAGCGGCCGGGAGACAGGTTCGCGCGATGTCCGCGACCATCGACCAAGCCCCGCTGCGGATCGTGCCCTTCAGGGTTCCGACCGCCCGCCTCGCGCTGAAACCCGTGAGCACTTCCCGAGGGCTTCTGGACGGCGCCTGGTGGCCCCGCTCCCGGGACCTGGCACACGAACTCACCGCTCTGGCCGACGTACTGGATCCCCTGTGGGGACGGATCACCCGGATCGCCGTCGCCCCTCAGTACTGGTCGGCCATCCCGCGCGACGTGATCGTCAACGGCCATGTGGTGAAGGTCGGTTGGTTCACGCCGGAATTGGACCCTCACAAGATCATGCTGCTGTCCTACACCGCGGGCCGCTGGGACCTGCTGGTGATCCCGCCGGAGAGCAACGCCCCGGCGGCAGCCCGCCTGATGGCCGCCGCGAGCGAGAGCGCCGGCCCTCCGAGGACCGCGAGCGCGCTCATGGCGGCGGAACAGGCCCGCCACGGCGCTTCCCCGTCTTCCCCGTCCTACGCGGCCACTGCGGACCGGCCGAGCCGCCTGATCATAGGGATGTGAGCGTGCTCGTCACCGCCGTGACCTTCAGTGCCCTCGGACCGCGCACGAAGCTCCCCTGATCTCTCGACCGCGGTCCGGTCAGGTGTCGCCGCCCGCGGCGGCGGCCATGAGCGGTTCGGCGGTGTCCTGCGCGGTGTCGGGCGGTACGACCAGCAGATCCCATCGCCCCCGGCTGGGGGCCAGCAGACAGACCGTGTGAGGGGCGGACGCAGCGGTGGACCTGCGCAGGCGCACGACCTGGTTGAAGACGAGCATCCGGCCGGGTGTCGCGGACCAGGTCGCCCCGTTGACCGTGACGCTGCTGATGTGACCCCAGGCCCGCGGCAGCCCGGCGAGTAGCCGCGGGAGTTCCGCGAGCAGGTCGTACGAGCGGGGCCACCAGGCACCGTCGATATGGCGCGGCAGGCCGCCACGGGGCGCGAGACGCAGGCGGAGGAGGGGGAGCGGAGGGAGCGCGGGGAGCGGGGGCTGCAGTGCGGTGGTCGTCATGAGGGCTCCTGTCGACTGCCGTGCGGAAAATGAAGGGGTGGGACGGGTTCACGCGCGGCGGGCGGCGACGCGGTCCGGTGCCGGCCAGTGCACGTCGTACACCCAGCCGAGGCGTTCGAGGAGGCGGATGACGGCGGCGGAGGGATCGAGCTGCCCGCGGTCGACACCGTGCCGGGCGCTGGTGGGGTCGGCGTGGTGGAGGTTGTGCCAGCTCTCGCCGAAGGAGAGCAGAGCCAGCGGCCACAGGTTGGTGGCCCGGTCGTGGCGCCGGGTGCGGAACGGCCGCTTTCCGATGACGTGGCACAGCGAGTTCACGCTCCAGGTCACGTGATGGAGCAGAGCGATGCGCACAAGTCCCGCCCACAGCACGGCAGTCAGGGCGCGCGGCCACGTACCGCCGATGATCCAGCCCGCCGCGAACGGCAGGGCGAGCGTAAGGACGCACAGCGCCGGGAAAGCTCGGGAGACGGCGCGGATGTCGCGGTCGGCGAGCAGGTCCGGGGCGTAACGCTTGGCGGGCGTACCGTCGTTGCTGAAGAGCCAGCCGACGTGCGCGTGCAGCAGCCCGCGCAACTGTCCACGCAGGTGCGTGCCGTAGCGGTAGGGGGAGTGCGGGTCGCCCGGCCGGTCGGTGAAGGCGTGGTGGCGGCGATGGATGGCGACCCAGCCGATGACATCGCCCTGGAAACTCATCGAACCGGCCACCGCCAGCGCGATGCGCACGGGGCGGACGGCACGGTAGCTGCCGTGGGTGAGACCGCGGTGGAAGCCGACCGTGACGCCGAGGCCCGTGACCGTGTAGAGGACGAAGGCGAGCATGATGTCTGCGGGATGAATGAGGCTCCCCCACAGCAGCCAGCCGGCCAGACCGAGCGCCACGAACGGCAGAACGACGATCACCGCGGTCACGACGACGTACAGCCGCTCGCCGCTGCTTCGTGGCGGAGCCGGGACTTCCACGGGGAAGGGGCCCGCTCCGTCGTATTCCTGTTCCCGGGGCGGCTGGACAGCGTTCGACGGCACGACCGCTGAAGACGGTTCGGCCGTGGACGCGGTGGAACTGAACGGCATGTGGAGCTCCTTGACCTCGGTGCGGGTGGCGCGGCCGGGGTCACGGGCTGCCCCTGTATGGACGGGTGGTGCGCTGTGCAAGGGACGGTCAGGCGGCCTCGTTCGGATGCGTACGGTCCGTCGGCCGCCTGCTGGTCTCGATCCAGGGCCGGAACGGGCGTACGGAGTACGCGGGATCCAGGGTCAGGTGCAGACGCGTGCCCCTGCCTTCGGGGCCCGCCGGGTAGCTGCGGCCTTCGTCGCAGGCGAAGAACAAGCGGAGCGCATCGGCGACTTGTCGTGCCACTTCCGGGTACGCGGAGACGATCCGGACCTCGGCACGGCCGGACAGAGGCGATCCGATCCGGATTTCGGCAGGAACGGACGCGAATGATCCCTCGACCTCTTGCCCGTCCGACGGGCGGTCGGACAACGGAGGGGCTTCGGCGGTCATAAGGCGGAACCTGCCTCGAGCGCGAAGCACCCGGTGTCGTCGAGCCGCGAGGCCGAGACCGGTCTGAACACCGGCATACGAAAGGTCCTCGCTTCCTCCACCGTACTCCTGCGGGCCCGAAAGGAGTCCGTCCCGGCTCGCGCGGCCGATCACCGGACGACGTGGGGAGGCGCCTGGTTCCCTGGTGAACGGCACGGTGGCACACGCGTGTTCGACCGCCGCGCAGGAACAGGTGTGGCGGTCGCCGCCGGTGATACGTCCACCGGCGGCGACCGCACCGCCCTGCCGCGCCACCCCCCGGTCGGCGCTTTCAGGGCATGCGGTCCCCGATCGGGCCGCGGCGGCGCGCCGGATGCGCCGGGGCGGGGTCCGACAGGGACAGGCGAAGGGTGCCCAGCCGCACGGGGCGGCAGGGCTACGGGTTCTCGGCGGCTGTGGCCTCGTCTTGGCGCCCGTGGGCTGGGGGCGATGGCACCCGGGGGCAGGGGGCGCGGGAAGTCGGCGTCCGCGACTTCGGAACCGTGATCGGGCTCCCGAAAGAGCCTCGCCCGCCGAGCGTATGCCAGGCGGACGGGTGTGAACAGCCCCGCGGGGCCTCGATGTAAGGACGCTCCTGACGGCATGGCTGCGGGCGCCCACCAGGCACACGCGCACGGGCGGCCCCTCCGCCATCGGCAAACAGCCGGCCCCGTCCACCGTCGGCAAACAGCCGGCCCGCCTCGTCCACCTCGGGTATCCGGGCAGCGCGGCCGACAGCTCACCCCGAGCGGCCTCAGGGCCGCCGGGGTGCGAGCGGTCGGCCCCGGATCTCGTCAGCGGGTGGCGGTCGCCGCCGCTGCCATCAGGTGCTCGGCGTCCGCCGCGTCCACCTCCGGGGGCACGACCAGCAGGTCCCGGCGGCCGCGGCCCGGGCTGAGCAGGCAGACAGTGTGCCGGTCCCGCGATCCGGACTCCCTGCGCAGTCGTATGACGTGGTTGGCGACGAGCAGCCGTCCCGGTGACACCGACCACATCGCCGCGTTCACGCTGACGCCGGCGATCTGTCCCCAGGAAGCCGGCAACGCGCCTATGAGCAGCGGGAGTTCGGACAGCAGATTGCGCGAGCGTGGCCACCATGCCCCGTCGATGCGCCGCGGCACGGCACTGGGCGGCGCCAGCCGCAGGCGGACCACGGGCGGGGAGGGCGGGGACTGAAGGGCGGTGGCCATGAGGGAGCTCCTGTCGGGGGACACGGACTCGGGGCGTACCGGGACTCGTTTGCGGCGGACCTCGTCGCACCCCCATGCCCCGGGGACGGCCCCAGCGAGGAGAGCGGTTCGGTCGAACCATGCGGCAGACAGGGTTCCTTGGCCTCGATACGGCGATGCGACCGGGTCGCGGCCGTCCTCGTGCGTGAAGACGAGGACCGTCGGGTGACGGCCCCGCGGAAGGAGAACGGCTCAGGCAGTCAGAGGGCTGAACCCGCCCCGGGCACTGGGCGGCCCGGTGTCGTCGTGAGCCGAGGACGAGACCGGTCCGAACACCGGCGTACGACGTGCCCTCAGTGCCCCAACCGTACTCCGCCCGGCGGGAAAAGGGACTTCGCAGAGCCCAGGGCCGGCGGGTTCACCACGCGCGCTCCCCTCCCCGATCGGCTCCCGCCCCTGGAACCGCCAGGACCGGTCAGGTACGGCCTCGCCGGTCGAACCTCCGTTCATACGCGAAACGGCACGGCCGCCCGCCTCGCACGGCAGTACGCTGGCCGTACGGCAGCCCGTGCCCCCGGCCCTCTCCGTGCAGTCCCGCTCCGCGCAACAGAGGCTCTGCGCAAGGCGAAAGCCACCCCGCAGACCTAGGAGATGGGTCCTATGGGCTCGCATTCCGATCACGGCTTGCATTCCGATGGCGGCTCGCATTCCGATCGCGGTTCGTATCCCGACCTGTTCGACGAGTGCCGCGTGGTGCGGGCCGGCGGCGAGCTGGACCTGACGACCGTCCCGGCCTTCGCCCGCGACCTGGAGAGCGTCCGTCACGGCACCGGCCGCCTGTTCCTCATCGTCGACCTGAGCGGCGTGACGTTCATGGACGGCAGCGTCCTCGCCCCGCTGTGCGCGGCGTGGGAGGACTGCCACGAGCGGCTCGGGTGGGTGCGTGTCGTCTACGCCCGGCCGGGCGCGGGTCTCGTGTTCCAGGCCGGCGGTCTCCTGGAGCGGTTCCCCCGGTACGCGAGTGCCCAGGACGCCTGGTACGGCATATCCACCGACGACACGGCGGCGGACCGACCCTCGTGATGTACGGGAACCGGTGATCAGCGACGGCATGGCCGACGTCCTGCGGTCGCTGCGCCTCGGCGGGGGCGGCGACCCGGCCCGGGCGTGCGCGCGGGCGCTGGACGCCGAGGGCGTCGCACTGTCGCTCCTCGTGGGCAACGGCCGGACGGCGGAGCCGTTTTGGCACTACCCCGAGCTGAGCGAGCGCTTCGAGGAGCTCCAGTTCACGCTGGGCGAGGGCCCGGGGCCGGACGCGGTCCGCACCGGCTCGCCCGTCATGGAGCCCGACCTCGACCGAGTGCACCCCGACCGGTGGCCCGAACTCCTGAAGCCCACGCGGGAGATGGGCGTGCACGGCGTGTGCTGCTTCCCGCTGGGCATCGGGGCGATCCGGGTGGGCGTACTGACCGTGCTGTGCGCCGCGGACCGGAGGATGAGCGAGCAGCAGTCGGCGGACGCCAGGACCCTGACCGCCGCGCTGACCGGCGCGATCCTGAACGGGGACCAGCGCGGGGGCCGGAGCGAGGACGGGGACCGCGCGTTGCTGGAGCTGCCGTCGCAGCTGCACCGCGCGGCCGTGCACCAGGCCACGGGGATGATCAGCGTCCAGCTCGGGGTGTCCATGGAGGAGGCCATCCTGCGGCTGCGGGCCTGCGCCTACAGCAGTGAGCGCCCTCTTGGCGAAATGGCCGCGGACGTGGTCGCCCGCAGGCTCCGTTTCGACGACGATATGAGCGGGCCGTATTCGCCCGGCAGTGGAAAGGGATGATCAGCATGGCCCGCGAACGACGTCTGGCCGAGATCTTCGTGGAGGTCGCGGACTCCCTCGTCGAGGACTTCGACGTCATCGATCTCCTGCAACGGCTGTCCGCGCGCTGTGTCGAACTGCTGGACGTCTCGGCGGCCGGGATCCTGCTCGTGGACGCGCACGGCGAACTGCAGATCATCGCCGCCTCGGACGAGCACACACGCCTCCTTGAGCTGTTCGCGCTCCAGCACGATCAGGGCCCGTGCGTCGAGTGCTACCGCACCGGTACGGCCCGGACGAACATCAACCTGAGCCGGCCGGAGGTGACGGCGAGCTGGCCCCGCTTCGCCGGACGGGCCCGCGAGACCGGTTATTTGGTCACGCACGCGCTGCCGCTGCGTCTGCGCAACCGGGTCGTCGGCGCGCTCAACCTCTTCCAGAGCACGCCGCAGCCGCTCGGCGAGGAGGACATCGCGCTCGCCCAGGCGCTGGCCGACGTGGCGACCATCGCGGTCCTGCAGCAGCGCACGCTGGCACAGTCGCACGTCGAGAACAGCCAGCTGGAGACCGCCCTGACCAGCCGCATCCTGGTCGAGCAGGTCAAGGGCGTGCTGGCCGAGCGCTGGAACGCCTCGGTGGACGACGCCTTCGCCGCGTTCCGCTCGTACGCACGCGCCCATCAGGTGCGTCTGTCGGACCTCGCCGCCCGGATCATCTCGGGCGACTTCGACACCTTGGTCATCCCGGCGCCCGCGCGGCCCGGTGGTCATCAGGACTGATCATCCCGGCACCGCGTGGCGCACGACGCGCCCCCACATCGATGCGTACTGCCGCCACAACGGCCCGGTGACGTACGGCACGCCGTACTTCTCGCACAGTCCGCGCACCCGGGGCGCCAGTTCGGCGTAGCGGTTGCTGGGCAGGTCGGGGAAGACGTGGTGCTCGATCTGGTGGCCGAGGTGCCCGGACAGTACGTGGAGCAGGAAGCCGCCCTCGAAATCCGCCGAGCCCTGGATCTGCCGCAGGTACCACTGGCCGCGGCTCTCGCCCTCGATGTCCTCCTCGGTGAAGGTCTGTACGTCCGAGGGGAAGTGGCCGCAGAAGATGACCGTGTGCGCCCAGACGTTGCGCAGGCCGTTGGCGGTGAGGTTGCCCAACAGACACGGCAGCGCGGAGGGACCCGCGAGCAGCGGGAAGAGGACGTAGTCCTTGGTGGACTGGCGCACCGCCTTGCGCGCAAGGCCCGCGATCTCGCCGAGCAGGCTCCGCACGCTCTTGCGGCCCGCGGCCACGGCATCCGCCTCCAGGTCGTACAGGGCGATGCCCCACTCGAAGACGGGCGCCAGCAGGGCGGCGTACAGCGGCTGGAGGAGGTGGACCGGCCGCCAGGGCTGGTCCGGGCTCATCCGCAGGATGGTGTAGCCGAGGTCCCGGTCGCGGCCCACGACGTTCGTGTACGTGTGGTGCAGGTGGTTGTGGGTGTGCTTCCAGGCGGCGGCGGGCGTGAGGAAATCCCATTCCCAGGTGGTGGAGTGGATCGCCGGGTCGCCCATCCAGTTCCACTGGCCGTGCAGGATGTTGTGGCCCAGCTCCATGTTCTCGAGGACCTTGGCGGTGGTGAGCATCGCGGTGCCCGCGAGCCAGGCGGGCGGCAGGAGCGAGACGGCCAGGGCGAGGCGCCCGCCCGCCTCCAGGCCGCGCTGGACGGCGATCACCGTACGGATGTACCGGGCGTCCCTTTCGCCGCGTTCGGCGACGACCCCGGCCCGGATGCGGTCGAGTTCGGCGCCGAACTCATCGGGCCAGGATGGGGACTTGACGGGTGGTGCCACTTCGACGGTCGAGGTCACGGAGGCTCCTTGGGGGCTTCGGGCGGGCTCAGCGGTCGAGGACGAGCGGACCTGCCGCGGCATGGACGCAGGTCTGGATCAACTCACCTTCCTCGCCGTGCACTTCGCCGGTCCGCAGATCGCGCACGCTTCCGTGGAGCAGGGGCGCGAGGCAGCCGAGGCAGACGCCCCGGCGACACCCGTACGGCAGCGGCACGCCCGCGGACTCACCGGTCTCCAACAGGGGCACGGACGCACCCGAGTCGGCTTCCACGCCGCTGCGCTCGAACCGCACCCGGCCGCCCGCCGCGTCCGGGGTGGGCGGGAGCAGCGGAGCCGGGCGGAAACACTCCATGTGCAGGCGTTCCACGTGCGGGCGCTCCCCCGCCCAGTGCTCTCGCAGTACGTCGAGCAGACCGGCCGGGCCACACGCCCAGGTCTCGCGGGTCCGCCAGTCCGGGCAGCGCAGGGCGATCTCGTCGACGGTGAGCCGACCGGCGGTACGGGTGTGCTGCTGGTGAAGCCGCAGCCACGGCAACTGGGACGCCAGATCGGCCAGTTCGGCGCGGAACAGGCACTCGTCCGGACTGGGCGCGCTGTGCAGTAGTACGACATCGGGGGCCGGCCAGGGCCGACGGGCGAGCGTGCGCAGGATCCCCATGGCCGGCGTGATGCCGCTGCCCGCCGTCACGAACAGCATCCGGGCGGGCAGCGGGTCCGGCAGCACGAACTCCCCCTGCGCGGGCCCGAGCCGAAGAACCGTGCCGGGCGGTGTGCGGTGCACCAAGTGCGGGGACACCTTCCCACGCGGGTCCGCCTTGACCGTGATGGTCACCTCGCCGCCAGGCGCGTCCGGAGGCGAGGTGAGGGAATACGTACGCCAGTGCCGTACGCCGTCCAACTCAACGCCGACCGGGAGGTACTGCCCCGCGAGATGGCCGGCCCACCCTCGACCGGGCCGGATCACCAGCGTGGCGGCGTCCGCCGTCTCGGCCCGCACCGCGGTCACCACGCCCGCCGGGTGGCGCGCGGACAGCAGGGGGTCGATGAGGCCGAGGTAGTCGTCCGGCAAAAGCGGGGTGGTCAGCCAGCCCAGGGTCGTGAGCAGACGGCCGGGGATGGCCGGGGAGCCCCATGAAAACGGAGCCGGAAACGCGATGGCAGGCATGCGCGGGCCCTTCCGAGGAGACGCCGGGACGGGCTCACGCCAGAGAATCACGGTGGGGTGCCGGACAGGGGGCCCGGGGAGGCGTTCCCGCCAGCCGCCCCACCGCTCCCGCCTGGCAGGGCGTACGCGGCGGGGCGAGGGCCGGCAACGGTGGGGCCGTGGGCTGGAACGACGGCGAGGGCACCCGGGACCGGAATCAGCCCCGAATGGCCGGATCGAACCGGCGTACGGCGCACGGGCGCGTTCGCGACCCCGGAATCCGGGCCGCTGTCACCAAATACCAGACGGTCGGCGGCACCCGTCCGGCAGCGGAACCCGTTGCTGGTCGGGGTCGGTGGCGGCGCTGAGGGTGTCCCAGTCGAGGGTGAGGTCACCGGCGATGGGATGGTGCAGTGCCTTGGTGCCGACGCCCATGGCGGCGACGTGGTGGCCGGCCCACCACTGGCGGAAGTGCTCGTCCTGCACTGACGGACGGGCGGCTCGGCAGACCCTCGGCATCGGTGACACCGGGGCCGACGGCCGGGTCCGCCCCGTCATCGACAGCGTGTTCCCGTTCCAGCAGGCCGGGGAAGCCGCCGACCGCATGCGCGGCAACCAGGCCAACGGGAAGATCATCCTGACGTTGCCGTGACGCCGTCTGCGCCTATGGCGCGTGACGCCGCCCGAGAAGATTCGAGACCGGCGCCCGCCATCCCCGGGGCAACAAGGACTGGCCGGCGAGGTGGTCCAGCCGGCGTGGGCCACGGAGATCATGCGCGAGTACTACTGACTTGCTCCGGTGGTCAGTTGACGAAGACCCTCCTCTCGGCGTCCTCGACGATCCTCTCGGGGACGGGCGGACTCATCAGCGTGGCGGCATAGCGCTCGACGTCCGGGTCGGCCGCCCGGTGGGCGCGGGCGACGGCGTCCGAGACGTCGTAGCGCGTGGTCCTGAGCCGCACGTCCGGGCCGAGCAGGGCCCAGTACGCGGTGCCGGGCTCGCCCGAGTGGTACGGCAGGCCGACGCTTCCCGGGTTGACGCTGCGCAGTCCGGCCACGGCACGGTCGAACTGGAGGTGCGAGTGCCCGGTGACCAGGACCCGCGCGTCGAGTCCGGCGGACAGTTCCGCGAACCGCTCGGGCGGCGTGCCCGGCGTGACCAGCTCGTGGTCGCTGCGCGGCGAACCGTGGCAGAAGTGCACCGGGCCCAGCCCGTCGATCTCGACGCCGAGACCGAAGGGGACGCGCGTGAGGAAACCGATGGCCTCCGGCGAGTGCTGGGCGGCTATCCACGCCTGGCGCGGGGTGTCGGCGACGCGCGCGCCGGTGCCGATCTCGGCCGCGTAGCGGTCGCCGTTCCCCCGCACGCACAGGGCCCGTTCCCCCAGCGAGGCGATCAGTTCGTACGTCTGCTGCGGCTGCGGCCCCCACGTCAGATCACCGCAGAGGACGACCAGGTCGGCCGCGGCGACATCCGGTTCGGCCAGCACTGCTTCGAAGGCGGGGATGTTGGCATGGATGTCGGACAGCACGGCCACCCGCGCCACCGGCCCGTACCGGCGCACGGGCCCTTCCCAGCTCGCCGGGCCGTGCAGCGTGACCTCGTCCATCGGGTATCGGATCCCTTCCGGCAGGGGAGTGGTGGGCCGCGGGCCCGCCAAGGAGTGGCTTGCACCTGCGAGGATCCCGTGCATACCTTGGCGCATATGCAGTCCTACACCATCGGCCAGGCCGCCCGGCTCCTCGGCGTCAGCCCGGACACCACGCGGCGGTGGGCGGACGCCGGTCGCGTGGCCACGCATCGGGACGAGGGCGGGCGGCGGCTGATCGACGGGCGGGACCTGGCCGCGTTCTCGGTCGAGCTCGCGAAGACCGGTGGTGAGGAGGGCGTCACCTCCTACACCTCCGTGCGCAACGCGTTCGCGGGCATCGTCACCGCCGTCAAGCTCGGCGATGTGGCCGCCCAGGTGGAGATCCAGGCCGGGCCGCACCGGCTGGTCTCCCTGCTGACTCGGGAGGCCGTCGAGGAACTGGGCCTGGAGGTCGGCATGGAGGCCACCGCCCGAGTGAAGTCCACCAACGTGCACATCGACCGCACGTAAGGACGACTGGCCTCCCCGCGCTTCATCGTGGCGAGCAGCTCGTCGCCGAACAGGCCCTCCGTCTCGGGGTGCAGCGACCACGCCAAGGACGGTGCCGGCTCGGTCTTCGACCGTGAGCTTCCCGACGCGGACGTCGTCATCCAGTGGTCGATGACAGGGAGGCCGTCCCGGGCGTACGTCGTCGGATATCCGCCGGTCGGGTCGTCGTACAGCACACAGAGCACCTTGGCCATGTCCGGCTCCTCAACTCCGCTGCCGGAAGGCGCCTTTCACGATCCTCGGGGTCGTTTCCGCCGGTCACAGCGAACGTCGCTATGCCGGGATGACCGGGAGCTGTCAACTCCCGCTGCCCAGATACGACTTCAGCAGCACGTCCAGCGCATCCCGTACCCCCGCCTCCCGCGCCACCTTCAACAGCGCCTCAGTCAGGACGGACGCGGGATCCTCCCGTCCGACGACGATCCCGACCCGCGGACCGTGCGCGGGCCCCTCCAGCGGCACCACCCGCATCCCGTCCGGTACGCCGAACATGTGCAGCCACGCGTGCGAGATCACGCTGGACCAGCGGCCGCCCGGCAGATGCGCGTACAGCCCGGCGACGCTGTCCGACTCGATCGCGGGCGCGGCGCTCGCGCCGTCGGCGGCGAAGCAGTCGTCGATGATCCGGCGGTTGCGCATCCGGGGGCTCAGCAGACACAGCGGCAGGGCCGCCGCGTGAGCCCAGCGAGCCGTCGACGCCGTGGCCAGCGGGCCGTCCACCGGAGTGAGGAGCACGTACCGCTCCTCGTACAGCGGTAAACGGCGTACGTGACGCAGGTCGGCGTCGTCGAGATACGTCATCGCCGCGTCCAGCTCGAACGCGGCGAGGCCGTGGGTGATCTCGGCGGACGACAGCGACTCCAGGCTGACCCGGGCCCGCGGATGCCGCTCGCAGAACGGGGTGGTGAGAAGGGAGGCGGCGGGCAGTGCGGTGGGGACGACGCCCAGGCGCAGGGTGCCGGTGAGGCCGCCGCGCAGCGCCGACAGCTCCTGGTGCAGGGCGTCCCGCTCGGCGAGGATGCGGTGCGCCCAGGCGAGGACCACCTCACCCTCCGGGGTCAGCCCCTCGTACCGTCTGCCCCGCCGCACGATCGGCACGTCCAGCTCGTGCTCCAGGCGGCGGATCGCGGCGGACAGCGACGGCTGCGACACGAAGCAGGCGGCCGCCGCGCGGGCGAAGTGGCGCTCACGGGCGAGCGCGACCAGGTACTCCAGCTGACGCAGCAGCACGCGTCACCTCCCTGTCGGCCGGTCAGCGTCGCAGACGCCGGGTCGTCCTGTCACGGCCGGAGCCGGACCTCGCGGCACAGCAGCGCTGCCCGCAGGTCGAGGCGGTCGTCCAGGCGGGACAGGTCACGGCCGGTGAAGTGCTCGATGCGCTGGACACGGTACGAGGTCTCCGCCACGCCGAAGCCCCCTGCGCCGGCGAGGCGGTCGGCCGCAATCTGCCCGCCCCGGCCGGACCGCAGGTCGTCACGGGCACCGCCCGCTACACCTTCGATTCCGCTGACGCGTGACCGGGTGTGGCTCGCCCTCGACGCGGCGGCTCAGTCGAGGGCGTCGTCGCCGGCCCACGGCGTATAGCGACCGTCCACCCGGATCGCTTTGATGCCGCTGATGTGCCGGGCCCCGCAGCGGTCCTGCGGCAGCACTAGCTGCGGGCCCGCCCGGTCGAGTGGGGTGCCGTCGATGCTCACCGCGAGCAGGACGGGGGCGCGGCCGAAGTCGGGGTCGATCTCGGCCCAGCTCAGGAGGGCGTGGTGGCCGTCCGTACCCGTGACCGCGATGAGGAAGCGCAGGCGGTCCTTGCGGCGGGCGGCGTCGAAGCCGGGTCCGGCGTCGGACAGGACGTCGTGCAGCAGCGGCCCGGCGAAGCCGTGGTGCTGTACGCCGCTGGTGGCGCACTCGAAGCTGACCCGGACCCGGTGCCGGGGCCAGGCCAGCAGGTCGGACACCGTCAGCCGGACCGGGCGGGCGAGGTCGCCGGTCAGGGCAAGCTCCGCGAGCGAGTGAGCGGGCGACTGTGTCAGGGACTGGCTCACTGGGCACCACCTCCCGGATGACCGTACCCAGGCAGCGGTCCCGTACAAACGCACATGCGTGCACCCCCACGCCAATCATGCAGCTCATGCGATGCGACAGGAGACTTTCAGCTTGCATCTGCGGCAGTATGATCGGCGCATGCCTGCCCGCAGAGCCCGAAGAGTTCGCATGCGTACCTGAAGCGTCAGAGGGAGTAACCCGTGATGACCCGTTCCGCACGCCGGACCCGCCGGACCCTGCAAGTGGCCGGTGTTGGTGCCGCCGCGCTGCTGGCCCTGAGCGCCTGCTCCTCCGGCTCCGACGACTCCTCGGCGAAGTCGGACCCGTCGGCCTCCGCGTCACCGAAGCTCTCCGGCACGGTCACCGTCTTCGCCGCCGCCTCGCTCCAGGAGAGCTTCACGACCCTGGGCAAGGAGTTCGAGAAGGCGCACCCCGGCACCAAGGTGACCTTCAACTTCGGCGGCAGTGACACGCTCGCGGCGAGCATCACCGCGGGCGCCCCGGCCGACGTGTTCGCCGCCGCCAGCCCCAAGACGATGGCGATCGTGACGGACAAGAAGGATGCGGTCGGCACCCCGGCCACCTTCGTGCGCAACCAGCTGGAGATCGCGACCCTGCCCGGCAACCCCGACAAGGTCGCCTCCCTGAAGGACCTCACCAAGTCCGGCCTCAAGGTCGTACTGTGCGACAAGACGGTGCCGTGCGGCGCCGCCGCGCAGAAGGCGCTGGACGCGAGCAAGCTGAAGCTCACCCCGGTCTCGTACGAGCAGGACGTCAAGAGCGCCCTGACGAAGGTGGAGCTGAAGGAGGCCGACGCCGCCGTCGTCTACAAGACCGATGTGAAGGCGGCGGGTGACAAGGTGGAGGGCGTGGAGTTCCCCGAGTCGGCCAACGCCATCAACGACTACCCGATCACCCTCCTCAAGGACGCGCGCAACGCGGACGCCGCGAAGGCGTTCATCGCGCTGGTGCAGTCCGCCGAGGGCCAGAAGGTGCTGACCGCGGCGGGGTTCCTGAAGCCGTGACCGAGCTGGACAAGTCCGACGCCGAGGTCCTGGTGGGTGGCGACACCCACGGGGGCGGGCCTCGGCGTCGGCGTGTCCGGGCGGGTGTCCGGGGCGGGGTGCCGCTTCCTCTTCTGCTGCCCGCCCTCCTCGGGCTCGCCTTCCTGCTCCTCCCGCTGATCGCCCTTCTGCTACGGGCTCCCTGGCGCAGCCTGCCCGAGCAGCTGACCAGCACGGCGGTCTGGCAGGCGCTCCAGCTGTCCCTGGTCTCCGCCACGGCGGCCACGGCGGTGAGCCTGGTGCTCGGCGTGCCGCTCGCGTGGCTGCTGGCGCGTACGGACTTCCCGGGGCGCGGCTTCGTACGGGCCCTGGTGACGCTGCCGCTGGTGCTGCCACCGGTGGTGGGCGGTGTGGCGCTGCTGCTGGCCCTCGGCCGCAACGGCGTCGTCGGGCAGTGGCTGGACTCCGCCTTCGGGATCACGCTGCCGTTCACCACGGCGGGGGTGGTGGTCGCGGAGGCGTTCGTGGCGATGCCGTTCCTCGTGATCAGCGTGGAGGGCACACTGCGGGCCGCCGATCCGCGCTACGAGGAGGCCGCCGCGACACTCGGCGCCTCCCGTTTCACGGCGTTCCGCCGGGTCACCCTGCCGCTCATCGCCCCCGGGATCGCGGCGGGTTCCGTCCTCGCCTGGGCCCGCGCGCTCGGCGAGTTCGGCGCCACGATCACCTTCGCGGGCAACTTCCCCGGCCGTACACAGACCATGCCGCTGGCCGTGTACCTGGCCCTGCAGAACGATCCGGCCGCCGCGATCGCGCTGAGCCTGGTGCTGCTCGCCGTGTCGATCGCGGTCCTCGCGGGGCTGCGGGACCGCTGGATGACGGCGTCATGACCCCCACCGAGACCCAGGGCCTGGACGCCCGTCTCCTCGTCCACCGCGGCACCTTCCACCTCGACGTGGCCCTCACCGCCGCCCCCGGCGACGTCGTCGCGCTCCTCGGGCCGAACGGCGCCGGAAAGACCACCGCGCTCCGCACCCTGGCCGGGCTCACCGCGCTCTCCGACGGCGGTCATCTGCGGCTGGACGGCGCCGCGTTGGACCGTACGCCGCCCGAGTCCCGCCCCGTCGGCGTCGTCTTCCAGGACTACCTGCTCTTCCCGCACCTGACCGCGCTCGACAACGTCGCGTTCGGGCCGCGCTGCCAGGGCGTACCCAAGGCAGAGGCGCGCGCCCAGGCCGCCGCGTGGCTGGACCGCATGGGCCTGGCCGACCACGCCGGTGCCAAGCCGCGCCGCCTGTCCGGCGGGCAGGCACAGCGCGTCGCCCTCGCCCGCGCGCTGGCCACCCACCCCCGGCTGCTCCTGCTGGACGAACCCCTCGCCGCGCTGGACGCCCGTACCCGCCTGGAGGTACGCGCCCAACTCCGGCGCCATCTGGCCGACTTCGAGGCCGTCGCCGTGCTGGTGACGCACGACCCGCTGGACGCGATGGTGCTGGCCGACCGGCTCGTCGTCATCGAGCACGGCCGCGTCGTGCAGGACGGCACCCCGTCGGACATCGCCCGCCATCCGCGCACCGACTACATCGCCCAGCTGGTCGGCCTCAACCTCTACCGGGGCCGGGCCGAGGGCCACACCGTACGGCTCGACTCGGGTCCGGCGATCACCACGACCGAGGACCTCGCCGGACCCGTGTTCGTGGCCTTCCCGCCCAGCGCCGTCACCCTCCACCGCGACCGCCCCACCGGCTCCAGCGCCCGCAACCTCTGGCAGTGCCGGGTCGGCGGGCTGGAAACCCACGGCGACCAGATCCGCGCGGACCTCATCGGCGAACTCCCGCTCGCCGCCGACCTGACCACCGTCGCCGCCGCCGAACTCGACCTGCACCCGGGCGCGCCGGTCTGGGCGACGGTCAAGGCGGCGCAGACGCACGCGTATCCGGCCTGAGCTCCGCGGGTTCCGCGTGTCCGGCCTGAGCTCCGCGGGTTCCGCGTGTCCGGCCTGAGCTCCGCGGATACTGCGTGTCCGGCCTGAGCTACGCGGACTCCGTGGCGGGCACGGCGTCCGCGCGCACCATCACGCAGTCGAACTCCACCACCCGCCCCGTCGCCGCTTCCCTGGTCACCGGGTACATGCCCGAGATCTCGAACCCGCTGGCCTCGTACGTCGCGATCGCCTCGGCCATCCGGGGGCTGCCCTCGTACAGCCGCAGCGCCGCGACCTCCGACTGCATCCCCACGAAGTCCGCGACGCGCTCCCCGACGCCCGCGAACACCTCCAGGTCGTACCCCTGGGTGTCCATCTTCAGATAGGGCCGCGGGTCGGTGATCCCGGCCAGCGCCTTGTCCATCACGCCGTCGAGCCGGCGGATCTCGATCTCCTCCGTGCGTGTCGTGGCGAACCGCTGGTAGCGGCCCTTGCCGTAATCGCTGGGCGGGAGAAGGGAGTTCATGGTCTTCCAGCCCACGTGGATGGACTCGGTGGCGTCCTCCCGCCCGAGCCCCATCTGGTACACCAGCCAGTCGGGGTCCTTCTCCGCGGTCCGCTGGAGCTTCGCGAACGTCTCCGCCGTGGGTTCGAAGGAAACGATCCGGCCGGTGTAGCCGAGGCGGCGCAACTGCTTGCCGTACTGACCGGAGTTGGCGCCCACGTCGAAGACGCAGTTCACCTCGTACCGGTCGAGGAGGGCGGCGACGTGCTGACCGCACAGGTAGGCGGCGGCCGACAGCTGGAAGCGGCGTTCGTCGGCCGCCGTCGCCTTCTCGTCGAGGAGCAGCCGTGCGCCGGAGTCGCCGAGGGGCACGCCGGTCCACTTGGCGGCGCGACCGCGCGTGATCAGGTCCGCCCCGGGCCCCAGAGGAACCCGCTTGCGCACACCGCGCCGGTAGACCACCGCTGTACCCGAACCAAGATCCAGAACCCGCACCCCTATCCGGGGCAGCAGGCCGAGCGTTCTTCTGTAAAGGGTCGGCATTTCCCTAGCCTTTCAGACAACCCCCGGACTTCACCGGGAGTTGTTCGAACGGATATCCCGCGGTCTCGCCCGCAGTGTCCGACAGCCCCGGAAGGCATGTGAGATGACGTCCCCCGAGACCCCCGCGCTGGCCGCCGCACTGGGTATGCAACCGCACCCGGAAGGCGGCTGGTTCGTCGAGACATGGAAGGCGTCGCCGGCCTTCACGCCCGACGGCTATCCCGGCCCCCGCGCCGCCGCGACCGCGATCTACTTCCTCCTCACCCCCGGAGACACCTCGGCGTGGCACACCGTCCGCTCCGACGAGGTGTGGCTGTGGCACCGCGGCGGACCCCTCGACCTCCTCCTCGGCGGCGACGGCCCCGCCCCCGACCCCGCCCCGGCCCTCGTACGGCTCGGCCCCGCCATCGAGGACGGCGAGCGCCCGCAGGCCCTCGTCCCCGGCGGCGTCTGGCAGTCCGCCCGCCCGGCGACGGACCAGGAGGTCCTGGTCAGCTGCGTGGTGGCACCGGGCTTCGACTACGCGGACTTCCGCCTCATCGGCGGGTCGGCCGGATCCGTGTAACGCACCGTCATGACCACGGGTATGTGAGGGCGGCCCGCCTCGCGGCCGGGGTGCGGCCGAGCCCCGGGACGCCCGCATGCTCTTGGCGGCTTTGTGACGTACGGCGCTGGTTGCGGATCATCCGGGGCGGGCATCACCCCGGGGCAGGACCGGCCGCGCGCCCTATCGCGCGGGTCCCGGCCGGCGGGGGGTCCGGCCGCCGGGGGCACCGGTTGTCCTGGAGGGGATGTGAGGTGTCATGCGTGCGCACCAGCGCGCCGTCCGCCAGACCGCCCGCGTCGAGTACACGCTGCCGCGCACGGCAGTTTCGGCGGGCAGGGCCCGCAAGCTGACCTCGGCGTTCCTCACCCGGCCACGGCCGCGGCTGGTGGCACCGACCGCCGACCAGGTCGACGACGCCACACTGATCGCCTCCGAACTGGTCGCCAACGCCGTCCGGCACGGCCGCACCGGCTGCCGGCTCAGGCTGCAGCTCGGGCACGGGGAAGTGACCGTCGAGGTCCACGACGACAGTCCCGGGAGGCCCCGCGTCGGCCCCATGGACGCCGAGTCGGAGAGCGGCCGCGGCCTCGCCATGGTGCAGCTGCTCGCCCACCGACTGGAGGTCGTCAGCCCCGGCTTCGGCGGCAAGACGGTGCGTGCGGTGCTGGCTGTCTGAACGCCGGGAAATTCGCCGGGAATTCATCCGGAAAACGCCGGTGGGGGGGGGGGGGGGGGGGGGGGGGGGGGGGGGGGGGGGGGGGGGGGGGGGGGGGGGGGGGGGGGGGGGGGGGGGGGGGGTGGGGGGGGGGGGGG
>NZ_JBVHXR010000028.1:0-108198 GCF_055569295.1 Streptomyces sp. NPDC029292
CCCCCCCCCCCCCCCCCCCCCCCCCCCCCCCCCCCCCCCCCCCCCCCCCCCCCCCCCCCCCCCCCCCCCCCCCCCCCCCCCCCCCCCCCCGCTGCCGTATGCCCGGGAACTCAACTCGCACACGCCACGCCGTCATTTCGGGCTGTCCTCTCCGCCGGCAGAGCCCTTTCCCGTGATCAACCCGCCACGCTCGTTTCCGGTTCCAGTGGATTGTCGAAGCTGACCAGCTCCGCAATCTGTCGGAGGATTCCGCGGTACTGCTCGCGACGGGCCACAGCCGTCGTGCTCAGAGTGAGTGCGACCAGACGCCGGCAGTCCGGGTGCGGCACATGGGCGTGAATCTGGAGGAGCGGCGTCTGGGGGAGGCCGCTGTCCGGCTGGGCAGTGAGTACGGTCTCGCTGAGGGTGGCCGGGCCGCAGGGAAGTTCGAGGTACTCGACTCGAGTGTGGCCTACCGCTGAAGTCACGGCGCGGGCTGCGGTGACTGCGCGGGGGGCCACTGCCGTGTCACGCCACGAAAGGGTGAAGAGGGAGAGCAGGGGCTGACCGCTGCTGTTGCCTGTGTCGTCGATGTCGTCGCGGTGCAGGCCGATCGAGCAGTGGACGGTGCCGACTTCGCGCAAGGCCCCCAATAACTGCTGGCCCTGAGCAAATTGGGCGATGAACTGCTGACGGATCATGCCATCGGGCGCCGCGTCCAGAGCCGGGGCCAAGGCGTCCCGCAGTGTGTCGGCAGCCGAGGATCCCGGCGAGGGCAGCAAGGCGGCGAGCGGCAGCGCCGTGAAGCCCGGGGGTTCAGCGAACCAGAGTTCGTTGTTGAGATCCTTGGCGGAGTCGTGGAGCGTGAAGCTGGGGGTGTACATCAGATGCCTTTTCCCGGCGCGTATCAGGGTTGGGCCGGGTGAATGCCGGCACGTCGGCCACGTTCGATGTCCTCATGAGTAACGCCCCAGTCAGCAAGGCTGCGACCTTCTGCGGCCCTCATCTGCTGCTGGAGGACGTGCATGCGGCGAGGCGCCTGACCAGTCGGAGTGGGCGCGGCAATGAGACCGATGAAGCGCGGGTCGCCAGCGAACCACACCACCTCAATCTGCGCCTTCAGCTCAGGCTTGGCGCGGGGGGCCAAACGGCGGCTCCACCACTCCGTGCGTAGATGCTGGAAGAAGACCACCGGCAGTCGCTGCTCCGGATGAGCCGGATTGAGGATTTCGAACCATCCGTACTGCCTCTTACCGGGGACCTCTGGATGCTTGGTCAGACCCGAGGGTACGTCGCGGAGAATCTGCCATGGGTACGTTCGCAAGATGCGTCGCATGCGGAACGCTGGGGGAAAGTACCTCACTTGGAGCACAGCTCGGTACAGAGAGTAGAGCAGAAACGGCAGAAACAGGAAGGTGAATCCTGGAGACAAGACTCCTACCAGCACGGCCAGCAGACCGATCCAAATCGCCCACCAACCGATAAAGCCGCCGACGTTCATAGCCATATGTCCCGCCCAGGCACGGCGGGTAAGCGGATGATCCCAAGCGGTACTGTATTCGGCAGGGTTCACTGGCGCACTCTCTCTGCGGGAAGAAGGTCAGAAGACGTGACCGACGAGATTCAGGATTCCACCGTTGTCAAGGAAGAGCCGTGTGCCGTCAATTCCGGCAACAGAGCCGTCCTTGATGCCATCGTCGTCCGCGTCCACCAGACTGTTGACCAGACCGAATCCACCAGTTCCCAAACCGACCAAGCCTGAGGTAGCGGCTACCGTTTTCTCCGCCTTCTCGGTGTCACTCGCCCCGCGCACTAGCCACCCGGTCAGCGGATTGTCCAGTCGGGAGATGGCTTGCGCCCCTTCCATGGTCTTGGCCCCGAAGACACCCGCCTTCTGTCCAATAGAAAGGGTCTCACTTCCGGCACGAATGGCGTTTACTGCTCCTCGAGTTCCGACCATTACTGCTCCGAGCCCCGGCAGCGCGCCCATGGCGTCGCCTCCCACAGTGACGAGGTTGCTGAAGAAGTCTGCGTCGAACTCGCCCTTGGTAAAGCCATCCTTCAACGACTCCCACATTTCGGGATCTTCGAAGATTCGCCATCCTAAGGCTGTCGCACTCAGAGCAGAGGCCGTGAGCATCAGCGCCGCCACCATCACGACCCCCAGCGGACCGGCGAAGATAATCGCCACCAAGCCGACGACGCCCGCCACGAAGCTGAGAATGTCCGGCAAGTTCTCGCCCAGCCAGTCCAGCGCCGAGTCGAACCAACCCGGCTCATGCGGCGCCAGCTTCTTCGTCGCGTCGCGGATCTTGCCTGCCCGGTACTGGGCTCGATGCTCGTGCTCGTCCGCGAGTTTCCGGGCCTTGCCACGGATCTTTTCCAGCTCGCCCTCGGCGTCGTCCACGGCCGTGTTCGCGTGGGTCAGGGCCTTCTGAGCGTCGGCGTGCTGGGCACCCTTCTTGTCCAGGTCAGGGTGGTCGCCGGCCTTGGTGGCTCGGCCCTTCGCCCGGTCCACGGCAGCCTGCGCTTCCTTCGCGTCGTCCTCAAGGCGCTTCGCCCGGCGCTGGAAGTCGTCGAGCTCGCCTTCCCAGCGATTGAGTTGCTTGGCTGCCTTGCGGATGGAGTGGGCGGCATTCTTGAGATTCAACGGCAGTGGTCCGCCGTCCAGTTGTTCGCGGAAGGCGACGGCTGCGTCGCCCTTCCAGTAGCTGCCGTCCATCAGCTTGGTGACAAGCTCGCGCGTCTCTTCGAGAACCTTCGCGCACCCGACGAGCTTCTTGTGCAGGCCAATCACTGTCTCGGTGCTACCTGGAACAGGGTTGAAGCCTAAGTGCGGGTAGTCAGGGTTCGGGATGTGCGGGGCGGACTTGAGTCCCTGAGGCTTGGCGCGGTCGGCTCGGGACTGGGGGTCGAGAGCCGCTCCCGAGTCCCCCGTACCAGGAGGGTGCCTCACTTCGAAGCCCCACCTTTGCCTTTGCCTTTGCCCTCTCTGGGCTTCTTCAGAGCCTCTTCCAGCGCTCTGTCGACCTCGCGGTAACTGTCCTTGCTCTTCCCGATGATCTTGGCGAGATCTTCGGTCTGCTCACCGATCTGGTCGGCTCCGTACTTCCAGTTGTCCTGGAAGTCCTCGCAGGCGGTGTCGAGGTCGTCGGCACCCAGTCCGGTGACAGTCGCGTCTTCCAGCGCCTTGCGCAGGCCCTTCAGCGAGTCGGTCGATTTCCTGAGCATCTTCATGAAGTGCGCCAGCTCGTCACCGTCGACTGCCAACCGCTCCGCCACGCGTCTCTTCTCCCGGATTCTCTCGGTGTGCCGGGTGCCCCGGCGTCAGCGGTTGATGGCCTGGATCTCCCGCATCACGACGTTCTGTTCGGCCCCGAACGTGCCGTCCGGCAGGGCCCGTTCGCCATTCACGCCGGTGCCCGTCCAGCGGATCTGCCACGTGATGGTGGACTTGAGCTTGTACGAGCTGTCGCCTGAGGACCTCAGGTACCTCACGCCGCACGGCGGGGTCTCGTCCGACTTGCCCTTGGCGTACGCCTCGCCGATCGAGCCATCGGCGTTGATCGTGCAGACTCCTTGGACCCACCGTCGCTCCCGCCACAAGCGGTCAGAAGCACTGCAGCCGTCACACCGGCAGCGGCTGTGGTGAGCAGGCGGGGGCGGCGGTTCACGGCAGGCTCCTGTACGGCGTGGGGTTCGGGAGGGCAGCGACACGCTATCGGGTGGCGTGAGTGACGAAACCAGAGCGAATCGCATCAAGCCCGAGGAAAAGCCGGGCATAGATCAACAGAACACACCAAGCCGACCAGCTCAGATCCTTCGATCGAGTGACGTTGGGAGGCGGGAAGCGTCACCACTTTGGCCACCGCAAAGCCCCTCGATCCCCCCAACCGCAGCCGACAGCCCGCCCAAGCCCTACCGCCCTACCCATCGGGCTCGTTCGCCCTCCCCCTCCACGCCCCAGACTCGACACCGTCGTCCTGGACACCGGCCACCGCTGCGAATCCCTCGACCTGGACGTCGAGTTGAACTGGCTACTCGCCCTCCTCCGGGTAAGGCGGGTGCGCCGCGTCTCACGCCTTACAGCTCTCAGCGGTTGACGGCCTGGATCTCCTGCACCACGACGTCCTGCTGTGCCCCGAACGAGCCGTCCGGCAGGGCCTGTTCGCCGTTCACGCCGGTGCCCGTCCAGTGAATCTTCCACGTGATGGTGGCCCTGAGCTTGTACGAGCCGTCGCCCGAGGAGCGCAGGTACCGCACGCCGCAGGGCGGGGTCTCGTCCGACTTGCCCTTGGCGTACGCCTCACCGATCGAACCATCGGCGTTGATCTTGCAGACGCCGGACGCGGGGTACGTCGTGGCGTCGTCCGTGCCCGGCTCGATCTTCAACGACACCGGCTCCGCGGTGGTCGTCGCCGAGACGTTCAGCAATGGGACCGACGCCGTCACCGACACCGGCTTGAACTTCGTCGTGTCCAGCCACGCCCACGTCGGCAGGTTCACCTTCGTCGTGCCCGCGGGAGCCAGAGTCACCTTCGTCGAGGGGACGCGTATCTCGGCGTACGCCAGCTGCGCCAGCATCTTCGGCGTGATCGCCTCGGGGATGTTCGCCGGCGGAGCCTCACCCTTGTCCACCCAGAAGATGGACTCGTCACAGTCCAGCGCACCCGGGTCACCCTCGCGGCCCTCGGTGACGTACGAGTCCCACCAATAGCCCTTGTCGGCCTTGTCCTTGTTGAAGTCCTTGTACGGGCTGCCGTTCACGTACTTGTTGCGCTGCTCCAAGTCCCACTGGGACCCCGTCGAATCCGCCTCCCAGATCGGCTCCAGATACTTCTGCAACTCGTCCGGGGTGAACTTGGGGGCGTAGTAACACGCGGGCGGGGTCCAGGTGGTGGTCGACGTCACCGGGCCCGCCGACTCGCCAGATCCGTTCTTGGAACGGTCGTAGACGACGGCACCGGCAGCCGAAGACACCGTCCTACCGTCGGAGTCTCCCTTCGCCTGCGTCTGGGACGGGTTCTGCGTCTTCCCACCAAGCGTGTCGTCGGCGAATGCCGAATTCGGGGTCAACACTATGAGTCCAAACGCGACCGCAGCGGATCCTGCCGTCAAGCGGCGCCTCAAGGCTGGCACTTGGCACTCCCACTCTGCGAAATCATCTTCTGGATCACCCACACGCCCTGCTTATTCCGCTTAAGCGACGTGTTGTAGATGACGTAGCTCTTGGCGGTTACAGGCGTCTTGTCGATCTTGCCGCTCTTGATGTACTTCACGAAGGCCTTGCCCTGGTCCTCGCAGTAACTGAACGTCGCGCTTCCGTCCTTGCCGACCGTCACGGTGGGGTTATAGAAGCGATACGCACCCGTGGTTCGGGCCTTGTGGTCCACATAGTTCTGAATGAACTCCTGTGTTCCCGCGGCCGCTTCACCCTCGTAGTAGAAGAGGTACGCCTTGTCCAGCGCGTCCTGATTCGCGATCGCCATGTCCGCCGCTTTGATGGACTGCTCGCCGTCCGCCAAGACCGCGTCTTTGTCCTCATCGCCCGTCTTGGGCCAATCAAAGGTGTAGGTGAGATCCGACGGCAGCGTGATCTTCGGCCGCTCCACCGAACCCGACGCGCTCGCGCTCGGCGACGCCGGCGTCTCACTCCCCGTATCCGCCCCGGCGATCTTGTCGTTCCCCTTGAGTCCACCGTCGCTCCCACCACAAGCGGTCAGAAGCATTGCAGCCGTCGCACCGGCGGCGGCTGTGGTGAGCAGGCGGGGGCGGCGGTTCACGGCAGACTCCTGTGCGGCGTGGGGTTCGAGAGGGCAGCGACACGCTATCGGGGACGCGTGTGACGACACCAGAGCGAATTACGTCAAGGGCGAAAGAAAGTCAGATATAGGCGCACAGAACACACCTAAATGAGAGTCCAGAACCTTCGATTGAGTGACATTGGAGGGGGATTCGTCACCGCGTTGGCCACCGCAAAGCCCGACAGTCACCCGGACCCGACGTGGCCGTCAGCTGGACGCCGCCCAGTCCAAGGTGTCGCTCCCGCCGTCGTCCCACGCGATGTCGACCGCGTCGCCCGAGCGGGTCAGGGTCCCTGAGAGGACGTCGTCGTCGCTCTTGCTGTCGAAGGGCTCGAGTGCGATGCGGAAGGAACCGTCGCTGCGGTCCGCGCCGAGGCCCGCGAGGATGCCCTCGCCGCCCGGGTCGATGTAGGACGCCGAGTACTTGCCCTTGTAGTCGCCCGACGTGTACTTCTCCCCGATCGTGAGGGTCTTGCCGGCCTCGTCCTGCCACTGCCCCTCGAAGCCTGTCGCGTCGGGCGGGGTGGCGGAGTCGTCACTCGGGTCGTCGCCCGTGTCGTCGACGGGGTCGGACTCCTCGGCGGTCGGCTCATCGACGTCTTCCGTGGTCGAAGAGGCGCTCGGCTGCGCGGACACGCTCTTGTCGGCCTTCGGCTTGTTGTCGTCAGCCTCGCCGCCGCTCGTCGCGAGGTAGACGCCGCCGCCGATGAGGGCGACGGCCGCGACGGCGGATCCTACGATCAGCGCGAGCCGTCCCTTGGGCCGGCCGTCGCCGTTCCCTCCTCCGGGCGGCGGCGGGTAAGACCCGTACGGTGCACCGTAGTTGGGCGGCTGAGTGCCGTACTGGGGCTGGCCGCCGTACGGCTGCGGCTGCGATGGCGGCTGCGGCTGCGGCTGCGTGGCATACGGGTTGGGCGTCTGGCCGGGCGGTCCCGGGGGCTGCGGCGGCGGCGAATACGGCCCCGGGTACGGCTGCTGCGGGGTCCCATAACCGTCCTGCGGCGGCTGCCCGGGAGGGTACGTCATCGGCGGATGCTCTCCTTGGTCGCGACAGAGAGGCAGCCAACACCCGCCTCACCCGACCCAAACCTTCACCACGCGCACATCCCACGCAAGGGCAGCCCGTACTCAAGTACGTACTCAGATCAAGCCCTTCGCCGTGCCTCCACGCCTCACACTGTTCCGGCACAACCGGGGATTCCGCTTCACCGCGATGACTTCCGACTCTTCACGCTGTGGGAGGAGGGGCAGCGATCAGGGCTGGCACCCGGTACTCCCCCTCTGGAGGCAGCGTGGTGCGAACGGTGCTCCTCACTACGGCCGGCACTGCGCCGCCCCCCCTCGTGGAGATGATCTGAGACGTCTGCCAGACGTCGCGCTCGCGCTCGGCGACGCCGACTTCCCGCTGCCCGCCTCAGCCCCGGCGATCTCGTCGTTCCCCGCCCGTTCACGTTCCCCGCCCGTTCACCCCCGCCCCCGATGCGCCCCGGCCCGTGCCCCACGGCCACGTCCCCGCCCCCGCGCCCCGTCCGGCCAAAGCCGAGGATTCCGCTTCGCCGCAATGTCCTCGATCCATCCAAAGGCCACGATCGCCAGCCCGATCAGTGGCCACACCAGCGCGAACATCCACAGCGTGTACGTCGTGTCGAGGGCCGCCACCGCGCGGTCGCCCTGCATGAAGGGGAGGTTGTACGCCTGGTCGATGATCGGGACCGTGGCCATGATGAGCATGTTGTGCCAGAGGTAGATCGTGACGGCGCGGTTGTTGGACAGGGTGACCAGCTTGTCCCACTTGGCCAGGCGGTCGGGCAACTCCTGCCAGGACGGGCTGTATTGGAGCAGGATGACCACGAATCCGAACGACCATGTCGCCTGGGCCAGTGGGATGTCGTTCAGGTCCCAGCCGTCGGGACCCAGGTGGCCCGACGCCCACCACAGGCCGAAGGCCATGAGCAATGCCGAGCAGGAGATCGCGAGGTAGCGGGGGACCTTCGTCAGTACACCCTCGTGGTGGGCGAAGCCCAGGACCCAGCAGCCACCGAAGACCGCGAAGTCCGAGACGGCATTGCCCGTTTCGCCGGGGATGGTGACCAGGCCCGTGCCCACCACTGCCGTCAGGGCCAGGGAGGCCAGCAGGGTGGCCCAGGGCACTCGGCGGAACGCCCACAACAGGAGCGGGGAGGCGATCACGAACCACAGGTAGGCACGCAGGTACCAGAGCGGGCCCGCCGCCTGCATCGCCCAAGTGTCCTCCAGGAGGCCGGATGTGGAGCCGACGTGCGAGGGGTACGGCGGGGCGCCGATCGGGATGATGTAGTTGATGAGGTCGGCCACGCCCCACGTGCCGCCGTGGTCCGGGTCCTTCACCGGGTTCCAGCCGCCCGCGAACATCAGGGCGAGGGCCACCACGCTGAACGCCCAGAGGGGCGGCAGCAGACGACGAACGCGTCCCCTGATGACGCCCAGCGCCGGGCGGCTCAGCGAGCGTGCCATCAGTGAGCCGGCCAGGGCGAACATCACGCCCATGGAGGGGAACAGGACCGTCAGCCAGGCCCAGCCGAAGAGGTGGTACACCACGACTCGGACCAGGGCTATCGAGCGAAGCAGGTCCAGGTAACGGTCGCGGCCCGGCTTCTTCCCGGCCGCAGCAGTGGCAGAGGCAGGTGCCTGTCCCGGTGCCGGTGCCGGTGCCGGTTCAGGGACGAACCTCGGCGCTCCCAGCGGTGGCGTCGCACCCGCCGTGTAGTCGTGCGTCGTCATCCGACCGGCCTCCGATCATTCCCGCTCGGCGCGTTTCCGGTCCCTGCCCGCTGCCGCGAGATCGCCCCGGGCGCCTCCACCACTCCCATGCGCCGCAGCTTCTGCCAGCGCAGGCGGCCTCCGGTGAGGGCGGTGATCCAGGACTGGAGCAGGACCACGTACATCAACTGCCGGTAGAGGATTTGCTGGAGCGGGAGCGATATGACGTGGGTCATGCGTTCGCGGTCCAGGCGGAAGGCGTACGCGGCGCACGCCGCCTGGATTCCCAAGACGCCCAGCCAGGCCGCGATCGTCTTCTGCGTCGGGCCGAAGACCACTCCGTACAAAAGAAATACATCGATCAGCGGCGCGAGCAGCGGGGCCAGAACCATGAACAGGGACACCAGCGGCAGGCCCACCCGGCCGAAGCGCCCCGACGGGCCCCGCTCTACGAGCGCTCGCCGGTGCTTCCAGATCGCCTGCATCGTGCCGTACGACCAGCGGTAGCGCTGGGACCAGAGTTGCTGGACGGACTCCGGTGCCTCCGTCCAGGCTCGGGCCTTCTCCGCGTACACCACCCGCCAGCCGTCCCGGTGCATCGCCATCGTGATGTCCGTGTCCTCGGCGAGGGTGTCGTCGCTCATGCCGCCGACTCGTTCCAGAGCGGATCGGCGGAACGCCCCTACCGCGCCCGGGATCGTCGGCATGCAGCGCAGGACGTCGTACATCCTGCGGTCGAGGTTGAAGCCCATCACGTACTCGATGTGCTGCCAGGCGCCGATGAGGGAGTCGCGGTTGCCGACCTTCGCGTTGCCCGCGACCGCGCCGACGCCGGGGTCGGCGAAGGGCTGGACCAGTTCGCGGACGGTGGCCGGTTCGAAGACCGTGTCGCCGTCCATCATCACGACGAGGTCGTAACGGGCGTTGGCCAGGCCCCTGTTGAGGGCGGCGGGCTTGCCCGCGTTGTGCTGGCGTACGACGCGGACGTCCGGCAGGCGCAGGCCCTCGACGATGCGCGCGGTGCCGTCGGTCGAACCGTCGTCGATGACGATGACCTCGATGGGGTGTTCGCTCACCGTCAGTGAACGAACGGTGTTTTCAATGCACTTGGCTTCGTTGTACGCCGGGACCAGTACCGACACCGGTTCGGTGACCGGAGTCGGGCCCCACCGGAAGCCGCGGGCCCGCACCCGTCGGGTGTGGACGACGGAGAGCAGGAGCATCAGGCCGAAGCGGGCGAAGACCAGGACGCCGATGACGGCGACGCCGACGACCAGGGTGTCGGTGGTCCCCTCGGAGGCCTGGACCAGGTAGATCCAGGCCCTGCCCTTCCACAGGTCGAGGCCGGCGACCTCGGTGTGCGCGCTGGGGACCTTGAGCGCCTCGGTGAGGTTCTCGAACTCGTAGCCCTGCTGCTGGAGTTGGGGCAGGAACGTGTCGAGTGCCTGGACCGTCTGGTGGCGGTCGCCGCCGGAGTCGTGCATCAGGACGATCGCGCCCTTGCCGCCCCTGGGTGTGGCGCGGCGGATGATCTCGTCGACGCCGGGCTTCTGCCAGTCCTCGCTGTCGGCGTTGTTGACGACGGTGATGTAGCCGCGCGTACCGATGTGCCGCGTCACCGGCCAGGACTTGTTGTCCATGGCTTCGGCGGAGGAGGAGTACGGGGGGCGGAAGAGGGACGTACGGATGCCCGCCGCGCCCGCCAGCGCCAGCTGGCTCTGGGACAGCTCCCAGTCGATGCGCTTCTTGGACTGGTACGAGAGGTCGGGGTGGTTGAAGGTGTGCAGGCCGACCTCGTGGCCCTCCCGCACGATGCGCCGCACGAGCTCCGGGTAGCGCGAGGCCATGGTGCCGGTGACGAAGAAGACGGCGTGCGCGTGGTGTTTCTTCAGTACGTCGAGGACCTTGGGCGTCCACTTCGGGTCCGGGCCGTCGTCGAAGGTGAGGACGAGACGGCGATCGGGGACGTTCATGCTGGTCGTACGGCCATTGCGGGTGTCGATGACCGGGCCGCCTTCGAGGATCGCCTTCGGCACCTTGTCGGCGGCCGCCTCGGGCTGGACGCGGTGGTCGGCGAGGATCTCGCTGTGCGTGTAACCGCGCAGCATCAGCATCGCCATCAGGGCGAGGAGGATGAGCGAGGGCAGCAGATGGCGCATGGGCAGGCGGCGGCGCCGGGAGGCGGGTTTCGGTTCCGGGCGCCCTGCCCGGGGAGCTGTGCGCCTTGCCCGAGGTGCGGGGCGTAACGCAGGGCGCGTGAGACGTAACGCAGGGCGTGCGGTGCGCGGCGCAGGGCGTTCAGGGCCGTGACGGCTTGTGCGGGATGCCATCAGAGGACGTTCTCCAGGGACGAGGAGCTGGTGGTGCCCGGCTCAGGCGCTGAGCGGCTCTGCCCGACGGGGCCGTCCGCGACGTTCTGCGAGCCGCCGCCGTCGGTGATCGGGCTCGCGGACGGGTCGGCCGGGGTGCCGCCACTGGTCGAGGGGCTCGGGTCCGGGGAGTTGGACACCGGGCCGGACGGGCTGGAGTCCGGGTCCCCGGTGGTGCTGGTGCCCGGGTTCGGCCTGGTCGTGGTGGAGGTCGAGGGCTCGGGGTCGGTGGAGGTGCCCGGATGGGCGGCGCTGCCCGAAGGGGCGGGCGTCGCGCTGGCTCCCGGCGACGGTGTCGTACCGTCCCCGGCCGTCGCGCTCGCACCCGGCGCGGCACCGACCCTGCCGGACGGTTTCGCCGGGTCGGGGGGCAGCGGCGAGGTGTCGACCTTCCCGGCGGGTGGATCGTCCTGCCGGCCCGGCATCGGGAGCCAGGGTGCCCTGGAGTTGCCCGACAGGAGGGTGACGACGATGACGACCGCGTACACCGCGCAGGCGATGCCGACGAGGAAGCCGAGGCGGCGGAATCTGCGGCTGCGGCGGCCCGACTCGTCGACGAAGACGGGGCCGTCCGAGCCCTCCTGGGCGCCCTGGGCACCCCTGGCCTGCTGGACCAGCGATTCGTCTAACTGGCGTCCGGTCCCGTCGAGTTGGACCGTCACCTCGTTCGGATCGTGGGTGTGGCCGGGCTCGTCGGACTGCTCCCAGGAGGGGGGCGGAAGGTTCGGGCCCCCCGGGTCGGGATCAGGAACAGGATCCGGCTCCCGGAGCCAGGACGCCGTACTCCCTCCGGCCTCCGGCCAGACGACCGGCTCGCCTCCTGTACGCCGGGACACGTCCGCTACCCGCCGGGCTCCGTCAGCCCCTGACCGGAGCGCCTCCGCACCCCGCCGGGACCCATCAGCCCCTGGCCGGAACGCATCGCCCGCCCGCCGTAACCCGTCCGCCCCTGAGCGGGACTCATCGACCCCCGACCGGGACTCGTCGGCCCCTCGCCAAGGTGACGGATCGGCTCCGCGCCCGTCCGGCTGATCAAGATCTCCTTGATCAGGTTGGGCGTCTTTTCGCCAGTTCTCCACGTGCACGCACATCCCCCCACGGGACAGTTACGGGTGCGCGCACGACTCCGGGCAAAACTCACTTGTCGTCCGGATCGGGCCCCCACCCGATCCGAGCGCCCCCCTTGACACACTGCGCCCGGACCAAAAATGTAGCGCACAGCAGTGACACTCGTTGCTCTGCGTCAATTCTGGTTCATCATGATGAGTGCATCTGTGGCCGGAATCCATCCATCTTCGGGTCTCAGCAACCACCTTTCCTCGGTGGCGAGTTCGGTGGCGGCACATCGAAGTGCGTTGATACCTGGGTGCACCAGCCCCTTTCGCCACACCAGCGACACAGGCGACAGGGGAACGGGGTCGACAAGGGGCCTCAACACCGTTTCAGGCATGGCCGGAAAACCCACCACGGCGAGGACGGGGTTCCGTTTCTTGGCCATGACCCGCTCGAACTCCTCGGCTCCGACGGCCACCGGAGCGGGTGGCGCGAGCCCGATGCCACGCCCCTCGAACAGCTGACGGGCCAGGTCGGTCCACTCCAGCGTCCGCGGGTTTCCCGCTCCCGCGTACACGGTCTCGCCCGCGAGCGCGTCCAGCGGCACCTCGTCCAGCGCGGCGAGGTGATGGTCCTCGGGCAGGACGACGGCCATCGGCTCGTACCGTACGGGCTGCTGCTCCAGCCGGGCCCTGACCACCGGGTCGAGCCCCGCGAACCGCCCGAACGACGCGTCCAGCCGACCGGCGAGCATCTCCCCCGCCGCGCCGGTCAGCCCGCTCTCGAAGCGGGTCATCAGCTCGCTGTCGGGGGCGAGTTCGCGGGCCCTGTCGAGGACACGGCTGGAGATGAGACCCGCGAAGTTGACGTCGACGAGAAGGGGGCGTTCCTCCCGGCCCCGCGTGAAAGCGGCGATCAGCGCATCCTGCGCCTCCAGCACGCGCCGCGCGTACGGCAGCAGCCGTTCACCGTCCGCCGTCAGTGCCACCTGCCGGGTCGTCCGCGCGAACAGCTCCGCCCCCAACTCCCGTTCCAGGCGCCGGATGTCACGGCTCAGTGCCTGCTGGGCGATGTACAGCCGGGTGGCGGCCCGCGTGAAGTGCAGCTCCTCGGCGACGGCGAGGAAGGCACTCAGGAGGCGGGGCTCGAGGTGGGCGGTGGAGCGCTGTTGGGCAGACATCCCGCGAACTTACAACCCAGGTGCGTCAATCACCACGGAGAAGGTGTTGGACCCCCCGCCCCACCTCGCGCGACGGTTGATCCATGCCGCAACAGCCCACCGAGCAACAGCCCACCGAGCAGCCGCCCCTGTCCCTCCTCACCGTCACCTGCGACAGCCTGGTGGCCGCCGACTTCAGCCCCCGCAACCGCACGGCGGCCTCTCGCAAGTCAGCCCCTCGCACCGCAGCCGCCCGCACCACGACCCGCCGGATCCCCCGAATCCCCCGAATCCCCCGCACCCCGTACCACCGCCTCTTCGCCCTCCCCGGCACCCGCGCCTTCACCCTCGGAAATCTCATCGCCCGCCTCCCCATGGGCATGTTCAGCGTGAGCGCGGTCATCATGATCGCGGGAGCGCGGGGCTCGTACGCCCTCGCCGGTGCCGTCACGGCGACCGGTCTCGCGGCAACGGCGGTGGTCGCCCCCTGGACCGCGCGTCTCGTCGACCGGCACGGCCAGGCCCGTACGGCCGTACCCGCCACCGCCTTCGCCCTGCTGGGTTCCCTGGCGCTGGTGCTGTGCGTGCACTACGGGGCCCCCGACTGGACCCTTTTCGTCGCCTACGCCGCCACGGCCACGACGCCCAACACGGGGGGCATGTCACGCGCCCGCTGGGCCCATCTCCTCAAGGGCGACCCCGCCGCGATCCATACCGCGAACTCCTTCGAACAGGCCGCGGACGAGCTGTGCTTCATGCTGGGCCCGGTGTTCGCCGCCTTCCTGTGCGGCACGTTCTTCCCGGAGGCGGGCACACTGGTCGGCGGCATCTTGCTGATGACCGGCGTGCTGGTCTTCGCCGCCCAGCGTTCGACGGAACCGCCCGCCCAGGGCCGCACGAAGGCCACGTCCAAGTCCCCCGTCCGGAGCCCCGGAATGCCCCCGCTCCTCCTCGGCTTCCTCGCCACCGGCGCGGTCTTCGGCTCGATGGAGGTCGTCACGATCGCCTTCGCGGACGCGCAGGGCCACAAGGCGGCCGCGGGCGCGGTCCTCGCCCTGCAGGCGGGGGGCTCGTGCGTGGCGGGTCTGCTGTACGGGGCCCTCAAGCCGGCCGGTCCCGCCGAGCGGCGATACCCGTTGTGCATCGCCGCCATGACGGTCCTGATGGCCCTACCCCTGCTCGCGGTCTCTCTGACGGGTTCCTTGGTGGCCCTCGCCGGCGCGCTCCTCATCGCCGGCATGGCGACCGCGCCGACCATGGTCACCGGCATGACCCTCGTCCAACACCGCGCGCCCGAAGGCCGGTTGAACGAGGGCATGACCCTCGCGGTAACCGGCCTCCTCGGCGGAATCGCCTGCGGCTCGGCGGCGGGCGGCTGGGTGGTGGAGCACGTTTCGACGACGGCGGGGTACGGGGTTCCGCTCGCGGCGGCGGCGGTGGCGCTCCTGATCTCGTGGGTGGGCGGGGTACGGCGCTGAGCTCCGGCGGATTTAGGGCCTGTATTGAGTTCCCCGTCGTCCGCCCGAAGGGCTGGCGCAGCGGCGTTCGGTGCGTAGCCTCGGTGTGCGGCGTTCCAGGTCATGTGGCGGAGCCACCTGTCCTGGGGCGCCGTGCAGCGAGGGTGCGTGCCGGGCGTCGGGGCGCAGACGGGGAACTCAATACAGGCCCTAGTGCGGGTGCTTTCCTCCGGCCCGATCCGCCGGACGCCCTGGCGCTCACACGTCGCGCAGCCGCAGCAGCACCCCGCCGACGAGGAGCGCCCCGGCGGCCCAGGCGGCGGGGACGCCGAGGCCCTGCCAGGGGCTGAGGGGCAACTGGTCCAGGCCGGTGGTGGCCTGGATGTACAGCCCCGCGGTCATCGGCGCGATCTGCTCCAGATGCCGGTGCCAGTGCGGGTCGCTGACCGCGTTGGCGGTGATCGGAAACAAGTAGAGCAGGCCGAGGACGATCCCGACGGCCATGGCAGCGTCACGGACGGCGGTGGCGATGCCCAGGGCGAGCAGGGCGATCAGCGCCAGGTAGAGGACGGACCCGGTGGCGGCGCGCAGCATCGGCCCGTAGTCCAGGGACAGTGACGGGTATCCGTGCGCCGGTGTGAAGCCGTGGCCGGGCAGGATGAGCCGGCCGACCAGCACGGAAGCGGCCACGGCGACGGCTCCGGTCGCCAGCACCAGGCCGGTGACGACGGCCGCTTTGGCGGCGAGGACGGTGGTCCGGCGCGGCATCGCGGTGAAAGTGGTGCGGATCATGCCGTTGCTGTATTCGCCGCTGACGGCCAGCACGGCCACGAGGACCGCGATCGTCTGGCTGAGGTAGATCCCCGCGAGGCTGCTCCTGGCGGGGTCCGCGCCGCAGCCGACAGCTGTGCACTTGAGGGACGTGGTCGCCGCCACGGCTACCGCCACGGTCAGCGCGATGACGGCCACCAGCAGCCAGACCGTGCCGCCGGTGGTGCGTGCCTTCGTCCACTCCGCGCGCAGCACCGCCCCGGCGTACGCCCGTTCCACAGGCGCGGCCCGCCTCATACGTCCCTCCGGCGCAGCAGGAAGGCGGCCAGGCCCAGGGCGACGGCTGCCCAGGCGCACAGCACCGCGAAGCCCGCCCAGGGCGCCAGCGGGTAGTAGCCGTTCGGGGGTGTGTAGGAGAAGACGACTTGTGCATACCGCGGATATGGCTGCTGGATGGCGAAGGCGGCGGCCGGGGTGAGTCGCAGCAGCCAGTTCGCGGCGCCGACCGGCAGGAAGGAGACGCCGCCCACCGCGAGGAAGTACGGCAGGACGATCACCACGATGACGGCGACGACCGCGATCGCGCTGCGCCGCAGCACGGTGCCGATGGCGAGGGCGAGGACCGCGGCGACGGCGAGCAGCGCCGCGGTGCCGACCACGATGCGCACCAGGGTGAGCGTGGACACCGGGTCGATGGAGACACCGTCGGCGCGCATCTGCCGTTCGCCGATCACGAGGGCGCCGGTGATGGCGACGAGGCCGGCTACGAAGGTGACCGCGCCGATCACGACGGCCTTGGCGGCCAGCACCCGACCGCGCCGGGGACTCGCGGTGAGGGTGGTGCGGATCAGGCCCCGCCGGTACTCCGAGGTGATGAACACCGTGCCCACGACGACCATCGCGATCAGCCCGGCGAACATGCCGACAAGGGTGTCCGAGAGGGACACGCCGCTGGTCGGTCCGCCGGGAACGGCCGGTGCGATGTCGCCGGAACCGGTCACCGTGAGCGTGCCGCCGCTTTGCCGGAACGCACCTCCTCGTAGCGGGTATACGGAGCCGTCGGCGCCGCCCATCTGGCCGTCGACCCACACGCCGCCGGGCTTGGCGCCCTGGAGGTCGAGCTTGTCGATGGCGGCGGTGATCTGGCTGGGGCCGCCTGTCTCGGTCTGCGAGGTGACGCTCTGGGAAACCACCTTCGTGTGGACCGGGGAGGCGGCGAACAGCCCGATCTGCGCGGTGGCGGGCAGTCCGGCCAGGGTGACGGCATCGACCTTCGTCCAGTGGGTGCCGTCCGCCGAGTCGTACCCGGTGATCGTGTCACCGGAGCGAGTCAGCCGCAGCCAGCGCGGGGATGCCGCGGAGACGTGACCGGCGAGGCCGGGCCGGTCGTGGGTGTAGTCGTACTGCATCCGCACCCCGTGGCTGCCGGTCACCATCATCGCCGCGTACGCCGATCCCGGGGCGGTGCCGTCCTTGATGATGATCCCGGCCTTCCCCCAGGGCTGGAGACCGGGTTTCATGCCCGCCGTCGGGTTCTGCCCCGGGCCGACGCCGACCGGCGAGCCGCCGTTCTCCGAGTACAGGCCGGTCAGTGACGTCATCCGGACGGTGATGCTGCCGTCCCCGCGCAGCGGCTGGTGCACGAAGTAGAAGGTGTCGGTCACCGCCCCGCCGTCCGGCCCCACCGGGGGGCTGGGGCAGTCCGAACCGTTGAAACTGCAGGAACTGTGCTGGAGCAGGGTAAGACCCATGGTCGCCAGGACCGCGACGACCAGGCCGATGGCCCAGCCCCGGACGGTCCTGACCTTGGTCAGCTCGGCGCGCAGCAGGGGCGCGAAGCCACCGCGCCCGGGCCGCAGTTCCGACACGTACGGCGCGATGCTGCCCGTGCTGCCGGTGGTGCCCGTGGTGTCCGTGTTCATCGGGTCGCCTCCCTGCCCGCCCGGGAAGCGGAGGGGTCGGCGGCGTGGAACTCGACCGCCTTCCCGGTGAGTTCCAGGTACGCCTCCTCCAGCGTGGCCCGGTGTGCGGATACTTCGGCGAACGGCACCGCGCTCGCGGCGAGCAGCGCGACGACGCGCTCCGCCGCCAGCCCGGACACGGTGAGTGTGCCGGGCCCGGTGGCGGCCACGTCGGCCCCGGCGTGCTCGAGCACGCCCATCGCCCGCGGGCCGGCGGTGGTGCGCAGCGTGACCCGGTCCCCGGACGCCGCGGCGATCAGCTCGCGGACGCTCGTGTCGGCGATGACCTTGCCCCGGCCGACCACCACCAGATGGTCCGCGGCGTCCTGGAGCTCGCTCATCAGATGGCTGGAGACCAGCACGGCGCGGCCCTGCCCGGCAAGCTTCCGCAGAAGCCCGCGCATCCACACGATGCCCTCGGGGTCCATGCCGTTGAACGGCTCGTCCAGCATGAGGACCGGCGGGTCACCGAGCAGCGCGGCAGCGATCCCCAGACGCTGCCGCATGCCCAGGGAGTAGCCGCCCGCCTTCCGCCGGATCACCGACCGCAAGCCGGCCTGCTCGACCACTTCGTCGACCCGCGCGGCGGTCAGACCCTGGGAGTGCGCCAGCCACAGCAGGTGGTTGCGCGCGGTCCGGCTCGGCTGCAGTGCGGCGGCGTCGAGCAACGACCCGACGTGGGTCAGCGGGTGCCGCAGCGACCGGTACGGCTGCCCGCTGACCGTCGCGGAGCCCGCGTCGGCCGCGTCCAGGCCGAGGACGACCCGCATCGTGGTGGACTTCCCCGCGCCGTTGGGGCCCACGAACCCGGTGACCTGGCCGGGCAGCACGGTGAAGGACATCCCGTCGAGCGCCTGTGTCGCCCCGAAGCGCTTGCGCAGTCCGGAGACTTCAATGGTTGCTTCCATGCACACAGTTGTCGGGCACCGGACATAACGCGGGCCGAACGCCGGCCGTTATTCCGCTGTTAGGTCCAGCGGGGCATCCTGGAAGCCGGAATCGCGGTGCCTGGCCCCCGGGGAGACGAACGATGAGCATGCAACCGGCCGCGACCGCCAGGCAGCGGCCCCGGCCGTGGTCGCGACGTACCGTGCGGCTGCGGCTGACCGCCCTGTACGGCACCCTGTTCCTGCTGTCCGGCGCCGTGCTGCTGGGCATCGCCGGCGGCCTGTTGGTGGGGAACTCCACGATGTCCTCCAACGTCGACGCCCCACCCCCGAACGCGGAGGGTCAGACGTCGGATTCGGCGCTGACGCAGGCCCGGTCCCGGATCCGGACGCTGGAGAAACAGCTGGCGGCCGAGCACGAACAAGCGAGTTCCGGCATACCGCAGGCCGTCCTGGAATCGTCGTTGGTCGCGCTCGGTGTCATGTCGATGGCATCGGTCGCGCTCGGCTGGGGCGTCGCGGGCCGCGTGCTACGGCCGCTGCGCGAGATGACGGCGGCCACTCGGCGATTCTCTGCCGACAGCCTGCACGAGCGGCTGGGCCTGGCCGGCCCCGCCGACGAGGTCAAGGAACTGGCCGACACCATCGACGAGTTGCTGGAGCGGCTGGAGGGTGCCTTCGTCGCGCAGCGCCGGTTCGTCGCCAACGCCTCTCACGAGCTGCGCACTCCACTGGCCACGATCCGTGCCTCGCTGGACGTGGCGGTGGCCAAGCCGGAACCCGTGCCCGCACAGACCACCGCCCTGGCCGGCCGGCTCCATGTCGAGCTCGACCGGATCGACGGCCTGCTGGACGGCCTCCTCGCGCTCGCCCGCGCGCAGCACGGTGACCTGCCCGGCCGCACCACGCTGTCGCTCGACGCGGTCGTGTCCTCGGCCCTGGCCACGCGAGCCGAGGCCATCACCGCCGCCGGCCTGACCGTGCGGCATACCAGCAGCCCAGGAGGTTCCTGGGTGGAGGGAAGCCAGGAGCTGGTGTGCCGCATGGTCGACAACGTCATGGAGAACGCGATCGTCCACAACGACGAAGGGGGCTGGATCCAGGTCGACACCGGGACACGCGGTCCGCTCGCCTGTCTTACCGTGGAGACCGGAGGGAAGATTCTCGACCAGGAGCAGGTCGAGCAGTTGATCCAGCCGTTCCGCCGGCTCCGCGCCGACCGGACCGGCTCGGACAACGGAGCGGGTCTCGGCCTGTCCATCGTCGCGGCGGTCGCCGAGGCGCACGGCGGCACCCTGGACCTGACCGCCCGAGCCGGCGGCGGACTGCGCGTCAGCATCGCGCTGCCGCCGGCGCATCGGATCCTTTCGGCGGGAGACCCGGTATGAGGGTCCTGGTCGTCGAGGACTCCCGATCCCTCGCCGATGTCCTCACCGAAGGGCTCCGCGATCAGGGAATGGCCGTGGACACGGCCCGGGACGGGCTGGAGGCCGCGGCCAAGCTCGATCTCAACGTCTATGACGTGGTGGTTCTCGACCGCGACCTGCCGGGCATCCACGGCGACACCCTCTGCCGGATGATCACCGAAGGCGACAACCGCACCATGGTCCTCATGCTCACCGCGGCCGGATCGCCCGGGGACCGCGTCAGCGGCCTCGGCCTGGGTGCCGACGACTACCTCGGCAAACCGTTCCACTTCCCCGAGCTGGTCCTGCGCATCCGGGCCCTGGCCCGCCGCCAGCCCGCCGCGCGGGCCCGGATCCTGCGCGCGGCCGGCGTGGAGCTCGATCCGCTGCGGCGCACGGTCACCCGAGACGGGCGGCAACTCGACCTGTCGGTCAAGGAATTCGGAGTACTGGAGGCACTGTTACGCGCCACGCCCGCCTTCCTCAGCGCCGAGGGCCTGCTGGAACAGGTCTGGGACGAGCACGCCGACCCGTTCACCAACACCGTCACCGTCACCATCGGCCGCCTGCGGCGCAAGCTCGGAGACCCGCCGGTCATCACCACCACACCGGGTGTGGGGTACCGCGTCACCGGCGGGCGGATGGGGGACGACGCGATCGGCGGCGGCTGACAGATCGCGTCGGCGCCCATGCCGCCCACCATGGGGTGCCGGTCTCGGCGGCCGCAATCTCCCTCCTGATCTCGCCGGTGGGTGCGGTACGGCGCTGAGCGCGCCGTCGGGCGACAGTGGCATGCCGGGGGCGACCGGCCGTCAGGGGTGCGCCGGTAGGGCGACCGGGAGGACAGGCCGCCGTCCGGTCTCGCGGCGGTGGTGATGGTGGCGTCGTGGGCAGTCGCGGTGGCCTCCACGATGGACGTCCCCGCGTCCGACCCACCGAACGCCGCCCCAATTCCGACGCACCCCATTGACGAGCCCACAGCCCCCACATACCTTCCCCCGTCGAAGCGCTTCGACGTCACGCATCGAATCGATTCGATGAACGCTGCGTGATGGCCCGAAATTCATCCAACTCCCCTGGAGGCAATGGATGTTGACGACACGAAGGCGTGCGGCGGTGACGGCGGTGGCCCTGGTGGGGTCCCTGCTGCTGGCCTCCTGCGGTGACTCGGACGGTGGTTCGCCGGACGGCAAGACGCTGAAGTTGTGGCATTACGAGGGACCGGACAGCGCGATGGGCGTGGCCTGGAAGGAGGCCATGAAGGAGTTCAAGGCGAAGCATCCGGGCGTCAAGGTGGAGTTCGAGGAGAAGGGCTTCGAACAGATCCAGAAGACGGCCCCGATGGTTCTGAACTCCAATGACGCGCCGGACATCATGGAGTACAACAAGGGCAACGCAACCGCCGGGCTCCTCTCCAAGCAGGGGCTCCTCACCGATCTCACCGCCGAAGTCACCAAACGCGGCTGGGACAAGAAGATCACTGGCGGTGTGCGGACCATCAGCCAGTACGACGCGGGCGGGGTCATGGGCTCCGGGAAGTGGTACGGCGTGCCCAACTACGCCGAGTACACGATGGTGTTCTACAACAAGGACCTCTTCAAGAAGTACGGGATCGCCGAGCCCACGTCGTTCGACGAACTCACCGCCGCCATGGACACCTTCGTGGCGAAGGGAATCACTCCGCTCGCGAACGCGGGCGCCGAGTACATGGCCCAGCAGTATCTGTACCAGCTCGCGCTCTCCAAGGCCGATCGGTCGTGGGTCGACTCGTACGAGCTGTACAAGGGCAAGACGGACTTCCACGACGCGGCCTGGACGTACGCCGCCGAGACCTTCGCCGACTGGGTGAAGAAGGGCTACATCAGTAAGAAGTCCACCAGCACCAAGGCCGAGGACGCCGGGGTCTCCTTCATCCAGGGCAAGAGCCCGATCCTCTTCTCCGGCAGCTGGTGGTACGGGCGCTTCCAGACGGAGAACAAGTTCGCCTGGGGGACCTTCCTCTGGCCGGGCAGCAACCTCACGCTCGGCTCCGGCGGCAACCTCTGGGTCGTCCCCAAGGGCGCCAAGAACAAGGAACTCGCCTACGACTTCATCGACATCACCATGTCGAAGAAGATCCAGAACCTGCTGGGGAACAAGGGTGGGGTTCCGGTGGCCGCCGACCCGGCCGCCATCACCGACCCGCAGTCCAAGAGTCTCATCGCCAACTTCAACACCCTCTCCGGCAAGGACGGACTGGCCTTCTATCCCGACTGGCCCGTCGCCGGCTTCTACGACGTCCTCGTCTCCGAGACACAGAAGCTGATCACGGGGAGCGAGAAGCCGGGCGCCTATCTGGACGCGTTGCAGACGGCGTACGACAAGGGCGTACCGAAGACATGACGGTCACCGTCGAGCGGGGCGGCCGGGTGGTCCACAAACAGCACGAGGTGAGGCACCCGCGCCGCCCCCGCAACTCCTACGCCCTCTTCCTGCTCCCCGGCGTCCTCGCCTTTCTCACGGTCGTCGTCGTCCCGTTCCTGATGAACACCGGTGTGAGCTTCACCGACTGGCAGGGGGTGGGCTCGCCCAAGTGGTCGGGGCTCGCCAACTACCGCGAGCTGATGGACGATGCGGAGTTCTGGGCGTCCTTCCGGCACAGCCTGTTCATGGTCGTCGCGATGGCCGCCGTACCGACCGTCCTCGGACTCGTCCTCGCCGCCGCCCTGTTCGACTTCGTCGGCAAGCACTTCGGGACGAGGACAGCCGCCGTCCTCCGTGCCTGCTTCTACCTTCCCCAAGTCCTGCCGATCGCCGTCGCGGGCATCGTGTGGAGCTGGATCCTCGCGCCCGACAACGGCTCCCTGAACGAGCTCCTGAAGGCGGTCCACCTCGGATCGCTGCAACAGGACTGGCTCGGCGATCCCGACATCGCCCTCTACAGCGTCATGGGGGTGATGGGGTGGGTGCAGATCGGCTTCCCGCTCGTCGTCTTCATGGCGGGGCTGCAGCGCGTCGATCCGCAGTTGTACGAGGCCGCCGAGCTGGACGGCGCCGGGTGGTGGCGGCGCTTCTGGCACATCACGCTGCCGCAGATCAGGCCCGAGATCTACGTCGTCCTGCTGTGGTGCACGATCGCCGCGCTCAAGGTGTTCGGGGCGGTGTACGTCCTCACGAAGGGCGGGCCCGGAGGCGCCACCGACGTGCCGTCCTACTTCTCCTTCACCACCTTCTTCGAGAAGACCCAGGTCGGGTACGGCGCCGCGATCTCCACCGTGCTGACCGTGATCATCCTCGTCCTGGCCCTGATCGGTCTCAAGCTCCAGACCCGGGCCGAGGACGCCGAGGAAGGGATCCGCACATGACCGCCCTGCGTCGCTATCCGGTTCTTCTCGCCCTCGCGATCGCGGCCCTCTTCATGGTGCTGCCGTTCGGCATCGTCGCGATCAACGCGGTCAAGTCCCCCGCCGAGTACTCCGCGCACGGTCCGCTCAGCCTCCCCAAGGGCCTCTACCTCGACGGCCTGAAGGACTTCTGGCAGCGCGTCGACTACGGCCAGAAGCTCATCAACTCGATCCTGATCTCCGGCTCGGTGGCGATCGGCGCCGCTGTCCTCTCCGTCCTCAACGCGTACGCGATCGGCATCGGGCGGATCAAGGGCCGCACCTGGGTGCTCGCCTTCTTCGTGCTAGCGAACATGCTGCCGCAGGAGGCGCTGGTCTACCCGGTCTACTACCTGAGCAAGCAGGCAGGTCTCTACGACACCCGGCTCAGCGTGATCATCGTCTTCACGGTGATCCAGGCGGCCTTCGGCACCTACCTCCTCTCCTCCGTCCTCGGGCAGTTCCCGCGCGAGATCATCGAGGCCGCCCGGATCGACGGGGCGAACAAGTGGCAGGTGCTGTGGCGCATCGTGGTCCCGGTCAGCCGCCCCACCATCGGCGTGCTCCTCGTCTTCTTCTTCATCTGGACCTGGAACGAATTCCTGCTGCCCCTGGTCATGCTGATCTCCAACGACAACCAGACGGTGTCGGTGGCGCTCGGCGTCCTGCAGGGCCAGCGCCTGATGGACGCCACCATGACGAACGCGGCCGCCCTCCTCGGCGTGCTGCCCGCCATCGTCTTCTTCCTTGTCTTCCAGCGGACCCTCACCCGCGGCATCGCCGTCGGCGCAGTGAAGTAAGGGGTACGAGAGTGAAGTTCACCGACGGCTACTGGCTGCTGCGCGAGGGCGTCACCGCGGCCCACCCGGTCGAGGTCCTCGACGTGACCTCCGGGCCCGGGAGCCTGGAGATCCACGCGCCGACCCAGCCCATCCGCCACCGCGGCGACCTGCTGAAGGGACCGGTCGTGACGATCAGCGCGCATGCGCCGATGCCCGACGTCATCGGCGTCACGTTCACGCACTTCCAGGGCGAGGAGCCGCGGCGGCCCCAATTCGACGTGCACAGTGAGGTCCGGGGGTCTGGGGGATGTCCCCCAGATCAGCACAGCGGGGCGCAGACGTCGTACGACGACGAGCATGCCGTACTGACCGCGGGCGCCCTGTCGATCAAGGTCGCCCGCACCAGCCCCTGGCACGTCGACTTCCTCGCCCACGGCCGCACGCTCACCACCAGCGGCCCCAAGGGCATGGGCATCATGCGGGACGCGACCGGCGCCCACTATCTGCGCGAGCAGCTCAACCTCAGTGTCGGCACGTCCGTCTACGGGCTCGGCGAGCGGTTCGGGCCGCTGGTCAAGAACGGCCAGATGGTGGACATGTGGAACGCGGACGGGGGCACGGCGACCGAACAGGCCTACAAGAACGCGCCGTTCTATCTGACCGACGCGGGGTACGGAGTCTTCGTCGACCACCCGGGGCGGGTCTCCTTCGAGGTCGGCTCCGAGGCAGTGTCCCGGGTTCAATTCAGCGCCGAGACACAGCAGTTGACGTACTACGTCATCTACGGGCCGACGCCGAAGGACATCCTGCGCAAGTACACGGCACTCACCGGCCGCCCGGCCCTCCCGCCCGCCTGGTCGTTCGGGCTGTGGCTGTCGACATCCTTCACCACCTCCTACGACGAGGCCACGGTCACCTCCTTCATCGACGGCATGCGCGAGCGCGAACTCCCGCTCTCCGTCTTCCACTTCGACTGCTTCTGGATGCGCGAGTTCAACTGGTGCGACTTCCAGTGGGATCCGCGGGTCTTTCCCGACCCGGAGGGGATGCTGGCGCGGCTGAAGGACAAGGGGCTGCGGATCTGCGTATGGATCAATCCGTACATCGCGCAGCGCTCGCCGCTGTTCGCGGAGGGGCGGGCCCTGGGACATCTGCTCAAGCGTCCTGACGGCAGTGTCTGGCAGTGGGATCTGTGGCAGCCGGGCATGGCGCTGGTCGACTTCACGAGCGAGAAGGCCCGGGAGTGGTACGCGGCCAAACTGGAAGCGCTGCTCTCGCAGGGCGTCGACTGCTTCAAGACCGACTTCGGCGAGCGGGTCCCCGTCGACGTCGTGTACGCGGACGGCGCCGACCCGGAGCGGATGCACAACTACTACACCTACCTCTACAACCAGACCGTCTTCGACGTGCTCCGCAAACACCGGGGCGAGCACGAGGCCGTCGTCTTCGCGCGCTCGGCGACCGCCGGAAGCCAGAAGTTCCCCGTGCACTGGGGCGGCGACTGCGAGGCGACGTACGAGTCGATGGCCGAGTCGCTGCGCGGCGGGCTGAGCCTGGGGATGTCGGGGTTCGGGTTCTGGAGCCATGACATCGGCGGGTTCGAGGGGACGCCGACGCCCGCGCTGTTCAAGCGGTGGATCGCCTTCGGGCTGCTGTCCTCGCACAGCCGGCTGCACGGCTCGTCCTCGTACCGGGTGCCGTGGCTGTTCGACGAGGAGGCCGTGGATGTGCTGCGGCTGTTCACGCGGCTGAAGCTCCGCCTCATGCCCTATCTGTACGAGACTGCCCGCGCCGCCCACGCGGAGGGCGTGCCGATGATGCGGGCGATGGTCCTGGAGTTCCCGGACGATCCGGGGTGCACGCATCTGGAGCGGCAGTACATGCTCGGCCCCGATCTGCTGGTCGCGCCCGTCTTCAGTGACGACGGGGATGTCGCGTACTACGTGCCCGAGGGGACCTGGACCCACTTCCTCGACGGGCGGACGGTGACCGGGCCGCGCTGGGTGCGCGAGCGGCACGGGTTCCTGAGTGTGCCGCTGCTCGTCCGGCCGGGGGCGGTGATTCCGGTGGGTTCGACGGACGACCGGCCCGACTACGACTTCGCCGACGGGGTCACCCTGCGCGCGTACGGCCTGGCGCGTGGCGCGCAGGTGACGGTGCCGGTCGGTGACGTGACCTTCACGGTCGTACGCGAGGGGGACACGCTGCGGGCCTCGTCGAGTGACCCTTCGGCGCCGTGGGGGCTGGCGGCGGGCGGGCGTGAGGTGCGGGCCCGGGCCGGGACCGGGTTCCTTTCCCTGGAGCTGGAGCTTTCCCCGGAGCTGGAGCTTTCCCCGGAGCTGGAGTCGGAGTGATGGTGAAGATCACGGATGTGGCGCGGCACGCCGGGGTGTCCCCGAGCACCGTCTCGTACGCCCTCAGCGGCAAGCGCCCGATCTCCGAGGAGACCCGGCAGCGCATCGATGCGAGCATCCGCGAGCTGGGCTACCGGCCGCACGCGGGAGCGCGGGCGCTGGCGAGCAGCCGGTCGAACGTGGTGGCCCTGGTGGTGCCGCTGCGCGGTGGCGTCCATGTGCCGGTCGTCATGCAGTTCGCCGTGTCCGTCGTGACGGCGGCGCGACGGCACGACCACGACGTGCTGCTGCTCACGCAGGAGGAGGGCGAGGAAGGGTTGCGGCGGGTCGCGGACACGGCGCTGGTGGACGCGCTGATCGTGATGGACGTCCAGCTCCACGACCCCCGGCTGCCGTTGCTGCGCGCCCTGGACCGGCCGTCGGTGCTCATCGGGTTCCCCGCGTCCGCGGGCGGGCTCACCTGTATCGACCTGGACTTCAAGGCGGCCGGCGAGCTGTGCGTCGAGCACCTGGCCGGGCTCGGACACCGGGTGGTGGCGCTGGTCGGGTCGCCGCCCGAGGTGTATGTGCGCGAGACCGGGTTCGCGCAACGCGTCGTCCAGGGGTTCACGGCCGCCGCCGACCGCAACGGGCTCTCCTCGTCCGTCCACCCGTGCGCCGCCGAGCCCGCCGCCGCCCGCACGGTCGCCGAGCAGCTGCTGCGGGAGCGGCCCGCCCTCACCGGGGTCGTCGTGCACAACGAGCCGATCCTGGAACCCCTCATCGAGGCGTTCGAGTCGCTCGGGCTGCGGGTGCCCGGCGACCTCTCCGTCACCGCGATCTGCCCGGACGAGCTGGCGGGGCGGGCGCGGGTGCCGGTCACCTCGATCGCCATACCGTCGGCCGAGGTGGGCGTGGGCGCGGTCGAGCTGCTGATGAAGAAGCTGGGCGGCACGGACGTGCCCGAAGCTACGCTCCTCGCACCCCGACTGACGGAACGCGCGAGCACTACCCGGCGTGCAGCTCCCTGATGCTCTGTCCTGCGTCGAATTCCTGTCGAACGCCCAATCTTCTGTTGAACGCCAAAGCGCCAGCCCGAAGACCGTCGTGGTCGTCGAGAACAGCTACCGTTCCTAGGTTGATTGGCCGGTGTTGGCCATGTCGGGCGTCCCGAACAGCGTGAGTTGCTGGTCTGGGACGCTGGGCCCCCGAACGGTGGTGGGGCCGTGAGGCGGGTGCTTTCCGGGCGGGCGCGCTCGCGTCTGACGCACCACGGGTGTGGTGCCGCGCGGCGTCCTGGCCGGAGCTGTCCGCTCCATGCGGCCCGGGGTGCGGTGGCTCGACGCTGCGGGGACGGCCGGCCCGGTGCGATCCTCCGGTCGCACGGCCTCCGCCTCGACACGCCCTACGGCGGTGGTGGCGGGGGTTTGGCGGGGTCCGTCTTTCCTGCGCCGGGCCGTGCAGCCCAGACCGCGTCTGCCGACGACCACCGCGGCGGCATGATGCCCCGTGACGGTGGTCGTACCGGTAGAAGCCTGTTCTTTCAAAGCGTCCAGCCAGTGCTGGGCGCCCCACTTGCTCGTGTATGCCGGATCCACGGCGATCACCGCGAGACCGGCATGGTGCGCCATCCCGGCAAGCCGGTCGCGGAACTTCGCGGTCGGGATCCCGGCCACCGTGCGGCGGAAGGCCCTGCCCCGCCTGCCCCGGCCCAGCTTCTCCCGGCCGGTGGTGCGGGCGTCGGCGAAGTCCAGGTTCTCGACCACCAGCGCCGTGCAGTCATGGAGTTGGGCGAGGTGGATGAGCTGGGAGAGGGCCTCACGCAACCGGGCATCCCGGGTCGTGGCAGGAAGGCCCGCCAGCTCCAAGGGCAGGGTGCGGGGCGCGCCGACCGGGTTGCCGTACGGGTCGAGGATCCAGGCGGCCAGGTGGTCGGCGTTGACATCCACTGCCAGGACCCGGTACTCGCGCAGGACATCCAGAGTCGGGACGGGAAGCTGTCGGCCCTTCTTCACCGTGGACCAGGAGGCGTCGAGATACCAGCGCCCGCGTCCAGGATCGTAGATGATGTCGTAGCGGACGGGGGCACCCGCGCCGACCCGGTCGGCCCACTGCTCGCTCTGGTGGTTGAAGACCGCCGTCGCATCCAGGACGTAGCGGCCGCGCGGGGCATTCGCGTGCTCCTGGCGCAGGGGTTCGGGCAGGACGAGGGCGATCGTGCCGTCGTTGGGGGCGATGCTGATGGTGTAGTTCCCGAACGGCGCCCCCGCCTCCCCGTCCGCAGTCAGGAATATCCGCCGCGCCGACCACTCCTGACCCCAGCTGTCCAGCCGGGCCTGCCAGGCAGCCTCGGTCATCGGCTTCGGCCCAGGAGCGGTGTCGTAGAGGTGATGGCGCGAGTTCAGCAGCCGCCGCCCTCCTCGGGTGACCCGCACCTGGCCATGCTGCCGCTCCCGCACGGACTGCCGGAGTTCGCCCAGGAGGATCTGCAAGCGCTGCTGCTTGGCCCGCCGCTCCGCATGGTCGGCGTAGCCGCGCACGGTCCTTCGCCCCCGGCGAACGCTGGTACCCGGTGGGACGGCGAGCCGGGCCTCGATCGCGCTGATGGCCCGGCGCAGGGAGCCGATCCGGGCGTTCAACGCCCGCCTGCCGAGCTGGTATTGGTCCTCCGAGGTGCGGGTGACCGCACCCGCCCACCGCGATGAGGACTGTGCGGTCAGGGCCTTCTTGCGCTCGGCCCGCCGGGCATTGACCGCCGGTACGTTCCCGATCCGTACCCGGGCCGCCAGGTCCGCCCCGGCCAGCGCCCCCAGGTGCTGGCCGACCGCTCGCAGTACCACCGCATCCGTGGGCGAGACATGCAGTCGGGTTCGGATCCGGCACCCGGAGGGCGGGGCGACGACGAACGGGGCAGCCAGCGCACGGTAAGGGCGCAGCTCCCGCCCCTTCCCGCTCCGTGCTCGCTTCCCCATGCCGTACACCCCTGCCGCGCCCGTGATGATCTCGACGAGCCGAAACTAACGCCCCCGCCTCACCCGCCGGTGCACATGTCGGCGATTGACAAACAAGTGATCCATTCCGCACGGGAATGCCCGAAGCCGATCAGCGGTCAGGCCCCCCATCGCAGACCGCACCGCCCTCCCGCAGTGATCAACCCTGACCCGCCAACCCAGGAACTGCTCCCCACCGCTGGCCGCCCCACCCAGACCTGGTAACAGTCGGAGTCGGACCCCCCGTCGATCCTCGACTACGACATCATCAAGTCCGACCGCACCTACCAGTACTTCAAGGGGCAGCCGCTCTACCCCTTCGGCTACGGCCTCTCCTACACCTCCTTCCGCTACGGCGAGCTGAAGCGCACGGGCGGCGGATACGAGGTCGCCGTCACCAACACCGGCAAGCGGGCCGGCGACGAGGTCGTCCAGCTCTACACGCACCAGCGGGTGTCCCGGGACAAGCAGCCGCTGAAGCAGTTGAAGGCGTACGCGCGGGTGTCGCTCAAGCCGGGCGAGACGAAGACGGTGAAGCTGAAGCTGCGCACGAAGGACCTCGCCCACTGGGATGTGACGCGCTCCAAGTGGGTGGTGGAGAGCGGGACGTACGACGTCCTGGTCGGCGCCTCCTCGTCGGACATCCGCGCGCGTACGACGCTGAAGGCGCGGGGGGAGACGATCCCGGCCCGGGACCTCACGAAGGTGACGCGGGCCGAGAACTTCGACGACTACGCGGATGTCCGGCTGGTCGACGAGTCGAAGGTGCGCGGGACGGCGGTGGCCGCGTCGGGCGACGGCGCCTGGCTGAAGTTCGCCGACGCCCAACTCGGCTCCGGTGCCTCGACGTTCACCGCACAGGTGGCGGGGACCGCGGCCGGCACGGTCGAGGTCCGGCTCGGTTCGCCCACCGGCACCCTGGTCGGCACGGCGCACACGGACGGCACATCATCGCCGTACGACTACACGACGGTGACGGCCCCGCTCGCCGCCACGGCGCAGGGCCGCCAGGACGTGTATCTGGTCCTGAGCGGCGGCCTGCGCCTGTCGACGTTCGCGCTGCGCTGACCCGGCGCTCGTGGCGCGAGTCCGGCCCGCTCAGCACCCGCTCAGCACAGCGCGGGCTTGCGCCACGAGCACTCCAGGTCGCCGTCCGCCTCGGCGCCGCGCGCGGACTTCGGTGTCACGGCCACCGCCGCGTCGGCGCTGGACCGCGCGAGCGTCACCACGATGGCGTCCTCCAGCGGTTTCACGGACGAGACGAGGAAATTGTTGAGGACGATGCTGTACACCAGCTCGCGTCCCCCGGCGCCGGTGACATACCCGGAGAGCGCGGAGGCCCCCGTCAACGACCCCGTCTTCCCCCGGGCGTTGAGCGCGGCGGCCGTCCCGCACATCCGTGACCGCAGCGTCCCGCCCACGAACCGCGCCGGATCGCACGCCACCGGCAGGGACCGGTACCAGTCCGCGTACCAGGGCTCGCCCCGCACCGCGAGCAGCAGCTCGGCGAGCTGCCCGGCCGGGAAGTTGTCCATCCGGGAGAGCCCGGACCCGTCGACCTGCCGTACGGTCCCGGGGTCGGCGCCGACGCTCTTCAGATAGCCGCTGACGGCGGCGAGCCCCGCGCTCCAGCTGCCCTCCCCCGAGGCCTCGTACCCCATGGCCTTGGTCAGGATCTCGGCGTGCATGTTGTTCGAGAGCTTCATGAAGGGGATCAGCAGGTCGCTCAGCCGCATGGACTCATGGGCGGCGAGCTGTCGCGCGTCCGGCGGGGTGGCCTTCCCGAGCCGCGTCGGCCCGGTGACCTTCACACCGTGCGCGGCGAGCGCGTCCCGGAAGACGGCGGCGGCGTACCCGGTGGGCTCCCACACGGTCACCCACTCCTTGGCGCCCGAGCCCCCGACGGGCACGGTCCCGCCGACGGTGATCGTGTTGGTGCCGTGCCGCCGCTCGACGGTGAGGTCGTTCGCCCCTCCGGCGGCCACGGTGGTGGCGCGTACGTCGATGTCGACGTAGTCCGTCTTCGGCGTGACGGTGACGGTGGGCTCGTCCCCGGCCGCGGCGCCCGGCGCCACCTGCACGATCACGGTCCCGGTGTCGTAGTCCGTGTCCGGCGCCACGCTGAGCGCGCTGATCTGCGCCGCGTAGTAGGAGGACTCGTCGTCGGCGGCCCACGACCTGCCGATCCGCTGATCGTCGAAGCGTGTGTCGTCGGCGATCAGGCGCCCGCTCACCCGGGTGACCCCCGACTCGGCGACGCGCGCGGCGAGCCGGTCGTAGTCGTCGGCGAGCAGGGTGGGATCGCCCGTGCCCCGCAGATACAGATCACCGTCGAGCACCGGGCCATGCCGCCGCCCGCTCGCGAGGACGTCCGTGGTGAACCGGTAGTCGGGTCCGAGCAGCTCCATCGCGGCGGTCGAGGTGGCCAGCTTGGTGTTGGAGGCGGGCATCAGGCGGGAGGTGGGCTGGTGCGCGTACAGCACGTCACCGCTCGCGGCGTCGGCGACGACCACGCTCGCGGCCCCGCCCGCCATCCGGCTGTCGCCCAGGATGGTGTCGATGGCCTCCGGGAGGCCGCTGCGGTCGGAGTCCGCCCCGGCCGGTGCGCTCCAGCTCAGGGTGGCCGCCGCCAGCGCCAGAGCGGCGGCGCAACTCCACCGGCGGGTACGGGAATTGACACGTTTCGCGGATGTGCTCACGGGTCTCTTCATGCCTCAGCAGCATCCCCGAAGACGGCGCTCCACGACAGAGGCCCGGTGGTCGTCACGACCACCGGGCCTCTGTCTCACATGGGATGAGGGGGTCTGGGGGCATGCCCCCAGAAATACGACGGGGTGGACCGGGCTCGCGCTTTTTGCGAGCACGGTACACCTCCAGATCGTGGAGATGGCGGGAATCGAACCCGCGTCCAACGGTGCAGAATCAGGGCTTCTCCGAGCGCAGTTCGCTGCGATTTTCTCGGCCCCGGCGATCACGCGAACAAGTCGCCGACGGGCCCAGTCACTGTTTGATTTCCCGCCGAACCCCGTGACCGGGCTCGGAGGTTTAGTTCCCTAGATTATGCCAGGGTCCGGGTCGGGAACACCCCCGGGCTGACACCCATTTAGGGTCCTTCAGTCGCTGTTATTAGGCAGCGAGGGCGAAGGACTGGGAATCGCTCTTGGAATTGGCGATTATTGGTTGCGACATATGGTTTACGAGATCATTGCCGCTTCCTCGGCTCGCTTCCCCTGCTTCGACAGCCGCTGTCGAAACCGATCATCCCCATGTTGATTTTTCAAACTGCTGCGCACCTGCTCTGAGGTGCAGATGCCATCGTACGTGACCAACGCACGACGATGCCAGCCTATTCCCGGCGACCGACCGCCTACTCGCCCCGCTGCTTCCGCTTGGCCGCCGCGATCGCGCGGTCCGACTCCCGCCGGTCCTGCTTCTCGCGCAGGGTCTGCCGCTTGTCGTACTCCTTCTTGCCCCGGGCGAGCGCGATCTCGGCCTTCGCCCGACCGTCCTTGAAGTACAGGGCGAGGGGCACGATCGTGTGACCCGTCTCCTCGGACTTCGAGGCCAGCTTGTCGATCTCCTCGCGGTGCAGGAGCAGCTTGCGCTTGCGCCGCACGGTGTGGTTCGTCCAGGTGCCCTGGCTGTACTCGGGGATGTGGGCGTTGTGCAGCCACGCCTCGCCCCCGTCGATCTGGACGAAGCCGTCGGCCAGCGAGGCGCGTCCCTGGCGCAGCGACTTCACCTCGGTGCCGGTCAGGACGAGCCCGGCCTCGTAGGTGTCGATGATCGCGTAGTCGTGACGTGCCTTCTTGTTCTGCGCGACGATCTTGCGCTTGCCGTCCTTGGCCTTGCCGGAGCCTGACTGACCGCCCTGCTTCGGCTGGGACTCCTTCGGTACGTACATTCCCTTACTCATAGTGCTGGCCATTTTCGCACTACAGGGGGGTCCGAGGGAAAGCTGATTACGAGGACCGCGACCGGTCCGCCGCGAGGGGTCGCCGCGGTCCGCCATGAAGGGTCCCCGCGGTCCGCCAGGAGGGGTCCCCGCGGTCCGCTACGAGGGGTCCCCGAGCCCGCTCAGCACGGTCTCGGCCCGCGCCAGCGCCGCGTCGTCCGCTTCCAGGTCGGGCGTGATGCCCACCCCGTCGACGCCATGCCCGGACGGGGTGCGGTAGTGCCCGACGGTCAGCTCGGCGACGGAGCCGTCGGGCAGCCGGCTCGGCATCTGGACCGAGCCCTTGCCGAAGGTCCTGGAGCCCACGACGACCGCGCGGCCGCGGTCCTGGAGGGCGCCGGTGAGGAGCTCGGCCGCGCTCATCGTGCCGCCGTCGACGAGCGCGACCAGGGGTCTGGTCGTGTCGCCGCCGGGATCGGCGTGCAGGACGCGCTGCTCCCCGTTCACGTCGTACGTGGCGACGAGGCCGCCGTCGAGGAAGGCGGAGGCGGTGGTGACGGCCTCGGTGACCAGGCCTCCGGAGTTGCCGCGCAGGTCGAGGACGATCCCGGACCGCTGGGGCGCCTGGGCGACGGCGGTCCGTACGAGGTCGCCCGAGCCCTTGGTGAAGGCGGCGACCTTGATCACGGTGACGCCGCCGGCGAGCTTTCGGACGGTCACGGAGTCCGTGGACAGCGTGGCCCGGCGCAGTGTCTCGCTCCACGCGCGCGTGCCCCGTTGCAGGCCGAGGGAGACCTCCGTCCCCGCGGCCGCGTCGTCCGCGTCCCCGCGCAGTAAGGAGACGACCTCGGTGACCGGCCGGCCGTCCACCTTCTCGCCGTCGACACTGCGCAGCCGGTCGCCCTTGCGGATCCCGGCGGCGGCCGCGGGAGAGCCGCTCTGTACGCGGGTCACCTCGATACGTCCGTCGCGCTCGCGCCGGGTCCACAGCCCGACGCCGGTGTACTGGCCGTCGAGGGCTTCCTCGAACTCCTTGTACTCGCCCTGGGAGTAGACCGCGCCCCAGCGGTCGCCGCTGCGGCTGACGGCGCGCTCGGCGGCCTCCATGGGGGACTTCCCGTCGGCCATGGCCTCGGCGGCGGCCTCGGTGACGTCCTCGTGGTTGCCCGCCGGCGTCGAACGGGACGCGGGCGAAGGGGCGGAGGGAGATTTCCGGTCGGGGTCCGGGAAGGATCCGGTCGCCGCACCCGCGAAGAGGACGCTCGCGAACACCAATGTCAGGGCGGCCCCGCGGCGGATGCGGCGGGGCTGACAGAACAGGTCACGACCTGACATGCCGGTGAGTGTAGGACAACGCAAGGGGGCCGTACTGCCGGTTGGCAGTACGGCCCCCTTGGCATGCGTCACACCTTCAGGTACTTGCGCAACGCGAAGAACGCGGCCAGCGCGGGCATCAGCAGACTCGTCGCGAGAATGAGCGGCAGCTTCGTCAACACGGCGTCCCAGCCGATGAAGTTGATCAGGTTCAGCTTCTCGGACAGGGCCAGACCGTGGTCGATGATGAAGTAGCGGGCGATCAGCAGGAAGCCGCAGGCGACACCACCGCCGATGAGCCCGGCGACCGCGGCCTCCATGATGAACGGCGCCTGGATGTAGAAGCCGGAGGCGCCGACGAGGCGCATGATCCCGGTCTCTCTCCGCCGGCTGAACGCCGAGACGCGCACCGTGTTGACGATCAGCATCAGGGCGACGATCAGCATCATCGCCATCACCGCGCGCGCGGCCCAGTTCATGCCGTTGAGCAACCCGAAGAGGCTGTCCAGGATGCCCTTCTGGTCCTGCACGGACTGGACACCGTCACGGCCGTCGAAGGCGGTCGCGATGACCTGGTACTTCTCCGGGTCCTTCAGCTTGATGCGGTACGACTCCTGCATCTGGTCCGGCGTGAGGGAGCTGGCCAGCGGGGAGTCGCCGAACTGCTCCTTGTAGTGCTTGTACGCCTCGTCCGCCGACTCGTAGGTGACCTTCTGGACGACCGTGGACATCTTGTCCAGGTCGGCGAGGATCTGCTTCTTCTGGTCGGAGGTGACCGCGCCCTTGGCGCAGTTGGGGTCGGACTCGGCGTCGCTCTTGTTGCAGAGGAAGATCGAGACGTTGACCTTGTCGTACCAGTAGCCCTTCATCGTGCTCACCTGGTCGCTCATCAGGAGCGAACCGCCGAACAGGGCGAGCGAGAGGGCGACCGAGACGACGACCGCGAAGGTCATCGTCAGATTGCGACGGAGACCGACACCGATCTCCGACAGAACGAACTGGGCGCGCATGGCGTCTACTCAGGCCTTTCCATGGACAGCTGCGGGGACGTGGCGGTCAGTGCTGGTAGCCGTAAACGCCGCGCGCCTGGTCGCGGACGAGACGGCCCTGCTCCAGCTCGATGACGCGCTTGCGCATCTGGTCCACGATGTTCTGGTCGTGGGTCGCCATCACCACGGTCGTACCCGTCCGGTTGATGCGGTCGAGCAGCTTCATGATGCCGACGGAGGTCTGCGGGTCGAGGTTTCCGGTCGGCTCGTCGGCGATGAGGAGCTTGGGCCGGTTCACGAAGGCTCTCGCGATGGCCACACGCTGCTGCTCACCACCGGACAGCTCGCCCGGCATCCGGTCCTCCTTGCCGCCGAGCCCGACGAGGTCGAGCACCTGGGGCACGGACTTGCGGATCTCGCCGCGGGACTTGCCGATGACCTCCTGCGCGAAGGCCACGTTCTCGGCGACCGTCTTGTTGGGCAGGAGACGGAAGTCCTGGAACACGGTCCCCAGCTGGCGGCGCATCTGCGGCACCTTCCAGTTGGAGATGCGCGCGAGGTCCTTGCCCAGGACGTGCACCTGACCGTGACTGCACCGCTCCTCGCGGAGGATCAGCCGCAGGAAGGTGGACTTTCCGGAGCCGGAGGACCCCACGAGGAACACGAATTCTCCGCGCTCGACCTCCAGGGAGACATCCCTGAGAGCGGGGCGGGTCTGCTTGGGGTAGACCTTGGAGACGTTGTCGAATCGGATCACGGATGCACCACGGGTCGCCGGGGGTAGGTGTGCGTGACCATACGCGAACCGGGTGTGCGAGCGCAGTCGGCGTACAGGGTTGTGCGAGGCTTGCACGTTTTGTCACGGATCTGAAGGGCTCCGAGGGTCCTTTCTTGTCCATCTACAGGCCTCGATCCCGCCAGAGCGGGGCAGGATAAGGCGAGCCGCGCCGAAATCCGCGGAACCTGGCACAGTGGAGGGGGAACGGTTGCGTTCCCCGCGGCGTTATGTACGCGGAGAGAAGGCGCAAGGAGGGCGAGCGCATGACGTACGACCGACTGGTGTGCGCGAACTGCGCGGCGCCCGTGAGTGAGGGCCGCTGCCCCGTCTGCCGCGCGAACCGTGAGCGGCTCCAGCAGGAGAGCCCCTTCGCGGGCCTGAACCCCATGGCGCTGATCGCGCTGCTGGCCGTGCTGATCGCGGCGCTGGCACTGGTGGCGCACCAGACGGTGTGATATCCGCGCGCCAGACGGTATGAGACCCGCACACAAGACGGTGTGAGGCCCGCGCGTCAGACGGCGTGAGACCTGCGGGAACGGCGTTGTGACGGCCGCCCCGCCCCTGACATGAGAAAGGCCCGGAGCAAGCTGCTCCGGGCCTTTCTCATGCGCGCGTGCGTCAGGCTGCGGCACCGCCGCGGCCGGCCGCGAGGCGCGGCAGCAGGCGGAAGCCGATACCGCCGGCGATCATCGTGGCGGCGCCGACCAGCAGGAACGTGGTCTGGCCCGCACCCGTCTCGGCGAGCTGGCCGTCACTCGTGCCCTGGGCGGAGGTGTCGGACGAGGTGTCCGAGCCGGTGTCGGTCAGGGAGGAGGAACCCTCACCCTGCTCGACGGGCTTGGAGCCGCCGTCGGGGTCGGTGTCGTTGCCGCCCGTGCCGTTGCCGGTGCCGGAACCGTCGGTCGGGGTGGAGGTGGGCGCCTCGGTCGGGTCCGTCGGCTCGGTCGGCTCCTCGGTGGGTTCCGTCGGCTCTTCGGTCGGCGTGGTGGCCGTCGGAGCCGGCGTCGTCTCGGTGGGCGTCGGGGTGGGCGGCTCCGCGGTCGGAATACCCGTCTCGGTCGGGGTCGGGGTCGGGTCGTCGACACCGGCCTTCACGCCGACACCGTTCTCGTCCACGCTGACGCCCGCGCTCAGGCCGCCCACGCTCACGCCGAGGTCGAGAGCCGAAGCGGCACCCGCGGCGGTCAGCGAAGCACCGGCTGCGATCACCGCACCGGCGGCTATCCGCGCTACGCGAATCCGCGTCTTCTTGGTCATCTGCCTGCTACCCCCAGTAGCTGATCGTCAATGGAGCAGCGCCCGGGGCCACGGCGTCACAGGTGGCACTCAAGCCCCCCGGTTCACATGCGCCCCGGAGATACGCATGCCACGCGTTACCCTTCCCAGTTTTCAAAGCAACGTCAAGGTCGTTGCGTACGCGATGTCCGGATCAACATCATTTGCCTGCCGTGAGGACATGTGACTGTGATGTAAAACCCAGACAACCCACACACAAAAGGCAACTGCCGTCCGGAAGACGGCAGTTGCCTTGTCGACAAAAAGGCGTTAATGCCCCGCCCTACTTCTCCTGCTGCTTGCGCCAGCGAATTCCGGCCTCGATGAAGCCGTCGATCTCGCCGCCGAACACGGCCTCGGGGTTGCCGACTTCGTACTCGGTGCGCAGGTCCTTGACCATCTGGTACGGGTGCAGGACGTACGAACGCATCTGGTTGCCCCAGGAGTTGCCGCCGTCGCCCTTGAGGGCGTTCATCTTGGCCTGCTCCTCCTGCCGGCGCCGCTCGAGGAGCTTGGCCTGCAGAACGTTCATCGCGGACGCCTTGTTCTGGATCTGCGACCGCTCGTTCTGGCAGGAGACGACGATGCCGGTGGGGAGGTGGGTCAGCCGGACCGCGGAGTCGGTCGTGTTGACGCCCTGGCCGCCGGGTCCCGAGGAGCGGTAGACATCCACGCGCAGCTCGGACTCGTCGATCTCGATGTGGTCGGTCTGCTCGACGACGGGCAGGATCTCGACTCCCGCGAACGACGTCTGGCGACGCCCCTGGTTGTCGAACGGCGAGATCCGGACCAGGCGGTGCGTGCCCTGCTCCACGGACAGCGTTCCGTACGCGTACGGGGAGTGGACGGCGAAGGTGGTCGACTTGATGCCGGCCTCTTCCGCGTACGAGGTCTCGTAGAGCTCCGTCTTGTAGCCGTGCCGCTCCGCCCAGCGCAGGTACATGCGCTGGAGCTTCTCGGCGAAGTCGGAGGCGTCGACGCCGCCGGCCTCGGCGCGGATGGTGACGACGGCCTCACGGGAGTCGTACTCCCCGGAGAGCAGCGTCCGGACTTCCATCTCGTCCAGCGCCTTCTTGACGGACGCGAGCTCGGACTCGGCCTCGGCGCGGGTGTCCGGGTCGTCCTCCTCCTCGGCCATCTCGAAGAGCACGCTCAGATCGTCGATACGCCCGCGCAGCGCCTCGGCCTTCCTGACCTCCGCCTGGAGGTGGCTCAGCTTGCTGGTGATCTTCTGCGCCTCGTCCGGGTCGTCCCACAGGGACGGCGCGGCCGCCTGCTCCTCGAGCACGGCGACATCTGCCCTCAGCTTGTCGAGGTCCAGGACGGCCTCGATCGACTCCATGGTCGAGGAGAGGGACTTGAGCTCTTCGGATACATCGACGACTGCCACGCCTCCAGCGTAACGGCTGCGGCAAGCGGGGCTTGCCCCTCGCCTCTGGGGGCCACGATCCGGCCCCTCCGGCGTTTGAGGAGCGTGGTCTGGGGCGGAGCCCCAGGTCGATGGGGGTCCCCCGCTCATGGGGGTCCCCCCGCTCGAGCGAAGTCGAGAGTGGGGGAGAAGCCGAGGGTGGGGAGGGTAGGGGAGGCGGGGGCGAAACCCCCTTGGGTCACGGCGACGCCGGTGCCGAGTTCTTCGTGTCCGAAGGCGGCGCCCCCGCGTCGTCCCCCGACGTGGCGACCCAGATCCCGACACCCACCGCCGTGACGAGAACAACACTCGCCACACCGAGCGTGATGCGCCGCCGCCGGGCGGACGCCCGATGACGCGCCGACCCCGGACGCGGCGCACCCGCGGCCCGTGGCGCGCGCGCCGTACCCCGCGCGCCCCCCGCGAGCTCGTCCGGCGCCGGCACCCGCATCGACGTATGCGTGTCCCGGTTCGAGTCGGGCGCGGCCCCCGGCACCAGTGGCACGGCCCCCCGCCGCACCGACGACCGCGGCGCGGACGGCTCCGCCGTCTCCTCGTACGCCTCGTCCGCGTCCGCCGACTCCGCGTCGGGAGAATCCACGTCCAAGGGCGGCATCCCGGCCAGCAACGGCAACTGCTCCCGCAGCCGAGCCCCCAGCTCCGACGCCCTGAGCCGTGACGCCGGTGCCTTCGCCAGGCACTGCACGATCAGCTGCCACAGCTCGTCCGGGATCCCGGGCAACGGCACCACGGTCTCCGTGACGTGCCGGCGCAGGACCGCCCCGGGGTGCCCGCCGCCGAAGGGCGTGAACCCGGCCAGCAGCTCGTACAGCACCGTCGCCAGCGCGTAGATGTCGACGGCGGCCCGCGGCGGCAGCCCCTCGATGATCTCGGGCGCGAGATAATCGGGCGTGCCGATGATCTTCGTCGCCCGGGTCCGCCGGGGCGAGTCGATGAGTTTGGCCACACCGAAGTCCGTCAGCAGCGCGGGGTGCGAGCCACCGGGCCCGAGCGGCCCCTGCATGTCGAGCAGCACGTTCTCGGGCTTCACGTCCCGGTGCACGACCCCGGCGGCGTGCGCGGCCGCGAGCCCGTCCGCGACGTCGGCGACGATCGCGACCGCGGCCTCGGGGGCGAGCCGCCGCTCCCGGTCGAGCCGGGTGCGCAGGTCCGTACCCCGTACGAGATCCATGACGAGCGCGAGATCGTTGCCGTCCACGACGAGATCTCGCACCGCGACGACATGGGGATGGTCGAGACCGAGCAGCGCCGTGCGCTCCTGCACGAAACGCGCCACGAGCTCCTGGTCGGACGCGAGGTCCTCGCGCAGCAGCTTGATGGCGACGGGCCCCTCGGGTCCCTCACCCAGCCACACCGTGCCGGCGCTGCCCCGCCCCAGAATCTGGTTCGCGGTGTACCGGCTGCCGATCTTGCGTGCCAAGACTGCTCCTACAGACGCGTGGTTGTCGCTAAAAGTACGCGTCCGAGGAGCCAATCTTTACCGCGGAGACGGAAATCACCCGTCAGATGTCGACAAGTCCCCAGAGTCAGTTCCCTGAGCTGCCGCCCAGCTTCCCGATCCAGTCGGTCACCTGGTTGTACACGTGGGTCAGCTCGCCCCAATAACCCCTGGAGGTCCCGATCCACCCCTGAAGGGGACTGAACTCCCAGACCAGCCAAGCGGCGACAAACAGGATGACGACGGTGAACAGGCACCCCTTGAGGCAGCCGAGGCCCGGAATCTTCGTCGGGTTGGCGCTGCGCTGACGGGGCTCACGCGGCTGACGCGGCGCGGGCTGCTGGGGCTGCTGCGGCGCGGGCGCGTAGCGCTGCGGCTGAGGCTGCTGCTGCGGGGCGGGCGCGTAGCGCTGCGGCTGCTGGTGCTGAGGCTGCTGCTGCGCGTACTGCTGCGGCTGTTGCTGCGGATACCCGTACCCGGGCGGCGGCTGCTGGCCCTGCGGCGGGCGCTGCTGGGGCCGTGCGACCTGGCGCTGAGGACGGCGGCGCAGCGGATCCTCGTTCGGGTCGAGGTACTGGACCTGCGTCTGCTCATTGCGGTCGCGGGCCGCGCGCAGCTGGTTCTGCCAGGGATGCGGGTCCTCGGGCCCCGGCCCGCCGGGCTGGTTCTGCCCCACCGGCGGCATGACGGCGGTCGGATCGGCCGCGCCACGGTTGGGCAGGACGGACGTGGGGTCGGCGGCACCGGTGTGCGGCAGGACGCTGGTCGCGCCGTTCGGGTCGTACGCGCCCGCGCCGTGCGGCAGCACCTGCGTGGGATCGGCCGCACCGGGAACGCCCGGGACGGCCGCCGGGAACGGGTCGGGGGCGAGCAGCGCCCCCACGCCCTCCGCGGCGGCGATCTGCGCGGCGTTCGCGTGCACGCCGACGCCCGCGGCGACGGCGCGCAGTCCGTGCGCGAGGTTCTCGGCGCTGGGCCGTTCCTCCGGGTTCTTGCGCAGGCAGCGTTCTATGACGGTCCACAGCGGGTCCGGGACGGTCGACGGACGGCGCGGCTCGGCGCTCAGGTGCTGGTGCAGCACCTCCAGCGCGGACCCACCGGCGAACGGCGGACGCCCGGTGACCAGCTCGTACAGCAGAATGCCCGCCCCGTAGATGTCGACGGCGGACGTCTGCGGACGCCCCTCCGCCGACTCGGGCGCGACATAGGCGGGCGTGCCGACGAACTCGTGGGTCCGGGTCAGGCCCGGGGAGTCCGCCAGCCGGGCGATGCCGAAGTCGGTCAGCATCGGGTGCATCTGGCCGCCGTCCTGCTTGAGCAGGACGTTCGCGGGCTTCAGGTCGCGGTGGACGACGCCGTCGGCATGGCTGGCGGCGAGCGCGTCGGCTACCTGGGCGGTGAGCAGGGCGGCGGCGACGGGCGAGAAGGGGCCGTTCTCACGCAGGTAGCGGTGGAGATCGGGGCCGTCGACGAGATCCATGACGAGCGCGAGCAGGTCACCCTCGACGACGAGGTCCCGTACGCGCACGATGTTCGGGTGGGTCAGCCGCAGCAGCACGGACCGCTCGCGCAGGAAGCGCATCACGATGTCCGCGTCGCTCGCGAGCTCCTCCTTGAGGACCTTGATCGCCACGGTCTCGCCGGGCTGGCCCTGGACCGCCGCCTCGGCGCCTGCCGCCTCCCGCTGGCGGGCTCGCCAGACGGTGCCTGTGGCGCCGCGCCCCAGCGGCTCCTCAAGGAGGTACTTGCTCCCTACCGGCCGCACGTCATGCGCTCCCTGTTGCTTGCTTGCCCGTTGCTTGCTTGCCTGGTCCGTCCACCGTGATCACCGTGGTACAGGTGTTCCGACCCACTGTAGTGCCGCGCTACATGGCACTGGGCTGTCGTCTTTCTGTGCTTTCCACAGGTCCCACACTTCCTATGGGTCCCACAGGTGCTTGTGTTCCGCATAAGCGCTTACGTACACGTTCCCGTACATGTTCGAAGGAAGGACGCTCGGTCCGGGCGGTTGGTTGCCGAAGCCTTGGCGTGACCGATCTCAAGCGGGCACCTGTCGGGCACTGGGCAGGCACTTTTACGGGCAGAGCCGACCAATCAAGATCACTTACGGGTGGGTGGCGGGCGTGTTGTCAGTGGCAGGTGCGAGGATGCCTTCAGTACTGGCCGACGTGCCCGTGTGCGGTGGGGGAATCTGCGGTGGGGGGACCGCAGCGCAGCCTCGTCCTCGTCGCGGACACCTGCGCGGAAGGGACCGCTGACGGCGATGCAGATCCGGCTGACCGTCGTAGACCCGCTGGGCCCGCCCTCGGAGCCGCGGGGGCGTGCCGCCGCCTGCGATGTGCTGGTCACCGCGCCCGCCGGGACGGCGCTGGCCGCGGTGGCGTCGGGACTGGCCTCGGCGGTCGGCGGGGGCGACGGTCAGGTCGTGCTGTACGCGGCTGCCGAGCGCCTCGACGCGCAGCGCTGCACGCTGGGGGAGCCCCCGCTGACCGACGGCGCCGTGCTGTCCCTGGGCGCGCCCGCCGAGCCCGGTCCCGACGTGGACGACGGCGCGGCCCAACTCCATGTGATCGCGGGCCCCGACGCGGGCGGCGTCCACTTCCTGCACGGCGGCCAGATCCACATCGGCCGCTCCGCCGACGCGGACGTGCCGCTGGACGACCCCGACGTCTCCCGCCTGCACTGCGCGGTCACGGTCACCCCCGAGGGCCGCGTCTCGGTCGCCGACCTCGGCTCCACGAACGGCACGACGCTCGACGGCACCCGCGTCGGCACCGGCCCGGTCCGCTTCGCGCCGGGAGCGCTCCTGCGCGTCGGCGAGTCCGCCCTGCGACTGGCTCCGCCCGGCGGTGCGGGGGCCCTGGGGACGGCACCCGACGGGGAGGGGCATGTGCGGGTGGCGGCGGGAGCCGGGCAGGGTTCCGGTGCTTCCGACGTCCCCGGCGACGGCGGTGCCGTACGCCCCGGGTCGATGCCCGCGAGGCCGACGACACCGGCCGCGACCGTGCCCCACGCGCGCGTGGGCGGCGTCGGCCGGACCCCGGCCACCGGGACGGCCGACAGCGCGCCGCTCCCGCCCGCCGGAGACACCCATCACGCCTACGGATCGGCCGAATGGGGAGCCGCGGGAGGAGTACCCGGCGCGCAGGAGCACGGTCCGGCCATACCGCCCGCCGCTTCGCCCGCCGTGCCGTCCGTTGTGCCGGAACAGGGCGGGGCGCCCCGGATCGAGAGCAGGCCGGGGGGCGGTCCCGCGTCGGTCGCGCACAGCGACCCTCCCACCGGGGCCACGGACGTGTCCGGCGCGGGCAGCCGAAAGGGCACTCCCCCACGAGGCACGGACGTGCCGCCGGGCGTACGCAAGCGGGGCGGGCTCGGCGCCTGGGCGCGGCGGCTGGCCGGGGGACGCGGTGAGCCGGTGGGAGCCCGGGAGCAGGTGTACGACGCGACGGAAGCCGCGACGGAGGAGCCGCTGCCCGCCCTGCCGCAGTCGCCGGAGAGCTGGCCCGACCCGGCGACGCTGCTGCTCACGGCGCTGGGACCGGGACCGCGGCTGTGGGAGCGCGGCCCCGGGCACCCCGAGGCCTTGACGGTGCGGCTGGGTACGGCCGACCGCGCGGCCCCCGACGGCTCGGGGCTGCTGCCCGCGGTGCCGGTCACCGCGGACCTGCGGGAGGTCGGCACACTGGGCCTGGCCGGACCGCGGGCGCGCCTGGCGGGGCTGGCCCGCGCGGTCGTGGCCCAGCTCGCCGCGCTGCACTCCCCGGACGCCCTCGAGCTCGTCCTGATCAGCACGGACCGCTCCCGCACGGCGGAGGAGCGCACCGCCGAGTGGTCCTGGCTCGGCTGGCTCCCCCACCTCCGCCCCACCCACGGCCAGGACTGCCGCCTCCTCCTCGCCTACGACCGCGAACAGGCGACGGCCCGCACGGACGAACTCCTCCGCCGCCTGGACGACCACCCGCCGGAAACGGTCCGCACACCGGGCGCACCCCGCGCCGCCGACGCTCCGGGCACCCGGTCCGGCGCCTACGGCCGAGAAGCCGGCCGCCTCCCCTCCGACGGCACCGGCGACGGAGTCACCCCGTCCAGTCGCCGGGACGCCGAGGTGCGCGGCGGGGCCCGACGGCCCTCCTGGGCGCGGGACGAGGACCCGGCGGACGGCGCCTTCGAGGGGCCGTACACGGTCCTCGTCGTGGACGGGGATCCCGGTGCCGCCGACCTACGGGAGGCCGTGGTGCGGCTGGCGCACGAGGGCGCGCGGGCCGGGATTCACGTCGTATGCCTCGCCGAGACCGTCGCGGCGTCGCCCGCGTCACCGGTGACGGACACCTACGAGGCGGCGTGCGAGGCGTCACCGGCGTTCCGCGAGTGCGGGGCGGTCGCGCTGCTCAGCGGGGATGTGGCTACGGCACTGCGGTTGCTGCGGGTGGCGCCGGGTGGGCCTGCGGGGCCCGCCCGGGGCCGCCCCGCAGGACGCGGGCAGGGCGATGCGGCGGGGGCCGGTACGACTGGTACGGCTGGTATCCGTCCCGAGCCCGCCCCGGGCCGACCCTCCGAGCCCGCCCCTGGCACCCACCGCGAGCCCGCCGGAGCCACCCACGGTGGCTACGGCTACGGCAGGCCCACCGACGGCAGCTCTCCTGGCGCCGGGTCCCCGCACAGCGGCTCCGCCGCACACTCGCCGCGCGGCCCCCTGGGTCACGGCACCGTCGCCGCGGTCGACGCCGTGTCGGCGGCCTGGGCTGAGCGGTTCGCGCGGGCGCTCGCACCGTTGCGTACGGATGGGGCGCATGGGGAGCGGCACGCGCGGGTGTCCGTGCCGTTGCCTCAAATGGCGCGGCTGCTCGACGAGCTGGGGCTGGCGCGGGCCACCCCGGCGTCGCTGATGGCGCGTTGGGCGGACGCGACCGACGACGCGGAGGCGCTCGGCGGGCGGGGCTGGGCCGTGCTCGGTGCCGGGCCGCGCGGGCCCGTCTGCGTGGATCTCGCGGCCGAGGGCCCGCATCTGCTGATCGAGGGACCGTCGGGCAGCGGCCGTACGGAACTGCTGCGGTCCATCGCCGCGGCCCTCGCCGCCGCCGAGCGCCCCGACCGCCTCGGGATCGTCCTCATAGACGGACGGGACGGCACCGGAGGCAACGGCGGAGCGGGCCACGGTGCCGGGCCGGGCGACGGGTTGCGCGTCTGCACCGACCTCCCGCACGTCACCACACACCTCGCCGCCAACGACCCCGTCCGCATGCGGGAGTTCGCCCAGTCGCTGAGCGCCGAGCTGAAGCGGCGGGCCGAGCTGCTCGGGCGGCTCGACTTCGCGGCGTGGCATACGCGGCGCGAGGTGTCGGGGCGGATGGTCACGCAGCGCTCGGCGGGCGCGGCGTCCGGCGCGGCCGGCACGTCGTCCGGCGCCGGGGATCTCGACGCGCCGCCCAGTTCCACCCTGCGGCTGCGGCCCGCGGCGGCCAGGGAGCGTACGGAGCCGGGGCCGCCGCTCGCCCGCCTCGTCGTGGTCGTCGATGACCTGGACGCGCTGCTTTCGCCGGCGTTGGGGTCGCCGGGGCGGCCCTCGGCCGGGTCGGTCGTGCGGGCGCTGGAGGCCGTGGCCCGTGAGGGGGAGCGGCTGGGGGTGCACCTTGTGGCGGCGGCCGGGGTCGACGGGCGTACGGCGGAGTCCGAGCTGGCTCGTTCCGCCGCGCTGCGGATCACCCTCGACGCGCCGTCGCCGGGGCCGGACGAACCCGCTCCCGGTCGTGGCCTGCTGCTGCGGCCGGACGGGCGGGCGACTCCCTTCCAGGCCGGGCGGGTCACGGGGCGGATTCCTCGTACGGCCACGCTTCGTCCCACGGTCGTTCCCCTGGAGTGGCACCGGATGGGCGACCCGCCGGCCCGCCGGCCCGTCCGTGAACTCGGCAATGGGCCCACGGACTTGGCTCTCCTCGCCAGTGCGCTGGAGCGGGCGGCTCGCTCGGTCGCGGCGGTTGAGGTGCCGTCGCTGCTGTAGGCCCAGGGCGGGTGGGGAGGTTTTTCGCCCCCTCCGCCCCTACCCTCCCCCACTCGCGGCTTCGCTCGAGCGGGGGACCCCCATCCTCCTGGGGCTCCGCCCCAGACCCCGCCAGGGGGCGCTGCCCCTGGACCCCCGCTCCTCAAACGCCGGAGGGGCTGAAATCTTGAAACGCCGGAGGGGCTGAAAGCTTGAAACGCCGGAGGGGCTGAAATCATGCCCGAGCCGGAAAATTCTGGCGCCCACGCCAGAACACGTCACGACGCGGCAACGATCGCTCACTTGACAGTGTTGGCGCTCTTGCCGCCCTCGCAGGCGCGGGCGTAGACCAGAGCGCACGGGACAGCGCTCGGGACGTTCGACGAGGAACGAAGAACGGGGCAGTGATGCGCAGCAATCTTCGTAAACGCAGGTCGCCCAGTCACTCCACGCACAGCTCACGCAGGGCCGCACAAGCCGCCGCGGCCGCCGTCACCGCCGGCGCGCTCGCACTCGCGCTCACGGCGTGTGGCGGCAGCGACAACAACAAGGCCAACGGAGGCAAGACGAGCGGCGGCAGCACAGAAAGCAGCGCCTCCGTTCAACTGCCCAAACTCAATGGGCAGACCCTGGAGGTCGCGGCCGTCTGGACCGGCCCGGAGCAGGACAACTTCACCAAGGTTCTGGACGAGTTCGAGAAGCGCACCGGCGCCAAGGTCAACTTCGTACCGACCGGCAACAACACCTCCACGTTCCTCGGTACCAAGATCGAGGGCGGCAAGCCGCCGGACGTCGCGTTCCTCCCGCAGGTCGGCGTGCTCCACCAGTTCGCCGACAAGGGCTGGATCAAGCCATTGGGCAGCGACGCGCAGGCCCAGCTCGACAAGAACTTCTCCACCGGGTGGAAGGACCTCGGGGCGTACAAGGGCAAGCAGTACGGCATCTATGTGAAGGCCGCCAACAAGTCCCTCGTCTGGTACAACACCGCCGCCTTCGATGCCGCCGGCATCACCAAGACGCCCACGACGTGGAAGGACTTCCTGTCCACGGCCCAGACCCTGTCCGACGCGGGCTCCCCGGCCGTCTCCATCGGCGGTGCCGACGGCTGGACCCTCACCGACTGGTTCGAGAACATCTATCTCTCCCAGGCCGGTCCGGATAAGTACGACCAGCTGGCCGCCCACGAGATCAAGTGGACGGATCCGTCGGTCAAGGAGGCCCTGACCACGCTCGCGCAGCTGTGGGGCAAGGACGACCTGATCGCGGGCGGCCGCTCCGGCGCGCTGCAGACGGAGTTCCCGAAGTCGGTCACCCAGACGTTCTCCGGTGACACCCCGGCCGCGATGGTCTACGAGGGTGACTTCGTGACCGCGAACATCAACGCGGACACCAAGGCGAAGGTCGGCACGGACGCCAAGGTCTTCCCGTTCCCGGCGGTCGGTGCCAAGGCGCCCGTGGTGAGCGGCGGCGACGTCGCCGTGGCGCTGAAGGACAGCAAGGGCGCGCAGGCCCTGATGACCTTCCTCGCCTCCACCGACGCGGCCGAGATCTGGGCGGCGCAGGGCGGCTTCATCTCGCCCAACAAGGCGATGGACACCGGTAAGTACAAGGACGCCGTCACCCGGGACATCGCGAAGGCGCTGCTCGCCGCCGGTGACGACTTCCGGTTCGACATGTCCGACCAGGCCCCGGCGGCCTTCGGCGGCACGCAGGGCATCGGCGAGTGGAAGGACCTCCAGGACTTCCTGAAGAACCCGAAGGACGTGGCGGGCGCCCAGAGCGCCCTCGAGGCCGACGCCGCCAAGGCGTACAAGAGCAGCTGACGGCGCGGTATGTCGTCTTCGGCAGCGAAGGCGGGAGGCGCCGGCGCCCTGCCGCCGGTGCCTCCCGCCGCAACGCGCAAGAGCGTGACCGGGACCAGACTGTGGGTGGCGGTGCTGTTTCTGCTGCCCGCACTGGTGATGCTCGGTGCGCTCGTGGTCTACCCGATCGGGTACTCGGTCTGGCGCAGTCTGTACGACGCCGACGGCTCGGGCTTCGTCGGCCTGGAGAACTACGGCGACATCTTCACCAACGACCAGACACTGACCGCGGTGCGCAACACCGCGATCTGGGTCGCCGTCGCCCCGGCCGTCGTCACGGCACTCGGCCTGATCTTCGCCGTGCTGACCGAACGGGTGCGCTGGGGTACGGCGTTCAAGCTGATCGTCTTCATGCCGATGGCGATCTCCATGCTCGCCGCGGGCATCATCTTCCGCCTGGTGTACGAGCAGGACCCGAACCAGGGCGTCGCCAACGCGATCGTCACCTCCGTGCACGACGCCTTCGTCGACTCCTCCGTCTACCCGAAGGCGAGGCCGAACGCCCAGGTCAGCGATCTGAAGGCGTCCGGCGGCGGTTCCTTCACCACGACGGGCACCGTGCACGCGGGCACCCCCGCCCTCCTCCCGCTCGTCGGCATCGCGCCGAACAAGCTCCCCGGCTCCCCCGCGGACGCCGAGTCCGCGAGCGGCTCCGGGGTCACCGGCACCGTCTGGCTGGACTTCAAGCTCGGCGGCGGCGGAAAGAAAGGCGCGGTCGACCCGGGCGAGAAGGCGCTGAAGGGCGTCAAGGTCGAGGCCGTGAAGGACGGCAAGGTCGTCGCGTCCACGAAGAGCGGCGCCGACGGCACCTTCCGCCTGCCCCAGGTGGCGGACGGGGCCCAACTTCGCTTGCCGGGCTCGAACTTCGCCGCCCCCTACAACGGGATCGACTGGCTCGGCCCGACCCTGGTGACCCCGGCCATCATCGGCAGTTACGTCTGGATGTGGGCGGGCTTCGCGATGGTGCTGATCTCGGCCGGTCTCGCGGGCGTGGACCGCAATCTCCTGGAGGCCGCCCGGGTGGACGGCGCCAACGAGTGGCAGGTCTTCAGGAAGGTCACCGTCCCGCTGCTCGCACCGGTCCTGATCGTGGTCCTGGTCACGCTGATGATCAACGTGATGAAGGTCTTCGACCTGGTCTACATCATCGCCCCGCAGCCCAGTCAGGACGACGCCAACGTGCTGGCCCTCCAGCTGTTCCTGTCGTCCTTCGGCGGCGGGGGCAACTACGGCGTCGGCAGCGCGATCGGCGTCATCCTGCTGCTGCTCGTGCTGCCGGTGATGTTCGTCAACATCCGCCGACTCAGGAAGGAGCGCGAGCGGTGACCGCACTCGACACGTCCGTACGCGCCAAGCGCTCCCCCGCCGCCCGGCTGGCGAGCGCCGCGGCCGGCAGCGCCCTGCGCGTGTTCCTGTTCCTGGTCGCGCTGTTCTGGCTGGTGCCCGCCTTCGGCCTGCTGGTCTCGTCGTTCCGCGACCCGACCGACATCGCCTCGTCGGGCTGGTGGAAGGTCTTCACGGCCCCCGCCCAGCTGACCACCAAGAGCTACAAGTCGCTCCTGGAGAACGACGCCATCACCAGTTCGCTGCTCAACACCATCTGGATCACGGTCCCGGCGACCCTGCTGGTCGTGATCATCGGCGCGATGGCCGGATACGCCTTCGCGTGGATGGACTTCAAAGGCCGCGACTGGTGGTTCCTGGTGGTGGTCGCGCTGCTCGTGGTGCCCGTACAGGTGGCGCTGATCCCGCTCTCCGATCTCTTCGGCAAGATCGGGATCTTCGGTGACATCATCGGTGTCGTCCTTTTCCACGTCGGCTTCGGACTCCCCTTCGCGATCTTCCTGTTGCGCAACTTCTTCGCGGAGATCCCGCGTGAACTCCTGGAGGCGGCACGGCTGGACGGCGCGGGAGAGGCACGGCTCTTCGCGACCGTCGTGCTTCCGCTCGGCGCGCCGGCGATCGCTTCGCTGGGGATCTTCCAGTTCCTGTGGGTGTGGAACGACATGCTGGTCGCCCTGGTGTTCTCGGACTCGAACTCGCAGCCGCTGACGGTCGCCCTGCAGCAGCAGGTGCGGCAGTTCGGCAGCAACATCGAGATCCTGGCGCCGGGCGCCTTCATCTCGATGGTGATCCCGCTGGCCGTGTTCTTCGCGTTCCAGCGGCAGTTCGTGTCCGGCGTGATGGCGGGCGCGGTGAAGTAGCCGTACGCGTCACACTGAAACAGCCGTACCCGACGAGTTGAAACAGCCGTACAAACAAGGCAGTTGAGGGGCGGGCCGACACCGGCCCGCCCCTTCGTCCTGTCACCGGAACGCCCCGCCGCGTTCACCCGACATCCCCCGTATGCCACATCTGGCGTAACCAAGTCACCCCTTCGGCCGTTCCCGGGCAGGTATGCCCACGCCGACCCATGGATGTCCCTTGCCCAGGTTCAGTGTCATCGTCCCCGTGTTCAAGGTTCAGGCGTACCTGCATGAATGCCTTGAATCCGTACTGGAGCAGTCCTACCCGGACCTCGAACTGATCGCGGTGGACGACTGTTCGCCCGACGCCGGCGGCGCGATCATCGACGAGTTCGCGGCCCGCGACGCCCGGGTGCACGCCCTGCACCTGCCGGAGAACGTCGGTCTGGGCCGCGCCCGCAACGCGGCCCTGAAGTGCGCGAGCGGCGACTATCTGATCTTCCTGGACAGCGACGACACCCTCACCCCGGACGCGCTGCGCGCGATCGCCGACCGCATCAAGGAAACCTCCGAACCGGACGTCCTGGTCTACGACTACGCGCGCACGTACTGGTCGGGCGAGGCGGTCCGCAACCAGTTCGCGGAGCACCTGACGGAGGAGGGCCCGGCGCCGTTCCGGCTCGACGACCGGCCGGGGCTGCTCAGGGTGCTGATGGTGGTGTGGAACAAGGCGTACCGCCGGGAGTTCGTCGAGCGCGAGGGCTTCACCTTCCCGTCCGGCTACTACGAGGACACGCCCTGGACCTACCCGGCGCTGATGTCCGCGGAGACGATCGCCACCCTCGACCGGGTCTGCGTCCACTACCGGCAGCGCCGCCGGGGCAGCATCCTCGGCACCAGCAGCCGCAAGCACTTCGACATCTTCGAGCAGTACGACCGTGTCTTCGCGCACATCGACGCGCACCCGGAGCTGGCCCACTGGCGCCCGGTCCTGTTCCGCCGCATGATCGACCACTTCTCGACGCTGTTCCTCAAGCGCGACCGGCTGCCGGCCGGTTCACGCGCCGAGTTCCTGCGCGGGGCCCGCGCCCACTACCGCCGTTACCGCACGCCGGGCGCCCCCGTCCGCGCCCGCACTCGTCTGCGGCACGCGATGGTCCGCCTCGGCACCCACCGCACCTTCCGCCTGCTGTCCCTGGCGTCGTACCTCAACCGGCAGTCCCTGCACCTCGGTTCACGACTGCTTCGCAAGGTCCGGGGCGCCGCGCTCCAACTCCACTACCGTGTCCAGCTCCGCCTCCCCCTGCGCTCCGACCGCGCCGTCTTCTCCAGCTACTGGGGCCGCGGCCACGGCTGCAATCCGGGCGCCCTGGAGTCCGCGTTCCGCACCTTCGCGCCGCGCGTCCGCACCGCGTGGATCGCGCACCCCGAGCACCACCACACGATCCCCGCCTCGACGCGCAGGCTGCGGCCCGGCACCGCCGCGTACTGGACGGCACTCGCCCGCTCCAAGTACCTGGTGAACAACGTCAACTTCGACCGACGGCTGGTCAAGCGCTCCGGCCAGATCATGATCCAGACGCAGCACGGGACCCCGCTCAAGCACATGGGCCTCGACCTCCAGGACCGCCCGGCGGCCGCCCGCGACACGGACTTCACCGAGCTGCTGCGCAGCGCCGACAAGTGGGACTACTGCCTGTCCGCAAACCGCCACTCCACCCTGGTGTGGGAGCGCGTCTTCCCGGCCGGGTTCACGACGCTGGAGTACGGCCTGCCCCGCAACGACGTGTTCCAGCAGGCGACTTCGGTCGACGTGGCACGGCTGCGCGAGTCGCTCGGCATCCCCGAGGGCTCCGTCGCCGTCCTGTACGCGCCGACGTACCGCGACTACCGCCGCACCCAGCGCCGCCCCCTCGACCTGGAGCGCGTGCTGCGCCAGCTCGGTCCGCGCTTCGTCGTGCTGACCCGCGCCCACCACTCGTACGAGGCCCCGCTGACACACGCCGCGGGCGGCCGGCTGATCGACGTGTCCGACCACCCGAGCATCGAGTCCCTGTGCCTCGCCTCGGACGCCCTGGTCACCGACTACTCGTCCCTGATGTTCGACTACGCGGGCCTCCACCGGCCGATCGTCATCCACGCGGACGACTGGGAGGCGTACGAGGCGGCCCGCGGCACCTACTTCGACCTGCGCGCCTTCCCGCCGGGCGCGGTCGCGCGCAGCGAGGACGAGCTGATCGACATCTTCGCGACCGGGCACTGGCGCGGCTCGCGCTCCACGCAGCTGCGGGCCGCGTTCCGCGAGCGCTTCTGCCCGTACGACGACGGGCGCGCCGCCGAGCGCGTCGTACGCCGTGTGGTGCTCGGCGAGACAGCCGGTCTACCGCCGTTCATCCCGCTCGCCGAGCGCCACCCCGTCCCCTCGGCCATCGAGGCCCGGCCGACCGCTCCCCTGGCGACCGTGCCGCCCCCCGGTGGCGCCGTCCCCGTCACCGAGAACCTCTGAACCGGAGTCCGCGTGCCCTCCAGCCCCTCGCGGCCCACGCCCACCCGGCCTGCCACCTGGCGGCCCGCCGGACGACCCGGCCGATGAAACCCCGGCTCGGCGTCCCTTGAGAGAACGCTCCTTGAGAGAAAGAGCAGAATGCCCCGCTTCAGCGTCATCGTGCCCACCCATGGAGTCGCCGGGCGACTGGCCCAAGCGCTGGACTCGGTCCTCAGCCAGTCCTTCGGCGACTTCGAGCTGATCCCGGTCTGCGACGCGCCGGACTCACCGGCCGGGACGGTCGCCGCCGCGTACGCCGCGCGGGACTCCCGGGTCGCCCCGGTTCACTCGCCGCCGTCGGGCGGGCTGAGCGCGGCGCGCAATTCCGGCATGGCCGCGGCGACGGGCACGTATCTGCTCTTCCTCGACGGCGACGACGTGCTGGTGCCGGGCGCGCTGGCCGCCCTGGACACCAAGCTGCACAAGGATGTGGACGTCCTCTACTTCGAGCACGAACGGGTGCACTGGTGGGAGGGCGAGCCGAGCACGCCCCCGCTCGACAAGGACCCGCGGGTCATCGGCGTACAGGTCCCCGCGTTCAGTGCGGCCTACCGTCGCGCCTTCCTCGCCGGGCACCAACTGGTGTTCCCCGAGGGGCATTTCACGGACGCCGGGTGGGGCGGCCTGGTCGCCCTCGCGGCCGAGCGGGCGGACGTGCTGCGCTCGGTCTGCGTACGGCATCACCTGCGACGCCAGGGCAGCCGGCTCAACACGCCGGGCGAGCACCAGCTCGAACTCCTCGACCAGGTCGAGCTGGTACTGACCCGAGCCATCGAACAGCAGCTGCCCGCCGCCCGGTTGAGGCCACTGTTCGGGCACCTCTTCGCCGTGGTCCTGAAGACGGCGGCGCACCCCGAGCGGCTGCCCGCGCGCCTGCGCCGGGCCTTCTTCCGCCGGGCGGGCAGGCTGTACCGGCGCCACCGCCCGGCCGGGTTCCGGCCGCCGTCGGGCAGTCTCGGCGTACAGCACCGGCTGCTCGCGACCGGTGCGTACAGCGCGTTCCGGGCATTGCGCGGCGCCAACCAGGCGGCGGAGCGGGCCACTTCACTGATGCCGGGTCCCGCTCGGCGCGCGCGCGGTATGTACGCGGCGTATCTGCGCAGGCCCATCGACGAGAACCTGGCCGTGTACTGCGCGTACTGGGGTCGTGGTTACGCCTGCAACCCGGCCGCGATCCACTCGGCCGCACAGCGGCTGGCCCCGCACATCCGCTCGGTGTTCCTCGTCACCGAGGAGGCGGTGGAGCATCTGCCGAAGGACATCGATCACGCGGTGATCGGCAGCCGCCGCTACTGGGAGGTGCTGGCGCGCGCCAAGTACCTCGTCAACAACGCCAACTTCGAGGGGGCGGTCGTCAAACGCCCCGGCACCGTCCACCTGTCCACCCAGCACGGCACCCCGCTGAAGAAGATGGGCATCGAGCAGGCCGAGTACCCAGTGGTCGCCGCCGCCACCGGAAGTTTCGACCGCCTGCTGAGCCGGGTCGACCGCTGGGACTACAACCTCAGCTCGAACCGGCTCTCCACGGAGGTGTGGGAACGGTCCTTCCCGTCCTCGTACGAGATGCTCGAGTACGGCTATCCGCGCAACGACGTCTACTACACGTCGTCGGCGTCCGATGTGCACCGCATTCGCAAGCAGCTCGGTGTCCCCGAAGGCCGCACAGCGCTCCTGTACGCGCCGACGCACCGCGACTACCACACCGGGTTCAACACCCAGCTCGACCTGAAGGCGCTGTGCGACGCCCTCGGGGACGACTTCGTGGTGCTGCTGCGCGCCCACTACTTCTACGACGGCGACCAGGGACGCCTGCGCGACGAGCGGATCATCGACGTCACGGCGCACCGTTCGTCCGAGGACGTCTGTCTCGCCGCGGACGCCCTCATCACCGACTACTCGTCGATCGTGTTCGACTACGCCAACCTGGACCGGCCCATCGTCGTGTACGCCGACGACTGGGACGTGTACCGCGAGACGCGCGGAGTCACCTTCGACTTCCTGGGCTCCCCGCCCGGCCCGGTCGCCCGCACCGCCGACGAACTGGCCGCCGTCTTCCGCTCCGGGTCCTGGGCGGGAGCCGAATCGGCCGCGCTGCGCGCCCGGTTCCGCGCCCGGTTCTGCGAGTTCGACGACGGCCGCGCCGCCGACCGTGTCGTACGCCGCGTGCTGCTCGGGGAACCGGCCGAGGCCATCGAGCCGCCGGTTCCGCTCGCGCACCGCACGCCCGCGCCCGCCGCCGTGACGATCGCCGTGCCGACCGCCGCGCCCGCCGCCGTGACGACCGCCCCGAGGAGCTGACACCGTGCCCCGCTTCACCATCATCGTCCCCGTCTTCAAGGTCCAGGGGTTCCTTCGCGAATGCCTCGACTCCGTGCTCGGCCAGTCGTTCACCGACCTCGAGGTGATCGCCGTCGACGACTGCTCGCCCGACGGTTCCGGAGCGATTCTCGACGAGTACGCGGCCCGCGACCCGCGGATGAAGGCCGTTCACCTGCCCGAGAACGTGGGCCTGGGCCGCGCCCGCAACGCGGGCCTTCCGCACGCCACCGGTGACTACGTCCTGTTCCTCGACAGCGACGACTGCTACACGCCCGGACTGCTGCGGGCGGTCGCCGACCGGCTCGACGTGACCCGCGACCCCGACATCCTGGTCTTCGACCATGTGCGCACCCACTGGTGGGGCCGCGGTGGCCGCAGCGACGCCGCCGGACTCCTCGAACAGGCCGGCACCAGCACGTTCAGCATCCGCGACCACCCCGAATACCTCCAGCTGTTCCTGGTCGCCTGGAACAAGGCCTACCGCCGGGACTTCTTCCTCCGGCACGGCTTCCAGTACGCGCCGGGGCTGTACGAAGACGCCCCCGTCACCTACAAGACGATGGTCACGGCGGAGCGGATCGCCTGTCTGGACCGCGTCGGTGTCGAGTACCGGCAGCGGCGCCAGGGCGCGATCACCCGTACCCCCGGGCGCCGGCACTTCGAGATCTTCGCGCAGTACGAGGGGCTGTTCGCCTTCCTCGCCGAGCGGCCCGGCCTCGACTGGGCCCGACCGCTGCTGTTCGAGCGGGCCCTGGACCACATGCTGTTCACCCTGGCCCGCCCCGAACGGGTGCTCCGCGGCGACCGGAGGGAGTTCTACCGGCGGACCCGGGCGTTCTACCGCAGGCATCTGCCGCCGGGCTTCGTCCCACCGCTCGGCGGACGCCGGGCGGAGTTCCGGCTGCTGGCCGTCGCTCCGCATCCCGCTCATGTCGCCCTCGGCGCTCTGCGACGCGTGCGGGGCGCGCTGGGGAACAGGAAGCGGAAGCTGCGCGCGGTGGTCGCCCGGCAGATCATGCGGTGCTGGTACCGGGTCCAGCTCAAGCGTGCCCTGGACCCGAAGCTCGCCGTCTACTCCGCCGGGCACAGCCGTGCCGTGAACGGCGATCCCTACGCGGTGCACACGCGGGCCACCGAACTGGCGCCACACTTCCGGAACGTGTGGGTCATCCACCCCGAGGCGGTGGAGCTGCTGCCACCGGGCATGGAGCATGTGACGCTGGGATCCTGGCGCTACTACCGGGTGATGGCGCGGGCGACGTACTGGGTCAACAACCGCAACTGGGGCGGTGACCTGGTGAAGCGCCCCGGCGCCGTGCACATCCACACCCACCAGGGCACTCCGCTCAAGTACATGGCGCTGGACCTCCTGGACCGTCCGGGGGCCCGGCACGGCACGGACGTCCGCGGGATGCTGCGGCGCAGCGACCGGTGGGACCTCAGCCTGGTCGCGAACCGGTACTCCGAGGAGATCTGGCAGGGGGCCTACCCCTGTCGCTTCACGTCACTGCGCAGTGGCAGCCCCCGCAACGACGTCCTCGTCCAGGACGGGACCGCGCGCGCCGCCGAGGTGCGCGACCGGCTCGGCATCCAGCCGTCGGAGACGGTCCTGCTGTACGCGCCGACGCTTCGCGACTACCGCAAGGGCGGCCATGTCTGGCGGGTCGACCTGGAGGCGCTGGCCGATTCGCTCGGCCCCGGACACCGGCTGCTCGTCCGCCTGCACCCGAACCTGGCCCGCCATCACGAACGGACACTGCTGCTGCGCGATCTGCACCGCCGCGGCACGCTGACCGACGTCACCGACGAGCCGCACGTCGAGGACGTCCTGCTGGCCAGCGACGCCCTGATCACCGACTACTCGGCCCTGATGTTCGACTACGCGGCCCTCGACCGGCCGATCGTCGTGCACGCCGACGACTGGGCCGCCTACCAGGCGGCCCGGGGCGCCTACTTCGACATCACCGCCGAGCCACCGGGACACGTCACACGTTCCGACGAGGAACTGGCGAAGCTGCTCGTCTCCGGCGCCTGGCGGGACGCGGAGTCGACCCGCCTGCGCAGGGCGTTCCGGGAGCGCTTTTGCGAGTACGACGACGGGCGGGCGGCCGAACGCGTCGTACGCCAGGTCCTGCTGGGCGAGCAGACGGACGCGTCGGCCGACGGCGGAGCGATGATCACCATCCCCGCGGCCGCCGACCGCTCGGAGCGCCTTCCCGAGTACAGCTGACCTGGACGCGGCCGACCCGGACGCGGCTGAGCAGGAGCTCAGCCGCGAGGTCAGCGCGAGGTGGTCTCGGGAGCCGGCGACTGACGGCCCACACGAGGGGGCAGGACCACGTCCGGCTCCCGCGTGCGGTGCCGTCTCGCATGGCTCTCGACAAGGAGCGGGATGCCGCACACCGGAAGCAGCATCGCCATCACCATCAGCCGTGGCCCCATGGACGCCTCGGGATGTCCGGCCTGGTTGACGACGCCCGCGACGGCGATCCCGGCGATCACGCACCCGAACGGGCGGTGGTACCGGAAGGCTCCCCATGCCCCGCCCGCGAGGAGCAGCAGTACCAGCGGCTGCACCAACGAGTCGCGCAGCCATTCTCGCCAGAACGCGATGCTCAGGCGCAGGAACTCGTGCAGGGGATGAGGGGCCATGCGCCTCGTGTAGTGAATGGACAGCAGGTCGTCGAGACTGGACCGGGTACTCGGCAGCCCGAAAGCGGAGATGACGAGCTGAAGCGCCACCGCGAACGCCGCCGTCGCGGCGAGGACCGCCAACTCCGGCCGTGAGAACTCCCGTCGCCGTACCCAGCGCACGCAGACGAGGAGTCCGGTCATGGCCGCGATTCCGGCGACGGCCAACAGGGTCTGCGCGTATTTGACCACTGCCGCGACGGCGAACGCCGAAAGGCATAGCGCCGTTCCCGACCGAATCCGGCCCCGCAGTATGCGGACACATCCGAGGACGGCCGCGAGCAGGACGCTCAGCAGCAGCCCTTCGCACAGCGGCAGCATGGACTCCTTCCCCGTCGGCAGCGCGTAGTACAGCACCTGTCCCAGGAGGGCGAGGGGAACGGAGACCCCCAGCGTCCGCAGAATCAGGACCACGAAGCCACTGGCCAGGACCGTCGCCACGAGCGACGCCGCCCACAGGCCGAGGACCAGACCGAACACACGGATGAAGGGGACGGTGTACAGGGGATATCCGGGCCGGGTCGCGAAGATCACGGAGAGGCGGGGATCGCAGAAGAGCGCCATGTAACCGGTGATATCGGTGCGCCCCGCATTACGCGTGACGCGGCCTCCCATCCACTTCCGGCACTTCTCGTACTCGGCCTTTCCGGTGCTCTTGTCCCGGTAGTGCCCCAGATCCGCGCTCGCGCGCCGCACGGAGCTGACCCGCACGCTGTCACAGAAATAGTCCACCGATCGCCGAGAGGCCTCCTCTCTGCCGACCCCTTGCAGCATGTAGCTGTGGGCCACGTATTGGCGTGTGTCCATGGCGGCACGCCCCTGGATCTGCCCCGACTGCGCCGCGGCGAATATGAGGGCGAACAGCAAGAAAAAGAAAAGGAGCACACGTTGGTCACGTGGCAACGACGGCGGTCGGAGGAACCTCTCTGCTTTCCACATCATCGAATGGCCTATCACGCGCGGCGGTGCGATTCCGCAGGGAACGCACTCCCCCACATTCATCACTCGAAGGTGTGACAACAGGAGAGCGAGCTGACGCGAGAGGGAAAATGCGATGAATGCGCCCCTCCGCCCAGCCCTCCCGCTCCCCCGCCGCCACCCGGTGAGCGCCGACGTCTTCGTCCGGCGGGCCGCGCGCGGCGCCACGGCGCTGCGCGGCGGTGGCTCCTGGCGCCCGACTCCGTATCAGGTCTTTGGGGGCCTGTTCTGGCTGGTGATGTCGCTCGCCTACTGGCGGGTCCCGCTGTGCTGCGACGCCGGCCGGCACGCGGCGGTCGTCGAGCGCCTCAGGGCGAGCCTTCTCCACCCGCTCCACCCGACGGCGGACCTGCCGGGCGCGGGCAGCCCGTACTACTCGCCGTACGCCGTGGCGCAGGGGGCCTTCGCACGGCTGACGGGCCTGGCGGGCTGGGAGGTCGTCCGGCTCACCGCCCCGGTGAACCTGCTGGTGCTGCTGACGGGCATCGGCCGCTTCGTCCGCGTCCTGACGCCTCGTCCATGGGCGCCGGTCCTGGCGCTCTTCGCCATGACGCTCCTGTGGGGCACCGAGCCCGCCTGGTCGAGCGGCTGTCTCGGACTGATGCCGATGACGGCGAACCTCGGCGACCCGTCGACGTTCGCCGTCGGACTGGCCTTCTGGGCCTGGGCGTTGACGGGCACGCGCGCGGGAGGCATCGGCGGCACGGTGCGGTACGTCGGCCCGAGCGGGCTGCGGAGCTTCTCCGGGTACGCCGGGATCGGCGCCCTCTACGGGCTGATCCTGCTCGTGCACCCGATCACGTCGATCGCGGCGGTGCTCGGGGCGGTGGCGTTCGTGGCCGGGTGGCAGCGCGGGTGGCGGGCGGCCGTCGTGGGCCGGTGGGCGCTGGCGAGTGCGGCGGCGCTGCTGGTCGCGTACGGCTGGCCGTACTTCGACGCCTTCACGCCGACCGGGGACAGCGGCGGCACGGAGGCGATGTACGAGGGGATGCCCGGCCACTTCTGGCTGGCGCTGACCGGGGTGCCCGCGCTGTGGCTGCGGGCGCGGCGGGCGGCCCGGAGCGCGGGGCACTGGTGGCGCGATCCGCTGGTGCTGATGTTCGCGCTGGAGTGCCTGGTCGTGGCGTACGGCCGGGTCGGCGGACACTTCGCGTACGGCGGGATCCTGGGGCTCACGCTGGTGCCGCCGCAGTTCGCGCTCGCGGTGGAGCTGGCAGCGCCGCGGCCGTGGGGATCCTGGCGTCGCCTTCTGGGGTGGGCGGCGGCAGCGGGGGCCTGCGTCGGGTTCCTCACCGTGCAGGCCGGGGCGGTCGTGCCGCGCTCGCTCGACCCGGTCGGCTTCGAACAGCCGCCGCGCTGGCCGACGTACGTCTGGGCGGCGCGGTACATCGGGCCCGGCGAGGTCGTCATCACCGACGGGTATTACTCCGGCCGGCTGATCGCGGGCTACGGCGCGAACCTCGTCGCGCCCGCCCGGCGCGACGCGGCCCTCGACGAGTCGGAGCGGCTGCGGCGGCTCGCGGCCGTCCGCGGCTACCTCGACCCGGCGTCCACCCGCGCCGAGCGCACCGCCGTCGCCCACCGGTACCACGTCCGCTGGCTGCTGCTGACGCGCTGGCGGCGGGTGCCCGGGGAGGCGACGGTGGTGGCGTGGAGCCGGGAGACGGGCGAGGTGCTCGCGCGGGTCGGCGACGGCGGGCGCTGACCGGTCCGGTTGCCGGCCTTGCTCGACCTACCCGCCTTGCTCGACTTGCCGGCTCGGCTCAGTCGCCTTACTCGACGACGATCTCGACCGGGATGTTGCCGCGGGTCGCGTTGGAGTAGGGGCAGACCTGGTGGGCCTGCTCGACCAGCTTGCGGCCGGTGGCCTCGTCCACGGTGTCGGGCAGCTCGACGCGGAGGGTGACCGCGAGGCCGAAGCCCTCGCCCTGCTTGCCGATGCCGACCTCGCCGGTCACGGCGGCCTCGGTGACGTCGACCTTCGCCGCACGGCCGACGAGGCCGAGGGCGCTGGCGAAACAGGCGGCGTAACCGGCGGCGAACAGCTGCTCGGGGTTGGTGCCCTGGCCACTGCCACCCATCTCCACCGGAATGCCCAGCTGGAGGTCGAGCTTGCCGTCGGAGCTGACGGCGCGGCCCTCGCGGCCGTGGGTGGCGGTGGCGACAGCGGTGTAGAGCGCGTCCATGGGGACCATCCCTCTCAGGTCGAAGTCTTGCCGGGGCGGCCGGTCCGACCGCCTCACGGCCCCAATTAGAGCACGCAATTAAATTGTGCACAACTCAATGGCAGGCAAGAGCTACCCTGGACGCATGACCGCCACGCCGACCCCGACCTCCGCGACCCCCGCCACGACCCCCGCCCCGAGCCCCCAGGTCTCGCCCGACGGGGACTACCTCCGTCTCGACCAGCAGATCTGTTTCTCCCTGAACGCCGCGTCGCGCGCCTTCGGCAGCGTCTACCGCGTGCTCCTCAAGGACCTCGGGCTCACCTACCCCCAGTACCTGGTGATGCTGGTGCTGTGGGAGCACGGCGAGCTGCCCGTGAAGAAGGTCGGCGAGCATCTGCGGCTCGACTCCGGGACTCTGTCGCCGCTGCTCAAGCGGCTGGAGGCGGCCGGTCTCGTACGCCGTGAGCGCAGCGCCCGCGACGAGCGCTCCGTGCATGTCCAGCTCACCGACGAGGGCGTCGCCCTGCGCGAGCGCGCGCTGCTCGTGCCGCGCCGGATCGCCGCGGCGACGGGTGCCGGCCTGGAGGAGATCCGCGAGCTGCGGGCGCGCCTCGACCGTCTGACGGCGGCACTGGACGAGGCGGCGCTGGACGAGACACCCGGCTGCGCCTAGGCCGTGCCCGGCGGATCGTGCCGGGGACGCGGGGTCCGGTGCGCCCACCTGCCGGAGGGGCCCTAGTCGGCGGCCGCCCAGTCCACGAGCCGGATAGGAGGACGGCGGACGTACAGACGCAGGGTCACACCCTTGCGTACGACCTCCTGCCGCGCGACGAACTCCTCATAGACGACGGCGAGTTTGACCTGCTCGGTCGCACTCGACGGATACCAGGTCGGCCGCAGCGCGAACGGCTCGGTGACCACCCACACCCGGTCGAGCCGCTCCAGCCGCCGCCGCAACTCACCCGGGCCCGTCTCCTTCCCGTACAACGTCCCGGACACCGGCGCCGGCACCCTCAGCGCCACATCCCGCACCCCGTGAAACCCCTTCGGATACGCCAGGGCCGACCGCCGTGCGAGCGCGGGCACGAACAACACCGGGTCCCCGGGCCGCAGTTCCCGCCCGGCGACCGCGGAGACGGCGGCGAGGTTGTCGGGACGGCGGTCGGGGATGCGGTCCTGCCGGAGGAGGGGCAGCTGGCAGACGAGCGCGAGGGCGATGGCCAGGACACCGACGAGGGCGACCGCCGGGACGCGGGAAAGGGAGACGGCCGGGACGCGGAATAGGGGGACGGCGGGGACACGGGCAAAGGGGGCGAGCAGTGGACGCGGGATGCCCCCTTCCGGCCGAGTGGCCCACAGCCGGCTCACCGCCCCGGCCAGGCGCTCGGCCCCGGCCGCGACAAGCAGCGGCGCCCCCGCAAGCGCGTACAGCACATACCGGTCGTCGTACAACGGCGAGAACTGTGAAACGCCGATCAGCACCGCGGGCGGAACCACCATCAGGGGCAGGGCGACCGTCTGGAGAGTGAGCCCGCGCCCGGCGAAGGGCGGATGCACGGCGACGACGATGAGGACCAGACAGGGGCCGGCCACCGCAGGCCCCGTGAACGCCTCCAGCAGGCGGTCCACGCTCTCCAGATCCGGCCTCGGCAGCCATGCGACCTGCGCGGACTGCCGCTGCGAGACGAGGAGGAGCGGCAGCAGCAGCAGCATTACGGCCCCGGCCGCACCTCCCCACCCCCGCCACACCCGCGCCGGCACCCGCGCGAGCGCCAGCGTTGCCGCGTGCCCGAGCAGCAGCAGCGCGGCCATCTCGTGCAGCAGACACGTGACGGCGACGGTCACGCCGTAGACCCACCAGCCCCCAGAGCCCAAGCGCACGGCCCGCACCAGAAGCAGCGTCGCCCCCGCCGCCCCTGCCGCGACGAGCGCGTACGACCGGCCCTCCTGGGCGAAGTGCCCGGTCATGGGCGTGACGGCGTACAGCAGCCCCGCCCACAGGCCGACCCGCGGGCGGCACAGGCGGACGCCGAGGGCGGCGACGAGGCCCGCGGTGGCGGCGGCGGCGCAGACCGAGGGGAGCCGGAGGGCGACCTCGCCGGGGTGCGGGGCGAGTACGGCGTGCATCAGGAGGTAGTACAGGCCGTGCACCGCGTCCACGGTGTGCAGCAGCTGCCAGATCTGCGGAACCGAGCGCCGCGCGACCTGGAAGGTGACGGCCTCGTCGCGCCACATGCCGCCGCGGTCGAGCCTCCAGAGCCCGAGCGTGAGCATGACGAGCACGGGCAGGAGAACGGCAACGACCTCCGGACGTCCGAGCCTCGACCGCCTCACCCATGCTCTCACCATGGGCAAATTTTGTGCGATTAGCCAACGTTTGACGGTCATTGACGGTGTATCACCACTTAAATGGCATCCGCGCGGCCTACGATTCGGCCGTGACGAGCGTCTCGACGCACACCGCCGCCCGCTCGCGCCCGCCCTGCCGTTTCGCGCGGTGGTGACGGTCAAGCTTCCACGCAACCACGACAGACGGGATGAAATGCGACGATCCCGCACGCCACCCACACCCAATTCCTGTCGTCTTCCGGACGAGACACTAAGTACCTCTTAACGGAAAATTACTCGCAACACCTACGATTCCGGCCCGTGGAAGCCATGAACCCTCACCACTCACAGGTCAGTGTGGTCGTCATCGGGTACAACGACGCCGCCCACGTGACGGACGCGGTCCGCTCGGCGCTCGCCCAGGGACCGGCCGTCCGTGAGGTGGTCGCGGTCGACGACTGCTCGACGGACGGCAGCGGAGCCCTCCTCGACGGCCTCGCCGCCGACGAGCCACGCCTGAAGGTGATCCGCCGCCCGGTCAACAGCGGCGGCTGCGGCAGCCCCCGCAATGCCGGGATCGACGCCGCGACAGCCCCGTACGTGATGTTCCTGGACAGCGACGACGTGCTGCCGCCCGGCGCGGTGGACGCGCTACTGGGGGCGGCGGTCGAGCGGGGCACCCAGGTCGCGTCCGGGCTGTGCGTGCGCCGTGAGCTGCCCTCGGGCCGCGAGGTCCCCTGGGAGCGCGCGCTGTACGCGCGGCCCGCGCTGGTCTCCCACCCCGCACGGCGCCCGCGCCTGGTGCACGACACGCTCTGCGTCAACAAGCTGTACCGCACCGACTTCCTGCGCGAGCACGGCATCCGCTTCCCCGAAGGCCGCTTCCGCTACGAGGACTTCGTGTTCACCGCGCGCGTGCTGGCCGCCGGACCGCGCATCGCGCTCGTCCCCGACACGGTGTACGTCTGGCACGTACGGCGCACCGCCGCGCGCCTGTCGATCTCGCTGGACCGCGCGGACGTCGACAACTGGCGGGCCAGGACCGAGGCGAACCAGGCCGCGTACGACATCCTCCTGGGCGCCGGTGAGAAGCGGCTCGCGCGGGCGGCGCACGCCAAGTTCCTCGACCACGAGCTGCGGATGTACACGCGCGAACTGGAGCTGCGCTCACCCGAGTACCGCCGCGCGTGGTGGGACCTCACGCGCGCGTACCTGTCGATGTTCGACGCGGCCGACTTCACCGTCAACCCGACCGCCCCCGGCCGCCTGGTCGCCCGGGTCGTCCTCGCCTCCCCCGAGCCCCGCGACCTGCCCCGCCTCAAGGAGCTCGCGGCCCGCCCGGCCCGGCTGCTCCCGCCCTACGCCCGCGCCTCCGACTCCACACCCATCTGGTCGGACGACCTCCCGCGCGTCACGCTGGACCACTTCCTGCTGCGCCCCGCGCACCAGCTCCCCGCCGCCGTCGACGCGGAACTGCGTCCCCGCGCGCGTGGCACACGACTGCGGCTGCGCCTGCACGAGTTGTACGGGCGGATGGCGGAGGCAGGTCCGAAGTCGGTGGACGTGGAGTTCACGCACCGGGAGGGGGGGCGCGTGGGCCTGCGCCTCGAGGCGGCCCTCGTGCCGGACCGGTACGGCGACACCTGGTCGGCCGAGACGCCGGTGGACCTGTCGGCGCTGGGCGCGGGCACCTGGGACCTGCGAGCCCGCCTCCGCTTCCGTGACGGCACGAGCCGCGAGGTCACCGCGCACGCGCTCGCGGACCCCGGCCTGCTGCGCCGCCGCGCGGTCCTGGACGCCCGCCACGGCGTCCTGCTGGTGCAGCCGTACCGCACGCACGCCGGGGCGCTCGCGCTGCGCACGGCGTCCGGATGGCGAGGAATGACCGAAGTGGTACGCCGTCGCCTCAAGCGCCTGCTTCACTGATACGCGACCGCACCACACACGCACGGGCACCCGCGCACACACGCACCCGACGGACTCACTGACGAGGGGACGACCACACATGACCTGGCTGATCACTGGCGGCGCCGGCTACATCGGGGCGCATGTCGTCCGCGCGATGCGCGACGCGGGCGAACAGGCCGTGGTCTACGACGACTTGTCCACGGGCATCGCCGAGCGGGTGCCGTCCGACGTCCCGCTGGTGGTCGGCTCGACCCTGGACGGCGAGCTGCTGACCCGGACGCTCGCGGACCACTCAGTCACCGGCGTCGTCCACCTGGCGGCGAAGAAGCAGGTCGGCGAGTCCGTGGACCTCCCCCTGCACTACTACCGGGAGAACGTCGAGGGCCTGCGGGTGCTGCTCGAAGCGGTGACGGCCGCGTCGGTCCACTCCTTCGTCTTCTCGTCCTCGGCCGCGGTGTACGGCATGCCGTACACCGCGCGGGACGACGCCCTGGTGACGGAGGAGACGCCGTGCGTGCCGATGAGCCCGTACGGCGAGACGAAGCTGGCGGGCGAGTGGCTGGTCCGCGCGACGGGCCGGGCCACGGGCCTGTCCACGGCGTCACTGCGCTACTTCAACGTGGCGGGAGCGGCGACCCCGGAACTGGCCGACGTCGGCGTCTTCAACCTGATCCCCATGATCTTCGAGAAGCTCACGGAGGACGCGCCGCCGCGCATCTTCGGCGACGACTACCCGACCCCCGACGGGACCTGTGTCCGCGACTACATCCACGTGGTCGACCTGGCGGAGGCCCACGTGGCCGCGGCCCGCGCGCTTCAGGCGTCCCCCGGCAAGGACCTGACCCTCAACATCGGCCGCGGGGAAGGCGTTTCGGTCCGCGAGATGATCGACCGCGTCAACGCGCTCACCGGTTACGACCGCCCTCCGGTGACCACCCCCCGCCGCCCCGGCGACCCGGCCCGTGTCGTCGCCTCCGCCGATCGCATCGCCGCCGAACTGGGCTGGAAGGCCAAGTACGACGTCCAGGACATGATCACATCGGCGTGGGAGGGCTGGGTGCGGCTGCATCCGGGGGCGGCACGTGACTAGACGGTCGCGAGCCGGGGGAAGGTGACGCCGGTCAGCTCCTCGGAGGCCTTCCACAGACGGACCGCGGACACCGGGTCACTGGCCGCGGCCGAGCGGCCGACGAGCGTCGGCCCGCCGCGCATCTCGGCGAACCCGTCCGGTCCTACGTAACTGGCGCCGGGCAGGTCCTGCGTGGCGGCGTACAGCGTCGGCAGGGCACCCGCCTTGTTGTCCTGGGCGATGAACCGGTTGCCCACCGCCATCAGCGTCCGCCGCATCACGCTGGCGTCGCCGCCCTGGAGGTTGGTGGCGGCCCAGCCGGGGTGCGCGGCGAGGGCTCGTACGGACGATCCCGCGGCGGCGAGACGGCTCTGCAGCTCCAGGGTGAACAGCAGATTGGCGAGCTTGGACTGGCTGTAGGCGGTCATGGGCGAGTACTCGCCCGTCAGGTTCAGGTTCTCGAAGTGCATGTGGTTGCTGCTGGGGATCTTGTGGGCCCCCGACGCCACGGTGACCACGCGGTCGGTGACATACGGCAGCAGCAGGTTCGTCAGGGCGAAGTGCCCCAGGTGATTGGTCCCGAACTGCATCTCGAAGCCGTCCTTGGTGCTGGCCTCGGGGATGTTCATGACGCCCGCGTTGTTGATCAGCAGATCGAGGCCGCCGGTCCACGACGCGGCGAACTCCCGCACGGAGGCAAGGTCGGCCAGGTCGAGCCTGCGCACCTCGACGCTGCCCTCGACGGTGCCGGCGGCCGCCTCACCGCGCCGCACGTCCCGGACGGCGAGTACGACGTGGGCGCCCGCTCGGGCGAGGGCGTCGACGGTGGCGATGCCGAGCCCGCTGTTGGCGCCGGTGACGACCGCGGTACGGCCGGTCTGGTCGGCGATGTCGCTCGCGTTCCACTTCTGATGCCTGCTCATGACCCTCAATGTAGGCGCCGCCAACAATGCTGTCAATGACAACAATGATGGCGGTGCCAACAATGTAGCCGGTGGTTACATCCCGGTTAGCATGAAGGCCATGGAGACCCGCCCTTACCACCACGGAGACCTGCGCGCCGCGCTGCTGACCCGCGCCGAGGAGACGCTCAAGGAGAAGGGCCCGGCTGCCCTGTCCCTGCGCGAACTGGCCCGCGATCTCGGCGTCAGCCATGCCGCGCCGAGCCGCCACTTCAAGGACAAGCAGGCCCTGCTGGACGCACTGGCCCTGGCCGGTTTCGACCGGCTCGGCGAGACCGTGGCCGCGTCCCAGGAAGCGGCGGGCGAGTCCTTCGCCGACCGGCTCGACGCCCTGGCCCGCGCCTACGTGGGCTTCGCCACCGCCAACGCGGAACTCCTCGACCTGATGTTCTCGATCAAGCACGACCCGGGAGCCTCCGAGGGCCTCATCAAGGCCTCCCAGGGCATGTACGTACTGGCACTGCGCATGATCAAGGACGGCCAGCGCCGGGGCGAGGTCCGCGAGGGACCCATGGAAGACATCGGCACCCCGGTCTTCACCACCCTCCACGGCTTCGCCACCCTCGCCGTGAGCGGCACGCTGGACGCCGAAACGCTGGACGCGGCGCTGGAGAAGGTCATCGCGCACACGCTTCGGGGGTGCGCGCCGGACGCCCCCGGCGCCGCCTCATAGGGCTGCTCAGTCCTCACAGGGCGGCGGCTCAGCCCTCACAGGGCGGCTCAGTCCTTCACCGCGAGGAAGCCGAACAGGTCCGGGACTCCGCCCGGGCCCGCCTCGGCGGTGCGCACCAGCCGCAGGCCGGCTGCCGTGGTGGCGTTGAGGAGGTCCGCGAGCGGGAGGTGCCAGGCGCCGACACGGGCCCGGACGCCCGCGGGGTTCCACGCGTCGAAGGTGCGGGACCGGTCGGCGTACCGCTCGTCGAGCAGGATCCTCGGCCGGTCGCTCCAGTCGGCGAACGCGCCGATGAAGCACGGGTGCACCCCCACGTGCGCGAATCGCCCGCCGGGCCGCAGCACCCGGGCGATCTCGCGCAGGACCGCGGCGTAGTCGGGTACGTCGGTGTGGGCCAGCACGCAGGCGACGGCGGGCAGGCAGCCGTCGGCGATCGGAAGCGCCGTCGCGTCGGCCGCGGCGACGGGCAACCTCCGTACCGCATGGCGCAGTTGACCGCTCGACAGGTCCACGCCCACCGGCGTCCACCCCAGTCCGGCCAGCGCGGGCGCGTGAGCACCCGTGCCGCAACAGACGTCCAGGCACGTCCCCTCGCCGGGCCCCAGCAGATCCTCGATCGTGGCGTGCACCCGCCGGATTAACTCGCCGCCCGCGCTCGGCGACATGAAGTCGTTGTACCAGTCGGCGTGTTCGTCGTAGGTAGCTGTCGTCGTCCCTGCGGTCCCTGTGGCCCTTGTCGTCTCGGCTCCCATGCCGTCGATGCTAGGGACGCCGCTCAAGCCCGCGGGGAGCTGTTCGCTCAGGGCTTCGACATCGGCATCGGCATCGGCGTCGGCATTGGCATGGGCGTTGATGTTGGCGTTGGCGTTGTTCAGCGGTCTCCCGAGGGGCGCAGGCAGTCGAGTACGACGCCCGCGAGGCGGTCGGGGTGGGCCGTGTCGGCGCGTTGACGCTGAGCGGTGAGCGCGGCCAGGACGATCGCCTGCACGTCCGCCGCGTCCACGTCGGGCCGTACGGCGCCGGCCTGCTGGGCCCGCTCCAGGAGCGTCGCGAAGGTCTCCCTCAGGTCGGCGGCCGCCTGCTGTGCCGCGCTTCCCATGTCGACCCCCGTGCGAGCGATCGCGTCGGCGAGATCCTGTTTGGCACCGGCTTCGCCGACCATCCGGACGAGGAACGCGAAGAACGCCGGTCCGGCCTCGCCCACCCGCTGGGCTGCCCGCACAGCCACCTGCGCGTCGAGCGTCAGCTGTTCGAGGTGCTCCACCACCACCGCCTCGAAGAGCGCTTCCTTGGTCGGGAAGTGGCGGTGGACGGTGCCCGCGCCGACCCCGGCCCGGCGGGCGATCTCGTCCAGCGGTACACCGACGCCCTCGGCGGCGAAGGCGAGCCGAGCCGCCTCCAGGATCCGTTCCCTGTTGCGTCGCGCGTCGGCTCGCAGCGGTCGCCCGGTGCTCAATCGTCCGTCCTCCGAAGTGATGGTTCCCGAACCGGAGACAAGCGGGGCGTGCGCCCCGTATAGTCAACATAAGCGGGGTGACCGCCCCGCTTACTCTCTCGTGAGGAGTGTCCCATGCCTGCTGCCACATCACGCGAGGTCGTCGAGAGTTTCCTTGGTCTCACCGTGCAGGGGCCGAGCGGGGAAATGGCCGACGTGTTCTCCGAGGACGCCGTCTTCGAGGTGCCGTTCCCCGCCCCGGGCCAGCCGCGACAGGAAGTGGGCCGCGAGACGTTCCGGACCCATCTGCAAGGGGCCGTCGGGCTGCAGGAGTTCGACGCCGTGGACCACGTCCGGCTGCACGAGACGGCCGACCCGGAGGTCGTCATCACCGAGTACCGGCTGCACGGCCGGGTGATCCCCACGGGAAAGAGCTTCGCCTCCGACATCGTCATGATCGCCCGCGTCCGCGACGGACTGATCGTCTGGTCGCGCAACTACTCCAACCCGCTGGTCGGCGCGATCGCGTTCGACACGGTCGGGGACCTGCTCGCGGGGCTGACCGCGGCGTAACCGCGCCTTTGGATGCCCCGGGGTCAGGGCGACAACCGACGGGCGAGGTCGGTGAGTTCGGCCGTCCGCAGTACCCGTCCGGCGAAGCCCGGCAGAGGTACGTGCAGGGGCTCCGTCCACCCCTCGCCGTGGCCGCTGCCGCCCCCTTCGTGGTCGACGGCACGCAGGGTGTCAGACCGCCGTCGGCATGGGCGTCGTCTCCCTGGGCGCGGGCGTCAGCCTCGCGCGGGGCCGGGGGCAGCACGCCGCCTGACACCGGGACAGGTGCCGCTGCCCCTGCCCCTGCCCCTGCCCCTGCCGGTCACAAAGCCTTGAGTGCCGCCGCCGTGGCCCGAGCCAGACTCGCCAGATACCCCTTGGGCAGCTTGGGCCCGCGCACCACGACCGCCCGCCAGTACAGCGGACCGGACATCAGGTCCAGCGCGAGTTCCAGGTCGATCCCCTCGCGCACCTCCCCACGCGCGGCCGCCGCCGCGACGATCCCGCTCGCGACCCCCTGCTGGCCCTCGCGCAACGCCTTCTGCATGGCGTCGGCGATGTCCGGGTTGCGGGCGGCCTCGGCCTGGAGATCCGGGATGATCTGACCGGCGACGGGGTGACGCAGGGCGCGGGACGTGACCTCGTAGAGGAGTCGCAGGTCGCCCTCCAGGGAGCCCGTGTCAGGGACGGGCAGCCCCTGCACCGCGATCGCCGAGACCAGGTCGAGCACCAGATGCAGCTTGGACCGCCAGCGCCGGTACACCGCGGTCTTGCCGACGCCCGCGCGGCGCGCGATGCCCTCGATGGACATCCGGGCGTAGCCGACGGCCGCGAGTTCCTCGAAGACGGCGGCGCGGATGGCTTCGGTCACATCCTCGCGCAGGACGGCCGCCCCCGCGGGGGCCCTTCGGCGCGGCTGCGTCTTCGGGGCGTCGGCGTTCGTCGTCATACGGACCAGCATAGGGCGTTACGACGAAACGGTTGCGTTCCGACGTCCTGACGCCCTACGCTCGCGTTGCGACGATACGGTCCCGTCCCGACGTAAGAAGACGGCAAGGACGACGTAAGAAACGTTCAGCGACGGACCCGCGCACTCCACCCCCCGAGCGAAAGCAGCGGATGTGAGCCAGGTCCTCCACACACCGCCCCCGACGTCGGTCTCCCCCGCCGACGACGCCGCGGCGCTCGCCGCCCGGTACGGCCTCACTGTCAGCGGCGCCCGCCCGTCCCTGACCGAGTACGTCCGCCAGTTGTGGGCGCGGCGCCACTTCATCACCGCCTTCTCCACCGCCAAGCTCACCGCCCAGTACAGCCAGGCGAAGCTCGGTCAGATCTGGCAGGTGATGACCCCGCTGCTGAACGCGGCGGTCTACTACTTCATCTTCGGCATCTTGATGGGCACCAGCCACGGGGTGCCCGACTTCGTGCCGTTCCTGGTCACCGGCGTCTTCGTGTGGACGTTCACACAGAGCTCGATCATGGCGGGCACCCGCGCGATCTCCGGAAGCCTCGGCCTCGTCCGCGCCCTGCACTTCCCGCGGGCCGCGCTGCCCGTGTCGTACGCCCTCCAGCAGCTTCAGCAACTGCTGTTCTCGATGGCCGCGCTGGTCGTGATCCTGCTCTGCTTCGGAGTGCCGGTCAGCATGTCCTGGCTGCTCGTCATCCCGGCGCTCACCCTGCAGTTCATGTTCAACGCGGGCGTGGCGATGGTCGTGGCCCGGATGGGCGCCAAGACGCCGGACATCGCGCAGCTCATGCCCTTCCTGCTGCGCACCTGGATGTACGTCTCGGGTGTCATGTGGAGCATCGAGAAGATGCTGAAGCACCAGAACCTGCCGCACGTCGTCCTGCTCGCGCTGCAGTGCAACCCGGCCGCCGTCTACATCGACCTGATGCGGTTCGCGCTGATCGACAGCTTCCACGCGCACCAGCTGCCGCCGCACGTGTGGGCGGTCGCCACGGGCTGGGCGCTGATCGCCGGTATCGGCGGTTTCATCTACTTCTGGAAGGCTGAGGAGACGTACGGCCGTGGCTGACATCATCACGAAGGAAGCCGGATTCCAGAGCGAATCCGGCCCCCAGGACGCACGCGTCCCCACCGTCATCGCCGACCGCGTCGACATCGTCTACCGCGTCAACGGCACCGGCGCAGGGCGTGGCAGCGCCACTGCCGCCCTCAATCGCATCCTGCGCCGCGAGAAGGCCGAGAAGGCCGCGGGCGTCCGCAAGGTGCACGCCGTCAAGAACGTCTCCTTCACGGCGTACCGGGGCGAGGCCGTCGGCCTGATCGGCACCAACGGCTCCGGCAAGTCGACCCTGCTCAAGGCGGTCGCGGGCCTCCTCCCCGTGGAGAACGGCAAGATCTACACCGACGGCCAGCCCTCGCTCCTCGGCGTCAACGCGGCCCTGATGAACGACCTCACCGGCGAGCGCAATGTCTACCTCGGCGGCCTCGCGATGGGTATGTCCCGCGAGCAGGTCAGCGAGCGCTACCAGGAGATCGTCGACTTCTCCGGCATCAATGAGAAGGGGGACTTCATCACGCTGCCGATGCGGACGTACTCCTCCGGTATGTCGGCGCGGCTCCGTTTCTCCATCGCCGCGGCCAAGGACCACGACGTGCTGATGATCGACGAGGCCCTGGCAACCGGCGACCGCTCCTTCCAGAAGCGCTCCGAGGCCCGCATCCGCGAGCTGCGCAAGCACGCGGGCACGGTGTTCCTGGTGAGCCACAACAACAAGTCGATCCGGGACACGTGCGATCGCGTGCTGTGGCTGGAGCGTGGGGAGCTCCGCCTGGACGGGCCGACGGAGGATGTGCTCAAGGAGTACGAGAAGTTCACGGGTAAGTAGTTCCACGCGGGGAACTACGGGGCCTCAGCTGCGGGTTGTTCGTGGCTGGGCGCGCAGTTTCCCGCGCCCCTTACGGGGCGCTCCTCACCTCTCCAAGAACGTGAACAACTCCTCCCAGCGCCGCACGATCTCGTCCGTCGTGTAGCGCTGGATGTTCGTGCGCGCGGCCTCGCCCATGGTGTCCCGCAGGCCCTTGTCGGACATCAAGGTGTCGAGTCGGCGGGCGAGTTCACCGGTGTTACCGAGGGTGGCGAGGAGGCCGTCCTCGCCGTCGTGGATGATCTCGTGGACGCCGGGGGCGCAGTCGAAGGCGGCGCAGGGGAGGCCGGTCGCCATGGCCTCCATGAGGGCGAGCGGGAAGCCCTCGCCACGTGAGGACAGAACGAAGACGGAGCCGCTGCGCAGCGCGCCGGGTACGTCGCTCGTACGGCCCATCCACTCGACGGAGTTGTCGAGTCCGAGCGCCGTGCACTGCTTCTTGAGGATCTGCTCGTCCTCGTCCTCGCCGGAGCCGTAGATCCGCAGGCGCCAGTCGGGGTGGCGCGGCGCGACCTCGGCCCAGGTGTCGAGGAGCATGTCGATGCCCTTCTGGTCGTGCAGCCGGCCGACGCTGACGACGGCCTTCTCGGTGCGGGGCGAGGGCACCTCGGGCATGAACGGGATCGGGTTCGGCATGAACGATGCGTTGTTCATGCCCTGCCCGATCCACAGGTCGGCGTCTTCGCGGGTGAGCGCCAGCATCCGGTCGACGTCCCGGTAGTGCCGCCGCACCCGCTGGAAGCGCGAGGTCGTCTTCGAGTACACGAAGGACTCGTGGCTCATGCCGATGACGGTCAGGCCGCTCGTGTCGGCCAGCGCCACCCACTCCATGGCCCACACCTGCGTGACGATCACGACGGCGCCGGGGCGCGCGGCACGGAAGAGCGCGGTCAGCTTGGCGGCCTGCTCGTGCATGCCCGCCGCGCGGTCGGCGCGCAGCTTCCGCTCGGCGACGTTGAGCCGCCCCTTGAGTCCGCGCATCGGGCCGACGCTCGGCGGATGGACGTCGTACAACGTCGTGGTGGGGTACGGGAGTTCGCCGAGCCACTGCGGGACGGCGGGCTCGGTGATGCCGACGACGTGGACGCGGTGGCCGCGCTCGGTGAAGAGGCGGGCCATCTGGTGCGACCAGCTGGTCACCCCGCCCAGCTCGTCGACGCTGTTGGAGACGAAGAAGATGTCCCGCTGGACGTCCGGGGTCACGCGCGCCTCCACTGGGCGAAGAACTGGTCGACGATGTCGCGGGCGGCGGTTCCCTTGTCGTACTCGCCGAAGTCGGCGACGAACCGCTCCCGCGCGGAGGCGTACTTCACCATCTGCTCGTCGAGGGAGCCGAGGGCGGCGTGCAGTTCCTCCTCGGTACGCACGACGGGTCCGGGCGCTCTCTCCAGCAGGTCGAAGTAGGTCCCGCGGCCCTCGTGCACGTACTCCTCGTAGTCGTAGGCGAAGAAGAACATCGGCCGGTCGAGGACGGCGTAGTCGAACATCACCGACGAGTAGTCGGTGATCAGGCCGTCGGCGAGGGCCAGCAGCGGTGTCATGTCGTGGCGTGCCGTGACGTCGATGACCCGGCCGCGTACGGAGGGCGGGAGCACGACGTGGTTCAGGTAGTGCGAGCGGACCAGGAGGACGTACCGGTCGCCGAAGGTGTCGGCGAAGCGCTCCACGTCGAAGGGCAGCTCGAACCGCTTCTTCCCGCTGCCGCGCTGGCGGAAGGTCGGGGCGTAGAGGAGCACCGCCTTGCCGCCCGGGATGCCCAACGCGGCGGCGAGCGGCCCGCGTTCACGGATGCCGGAGGTCTCCTCCCGCTCCTTGGCCTGCACGAGCGCGTCGTTGCGCGGGTATCCGACCCGCAGCAGCGTCCGCTCCTGGAGCCGGAACGCCCGTGCGAGCGTGCGCACATCGTGCTCGGAGCGGATCAGGAACCGGTCGAAGCGGTCGAGGGTGCGCTGCTGTCTGGCCTGCTCCCCACGGGACTTGACCTTCCACTCCGGCTCGTCGAAGCCCATCCGCTTGAGCGCCGAGCCGTGCCAGGTCTGGATGTATGTGGTCTCCGGGCGCTTGGTCAGCTTCAGCGGGTAGCTCTGGTTGTCGACCCAGAACTCGGCCTGGGCGAGGGCCTTGAGGTACGGGAGCGACCAGCGGCGTACGAGGGTGGCGTCGGCCGGAAAGCCGTCCGGGCTGTGCGCGTACGACCACACCGCCTCGAACTCCAGCCCCTGGCGCCGCATCTCCTCGTAGATCGCCTTGGGGCTGTCGCTGTACTGCCTGCCCAGGTGGCTCTCGAAGACGACGAGGCCCTTCTTGACGGGCAGGCGGCTGAACACCTCGCGGTACACGCGGAGCTTGGCGGAGCTGGAGGTGATGTCCTTGCGCAGGGTCCTGACCTTGCGGTAGCCCGACTTGGCGAGCCGCCCGGCCGGGCCGTGCACCCCTCGCTGGAGGAGCTCGTTCGCCTTCTTGTCCGGGACGAGCCGGAAGGAGAGGTGCCCGCGCGAGGAGACCAGTGGCTCGACGCGGTCGGCGACCAGCCGGGTCAGCCGGGGCCGCACGGGCGACTGACCTGTGGCCAGGCCGGGTTCGGCGGCCGTGAGGCGGGTCGTGGTGCGTACGTCGTCGACGTCGAGGTGGAGTCGTACGTCCCACACGGCGTCCACGATGCCCAGCGGTCTGATGGCCGCGAGGTCCGCCGCGGCCTCCCAGGAGATGGCCTCACCCTCGTGCCGCACGGCCTCGACCGGGAAGCGGAAGGTCTGGAAGCGCACGCCCGGGCGGCGGGCGTAGAACTCCAGCTGTCCGCCGAGCCGGGCGCCGGGCGGGACCACGCCGAGCGGGTTGGTGATCCGCCCGGCCAGCCGGACGGTGCCGCCGGACTCCTCGTACCGGGTCAGCACGTTGCGCAGGAACATCTTCTCGACGGGCTTGGTGTGATAGCCGAGGTCGGTGACGTCCAGGACGTGGCGGCCGAAGTCGTCGTCGAGGTGCTCGGCGCACCAGTACACGCGCCCGTCGCGCTCCACGAGCGGTGCGGAGATCTTGTCGCGGTTGGTGAGCGTGTCCACGGCGGGCAGCAGGTTGTCCCAGTCGCTCACCTGGAGGAGGTGGGCGCAGATCGCGTGGATGGGTTCCGTCTCGTCGAAGGCGGCGCGGTCGATCGACTCCAGGTACGGGCGGGCGATCGCGGCGAACTCCTGCCGGTAGACCGCGTCCCGGTAGGGCAGTTCCCGCAGATGCAGCACGAGGTCGTGCTTGAGGAACTTGACGTCCTTGGCGAACTTCAGCTCCAGCAGACCGCCGTCCGCGAGGAGTTGGTCCACCCGGCGGTGGATCTCCATGCGGTGCGCGAAGTTGGCGATCTCGTCACGCCGGTTACTGATCGACTTCGCCGCCGCGTCCGCCGGTTTCTCCACGACCCGCCAGTCGTACACCCGGTTGGGGATGAGGGTGATGCGGCGGGCGGCCACATAGGCCTGCGCGGAGAAGAGCAGGTCCTCGTAGTGGATGCCGACCGGGAACTCCAGGCCCGCGTCCAGCAGGAACCGCCTGCGGTAGCACTTGTTGGTCGACAGGGTGTCGAAGACCAGCAGGTCGGGCAGCTCGGAGATCGACTCCAGCGTGCGGGTGCGCTCGTACAGCCAGGGGTACCACTTGACCTCCTTGCCCGTGCGCGAGTCGACGTGCACGCGGACGCAGAGGCCGGAGACGAGGTCGGCGCCGGTGGTCTCGGCGGCCTCCAGCATGTTGCGGCAGGCGTTGCGCTCCAGCACGTCGTCGCTGTCGAGGAAGAGGACGTAGTCACCGCGGGCCCGGGTGATGCCGTGGTTGCGGGGGGCGCCGCAGCCGCCGCTGTTCTCGGGCAGCTGGTAGGCGCGTACGCGGTCGGGGTACTCGGCGGCCAGCCGCCGCGCCACCTCGTACGAGCCGTCCGTGCTCCGGTCGTCGACGACGACGACCTCGACGCTCCGCAGCGTCTGCTCCAGGGCGGAGCGCACGGCCGTGGGCAGCCGGGCGGCGTCGTTGTAGACGATCACGACCACGGATACGGCGGGCGTGATCGCGGACTCGGCGGGTGCGCAGCGCTGATCCACATTCATCCTATTAATCGTAGACATAACTACCCGCTGCGGCTCGTCACCGACCGTGCTTCGAGCTCTGGAACACCCACGTCCGGTAGACCAGGAAGCGGAAGGCCGAGGCCAGCAGGATCGACACCACCTTGGCGATGTTCGAGCCGAGCGGGCTGCTCATACCCAGGCCGTGGTAGCCGATATAGAACAGCGCGCTCTCCATGACGACGCCGATCCCGCTGAACACGAAGAAGAGGACGATCTGCCGCTTGGTGCGCGAGGCCCGGTCCCGGTAGGCGAAGAAACGAAAGCCCAGGTAGTTGGTGCCCATGGCGATGCAGCTGGCGATCACCGTGGCCGCCATCGGGGCCCACTTCAGGCCGTGCAGCAAAAGGTTGAAGAAGAGAATGTTGACCGCGACCCCGCTGCCGCCGACGACCCCGAATTTGGCCACCTCGAGAGCGATCCGGCGGGTCCGCGGGAACGCCCGGGGGCTGGTGGAGGGCGGTGTTGCCACCGATGTCCGCCTGCCGGAGAGGTTCACTGCCACAGGTCCGAGTCCTCCACACGTCCGTCCGACAACCGAAACAACCTTAGCCCAAATGTCGTATTTAGCAGGAATAGGTAAATTCCAAGCGCGATTTCCTCCAGAGATCGGAAAGAAAGCGGTCCGGGGCAGCTCGGCCGGCAGCTCGGCCCCGCGCGATACGCTCCCCCGGCACCGACAGAGCGGGGGGAAACCTATGCCGGGCGCGGTACCGAAGCCGCTGCGAGCCGAGGATCCACGGGAGATCGCGGGGTACCCGCTGCACGCGCGGATCGGCCAGGGCGGCATGGGCACCGTCTACCTCTCGCGCACCCGGGACGGCCGACGCGTCGCGCTGAAGCTGGTGCGCCGCGAGTACGCGGACGACCCGGCCTTCCGTGAGCGCTTCGCTCGCGAGGTGGCCGCCACCCAGCGGGTCTCCGGCCACCACCTGATCCCGGTCGTCGACCACGACGCGACCGGCGAGCGACCGTGGCTCGCCACCCGGTACGTGCCCGGCGTCCCCCTCGACGAGGCCCTCAAGGCCCACGGACCCCTTCCCGACCCCACCGTGCTCCAGCTGCTCGCCTGCACGGCGTCCGCCCTGCACGCCGTCCACACGGCGGGGGTGATCCACCGCGATGTGAAGCCCGGCAACCTGCTGCTGGCCGCCGACGGCCCCTGGCTGCTCGACTTCGGCATCGCGCGGGCCGCGGGCGCCACCACCCTGACCACCGTCGGCCGCCTGATCGGCACCGCGCGCTACATGTCCCCCGAGCACGCCCGCGGCCGCCCGGTCACCTCCGCGTCCGATGTCTTCGCCCTCGGCCTGATCGCGGCGGTCGCGGCCACCGGACGCCACCCGTACGGCGACGGCGGCGCCATCACCATCGCCGCACAGATCGCCAACACGGCCCATCGCCCGCCCCAACTGGACGCCTACGGCGACCAGTTGCGCCCCGTCCTCGAACGCTGTCTCACGGCCGACCCCGCCCAGCGCATCGGCACGGAGGAACTGGCCGCGCTGTGCCAGGAGTTGGCTGGGCGTGGCCTGAGCGACTTCAACGGCTGGCTGCCCGCTCCGCTGACCGCGGAGATCGCGCGGCGCGAGCAGGCGGCGCAGAACCCGCCGCAGCCGACGGCCCCGCAGATGCCGTCCGCGCCTCCCGCGACCCCTCCGCCGTCCACCGGTTTCGGCCCGTCGGCGCCCGCTCCCGCTCCGTCTACGGGCTACGGCCCGCCAACCTCCGATCCCCACACGTACAACCTCGCCCCGGCGCCCGCCGCTCCCCCGCGCCGCCGTGGCCGTGCGGCCCTGATCGCCGCCGCCCTCGTCGTCGCCGTCGGCGCGGGCGCGGGTACGGCCGTGTGGCTGCTGGGCAAGGACAAGGGCGACACCGGCAACGAGTCCAAGAACCAGGGTGGCCCGACGAGTTCGACGCCCACTCAGTCCAAGGGGCAGCAAGGCGGCGCCGGTTCGACGTCTTCGGATCCGACCGGCTCGGGCCGGGCGACGGCGAACGCCACGTACAGCGTCCTCTTCGAGGACAAGCCGCTCACGCTGCTCCGGCCCAGCGGTGGGCTCGACTCGACGTACGTCGATCTCGACGGGCCCAAGGTCGATCCGACCAACTACATGGACAGCGAGGTCCAGGACCTCCACTCCGACAACCGGACGCTCTACTTCGACCGCCCGATGGGCAAGTCGGCGGGCACCACCCCCGAGGAGTGCCGGGCAGGGGCCGAGCAGAACCCCTTCACCTCGTCGCTGAGCGGCTCCGTCATCAACAAGGACCAGTCGATCGTCAAGGGCGACCACCTCTGCATGGTCACCGGTGACGGCAACCTCGCCATGTGGACGATCACCGAGGTCGACCGCCCGGACGACACCGGCTACCTCCCCGACATCACGGGCACGGTCACCCTCTGGGACATCAAGAACTGAGAAAACGCGGGCGCCCCGAGCCGTTCCCGGCCCGGGGCGCCCCTATGCACGTACCTCTTACGAATGCGTCCGCAGCAGCGTCCGCATCGTCCGCATCGCCACCGACAGATTCGCCAGGTCGAACGAGTCGGAGCCCTTGATCTCGTCCAGGGTGGTGCGGGCCCGGCTCAGGATCGCCGCGTTCTTCTCCTCCCAGGCCTTGAAGCGCTGCTCGGGAGTCGAGGTGCCGTTGCCGACGGCGAGGACGTCGGCGGTGAGCGCCGCGTGGGCCGCGTACAGGTCCTCGCGGATCGACGCGCGGGCCATGGACTGCCAGCGGTCGGCGCGCGGGAGCTCGATGATGCGGTCCATGAGCTGGGTGATGGAGAGGCGGTCGGCGAGGTCGTAGTAGACCTCGGCGACGGCCATCGGGTCCCTGCCCATGCGGTCGGCCACCGCCACGATGTCCAGCGTCGGGAAGGCGGAGGAGAACCCGGCCACGCGGGTGGCGAGTTCGTCCGGGACGCCGGCGCCCGTCAGCTCGTCGTAGATCTGCTGGTACCACTCCAGATCCGCGCCGCGCAGCAGCTTGGGCAGCTGGGACCAGACCTGCTCGACACCGTCACTGAAGAAGGTGATCGTCTCGGCGAGCTGGAGCGGCTGCGGCCGGTTGTTGAGCAGCCAGCGCGTGCCACGCTCGACGAGGCGGCGCGAGTGCAGCCGGATCCGGGTCTGGACGTCGGCGGCGACGACATTGTCGAGCGCCTCCACCGCGTCCCACACCTGGCTCGACTCGAAGATCGCGCGGGCCGCGGTCTGCGCCCGGACGATCTCCTCCAGCGAGGCGCCGGTCTCCTCACGGAGGCGGTGCAGGAAGCTCGTACCGCCCGTGTTGACCGTGTCGTTGACCAGGACGGTCGTCACGATCTCACGACGCAGCGCGTGCGCTTCGATCTGCTCACGGAACTTCTCGCGCAGCGCCGACGGGAAGTACGCGTACAGCAGTCTCTGCAGATACGAGTCGTCGGGCAGCGAGGTGGAGAGCAGCTCGTCGGAGACCGTGATCTTCGTGTACGCGAGCAGGACGGCCGTCTCCGGACCCGTCAGGCCCTGCCCGGAGTTGAGCCGCTCGCGGATCTGCCGCTCGGTGGGCATGAACTCCAGGGCCCGGTCGAGGTGGCCCTCGTGCACCAGGTGGCGGATGAACCGCTGCTGGGCGTGGAGCATGCTCGGGGACTGGGCCAGCGCGTTGGCGATCGCCACGTTCTGCGCGTAGTTGTTGCGCAGCACCAGCTGGCCGACCTCGTCGGTCATCTCGGCGAGCTGCTTGTTGCGCTGCTTGACGGTCAGGTCGCCGTTGGCCACCACCGCGTTGAGCAGGATCTTGATGTTCACCTCATGGTCGGAGGTGTCCACGCCCGCGCTGTTGTCGATGGCGTCCGTGTTGATCTTGCCGCCGTGCTGCGCGCACTCGATCCGGCCGAGCTGGGTCAGACCCAGGTTGCCGCCCTCGCCGACGACCTTGGCCCGCAGGTCGGCACCGTCCACGCGGATCGAGTCGTTGGCCTTGTCGCCGACGTCCGCGTGCGTCTCCGTGGACGCCTTGACGTACGTACCGATGCCGCCGTTCCACAGCAGGTCGACCGGCGCCTTGAGGATCGTCTTCATCAGGTCGGCCGGGGTCATCTTGGCGACACCGGGCTCGATACCGAGGGCCTCGCGGATGTGCGCGTTGATCGGGATGGCCTTGGCGGTACGCGGGAAGACACCGCCACCGGACGAGATCAGCTGACTGTTGTAGTCGGCCCACGACGAGCGCGGCAGCTCGAACAGGCGGCGGCGCTCGGCGTACGAGGTCTCCGCGTCGGGGTGCGGGTCGATGAAGATGTGCCGGTGGTCGAAGGCGGCGACCAGGCGGATGTGCTCGGAGAGCAGCATGCCGTTGCCGAACACGTCACCGGACATGTCGCCGACGCCGACCACGGTGAAGTCCTGCGTCTGGGTGTTCACACCCAGCTCCCGGAAGTGCCGCTTCACGGACTCCCAGGCACCGCGGGCGGTGATGCCCATCTTCTTGTGGTCGTAACCGGCGGAGCCGCCGGAGGCGAAGGCGTCGCCGAGCCAGAAGTTGTACTTCTCCGCGACCCCGTTGGCGATGTCCGAGAACGTCGCGGTGCCCTTGTCCGCGGCGACGACGAGGTAGGTGTCGTCCTCGTCGTGCCGTACGACGTCCGCGGGCGGGACGACCTCACCGGCCACCAGGTTGTCGGTGATGTCGAGCAGCGCGGAGATGAAGGTCTTGTAGCTGCGGATGCCCTCGGCCATCCAGGCGTCGCGGTCCACGGACGGGTCGGGCAGCTGCTTGGCGACGAAGCCGCCCTTGGCGCCGACCGGCACGATGACGGTGTTCTTCACCATCTGCGCCTTGACCAGGCCGAGGATCTCCGTACGGAAGTCCTCCTTCCGGTCGGACCAGCGCAGGCCGCCTCGCGCGACCTTGCCGAACCGCAGGTGCACGCCCTCGACGCGCGGCGAGTACACCCAGATCTCGTACGCCGGTCGCGGCGCCGGAAGGTCCGGGATGGCCGTCGGGTCGAACTTCATGGAGACGTATTCGTGCCACTTGGCACCCAGCGCCTCCTGGAAGAAGTTCGTGCGCAGGGTCGCCTTGATGAGGTTGAGGAAGGACCGCAGGATCCGGTCCTCGTCCAGCGACGCGACCTGGTCGAGGGCGGCTTCCAGCTCCTCCAGCAGGGCGTCGGTCAGCTCCAGACCGGCGCGCTGGCGGTCCGGCGACATCCGCGCCTCGAACAGCGACACAAGGAGCCGGGTGGTGTGGACGTTGTTGCGGAGGGTGTCCTCCATGTAGTCCTGGCTGAAGGTGGAACCGGCCTGGCGCAGGTACTTCGCGTACGCGCGCAGCACCATCGCCTGCCGCCAGGTCAGCCCGGCGCTCAGCACGAGGGCGTTGAAGCCGTCGTTCTCGGCCTGCCCGGTCCACGTGGCGGAGAAGGCATCCTGGAACCGCTCGCGGCCGTCGTCGCCGAGGGTGTCGCCGTTGCCGTCCATGGACTTGGGCAGGCGCAGCCCGAAGTCGTAGATCCAAGCGGTCGTACGGTCCGAGCAGCGCAGCTCGTACGGGCGCTCGTCGGTGACCTCGACGCCCATGCGGTTCAGGGCGGGCAGCACCGCGGAGAGCGAGACCTGCTCGCCGGTGCGGTAGATCTTGAAACGGCGCTCGCCGGGCGCGGCACCCACCGGCTCGTACAGGCTGAGCGCGAAGTCCTTGCTCTTGTCGCGCGTCAGCGCTTCGAGGTGGACCAGGTCGGCGACGGCGGCCCGCGGGTTGTGGTCGGCCTTGTAGCCCTCGGGGAAGGCGTTGCCGTACCGGCGCAGCAGTTCGGCGGCGCGCTCCTCGCCGCACTCGGCGTTCAGCGCCTCGGCGAAGCCGTCGGCCCAGGAACGGGCGGCCTCGACGAGCCGCGCCTCGATACGGTCCTTGTCGGCGTCGGACAGCTGCGCCAGCTCGGTGCCCGGCGCGACCCGGACCACGAAGTGCAGCCGGGACAGGATCGACTCGGTGTTCCAGGCCGTGAAGTCGACGCTGGTGCCGTTCAGCTCTTCCTTGAGGACGTCGATGATCCGCAGGCGCACGCCGGTCGTGTAGCGGTCGCGCGGGAGGTAGACGAGGGCCGAGTAGTAGCGGCCGTACTCCTCCTGGCGCAGGTAGAGCCGCAGCCGGCGCCGCTCCTGGAGGTACAGGACAGAGGTGACGATGGAGCGCAGCTCGTCGGCGGGCGTCTGGAAGAGCTCGTCGCGGGGGTACGTCTCCAGGATCTGGAGGAGGTCGCGCCCGTCGTGGCTGTTGGGCGAGAACCCGGCGCCCTTGAGGACCTCTTCGACCTTCCGGCGGACGACGGGAACGCGCCGCACGGACTCGGTGTACGCGGCGGAGGAGAACAGCCCGAGGAAGCGCCGCTCCCCGATGACGTTCCCGTGCTCGTCGAACTTCTTGACCCCGACGTAGTCGAGGTAGGACGGCCGGTGCACGGTCGCCCGGCTGTTGGCCTTGGTCAGCACCAGCAGCTTGTGCTCGCGGGCCTTGGCCCGGGCGTCGGCGGGCAGCCGCTCGAAGGACGGGCTGACCGGGTGGCTGTCCTCGCCGGCGTGGTGCGGGTCGGAGCGCAGGATGCCGAGTCCGGTGCCGGGCACGGCGGCGAGCGAGTCGTCGTCGCGCAGCTCGTACTCCCGGAATCCCAGGAAGGTGAAGTGGTCGTCCGCGAGCCAGCGCAGCAGCTCACGGGCCTCCTCGACCTCCTGGTCGCGCAGGTCGTCCGCGGCCGGCTCCTTGGGGAGCTCCTCCGCAATACGCAGCGCGGAGTCGCGCATCTTCTCCCAGTCCTCGACGGCCTCACGGACGTCGGACAGGACGCGCAGCAGATCGGCGGTGATCTGCTTCAGATCGGCGCGGTCGGTCTCGCGGTCGATCTCGACGTGGATCCAGGACTCGATGTGGGCGTCGTGCGGAAGCTCGTCCGGGGTGGGCCGACCGGGCAGCACCTCGATGAGCTTGCCGGTGAGATCACGCCGTACGACGAACTGCGGGTGGATGACGACATGAATCCCGCGCCCCTGCCGTGACAGCTCATTGGTCACGGAGTCGACGAGGAAGGGCATGTCATCGGTGACCACCTCGACGACGGAGTGGCTGCACATCCAGCCGTTCTCCTCGACGGACGGGGTGTGGACCCGCACGTTGGCCTTGCCCTGCGGGCGGTTCTCGGCCAGTCGGTAGTGGGAGAAGGCGGCTCCGAAGACATCGACCGGGTCGCGGTCGGTGAGGTCCTCCGGGGCGGTGTGCAGGTAGTAGCGCTGGAGGAACGCGAGCACGGTGTCCTTGTCAGGGGTGCCCTCGCCCGTGGTCCCAGTCGGTAGGTGCCCCCCGACCGGGCTGTTCTCAGCTACCCGGGCGGCCCTCTCGAGCAGCTCGGCCTTGGCTTCGTCCAGCTTGGTCTGCATTGTCCTCTGGCTCCTGTCGCGCGCCGTTGCGTGACGTTGAAGGAAATTCGGTCTCTTCTCCGACGTAACGCCGTGACGCGGGGTGTCCGGTCTGGTCCGACGCTATGCCGCATGGAGAGATGAGCGGGGGGTTATCGGCCATTTTCGGCGCCCCTGGAGACTGTGACGCTGCTCTCGGCGACGTCCGTTCCGGGGGTGTCCTCCACGTACGGAGTGCGCTTGCCGCGTTCGCCGTCCCGTCCCGCCCGCGAAGATCAGCGACCGCCGCCCGGTCACGGATGTCGTCCGTGCTCACCGGGCGCAGGGCAGGGGCGACGATGCCCCCGCGAGATATCGCGCTGATCACGCCACAAGGCTATCGCCCCCTACCCGGGGCCCGTCATGAGCCGTATGTGTACAAAACCGGGGGGTGAACTTTGACAGTCTGCACAGGGACGAAAGGGACGAGGACGTGCAGTCCCGGCCGGGAGTGGGGATGCTGGATACCCGACGAGCGCACGGCCCCTTGGCAAGAACCCCCGCCCGAGGCACGTTGACCTGGACGGCCAACGCAGGCGCGAAAACGGCTGACGGGAGCGCAGTGACATGACAGCGAAGATCCTGATGGTCACCGGCGACGCGGCGGAATCGCTGGAGGTCCTGTACCCCTACCAGCGCCTCCGCGAGGAGGGCTACGAGGTCCACATCGCGGCCCCCACCCGCAAGAAGCTCCAGTTCGTGGTTCACGACTTCGAACCCGGCTTCGACACGTACACCGAGAAGCCCGGCTACACCTGGCCCGCGGACCTCGCGTTCGCGGACGTCGACCCCGGCCAGTACGCCGCCCTCGTCATCCCCGGCGGCCGAGCCCCGGAGTACCTCCGCAACGACCCCGAACTCCGCAAGATCCTCAAGTCCTTCTTCGACACGGACAAGCCGGTGGCCCAGATCTGCCACGGCCCCCTCCTGACGGCAGCGGTCGACGCCCTGCGCGGGCGCCGCGTCACGGCGTACCCGGCCCTGGAACTGGACATGCAGGCGGCCGGCGCGACCTTCCAGGACGCGGAGGCCGTGGTGGACGGCACCCTCGTCTCCGCCCGCGCCTGGCCGGACCACTCCAGCTGGATGCGCGAGTTCCTCACGGTGTTGCGCGCGAAGGCGCCGGTGACCTGACGCCGGTGACCTGACCCACGCGAGCGGCGACTGCCCCTCCGACGAGGCCTGGCCGGCACCACACAGCCCGTCCGGCGTTTGAGGACGAGGCCGTTCAGGCCGATGGCGGGGGTCTGGGGGCGCAGCCCTCAGGGACGATGGGGCCCCCAGCTCGAGCGAAGCCGAGAGTGCGGGGGGCATGAGGGCAAGGGCAGAGGGGGCGAAACCTTGGGCCGGCACCCGCTGCCGGCACGAGGCAAGCGCCGGTGAGCGCCGGTGAGCGCCGGTGAGCGCAGCCCACCCCGCCGCCACACCCCCGGTCAGGGTCACGCCGCCAACCGCTCGGCCTCCTCGACCGCCTCCTGCAGGCTGTCCACCACGGGCACGCCCACCTCCTCCAGGCTGGCGCGGCTGTGGGAACCCCCGGTGTAGAGGACCGCCTGCGCACCCACGTGCCGGGCGGCGACCGCGTCGTCGGCCGCGTCACCGATCACCACCACGCGGGACGGCTGCACACCGCTGAGCGCGCCCACGTGCCGCACCATGTGCTCGGCCTTGCTGCCGCCGGAGGGCCCGGTCCGCCCGTCGACGCGTATGAAGTGCGGCTCGATTCCGAACCCCCGCACCAGCGGGACCAGTTCGTCATGCCCGTACATACTCAGGATCGACTGACTGCGCCCCGCCGAACCCCACTCGGCGAGCAGCACCGGCACGCCCGCGGTGAGCTCGCACGCTATGCGGTGCTCCACGTAGTACCGGTGGAAGGTCTCGTCCATGACCTGCCACTCGGCATCCGTCGGCAGCCGCCCCATCAACCGCTCGTAGAACTTCGGCACCGGCACGCAATAAAGCGCCCTGTACCGCTCCAGCGTGATCGGCTCGAGCCCCAGCTCGGCGAACGCCGCGTTCGTCGCCCCGATGATCGCGTCATTGTCGTGGAACAGCGTCCCGTTCCAGTCCCACACAATGTGCGCAGCTCCGTGCTTCCCCATGCCAAGAACGTACCCGCCCCCACTGACAACGGCCCCCTCGCCTGGGGGGCCGTGGATGCCGAGGGCCGTGGATGCCGGGGGACGGCAGGCGGGCGCGTCAGTCCCACCGGGAGACGGCAGGCGGGCGTCAGTCCCCCAGCCCCACCAGGTTGGGGATCTCCTGCGTAGCGAACCACAGCAGCTCGTGATCCTCGGCCCCGTCCACAATGAACTGGGCGTCGTCGTCGCCGTGGTCGGCCGCCCCCAGCGCCTCCACGGCAGCGGCGACATCCGCCTCCGCGTCGGCCGAGTCGACGTGCACGGCGGCAGCCTTGGCCAGGGCCATGGCCCCGGAAACCCGCACCTCACCGAGCGCCGCGGGGTCGAGGCCCCGGTCGGGATCGGCGGCAGCGGTCCGGTCCGGGACGTCGACCGCGACGACGACCCGTCGCCGCACAGCCCCCGGCTCGACCGCGAGCAGCCGCAGCGAGGCCAGCGCGGCACGGTTCAGCGCCGCGTACTCGAGTTCCTCGATGTCGTCGGAGAGATACCACTCCCGCAACGCGGGCGTGACGGCGTACGCGACGAACGGTCCCGCCCCCAGCTCTCCCGTCTTGTACGCCTCGGCGAGACCGGAGAGGGTCAGGGGGACGTAGACGCGCATGGCTGTCCGCTTTCGTTAGTCGGAGGGCTCCGAGAAGGGCGGTCCCGCGCCTCCCGGGAGGGCCTTCAGGATACGTGCGGGCGTCCCCTTTCGAGTCCCCGGCCGCACCCTGTACGCCGTCCACCCCGGGCCACGGATTCACCCGGTACACCCCATCCCCGCCAAGGCTCCCCCTCATCCCGGCCACCCTGATAGGTGAACTTTCCGGCCGCCCCGGCGCGCGGCCGGCGTCCTTGCGAAGGCTCACTCCCGCCTCGTACAAGATCCCCAACACGAAAGTTACCGCCCGGTATTACCCGGGCCGGACCGAGCGGGGACCCCACATGAACAAGGTGATGACCAGGACGAAGCGCCACCCGGGCAGCCACCCACCCGGCCGCCAGGACACCCGCCGCCCCGGCAGCACCCCGCCGCGCACCCCGGGCGGCCCCCGCACTTCCCCAGCTGTCAGCCCGCCGTCCACGCCCCCGGGCGAGGGCGCATCCCTCCCGACACCGACCGCCACCCGCCGCCCACGGACGGCCCCGACCGGGACGCGCCCGGCGGCTGCACCGGGTGGCGTCCGCCCGTCGACGACACCGGGAGGAGGCCATCCATCGGCGACACCAGGAGGAGGCCGCCCGTCGACGAACCCGGGTGGCGTCCGCCCGTCCTCGACCCCGGGCGGCGCAGCCCCGCCCCTCAACGCCGCCCACGTCGAAGCCCCCCACGGGCCCGCTCCCCGGCCCCGTCCCACCGACCTCTTCGCCGACCGCCTCCTGGCCGTACTGAGCGGTCAGCGCCCCGTCCACTGCATGCTGCGTCACACCGCGGGCCGCGCCTACGACGAACTGGCCTGGCTCGCCGAGCGGGGCCCGCTGCGCACCCGCGGCACCCGCCCGGTCGTCCGCGACATCGGCTACTACGTCCCGCGCGCCGGCGCGATCGAGGCCTTCGCCCGCATCGGCGCCGGCGAGCAGGTCCGCGCCATGGCCTTCCGCCTGGAACGGGGCCCCGACCTCCGCTGGCGCTGCACGGCCGTGGAACTGGGCGGCCCCCGCATGCCCCACGCAGCCGACGACTGAGCCCCGCCGCGTCCCCGGCACCCTCGGCCCACCGCACACAATGCGGCCAGGCAACGCGAAGGGCCGGGCACCCGAAGGTGCCCGGCCCTCTCAAGCCGCTCTCAAGCCGCTCCAAACGTCCGTAACCGTCCCGGCCCGGCGGCAGCCTGCGCTACCGCCCGCCCGCGGCGACCGTCACTTCTTGCGCCGACGCACGCCCTTCTGCTGCTTGCGGCGCTCCGCGCGCGTGAGGCCGTCCGCCTCGGAGCGCACGGGCTCGTCGTCGTCGCTGGTGAAGTCGCCCTCGACGATGCCGCCCTCGCCGTCCACGGTCGGCGCCGAGAAGTGCAGCCGGTCCGGGCGCTGCGGGGCGTCGAGCCCCTTGGCACGGATCTCCGGGCGCGCACCCGCCGGGACGACGTCCTCCTTGTCCAGGGAAGGCGCGGCGTCCTCGACCGGGACCTCCTCGACCTGCTGCTCGACCTGGACCTCCAGGTTGAACAGGTAGCCGACGGACTCCTCCTTGATGCCGTCCATCATGGCGGTGAACATGTCGAAGCCCTCGCGCTGGTACTCGACCAGCGGGTCCTTCTGCGCCATGGCGCGCAGGCCGATGCCCTCCTGGAGGTAGTCCATCTCGTAGAGGTGCTCGCGCCACTTGCGGTCCAGGACCGACAGCACGACCCGGCGCTCCAGCTCACGCATGATCTCGGAGCCGAGCTGCTCCTCGCGGGCCGCGTACTGCTCGTGGATGTCGTCCTTGATGGACTCGGAGATGAACTCGGCGGTCAGACCGGCACGGTCGCCAGCCGCCTCCTCCAGCTCCTCGACGGTGACCTTCACCGGGTAGAGCTGCTTGAAGGCGCCCCACAGCCGGTCCAGGTCCCACTCCTCGGCGAAGCCCTCGGCGGTCTCGGCCTCGATGTAGGCGTCGATCGTGTCGTCCATGAAGTGCTGGATCTGCTCCTGCAGGTCCTCGCCCTCCAGGACGCGGCGGCGCTCGCCGTAGATGACCTCGCGCTGCCGGTTGAGGACCTCGTCGTACTTCAGGACGTTCTTACGGGTCTCGAAGTTCTGCTGCTCGACCTGCGACTGGGCGGACGCGATCGCGCGCGTGACCATCTTGTTCTCGATCGGCACGTCGTCCGGCACGTTCGCCATCGACATGACGCGCTCGACCATCTGAGCCTTGAACAGGCGCATCAGGTCGTCGCCGAGGGACAGGTAGAAGCGGGACTCGCCCGGGTCGCCCTGACGGCCGGAGCGGCCGCGCAGCTGGTTGTCGATACGGCGCGACTCGTGGCGCTCGGTGCCGAGGACGTAGAGCCCGCCGAGCTCCTTGACCTCCTCGAACTCGGCCTTGACCGCCTTTTCGGCCCTCTCCAGAGCAGCCGGCAGGGCATGGGCCCACTCCTCGATGTGATCCTCGGGGTCGAGGCCGCGCTGGCGCAGCTCCGCCTCGGCGAGGTCGTCGGGGTTGCCGCCGAGCTTGATGTCGGTACCACGGCCGGCCATGTTGGTGGCGACGGTCACGGCGCCCTTGCGGCCGGCCTGAGCGATGATCGGCGCCTCACGGTCGTGCTGCTTCGCGTTCAGCACCTCGTGCTGGATGCCCCGCTTGGAGAGCTGCTGCGAGAGGTACTCGGACTTCTCGACCGACGTCGTACCGACGAGGATCGGCTGGCCCTTCTCGTGCTTCTCGGCGATGTCGTCGACGACTGCCTCGAACTTCGCGACCTCGGTGCGGTAGATCAGGTCGGACTGGTCCTTGCGGACCATCGGCCGGTTGGTCGGGATCGGGACGACGCCGAGCTTGTAGATCTGGTGGAACTCGGCGGCCTCGGTCATCGCCGTACCGGTCATGCCGGAGAGGCCGGGCAGTTCCTTGCCGTCCTGGTCGTGGCGCTTGTAGAGGCGGAAGAAGTTCTGCAGGGTGATCGTGGCGAGCGTCTGATTCTCGTCCTTGATATCCACCCCTTCCTTCGCCTCGATCGCCTGGTGCATGCCCTCGTTGTAGCGGCGGCCGGCGAGGATACGGCCGGTGTGCTCGTCGACGATCATGACTTCGCCGTCGATGACGACGTAGTCCTTGTCCTTCTTGAAGAGTTCCTTGGCCTTGATCGCGTTGTTCAGGTACCCGACGAGCGGCGTGTTCACCGACTCATACAGATTGTCGATACCCAGCCAGTCCTCGACCTTGGAGACGCCGGGCTCGTGGATGGCGACGGTGCGCTTCTTCTCGTCGACCTCGTAGTCCCCGGTCTCCTCGATGCCCTTGAGGGAGTTGCCCGCCTCGCCCTTCTTCAGGCGAGTGACCAGCTTGGCGAAGTCGCCGTACCACTTGGTGGCCTGGTCGGCCGGGCCGGAGATGATCAACGGCGTACGGGCCTCGTCGACGAGGATCGAGTCGACCTCGTCGACGATCGCGAAGTTGTGGCCGCGCTGCACCAGTTCGTCCTGCGACCACGCCATGTTGTCGCGCAGGTAGTCGAAGCCGAACTCGTTGTTCGTGCCGTACGTGATGTCGCACGCGTACTGCTCGCGGCGCTGGGCCGGCGTCATGTTGGCGAGGATGCAGCCGACGCTCAGACCCAGGAACTTGTGGACGCGACCCATCATCTCGGAGTCGCGCTCGGCCAGGTAGTCGTTGACCGTGATGAGGTGAACGCCGCCTCCGGAGAGGGCGTTCAGATACGCGGGCAGGGTGCCGACGAGCGTCTTGCCCTCACCGGTCTTCATCTCGGCGACGTAGCCGAGGTGGAGCGCGGCGCCGCCCATCATCTGCACGTCGTAATGGCGCTGGCCAAGGACGCGCTTGGCCGCCTCACGGACGGTGGCGAACGCTTCGGGCAGCAGGTCGTCGAGGCTTTCGCCGTCGGCGTACCGCTGCTTGTACTCATCGGTGAGGGCCCGCAGCTCGGCGTCGGAGAGGTCGACGAAGTCCTCTTCGATGGAGGCGACCTGGTCCGCGATGCGGTGCAGCTTGCGCAGGATCTTGCCTTCGCCTGCACGCATGATCTTCGAGAGGACGGACACGGGGGTTTGTCTCCTTGCCGGTCGGGCCTGGGACGGTCGGTTTCAATGGCAGATTCAAATCACAGCTTGAGCAACGGCCATCGTAAGCGAGGACCCCACCGCGCCGGGAGGTCTGCCAGTGACAGCCACTAGGACAACGGACAGGCGTTGCGGAAGGTGCCGCGTCCATGCTGCGAAAAGTAGTGGGACACTCACCCACAGCAAACAAATGGCGCCCTTCCGCTCGTCCGAGCAGAATCGGCCGATGGACCCCGTCACGCTGACCACCGACCGTCTCCTCCTGCGCGCCGTGGGCTCGCACGACACCGACGCCGTGTACGACGCCGTTCAGGACCCCGACATCCAGCGCTGGACCACGATCCCCTCGCCCTATCTGCGCGAGCATGCGACGGGGTTCACGGACCAGATGGTGCCCGACGGCTGGGCGGACGGCTCCATGTTCACCTTCGGTGTCTTCCTCCCCTCCGGGGAGCTGGTGGGCATGCTCGGCATCACCATGCGCTCCCTCGGCGTCGGCGAGGTCGGCTTCTGGGCGGCGAAGGAGCACCGCGGCAACGGCTACATCACCGAAGCCACCGTCGCGGCCTCCCGCTGGGCGTTCACGGACCTGTCCATCGACCGCGTCGAATGGCGCGCCGAGGTCGGCAACACCGGCTCCCGCGCCGTCGCCGAACGCGCCGGCTTCACCCTGGAAGGCACCCTCCGCTCCGCCATCAACAACAAGGGCGTACGCCGAGACTGCTGGGTGGCTTCCTTGCTCCCGTCGGACCTGGGCCTGCCGTCGACGGCACCGTACTTGCCGGCACCGTCGCACCTGTAACAGCTGTGGGCTCTTCTCTTTCGGCCCGTCCGGCGTTTGAGGACGAGGCCGTCCAGGCCGATAGGGGGTCTGGGGGGCGGAGCCCCCAGGGACGATGCGGGTCCCCCCGCTCGAACGAAGCCGAGAGTGGGGGAGGGTAGGGGCGGAGGGGGCGAAACAACCCGACGCCGCCACCAACTCCGGGCGCTCATGAAACGGACGTGCCCTCGCTCCGACCCCAAACCCCCAGGCCAGCCCCCGTTGTCAGTGGCACCGCCTACCTTGTGGGCATGACGAGTCTCCCGCGTCCCACCGCCGAACTCTCCGCCGACGAGGCCCGCCGCATCGCCCTGCGGGCCCAGGGCTTCCTGGGCGCCCCGGACCGCAGGACCGGCGTACGCGGAGTCCTGCGGCACCTGGGCGCGGTCCAGCTCGACACGATCTCGGTCCTCGCCCGCTCCCACGAACTGATCCCGTACGCCCGCCTGGGCGCGGTGGGCCGCAAGACGGTGGACCAGGCGTACTGGACGCCGGGTTCCGGTGGCGCGCCGCACGCCTTCGAATACTGGTCCCACGCGGCCTGCATCCTCCCCGTGGAGGAGTGGCCCCACTTCGCCTTCCGCCGCCGCGCCTACCGTGCCCGCCCGCACTGGAACCACGCCCTGCCGGACGGCACTTACGACCAGGTCGTCAAGCAGCTCCGCACCGAAGGCCCGCTCACGGCCACGGATTTGGGCGGCGCGAAGAAGACCAGCGAATGGTGGGACTGGTCGGGCACCAAGGTCGCCGTCGAGCGCGCGCTGATGTACGGCGAGGTGGTGTGCACGGAGCGCCGCGGCTGGAAGCGGGTGTACGACCTCGCCGAGCGCGCCATCCCCGACTCCCTGCTCCACGACCAGCTGGACGACACGGAGTGCCTGCGCCGCCTCGTCCGCCTCGCGGGCCAGTCCCTGGGCGTCGGCACCCGCGCGGACATCGCCGACTACCACCGCCTGAAGGGCGAACAGGTCGACGCGGTGATCGCGGACTCGGGCCTGGTCCCGGTGACGGTGGAGGGCTGGGGCAAGCCCGCGTGGGCCGACCCGGAGGCTCTGGAGACGGCCCCGCGCGGCCGCCACCGTACGACGCTGCTGTCGCCGTTCGACTCACTCATCTGGGAGCGGGCCCGCACTGAGCGGATCTTCGGCTTCACCCACCGCCTGGAGGCGTACACACCCAAGCCGAAGCGGGTGTACGGCTATTTCGCGATGCCGGTCCTCGCCGGCGGCCACCTCGTCGGCCGTGTGGACCCGGCCCGCGAGGGCCGCACCCTGGTCGCCAAGCAGGTCACCCTGGACGGCGCCAAGGCCGTCCCCGCGGTGGCCCAGGCCCTGGTGGAGGCCGCGAGCTGGGTGGACTGCACGGACGTACGCGTGGAGCGCGTGGACGCCCCGGAACTGCGCGAGCCGCTGACGAGAGAACTGGCCCACGCCCTCGCATGACCCCGGGCCGCCTGCCACGGGCCACCGGATGCCGAACACCGGTCACCGGCCACGTCGGCCAAGTGGCTAGCGGATCTCGAGAATCTTCTCCCGCATCGCGTACACCACGGCCTCCATCCTGGAGTGCAGCTGCAATTTCTCCAGGATGTTGCGCACGTGGTTCTTCACCGTGTTCTCGGAGATGAACAACTCCTTGGCGATGTCCCGGTTGTTCATCCCCGTGGCGACGAGTTTGAGAACCTCCAGCTCGCGATCGGTGAGCCGCGGCGCGGGCACCAGCCGGCGCTCGTCCGTCCGCTGGATCATCGACTTGAACTCTGTGAGCAGTTTCGACGCCATCGAGGGGCTGATCTGCGACTGCCCGTCGGCCACCGCGCGAATGGCCGTGGCCACCTCGTCCGTGGAGATCTCCTTGAGGAGATAACCGGTCGCGCCCGCCTTGATCGCATCGTAGAGGTCGGCCTCCTCGTCGCTGATCGTCAGCATGATGATCTTCGCGCTGGGTGCCACCTCCTTGATGGAGGTGCACGCCTCGATACCGCCCCGCTTCGGCATGCGTACGTCCATCAGCACGATGTCGGGCAGCAGGTCGGCCGCCTTGTCGACCGCCTCAGCCCCGTCACCCGCCTCACCGACGACCTGGATGTCCTCCTCGGCCGCGAGCACGATCTCCAGACCGCGGCGGAAGAGGGCGTGGTCGTCCACGACAAGGACCCTGATGGGCTCCTTGCGTGGAGAGCCCGCGTCCGGGCCCATGCCGACGACGCCGTCGTCGGCATCCTCGTCACGCATCGGTCCGAAGCTGTCCGCCATCGTTCCTCCCCCTGAAGGCCGAGGCCTGTGTTCCTGTGCCCTCGCCAACCCAAGGCAACGGCCCACCGGTTGAGGCCGGTGCGGCCATGATTTCATGCCCGGACGCCAGTGCGGTGACAGAGCGGGGCGCTAAGCGGTCGCACACCGGTGCCCCTGGGGGCGCACGCGCGCTCCAGGGGCACCGGCTCAGCTGTCACCGGGGCGGGTCAGCCGCCGAGCGCACCGCCCGGCGCGTCCGACCCTGCCTGGGCGACCATGGGGTCCGTGCTGAGGTGGATGACGCCGTAGTCGTACGCGTGCCGCCGGTAGACGACACTGGGGTCCTTGGTCTCGGAGTCGACGAACAGATAGAAGTCGTGCCCGACCAGCTCCATCTCGTAGAGCGCCTGGTCGAGCGTCATCGGGGCGGCCACGTGGGTCTTCTCGCGAACGACGAGGGGGCCTTCGCCCATGACCTCGAGGGAGCCGATCTTCTTGGTCGGCACACTGTTCTGCTCGTCCTCGTGTACGACGCTGCCGTTTCCGTTCAGCGTCGCGGCGCCCGGAACGCGGTCGGCGACCTCTGCGGCCGAGAGCCTGCCGTTCCCACGGCGGGTGTGGCGCTTGTCGTGCTGCTTGCGCAGCCGGGCTTCGAGTTTGTCCGCCGCCAGGTCGAGTGCTGCATATGGATCGCTTGCCGCTGCCTCCGCCCGGATCACCGGACCGCGGGAATGGAGCGTGATCTCCACTCGGTCGCTACGGTCGGCCTGCCGGGGGTTGGGCTCCTTGGACACCTCGACGTCGAGGCTGATCACCTTGCCATCGAGCTTCTGGATCTTCTCCAGCTTCAGCTTCTCGGCCACGTGCTTGCGGAACCGCTCGGGCACCTCGGTCTTGCGGCCCTTGACGACGATGTCCACGCAGAACTCCGTTCCCGGATAGCTCCGCTCCACAGGCGGAGCATCTCCCTTTTGCACCAGGTCCCGGTGAGTCCCGGAACCTCGGACTCGGTGACTTTCACCTCCTCCTCCCCCATGGGCAAGATCTCCACCCCACCGAAGCGGGTGATTCAGAAAACCCGCGGCATGGCATTCGGATTCGCGAGGTACGGCCTGCGCCATTGCCTCACAACCGAACATATCTCGCCCGGACGGATGTCGTCACCCTCTACTGCGGCGTACCTCCGTTCAGGTGAATTGACCCTCTCATTACCTGCAACGATGCAAGTTCCCAGTCAGTTCCGGTTTATTTCGAAAGAGACCGGTGAGGCTGCGACCACTGCCGCACAGATCCTGTCGCACATCGTGTCCCCGACTTCGCTCATACACGCCGCTCCTTGGGCCGCTTGTGTCTGATCCGCCGCCCTCGCCACCCTTGCTTCCGCCGCCCGTACGGCACGTGCCGCCTCCGTCAACGAGGCGCCCGTCGTCATCAAGTCGTCCACCAGCACCACCCGATCGGCCTCCGCCAGCAGCCGGACACCTCCGGCGGCCACCTCCAGGGCGCCCGCAAGATTGTCCAGCCGCTGCCGGGAGTTGAGCCCCGACTGGTCGGCCACGGCACGCCGCTGCCGCAGCACGGCGAGCACCCGGGCGGGTGTCCCCGTACGGCGCAGCTCACCCGCCGCCGCGAGCGCGATCCGCCGCGCCGGATCGTGCCCCCGCGCCCGCACCGCGCGCCGCGAGGACGGCACCGGAACAAGCAGCACCGCTCGATCGACTCCGACAGCGGCTCCCGGCAGACCGCCCTCGGCCCACGCTTGCCCGTTCCCGAGCCTCAGCCGCCCTTGTGGAGCCGCGAGCCGTCCGTCCGGACCTGGGAGTCGCGTGTGCCCCAGCCCCGCCCGTACAGCCCCCGCCAGGGCCACTCCGAGGGGCGCCGCGAGCGCCAGCGCACCCCGTTCCTTGTGGGCGAGGAGCGCCGCCCGCACCTCGTCCTCGTAGGGAGCCGCCGCGTGCACCGCAGGCAGCCCAGGCGGCTCCGGCACCGGTCGCACCCGGCACGGTGCGGCCCCGTCCAGGGCTGCACGGCACTCCGGGCAGAGCACCGTGCGAGGCCTCCCGCAGCCTCCGCACTCGGCCGGCAGCACCAGATCGGTGAGGTCCTGCCACCACCCCCGCATGCCCACCACTGTGCCAACGCTCGGGCCGCCCGGCCACCCCTGTGGATAACTACCTGTGGACAACTCGCACAGCCGGACATCCCACAGCCGTCACCCTCGGGCAGCCCTCGCCGGAAACCCAGCGGCCTTCCCCGCGAACGAGCAGGCCTACCCGGGAAGAGCGGTCCTCCCCGGAAACCAGCACGCCCAGCGACTACCCGGGATAAATCGGCGCCGTCCCGTCCTTGACCACCTTCTGCCACTGCTGCCCGGACGACAGCCGCACGATCCCGTCCTCCTGCGAGTAAGCCACGAGCGGCAGCCGCTCGTCCTCGGACGCGGCGATCTCCTTGACGCCCGGAAGCGCGGAAGGCGCCGTACCCACCGGAGTGGAGCCGTCGACCTGGACGTACCGCATCTGCTGCACGCCGCCCTTCTCGCTCCCGACCACCACGAGCCGGCTGTCCCCGGCCCACGACATGGCCGTGACCTCCTCCAGCTGCGGTGCCACCGAGCGCAGTTCGAGGATCGAGGCGTCGGGCCGATCACCGGACGTGGTGCCGCGCTGAATGCGCCCGATCTGCAACGAGCTCTTGCCGTCCTTCTCGACGATCAGTGCGATCCGCACCCCGTCGGCGGCCACCCGTACCGCCTCGACGCGCCCGTCCAGCGCAGGCGTCTCGACCACCAGCGGATCACCCGCGCCCTTCTCCAGCAGAAGCAGCCGGGGGTTCTTCGGATCGCGGTCGGCCACCCACAGGTCGCCCCTCCCGTCCCAACTGGGCGTCGTCAGCCGGTCGTCCGCCGTCTTGCCGTGGCTGCGCAGCACCGCCTCCCCGAGCGAACTGCCCGACACCAGCGACCCGACGTACAGCGAGCTCCCGTCGGTCGACACACCGGCCGCGCTGTCCTCGTCCCGCGACACCGCGACCGACCGCAGCTTCTTGTCGCCCTCGCCCAGCGCACCGGGCACCGGCTCGGGCTCCTTGTCGGTGTTACGGCTGAGCATCCGCACGAGCCGCTGCTTGCCGTCGATGAAGTACTGGTACTCGGGACCCTGCCCCGTACCGTGCGAGGCCACGCTCTCCGCCCGGTTCTCGGTGAGCACACACAGCTGCGAACCGTCCGACTTCTGCAACTCCACCTCGCCGACCCCGGTGGGCGTCAGGTCCTGGAACGTGAAGAGGAGTTGGGCCGCCATCCTGGTGCACTGGGTCTGTCCGACCCGGTCGGCCTTGTGGTTCAGCGGCACGGTGACCCTGTTCCGGTCGTCGGGCGACAGCGACTTGACGCCCTGCTTCAGCTCCGTACCGGAGGGGAAACTCGACCTGACCACGGGGTCCAGCCAGCGCGTGGGCCCCTTCAGGAGTGCGCGGACGATCTGCGTCATCGGGTCCACCTGCTTGCGCACATAGACCGGATCGGCGACGGTCCCCAGCTGTCCGCTCGTCCCGGAGGACACGTTCGAAGCGAAGTAGTACTTATTGACCGACTTGTAGTTGCGCTGGAAGTCGGACCTGCCCATCACCACACCCTGCGGCAGCCCGTTGATGCGCCACTGATTGGTCTTCTTCTGCCGCGTGAGATGCACCGTCTTGTCATACGCACCGGAGTCCGGCGCGTACGCGTGCTGCGCGTCCACGCCTGCGACCTTGCTGCCGCTGAGCCGGTACAGGAAGTCGCCGTCGGTGCCCTGGTTGGTCCCCGAGTTCACGGACTCCGGGAACGGCCCTTCCGCGAGAACGGTCGTGGAACGGTACGGATCCCACGCCTTCGAGGCGTTCGCTGTCAGATACTCGCGCGCCGTCTCGTACTGCGGGTCGTCACTGGTCAGCGCCTCGAGGAAGCCCTGCACGATCTCCGAGGGCGAAGCGTCCTGCCCCGGCGGCTTCGCGAAGACCCGGACCTGCGAGTCCTGCCGCGGCGTCGACTCGACGCCGCTCAGATCCCCGCTGTCCGGCATCGAGGCGCACCCCGCCAGCAACAGCGCGACACAGCCGACGTATACCCCCGCACGCACCGAACGTCTACGACCGCCGCGTCCCTCGCGGTCAGCGCCCACGAAATGCCTCCCCTTGTCCGAGCTCCTCCGGCTCGCTGCCACCCGGCCCGCGCTCCTGCACGGTCCTCTCCCCGCCCGCGGCAGGTGCGTCGTCCGTCCGTCGCACGGCCCCGGTGGGCCGCGGCACCACACGCGCGCCGTTGCCCGGCAGCGCCGTCGGGTCGGCCGTCGGCGACGCCCCGGCCAGCCGCGGCCCGATGGGCGCCCGCGGCGGCATCGGCGGCGGCGCGCTCCCGCCCCCGGGCTGCTGCACCGGCACCGTGGCGAGCTTGCCGCTGCCGCCGAGGGGCAGACCGGCGTCATGAAGTCCACGATTACGCCGCGAGTCCTTGGGTTCCAGCGGTATCGGCGATCCCCGCAGCGGCTCGTCCGCCGTCCGCGGCAACGTCAGCCGGAACTGCGAACCGCCACCCGGCTCGCCCCACGCCTGCAGCCAGCCGCCGTGCAACCGCGCGTCCTCCAGGGCGATGGACAGTCCGAGCCCCGTTCCACCGGTGGTACGCGCGCGTGCCGGGTCGGCACGCCAGAAGCGGCTGAACACCCGGGTCGCCTCGCCGGGCTTGAGCCCGACGCCGTAGTCGCGCACCGCGACCGCGACCGCGCCGCCCGCCGCGGCGAGCTTGACCACCACGTCCTTGCCCTCGCCGTGCTCCACGGCGTTGACGACGAGATTGCGCAGCACCCGCTCCACGCGCCGGGCATCCGCCTCGGCGACCACCGGCTGCTGGTCGCCGACGACGCGTATGTGCGTGCCCTTGCGCTCGGCGAGCGGCGCGGCCCCGCTGACGACCCGTCGTACGACCTCTCTGAGGTCTATCGCCTCGGCCTCCAGCGCCGCCGCGCCCGCGTCGAACCTGCTGATCTCCAGCAGGTCCGCCAGCAGCGACTCGAACCGGTCCAGCTGGTCCGCCAGCAGCTCCGCGGACCGCGCGGTCACCGGGTCGAAGTCCACCCGCGCGTCATGGATGACGTCGGCCGCCATCCGCACGGTCGTCAGCGGCGTCCGCAGCTCGTGCGACACATCGGACACGAACCGCCGCTGCATCCGCGACAGGTCCTCCAACTGCTGGATCTTCAGCTGCAGGTTCTGCGCCATCTTGTTGAAGGCCTCGCCGAGCCGCGCGATGTCGTCCTCGCCGGTGACCTTCATACGTTCCTGGAGGCGTCCCGCGGACAGTCGCTCGGCGATCCCCGCCGCCATCCGCACCGGCGTGACGACCTGGCGCACCACGAGCCAGGCGATGGCCCCGAGGAGCACCACGACGAACAGTCCGGCCGTGGCCAGCGTCCCCTTGACCAGGCTCAGCGACTTCTCCTCCTGCGTCAGCGGGAAAAGGTAGTAGAGCTGGTACGGGTCCCCGTTGGGGTCGTTGACCTGCTTGCCGATGATCAGCGCGGGCTGGGTCTCCCGGCTCTGGTCGGTGTAGATGATGCGCGTGTAGCTCTGGGTCACACCCGTACCGGCGTCCACGCGCTTGCGCAGGTCCTCCGGCACGCTGAGGGTCGGGTTGACGCGACCGGAGGCGCGCGGTCCCAGCCCCCTGTTCTCGTTCTCCGCGGCGGTGGTGCTGAGCGTCACGACGTCGAAGGCGCCCTGGCCACCACTGGAGAGCGACTCCACGAGGTCGCTCATCCACCCGCTGACGTTCTGTACGGGATTGCCGTCCGAGCCGGCGTTGTCGTCCCCGCCGCTCGCGCTCGCCGCGCTGTCGGCCTGCTGCCCCGCCACCGCGAACCCGCCCACGGCCTGGCTCTGCGACGCCTTCACCTTGGCGTCCAGCAGACCGTTGCGCACCTGCCCGATCACGACGAAGCCGAGCAGCAGCACCACGCCCAGCGACATCAGCAGCGTCGTGACGACGATCTTGAGCTGGATGTTGCGCCGCCACAGCCGCATCACGGGCAGCAGCGGACGACGCACCCAGCGCATGACCAGCCGAAGGACCGGGCTGCCCTGGACTCCGCCCTGCAGCAGCCCGCCCTCGATGAAGTGTCCCCAGCGGGAGCCCGTCACTTTCCGGCCGACAGGCCGCCCCGAACGGACCCCCGGCTCACCGGGCGCCGAAGCGGCACTGTCCCGGGACATGTCAGCTCGGTCCGGCCTTGTAACCGACGCCACGGACGGTCACCACGATCTCCGGCCGCTCCGGGTCCTTCTCGACCTTGGAGCGCAGCCGCTGGACATGGACGTTGACCAGACGGGTGTCCGCCGCGTGCCGGTAGCCCCACACCTGCTCGAGGAGCACCTCACGTGTGAACACCTGCCACGGCTTGCGGGCCAGCGCCACCAGCAGATCGAACTCCAGCGGCGTCAGCGCGATCGACTGCCCGTCCCGCTTCACAGAGTGACCGGCGACATCGATGACGAGGTCACCGATGGCCAGCTGCTCGGGCGCCGGCTCCTCCGAACGGCGCAGCCGCGCCCTGATCCGCGCCACCAGCTCCTTTGGCTTGAACGGCTTCACGATGTAGTCGTCGGCACCCGACTCGAGGCCGACCACGACATCGACGGTGTCGCTCTTCGCCGTGAGCATCACGATCGGCACCCCGGACTCCGCCCTGATCAGACGGCACACCTCGATACCGTCCCGGCCGGGAAGCATCAGGTCCAGGAGCACCAGATCGGGCTTGGTCTCACGGAAAGCGGCCAGCGCCTTGTCGCCGTCGGCTACGAAAGACGGCTCAAAACCTTCACCACGCAACACAATGCCGAGCATCTCGGCCAGTGCGGTGTCGTCATCGACGACAAGGACTCGTCCCTTCATAAACGACATCATCCCATTAACTAAATCGTTACCTGGCGTGACCTGTCACACAGCTCGGCGAGTGCCTCAGCCGTCACGGGCGACACAGCGCCCTCTTCGGTCACGATCGCCGTCACCAACTCGGGAGGCGTCACATCGAACGCCGGGTTGTACGCCTGGGTCCCCAGGGGTGCCACCGGTATCCCGCCTCCCGCTTCCACTCCCGCCACCGGCACCTGGGGTGCTGTGACCTCGGTCACCTCATGACCGGCGCGCTGCTCGACCTCGATGGACGCTCCGTCCGGGGTGTCCAGATCCACTGTGGTCACCGGCGCCACCACGATGAACGGCACATGGTGGTACCGAGCCAGCACCGCGAGCGGATAGCTCCCCACCTTGTTCGCCACCGAACCGTCGGCCGCGATCCGGTCGGCCCCGATCAGCACCGCGTCCACCTCCCCCGCCGCGAACAGTGACCCCGCCGCGTTGTCCGTGAGCAAGGTGTACGCCATTCCGTTGCGCGCCGCCTCGTAAGCCGTCAGGCGAGCACCTTGCAGCAACGGCCGCGTTTCGTCCACCCACAGCCTTCGCAGCTGCCCCGCCCGATGTGCCGCGAGGGCCACCGCGAACGCCGTGCCCTCCCCTCCGGACACCAGCGCCCCGGTGTTGCAGTGCGTCAGCACCCGGTGCCCGCCACCCGGCAGCAGCTCGTCGAGCAGCGCCAGACCGTGCTCGGCCATCCGCGCGCTGGCCTCGGCGTCCTCCCGGTGCAGCGCCCGCGCCGCGGCGAGCGCCGCCGCGGTGGCCCGCTCCTGATCGCCACCGCCCAGGAGCGCGGCACGATACGCCGCCTGCGCCCTGCGCACGCCCACAGCGAGGTTCACCGCGGTGGGCCGGGCACCGGCCAGCGCACGGGCGGCCTCGTCCACGTCGAAGCCGCGCGCGGCGGCGAGCGCGACGCCGTACGCCCCGGCGATGCCGAGCACCGGCGCCCCCCGCACCGCGAGCGTCCGGATCGCCTCCACCAGCGCGGGTGCGTCGGTGCACACCAACTCGACCTCCTCGACCGGCAGCCTCCTCTGGTCGAGAAGGACCAGTACCGGGCCTTCAGGTGGCTCGTCCCAGCGGATCGTCGGTATCTCCCTCGGTCCTTTGTCCTCACGGGATTTCGCGTACTGATCAGCCATCCGCCCAGTCTGCCCCGTACCCGGCGGACAATTGAAGGTGCGCAGCCCATACGGTGGCCGGTCCCTTGCCGGGCACACCGTGGCACGATGGCTGCCAACCTGCCGCCGCGACCGCGGACGGGCACCGTGAAGGAGCGACGATGAAAGACACTCCGGGCTGGGCCTCGCCCGGATCTGCCCCCTCCGACGGGCAGGAACCGGACGCGTCCGGCACCGCGCAGCCCACGGAGCAGCCCTCGGACCAGGGCGGCACGGACCAGCCTGAGCCGCCCTCGAAGTGGTCCAAGGAGCAGCCCCCGCCCGGCCAGTGGTCCGCTCCCAGTCCCCAGGACCCCGGCCAGGCCCCGCCGCCACCTCCGCCCGGCCCGGGCTGGGGCGGCCAACAGCCCGGCGGCCCCGGAGGCCAGGGGGGCGGCGGGGGCGGCTGGGGAGGCCCCGGTCGCGGTTACGGCGGCCCCGGGGGTCCCGGCGGCTGGGGAGGCAACTGGGGCGGCCCGCCGCCCGCGGCCAAGCCCGGCGTCATCCCGCTCCGCCCGCTCGGCGTCGGCGAGATCCTCGACGGCGCGGTCTCCACGATGCGCACCTACTGGCGCACCGTCCTCGGCATCTCGCTTGCCGTCGCGGTCGTCACGGAGATCGCGGTCATCCTGCTCCAGGGCTTCGTCCTGGACGACAGCGCCGGCACGGACGCCCTCAACGACCCGAGCGCCACCGTCGGCGAGCTGAGCCGCGCCCTGGGCGACACATTGCTCAACTCCGGTGTCGTCCTGCTCATCACCCTGCTCGGCACCATCGTCGCGACGGCGCTGCTGACGACCGTGACCAGCCGCGCGGTGCTCGGTAAGTCGGCGACCACGGCGGAGGCCTGGCGGGATGCCCGCCCTCAGCTGCCGAAGCTGTTCGGCCTGACCTTCCTGCTCCCGCTCATCGCCGTCGGGGTCGTCGCCGTCGGCACGCTGCCCGGCGTGCTCGTAGCGGTGGCCGGTGCGGGCGACGCGGGCATCACGCTCGCCGTCCTCGGCGGACTCGGCACGGGCGTCGTCGCGCTCTGGCTGATGATCCGCTTCTCGCTCGCCTCTCCCGCCCTGATGCTGGAGAAGCAGGGCATCCTGAAGTCGATGAGCCGCTCCGCGAAGCTCGTGCGCGGCTCCTGGTGGCGGGTCTTCGGCATCCAGCTGCTCGCCACGATCATCGCCAACATCGTGGCGTCGATCGTCGTGATCCCGTTCGCCTTCCTCGCCGCGGCCCTCAGCGGCGACGGCGTCACCGGCTTCCTCAACAGCGGTAGTGGAAACCTCGGCTGGACGTTCCTCATCGTCAGCGGCGTCGGCTCGGTGATCGGATCCATGCTCACCTTCCCGATCACCGCGGGCGTCACCGTGCTCCTCTACATCGACCAGCGCATCCGCCGCGAGGCCCTCGACCTCGACCTGGCCCGCGCCGCCGGGCTCCAGGACTACGGCTCCCACACCCCCGGCACCACTCCGGGGAGCTGATGCGGTGAGTCCGACGGGGGGAGTTCTCACAGCGGTACTGGCACTGCCTCGTACCGGCGCCACGGCCGTCCTCGCGCTGCCGCGCTCCGGCGACGAACCACCGGTCACGATCCCGCGCGACCCCGCACGGGAGGCGGCCAAGCGCGAGCTGTCCAAGCGGATGTACCACGAGAACGACCCCAGCCTGGTCCAGCGCGCCCTCAATGCCTTCTGGGACTGGGTCGACAAGCTGTTCAGCGCCGCCTCCGCCGCAACTCCCGGAGGAACGCTCGGCCTTGTCGTCATCGTGCTCGCGCTCGTGGCGGTCGTGGCCGCCCTGTGGTGGCGCCTGGGCACCCCGCGCCGCACCCCCACGTCGTCCGCCGCCCTCTTCGACGACCGCCCCCGCAGCGCCGCCGAACACCGCGCGGCCGCCGAGGCACACGCCGCCCAGAGCCACTGGAACCAGGCCGTCCAGGAATGCATGCGCGCCATCGTCCGCTCCCTGGAAGAACGCGCCCTGCTCGATCCACGCCCCGGCCGTACGGCGGACGAGGCAGCCGCCGAAGCAAGCCGCACCCTGCCCGCCCACACGGACCGACTGCGCGCCGCGGCCCGGGACTTCGACGACGTCACATACGGCGGACGGGCCGCCGGCTCACGGACGTACCACCGTCTCACCGAACTCGACAGCGACCTGGGACGCACCAAACCCGTACTCGCGAACAGCGCCCAGAGCACAGCCCACAGCGCCCGCCAGGGGGCCGCCTCATGATCGAGGCCACCCTCATGTCCACCTCGGCCTCGCCCACCGCCCGCCACGTGTGGACCCGCGCGCGCGGAGTCGTGCTCGCGCTCGTGATCCTGCTGGCGGCCGCCATCGCGATCGCCGCGGTCCGCTCCGGCGCCCAGCACGGCCGACTCGACCCGCGCTCCGCCGACCCCTACGGAAGCCGCGCCGTCGCCGAACTCCTCGCCGACCGGGGCGTCTCCACGCGCGTGGTCACCACCCTGGACGAGGCCCGCACCGCGGCCGGCCCCGACACCACTCTCCTGATCGCCGTCCCCGACCTGCTGAGCAACCGTCAGCAGACGCTCCTCCACTCGGCGACCGCGAACTCCGACGGCCGTACGATCCTGATCACCCCCGAGTCGCCTTCCCTCGGCACCCTCGCCCCGGAAGTCACCGCGGACCCCGCGATCAGCTTCGACTCGACACTCTCCCCCGGCTGCGACCTGCCCGCCGCCCGCCGAGCGGGCGCCGCCGACACGGGTGGCATGCGCTACACCACCACCGACCTCGACGCCGACACCTGCTACCCCAGCGACGGCCTGCCCACGCTGCTGCGCATCCCGGCAGCGTCCGGGGACGGCGACACCGTCGTGCTCGGCGCCCCCGACATCCTCTACAACGACCGCCTCGACGAGCAGGGCAACGCCTCGCTCGCCCTTCAACTGCTCGGTTCCCGCCCCCACTTGGTCTGGTACCTCCCCTCGCTCTCCGACACCTCGGCCACCGACGCGGGCAGCCAGAGCTTCTTCGACCTGCTCCCCTCGGGCTGGCTCTGGGGCACACTGCAGCTCTTCATCGCGGCAGCCCTGGCCGCCCTCTGGCGGGCACGCCGACTCGGCCCCCTTGTACCCGAACGCCTCCCCGTCGCGATCCGCGCCTCCGAAACCGTCGAAGGCCGCGCCCGCCTCTACCGCAAGGCCAACGCCCGCGACCGCGCGGCCAACGCCCTGCGCTCCACCACGCGCACCCGCGTCGCCCCCCTCGTCGGCGTACCCCTCGCCCAGGCACACGCGCCCGAGGCCCTGCTCCCCGCCCTGTCCGCCCAACTCCAAGGCGACGGACAGACCCTGCACTCCCTCCTCTTCGGCCCGCCGCCCCGCGACGACGCGGCCCTCGTCTCCCTCGCCGACCAACTCGACGCCCTCGAAAGAGAGGTACGCCGTTCATGATGGACCCGACCACTGACAACGCCGGGTACGCCGGGGATCCGGGCACTGCCCGCTCCTCCCTGGAGGCCCTGCGCGCCGAGATCGCCAAAGCCGTGGTCGGCCAGGACCCCGCCGTGACCGGCCTTGTCGTCGCCCTCCTCTGCCGCGGACACGTTCTACTTGAAGGAGTCCCCGGAGTAGCGAAAACGTTGCTCGTCCGTGCGCTCGCATCCGCACTCGAACTCGACACCAAGCGCGTCCAGTTCACCCCCGACCTGATGCCCAGCGACGTCACCGGCTCCCTCGTCTACGACGCCCGCACCGCCGAGTTCTCCTTCCAGCCCGGCCCGGTCTTCACCAACCTCCTCCTCGCCGACGAGATCAACCGCACCCCGCCCAAGACCCAGTCGTCCCTCCTCGAAGCGATGGAGGAACGCCAGGTCACGGTCGACGGCACCCCCCGTCTGCTCCCCGAGCCGTTCCTGGTCGCCGCGACCCAGAACCCGGTCGAGTACGAGGGCACGTACCCCCTGCCGGAAGCCCAACTGGACCGCTTCCTCCTCAAACTGACGATCCCTCTGCCCTCCCGCGAGGACGAGATCAACGTCCTGACGCGCCACGCCGAGGGCTTCAACCCACACGACCTGCGGGCCGCCGGCCTGCGCCCCGTAGCGGGCCCCGCCGACCTCGAAGCCGCGCGTGCCGCGGTCGCCAAGACTGCGGTCTCCCCCGAAATCACCGGCTACGTAGTGGACATCTGCCGTGCCACCCGCGAATCGCCGTCCCTCACCCTCGGCGTCTCCCCGCGCGGCGCGACGGCACTCCTCGCCACAGCCCGCGCCTGGGCGTGGCTGACCGGCCGCGACTACGTCATCCCCGACGACGTGAAGGCCCTGGCCCTCCCCACACTCCGCCACCGCATCCAGCTCCGCCCCGAGGCCGAGATGGAAGGCGTGACGGCCGACTCCGTCATCAACGCGATCCTCGCCCACGTCCCCGTCCCCCGCTGATGGCACTCACCGGACGCGCCGCCCTCCTGGCGGCCCTCGGCACCCTCCCCGTGGGCATCTGGGAGCCGAGCTGGACGGGCATCCTTGCCGTGAACGCCCCCCTGGCCCTGGCCTGCGCCTGCGACGCCGCCCTGGCAGCACCCGTACGCCGCCTCGGCCTGACCCGCTCCGGCGACACTTCCGTACGCCTCGGCGAAACCGCCGACGTCACCCTTACAGTCACCAACGCGTCCGGCCGCCCCCTGCGCGCCCGCCTCCGCGACGCCTGGCCCCCGAGCAGCTGGGAACCCGGCACCGAGGTAGCCGCCTCGCGCCACCGCCTGACGGTCCCCGCCGGCGAACGCCGACGCCTGACGACCCGCCTGCGCCCCACCCGCCGCGGCGACCGCCACGCGGACCGCGTCACGATCCGCTCGTTCGGCCCCCTGGGCCTCTTCTCCCGCCAGGGCAGCCACAAAGTCCCCTGGACGGTACGAGTCCTGCCGCCCTTCACCAGCCGCAAGCACCTGCCCTCCAAACTGGCCCGGCTCCGCGAACTCGACGGCCGCACCAGCGTGCTGACCCGCGGCGAGGGTACGGAATTCGACAGCCTCCGCGAGTACGTCCCCGGCGACGACACCCGCTCCATCGACTGGCGCGCAACAGCCCGCCAGACCACAGTCGCCGTCCGTACCTGGCGCCCCGAACGCGACCGCCACATCCTTCTGGTCCTCGACACCGGCCGCACCTCGGCGGGCCGTGTGGGTGACGCCCCTCGCCTCGACGCCTCCATGGACGCGGCCCTGCTCCTCGGGGCCCTCGCCTCCCGAGCCGGCGACCGCGTAGACCTTCTCGCGTACGACCGCCGAGTACGTGCCCTCGTGCAGGGTCGCGCGGCAGGCGAGGTCCTCCCGTCCCTGGTCAACGCGATGGCGACCCTGGAACCGGAACTCGTCGAGACGGATGCCCGCGGCCTCACCGCCACAGCACTGCGTACGGCCCCTCGCCGCTCCCTGATCGTGCTGCTGACGAGCCTCGACGCGGCCCCCATCGAAGAGGGCCTCCTTCCCGTACTCTCTCGCCTCACCCAACGTCACACAGTCCTCGTCGCGTCAGTGGCTGACCCGTATATCGCCCGCATGGCGACGGCTCGGGGAAACACCGAAGCGGTGTACGAGGCAGCAGCCGCGGCCCAGGCCCAGGCGGAGCGCCATCGCACGGCCGAACAACTGCAGCGCCACGGTGTCACCGTCGTTGACGCGACTCCGGATGACCTGGCTCCCGCGCTCGCGGATGCGTATCTGGCGCTCAAGGCCGCGGGGCGGCTCTAAGCAGGCATAAAAAAGGGGGCCTCTTGTTTCAAGAGGCCCCCGAAATGATCCTAAACGCAGAAAACCCCCGTACCGATTTCCCGGTACGGGGGTTTTCTCTACAATTAGTTCGGCGGCGTCCTACTCTCCCACAGGGTCCCCCCTGCAGTACCATCGGCGCTGTGAGGCTTAGCTTCCGGGTTCGGAATGTAACCGGG
>NZ_JBVHXR010000029.1:0-14783 GCF_055569295.1 Streptomyces sp. NPDC029292
CCCCCACGGACGCCGCCCTCGCCGCTGATCTCGCCCTGCCGATCGAGGAGCTCGAGCTCACCGTTCGGTCGTACAACTGCCTCAAGCGTGAGGGCGTCCACTCGGTGGGTGAGCTGCTGGCGCGCTCCGAGGCCGACCTGCTCGACATCCGCAACTTCGGTGCGAAGTCGATCGACGAGGTCAAGGCGAAGCTGGCCGGCCTGGGCCTGGCCCTCAAGGACAGCCCGCCCGGATTCGACCCGACCGCCGCCGCCTTCGGCGCGGACGATAACGCGGACGCGAGTTTCGTCGAGACCGAGCAATACTGAACGCCGCGCCGAGTCGCGCGGCAGCCACTCCTGGAGCGGCCAGGCACATGACGAGCCCTTAGCGGCCAACGGCGTGCCTGTGCCGCAGATCGCCCTGAAGCTCGTCATCACCTCCGGCAAGAACGGCCGCCACCGTCTATCGCACCCTCGCCGAGGCCGACGCGGCCGACGGCACGGCCTGAGCCCGGACGCACGAAAGCCGTCCCGGTGGCACGGGGGAAGCCACCGGGACGGCTCCGCTCAGCGTAGCGCCTCAAGAGCCCCACAGACCTGCCGACTTGAGCATGTTCAGCAGCACGTCGGTGTTGTCCATTGCATTCTGTAGCGCCCCCGGGCCGCCTCCAGCTACCCGGCGTGCGCGGCCAGGGTGTCCATGTCGCCGGTGGCGACAGCGTCCGTGTCCCGTCATGACCGTCGATCTCGATCACCGCGGACTCATCGGGGCTGGCAGCGATCCGGACGCGGCGAGGATCCTGGTACATGCTCATGATCCGGAGCCCAGGTGTGCCCAGCACACACCCCACCTGCGCCAACTCCCAGACGGAGCCCCCAGCGACACCCCCATGCTGGGGCGGTGAAAGCGGAACACTGGATCTCCCTCGCAGACATCGCCGCCGCACTCCTCGGCATCTGGCTCGGTGCCGCCCTCACAAACTTCCAGAGGAAGAAGCAAGAGGACGAGAAGGCGCGAGCGGAGCTCGAGACGCAAGCTGACCTGTTCGCCAGCACCATCGTGGCCGCCCGCATCGCCGGCCACGCGAACGACCGCTGCTGGAACGGCACAAGCTCCGTGATCCGAGCGGTCACGCTCGCCGCCGCTCAACTCCTCCCCGCCCTGACGCAACCGGGCGGAATGATCACATCGGCCTTCGCTGCGCGCGCCGCCTGGCTGATCGCCTACATGGACGGCCCCCGCAACCGCGCCGTCGTCGAAGTCACCACAGCCGTGAACAAAGCCATCAGTGGCGCGATGCCACTCGCCCGACACACGAACCCTGCTGTCGCCGAGGCGACGGACGCCCTCCTGAACGGACTCTTGCGCAACCCCAGCGAGCAGACCATGAGCTCTTTCAGAGTGGCCACCGATCGGGTGATGGTCACCCGAAAGTCAATCAGCATCCGACTGCCAGCAGGTTGGGCCGGCCCCATGAAGAAACTGATCCGCGTTGCTCAGCCGCCCGGTCCGGTCACCGCGAGCGGGCGTACCGCCGGTTCGAGCAGCGACAATGTCCGCTGCTGCGAGTCCAGGGCGACGCGGATGCCGACCGGCATCGGCAGATTCGGGCCGGCGTGTCCGAACTCGACGTTGCCCAGGACCGGGATGTCACGGTCGCCGAGGACGTCGAGGACTATCTCGGGCAGGGTCGGGGACGCGTCGGGCGAGTCGAGTCCGTCGATCGCGTACGGGATACCCACGACCATGCCGGCGATTCGATCGAGGATGCCGCAGTGCCGCAGTACCTGTAGATAGCTCCACACATACGATGCTTGGCCGCCCACTTCCTCCCAGAACAGCACCGCGCCGTCGAACCATTCGAGCGGCAGCGCGTAAGGCGTCGCCTGCGCCAGCACGATGCGATTAATCACCCCGCCGATCAGCCGGCCTTCGGTGCGACCGGCACGCCAGCACTCCCACGACGGGGTGGCCGGCAGCGCACCGATCGGCTCCGTACCGGTCAGCAGCGTCGAGTAGAGCTTTTCAAGTTCCGCTCTGCGTGCTGCGGGCGCGGCCTGCCAGTGCCCGCCGAGTCCAGGGGTGGCCAAGTCGGCATGGAAGCCGACCAGACCCGTGCGCGCGTAGAGCACCAGATGCAGCAGCGAGATGTCGCTGTAGCCGAGGATCGGCTTGGGGTCGGCAGTGATCGCCTCGACGTCGATCAGGTCGAGGTAGCCGAGCGCCGTCTGGCCGCCGTCATGCGCGATGATGGCGCGCACCTCAGGATCACGCAGAAGAGCATTGAATTCCCTGGCGGTCTCCGCCGGCGTAGCCGCGCTCCACCAATGGTGCCGCCCAGCTTCGAGTAGCGGTGCCCGACGCACGCGGAATCCCATCCGCTCGAGCACGACCACCGCCTGCTCGAGGTCGGGCTCGTAAGCGGCATGGAGCGGCCCGGACAGCGATGCGATAACGACGAGATCTCCGGGCCTCAGGGCACGAGGTCGAAGCAGTTGAGGCAGTGCAGAACCGGTCACCGACGCAGTATCCCGACACGCGCAACAACACGCGACACATTTAAGAGGGGGAGGATGTCGACCGGGGAATCAAGCCATGCACCGCGTTCCTGGGAGCGCTGCGGCTGGCCGACGAGGTCCGAATGGAGTTCGAGGTGGCCCGCCTCGAACCAGCAGACGCGCCTCCGTAGCCGCCCGCCCGGCCGGCTGCTGCCGTCGGATCGGGCGTACAGCCGCCTATCGTGGAGTCATGGGCGAGATCGTCGTCGTGTACGAGCTCGACAAGGCCGTGGACACGCGCGTACCGCGTGGCGAGGAACGGTCCGTCCGCCGCGTGCACGCGGCGCCCACTGTCCCGGGGGAGCCCACCGCGACTGGACCGCGAACCCTCTGCGGCAAGGACACCTTCGCCATGGCGACAACCTGCTGGAAGCCCTCTGAGCACCCTGAGACGCAGTGGTATCCCGAGGAGTACGCATCCGCGGTCTGCCCCGACTGCGATGCCGTGATGGAAACCTGACCGGCGCGCCGAGTACCCTGACGTCGCTGCGTCGCCATGCCCGGTCCCTGGCCACGTTGCTGCGGCGGCGTATCGTGCGCTGTCCAACCAGATCGAGCTGGTCGACATGTCGCCTCCGGTACTGCGCCGCCGTATGTCGCACGGCAACATCGACAAGCCGGACAAGGTGGACGCGGCCCTGTCGAACTACTTCCGGCCCGGGAATCTGACCGCGCTGCGAGCTGGCCCTCCTCTGGGTGGCTGACCGGGGCGACGAGTACCTGCGGCAGTACCGCAGCGAGCACCAGGTTTCGAAGATCTGGGGCTCGCGGGAGCGGATCGTAGTCGGCCTGACCGGCGGTCCGGAGGGCCGCACGCTGATCCGCCGCGCCGCCCGCCTGGCGGCGAAGGGCGCGGGCGGCGAGGTGCTGGCCGTGTACATCGCCAGCAGTGACGGCCTGGCCTCGGCGCCCCCCAGGAGCTCGCCGTGCGGCGCAGTCTGGTCGAGGAACTGGGCGGCACCTTCCACCACGTCGTCGGCGACGACATCCCGGGCGCCCTGCTCGACTTCGCCCGAGGGAGTCGACGCCACTCAGATAGCCCTCGGCGTCTCCCGCCGCAAGACCTGGCAGTACATCTTCGCCCCGGGCGTCGGCGCGACGGTGGCCCGCGGCTTGGGCCCCGACCTCCCACCTCATCACGCACGACGAGGCGGGCAAGGGCCGCGGCCTCGCGGTAGCCCGGGGCGCGCGGCTCGGCCGCGCCCGCCTCATCCGGGGCTGGCTGACGGGCGTCGGCGGCCCGGTGCTGCTGACCCTGCTGCTGACCAGCGTCACCCCGGACCTCGGGCTTGCGAACGACATGCTGTTGTTCCCGACGTTCACGGTGGCCGCCGCCCTGCTCGGCGGACTGATCCCCGCGCTGGTCTCCGCCGCCGTCGGCTCGATGTTGCTGAACTGGTACTTCACCCCGCCGGTGCACCGCATCACGATCGCCGACCCCAAGAACATCCTCGCTCTCGCGGTCTTCGTGGTGGTAGCCGTGTCGGTGGCCTCCGTGGTCGACCTCGCCGCCCGGCGCACCCACCAGGCCACCCGGCTGCGGGCCGAGTCCGAGATCCTCTCCTTCCTGGCGGGCAACGTGCTGCGCGGCGAGACCGGTTTCGAGGCCGGCTGGAGCGGGTGCGGGAGACCTTCGGCACGGAGTCGGTGGCGCTGCTGGAACGCGAGAGCGACGTGGCGCCGTGGACATGCGCGGGCCGGGCGGGCCTGGAACGCGAGCTGGAGCGGCCGGAAGACGCAGACGTGGACGTACCGGTCGGAGACCACGTGGCGCTCGCGCTGACCGGCCGCGTGTTGCCGGCCGAGGACCGCCCCATCCTCGCCGCGTACGCCGCCCAGGCGGCGGTCGTCCTGGACCGCCAGCGTCTGCAGTCCGAGGCCGACCAGGCCAAGGAACTGGCCGAGGGCAACCGCATCCGCACCGCCCTCCTGGGCGCCGTCAGCCACGACCTGCGCACGTCGCTCGCCGGGATCAAGGCATCGGTCTCCTGCCTGCGCTCGGACGACGTGGAATGGTCCGAGGAGGACCAGGCCGAACTCCTCGCGGCCATCGAGGAGGGCGCCGACCGCCTCGAACACCTGGTGGACAACCTCCTCGACATGTCCCGCCTCCAGACCGGCATCGTCACCCCGCTGATCCGTGAAGTGGACCTCGACGAGGTGGCCCCCATGGCCCTCGGCGGCATACCGGACCCGGAGAGGACCGTCGTCCTGGACATTCCCGAGACCCTGCTCATGGTCGCCGTCGACAAGGGCCTGCTGGAGCGGTCGGTCGCCAACGTTGTCGAGAACGCGGTGAAGGACAGCTCCGACGACGAGCCGGTCCTGGTGTCGGCGAGCGCCATCGCCGACCGGACGGAGGTCCGCGTCGTGGACCGCGGGCCGGGCGTCCCGGACGAGGCCAAGGACCGCATCTTCGAGCCCTTCCAGCGCTACGGCGACGCCCCTCGCGGCATCGGCGTGGTGGTCGTGTCCATCGAACGTGAAGGTGGCGGCGTCGCTCGCAGTCGGCGCGGCCGAGTCAGTCGGCCGGCCGGTGCCGGGGCGCACACTGGAAGCAGAAGGCCATGCGTCATGAGCCAACGACCTTGGGAAGCGTGCTGGCCTGTCGGGTTGGCTGGCGGGTGATTCAGCAGGCGGCCGGTCGGGCGAGCACCAGTTCGGTGCTGGGCTTGCGGCAGGTCGCCCGCCGGGCGGAGCGATCGGAGACCAGCCCGGCGATGGCGAGGTGGGTCTCGGCGCCCTGGTATCGCTCTCCAAGTCGTAAACGTGGAGGTCAGCCATGAGCACCCTCGAAGAACACGTCGATGTTGGAGTTCCGATCGACAAGGCCTGGGACAGCCTTCACCGGGTGGAGAACTATTCACGCTTCGTGGAAGGAGTGCGTGACGCCCGTACGGAGGCGGGGGCCGAGCGCATCTGGACGTCGAGGCCGGCGGCCCGGCCCGGGAATTCGAGGCCCAGGTCTCCGACCGCAGAGGAGAACGCGCGATGGAGTGGCACACCATGGGTGCCCCGGAACTGACGGGTTCCTTCTCGCTGCAGCCGATCGACCAGAATCACACCCGGGTCCAGGCACGGCTCGAGTACGACCCCGACACCATCAGGGAGACGTTCGGCGGGCCGAAGGGATTCGCTCAGGCGAACGCGGTCGAACGGCTCGTCCGCAGCGATCTGGGGCATTTCAAGGAGTATGTGGAACAAGGGCGGTGAGCGGCCGGAAAACATCGGGCAGCCCGCCCTTGAGACGGGCCGCAGATGCGTTCGCGGACTGGTATGAGCTGGGGGGCGTCGCCCCAGTGGCCTCTGCGGCGCGAGTTTCCACGCGTGGCAGGGCAGGCCCGTCAATGCGGTATCGAGGCCGAGTTTGTTGTGTGGCTGGGCCTCCGCGGCAACGGAGGCTCAACCGAGCGCGGATCGTGCGGACCAGAGTCTCCACGGCGGGTCGCCCCGCAAGGACGTCGCATCCGGGCAGTGATCCTGGAGATCGAACCCGACAACCAGCCCAGCGTCGCGGTGGCCCGATCCGCAGGCTTCCGCCTCACCGACACAGAACCCGAGACAGTTGCTGATAAGGGGCGGACCTACGACCTGCTCACATGGGAACACCAGGCTCAGGCAGTCCGAGGTTGAAGAGCTGAAGACCCAAGTGGCTTGTCAATGGGGTTTGTCAAGCCTTCTCGATCACCGGGGGCGTGATCTGGTAGCGGGACCCGAATCCGGACCCGGAGCCGCGTCCTTGCGCCCGAGGTGCGGTGTGCGCCCTGTGGAGCGGTAGCGGGCCAGCGCGGCTTCGGCGCGGGTGATGATGTCGGGGACGGCGGAGCCGTCGACGCCGAGCAGCCGGAGTGATCCCCGCACCGCCGACTCCGCGTAGCGTGCGCGGTCCCCCTCTCCGCCCCACTGACGCTGTGACACCGAGGCCTCCACCAGGGCGAAGACGAGGTCCACGTCGCGGGCGAGGTCGGCGGCCTGCTCGGGTGGGTGCAGCGTGGCGAGGGCGGCGCGGCCGAACTCTCGGTATGCGTCCCGCAGGACGGTCTGCGCGGAGCGGGTCGGCACGAAGTCGTCCTCCTCCAGCTCCGGCAAGTGGTAGACGACATGGAGGTTCAGCCGGTCGCGCAGCAGGGTCTCGAGGTCGAAGGCGACCAGGGCGCAGACCCGCACGACGGGGTCGAGGTCCTGTTCCGCCAGCCAGTCCGCGAACTCCAGCGCCGGAGTGACGGTGCTGGAGAGCAGTGAGGTGAGGATCGCTCGCTTGTCGGCGAAGTGGTAGTACATCGTCGACTGTTTGATGCCCACGGCTTCGGCGATCTGACGGGTCGTGGTCTTGCCGTACCCCTGCTCGCCGAACAGCCGTGACGCCGCCTGGAGGATCTCCTCCCGGGTGCTGAGCCCGTTGCGCTGCTTGGGCGCGGAGCGCGGACGGCCCGGCTTTCCGGCGGCGGACCGCTGCGGTGCGGGGGCGGACGGCTGTGGTGCCGGGGTGGCTCCCGTCTCATCGGCGTCGTGCGTCACGCGGCTCGCTCCTGTCCGGCGCCGAGGCCACTCGTCACGTCCTTGACCACGCGGCCCCCCTGGATCACGGTCCGGATCGCGTCGAGCTCGCCGAGCGCCGCGATGTCGGTCAGCGGATCCACGTCGGTCAGCACCAGGTCGGCCCGCAGCCCGGCACGCACCGTGCCCACCTCGTCGTCGAGCCGGCACATCCGGGCCGCGACGCAGGTGCCCGCGGCGATGGCGGCGGCGGGGGAGAGGCCCAGGCGTACCAGCAGCGCGAGTTCGCGCAGGTTCCGGCCGTGCGGCGCGATGCCGGCGTCGGTCCCCAGCACGACGGGCACGCCGCTGGTGAGCGCGACCGACAGGCGTTCGAGTGCCGTCTCCCGCAGCCGTCGGCGTTGCTCCACCAGGCGTGGAGGCCCGTCCTGGCGTACGGTACGGGTCAGCGCGGACAGGGTGGGGACGAGGTACGTGCCCCGCTCTCCCATCTCCTCCAGCGTAGCGTCGTCCACCAGATAGCCGTGCTCGATGCTGCGTACGCCGGCCCGTACCGCGGCCGAGATGCCGGCGGCACCCTGGGCGTGTGCCGCCACGCCCACCACGCCGTGGCGTTCCGCCTCGGTGACGACCGCGCGCAGTTCGGCCTCCGTCAGCCCGCCGGACTCCGGTGCGCGGCGCGGGCCGGTCATGCCTCCGGTCGCCGCGACCTTGACCCAGTCGGCGCCCTGGCGCACGACCTCGCGCGTGGCCCGGACGAACTCGTCCGGGGAGTCGGCGACCGCGCCCGCACCCGGGCCGGAGTCGAGCGGCGTACCGCTGACGGTCCGCCAGTCCCCATGGCCGCCGGTGATGCTGAGGATCCGCAGGGCGATCTGCAGCGCCGGGCCGCGCACATAGCCGGCGTCGAGGGCGTCCCGGAATCCGGAGTCGGCACCGGCGAGATCCCGCGCCGAGGTGATGCCGGCGTCGAGCGTCGCGGACAGGGCGGGCACCGAACGCAGCGTCAGCAGACTCTCCGGCGCGAGCACGGTGTCGAAGCGGGCCGCCTCCGGACTGGTACTCACGTGCACGTGGCAGTCGAAGAAGCCGGGCAGGACCGTGCGTCCGGGGGCCTCCAGGATCCGCAGCCGCGCGGGGGAGACCACCGCGGGCACGTCCAGGGTGCCGGTGGGCGCGACCGCGCGGATCCGGTCGCCCTCCACCAGAACGTCCCGCCCGGGCACGGGACTTTCCGCTGAGCCGTCGACGACGGTGACGTTCCTCAGCAGCAGCGCGGGGGCGGTGGCGTACTCGTCCTGCCGCACGTGCGTCCTCCTCCGTGGTCGATGCGGGCGGCCCGGGACGGATGTCGGTCCCGAACACCCGCCGGGGCACAGCACTTCCGGTCCGGGCGGAGTCACCGTACCAACAGGCCGAGGGGTTTTCTATCGCTGACAGAATTTACCGCCCGGCAATGCTCGGCAACCCCCGGGAAACCCTTGTCGACGCTCTCGCGCCTAGTTTTCGGTCACTGACAGGAATCCCCGAGTCCTCCGCGCGGCCCGCCCGCCGGGGCCTCTTCCACGAGAGGGTCCTGATGCGATCCAGCGCCAGAACCGCCTTCCCGGCCACGCCCATGCACGGGGACCGTGCCCCCGTGCAAAGCGGGCTGCGGGTCGGCCTCGCCGCCGCCGTGGCCGCCGTCCTCGCGCTCACCGGATGTTCGGCCGGTCAGGCCGGGGCCGCCGGGGGCGAGGACGTGTTCACCGCGGCCGTCGTGCAGACCTACACGACGCCCCCTGACCCCGACATCAACTACGACGGCCCCGGACTGAACATCATCCAGAACACCTACGAGGGCCTGGTCAAGTACGAGGACGGCACCGGCACGGCCAAGATCGTCCCCGCGCTCGCCTCCGCCTGGAAGGTCTCGAAGGACGGCCTCACCTACACCTTCACCCTCCGCGACGGCGTCACCTTCCACGACGGCACCCCGCTCACCTCCAAGGCGGTGGCGGACGCGATCAAGCGCCGTGCCCAAGTCGACGGCGGACCCGCCTACATGACAGCCGACGTTACCAAGGTCGCCACGCCCGACGACCGCACGGCCGTCCTCACCTTGTCCGCGCCCAACTCGGCGTTCCTGGACTACCTCGCCTCGCCGTTCGGCCTGAAGCTCATCAGCCCCAGCGTCCTTGAGAAGCACGCCGGCAAGGACCACGCCCAGACCTGGCTCACCAGCCATGACGCCGGCACCGGACCGTATGAACTGGCCTCCGCCAAGACCGGCAGCCGCTACGAACTCACCGCCTATGACGACTACTGGGGCGCCAAGCCGGGGTTCGGCACCGTCGAGCTGGAGATCTCGCAGAACGCCTCCGCGAGCCAACTGGAGCTGGAGCGCGGCGAGATCGACGCCATCCTCGGCAACCTCAACAAAACGGCCTTCGAGTCCTACGCCAAGAGCAAGACCGTCAAGACCAGCACCTTCCCCAACCTCACCACGCAGATGGTCTACGTGAACCCGAAGTCGAAGGCCTTCACCTCGGCCGAGCAGCGCAAACGCCTCTTCACAGGCATCGACACCAAGGGCATCCTGTCCTCCGCCATGGGCAGCCTGGAGGAACCCACCGGCCAGCTGTTCCCCCAGGGCATGCTGGACTCCGCACTCGACGAGCAGGGCATCACCTACGACAAGAACGCACTCGTCGGCATCGCCGAGTCCGCCCCCGCCAAGGGCCGCACCGTCCGCATCGGTTACGCCGGCAGCAGCGCCGACGGCAAGGCGGTCGCCGAGGAACTCGCCTCCCGGATGAACAGCGCCGGACTCAAGGCGGAGGCCGTCGCCTACGCCGCGGGCACCATCTACAAGCTGACCGACGATCTCTCCGCCGCTCCCGACCTGGCCGTCTTCTCCGTCTTCCCGGACGCAGGCCACCCCGACTCCTGGGGCCGCATCATCTACACCCCGAAGGGCGGCCTGGACCTCTTCGGAGCCGAGGTCGACGGCCTCGATGCCGGCCTCGACAAGGCCCTGACCACCACCGACGAGTCCGCGTACGGACCCGTCGCCCGCTCGGTCATCGACTCGCGCAACTGGTTCTCCATCGGCTCGCTGAACACCACTCTGCTCACCGCCCCGGGCATCAGCGGCACCCGGAAGGCCCAGAACCTGCTGGAGTACAACGTCCTGCACTTCGCCGCCCTCGGCCGCTCCTGACATGGCGCCCGACACGACCTCGGACCTGACGGGAACGGACGACGTGACGACACAGGACGAGCGGCCCACTCTGTCGGTGCGCGACCTCAGTGTGCGTCTCACCCGCGACAAGGGCACCGTCCACGCCGTGCGCGGCGTCAGCCTCGACGTGCACCCGGGTGAAATCGTCGCCATGGTGGGGGAGTCCGGCTCGGGCAAGAGCGTGCTGGGCCTCGCCTTGATGGGGTTGCTGCCCCACCGCTCCCGGCCGCAGGTGGGCGGCTCGGTCCTGCTGGCCGGCACCGACATGGTCGCCGCCGGGGACGAGGCCCGCCGCCGGGTGCGCCGTCGGCATGTCGGGGCCGTTTTCCAGGACCCGATGACCTCGCTCGACCCGACCATGACCATCGGCGCCCAGCTGGCCGAGGTGGCACCCGACCGGGCCGAACGGATGCGGCTGCTGGCGGACGTCGGTGTGCCCGACCCCGAGGCCCGGCTCAAGGCCTTCCCGCACCAGCTCTCCGGCGGCCTGCGGCAGCGCGTGATGATCGCCCTGGCTGTCGCCCGCAAACCCTCCCTGATCGTCGCCGACGAGCCCACCACCGCGCTCGACGTCACGGTCCAGGCACAGGTCCTCGACCTGCTGCTGTCCCTGCGCGACGACATCGGCTGCGCCGTTGTGTTCGTCACCCACGACCTGGGTGTCGCCGCCCGGATCAGCGACCGGATCGTGGTGATGTACCGGGGCGGCCTGGTCGAGCAGGGCACCGCGGACGAGATCTTCCAGCGCCCTCGACACCCCTACACCCGGCGGTTGTTGGCCTCACGGATCGACCTCGACACCCCACGGGACCGGCCGCTCACCCTGGGCCGCCCGACGGGGGACGAGGCGGAGGACGTACGGGCGGAGGACGCGCGGCCGCCCCGGCCGCGCACCGTGACCGAACTGGCCGGCGGCGGGCGCGGCCGGGCCGTGGACGCGAACGGGGTACTGACGAGCGGTCACGCACCGCGCACCGACCGCGACCTGCCCGACCGATGGCCCGAGCCGGTCATCGGCGGCGACCTCGCGGTGCGACTGCGCGGGGCGGCCCGGGTCTTCCGCTCCGGACCCCCGTGGGCCCGCAGGGAACTGCACGCACTGCGCGGCGTGGACCTCGACGTCGCCCAGGGCGAGTCGGTGGCGCTGGTCGGCGAGAGCGGCTGCGGCAAGTCGACGCTGCTGCGGATCGTGGCCGGCCTGGACAATCCCACCTCGGGCGAGGTGGGCGTGCTCGGCAGTACTCCGCAGATGGTCTTCCAGGACGCCGGCTCCTCCCTCACTCCGTGGCGCACCGTCGGCGAGATGCTCGACGAACGGCTGGCTCTGACGGCCGGACGGCTGACGCGCGCCGAACGCCGGGCGGCCGTCGCGGACGTACTCGAAACCGTCGGCCTGCCCGCCGCCACCGCGGAGGCCCGCGGCGACCAGCTGTCCGGCGGCCAGCGCCAGCGGGCGGCGATCGCGCGGGCGGTGATCGTGCCGCCCCGGGTCCTGCTGTGCGACGAGCCCACCTCCGCCCTGGACGTGTCCCTCGCCGCGACCGTGCTCGACCTCCTCGGGCGGCTCCGAAGGGAGTTGGGCATGTCGATCCTCCTCGTCACCCACGACCTGGCCGCCGCCCGGATCGTCGCCGACCGGATCGCCGTCATGCGCGCGGGCCGCATCGTAGAGGAAGGACCCACCGAGCGGATCTGCTCGGCCCCGGCCGAGGAGTACACCCGCGCCCTCCTCGACGCCGTCCCCGGCTCCCGTCACCGCCGGCCCACGCCCGGCCCGGCCGCCGCGACAGGCGGTGCCCGATGACCACGCTCAACCCACTGGTGGCCGGGCGGCGCCGGACGTACGCCGAGGCCGTCCGCACCCGCAGTACCACCGCGGACCGGGCGGCGCTCGGGGCCCTCGCGCTGCTCGTCCTGCTGGCCCTGCTCGCTCCGGTCCTCGCCCCGCACAGCCCCGTCCTGCGATCCGGCGACGCCCTCCTGCCGCCGGGCAGCGCCGGCCATCTGCTCGGCACCGACGCCCTCGGCTACGACCTGCTCGCCCGCGCCCTGTACGGCATGCGGGCCAGCCTGTTCGCCGCCGTCATCGTCATCGCCTCCGGTGTCCTGGCCGGCGGACTGATCGGTGTCCTCGCGGGCGCCCTGCCGGGCTGGGTGGACGGGCTGCTGATGCGGATCACCGACCTGTTCCTGGCACTGCCGGGACTCGTCATCGCGATGGCCGTCGCCGCCTCCCTCGGCGCGAGCTACCGCAGCGCGCTGATCGGCATCGCCGTCGTGTGGTGGCCGATGTACGCGCGGCTCGTTCGCGGCGAGATCCGCGCCTGGGCCGCCCGGCCGCACCTGGAGGCGGCCCGGCTGGCCGGGGTGCCCTGGGGACGCCGGGTCACCCGTCATCTGCTGCCCGGCGTCCGCTCGACCGTGGTGATCGCCGCCAGCCTGGACGTCGGCGGACTCCTCGTCGCCCTGTCCGCGCTGTCCTTCATGGGCCTCAGCTCGCCCGCCCCCGCACCGGAGTTGGGCGCCATGGCCGCGCAGGGCATGCAGTACCTGCTGACGGCCTGGTGGGTCCCGATCGTGCCGGGCGTCGCCGTCATGCTCCTCGCCCTCGTCGCGAACTACGCCGGCGACGCCGTCCGCGACATGCTGCGTCGCCGATGAACCCGCCCGCCCGTCCCGGAGAGGACTGACACTGTGAAATTCGTCCTGCGCCGCGCCGTGGCGACGGCCGGGGTCCTGCTCGCCCTGACCGTGGCCCTGTTCGCACTCCAGGAGATGTCCGGCGTCGACCCGGCCAAGGCGTACGTCGGCGCGAACGCCTCCCCGGCCACGGTCGACGCCGCCCGCGTCCGCCTGGGACTCGACGAACCCCTTGTTCCCCGCTATCTGCACTACCTGTCGGGGCTGCTGCACGGGGACCTGCAGAACTCGCTGCGTACCCGCACCCCCGTCGCTTCCGACCTTGCCGGCGTCCTGCCCGCGAGCCTCGAACTCGCCGGCTGCGTCCTGCTCGTCGCCGTGCTCCTCGGCACCGTGTTCGCCTACCTCACCGCGATGCGCCGACGCGGCTCCGCGGTCCTGCGCGGCGTGCTGTTCGCCGGTGCCGCGGCACCGACCTTCCTGTTGGGCATGGTGGCGCTGCTCGTCTTCTACGGCCACCTCGGCTGGCTGCCGTCCGGCGGACGGACGTCCTTCCGCGACGCCCCCACCGGGCCCACGGGCTTCCTGCTCCTGGACAGCCTCCTGGCCGGGCGGTTCGACGTCTTCGGCGACGCGGCCACGCATCTTGTGCTGCCCGCGCTGTGCGCGGCGATCGCCCCCGCCGTGGCGATCGGACGGGTCCTGGCCGACGGGCTCACCGCCAACCTGGAGGCCGACCATGCCCGGACCGCCCGCGCGGCCGGCCTGACGGAGCGGGCGGTCCTGCTGCGGCACGCGGTCCGCAACTCACTCGGGCCCGCCCTGTCGATGGTCGGCATCCAGGCGGGCGCCCTGCTCGCCGGACTGGTCGTCGTCGAGAAGATCTTCGACTGGCCGGGCGTCGGCTCCTACCTGGACAGCTCGGTCGCAGCCGCCGACCTGCCGGGCATCACCGGGGTCGCGCTGCTGCTGGGCGTGGTCTACGTCGCGGTGAACGCCGTCGTCGACGTCCTCCAGGTCCTGGCGGACCGCCGACTGGCGCTCGCCTAGCCGCCACACCCACCTGCACACACCCGGACACGGGCCCAACGGCCGGTGTCCGCACGGAGAGAGGGAAGATCCAGATGAACGTAGCCGGCAACGCCGTCCTGATCGTCGTCGACATCCAGGGCGGTGATGTCGAGCAGTCCGCGTCGCGCACGGAGATCCCGCACATGGAGGGACGCGCCGAGCGGACGCCGCGGGTACGCGAGCTGATCCGCCGCACCCGCGAACAGGGCATCCCCGTCGTCTGGATCCAGGAGGTCCACAAGCCGAACCTGGTGGACATCGGCCGTGAACTCGACGGCGCCGAGGGACCGCACTGCATCGAAGGCTGGCCGGAGACCGCGCTGTCGAAGGGCCTGGAACCGCGCCCGGACGAGTTCCTGATCCGCAAGCGCCGCTACTCGGCGTTCTTCGGCACCGAACTGGAGATCGTGCTCAAGGCCTACCGGGCCGAGACCGTGATCCTCATCGGCGGGCTCACCGACGTGTGCGTGCACTACACGGCCGTCGACGCCCACCAGCACGACTACCGGGTGCGCGTGGTCACCGACTGCGTCGGCGGGTCCACCCAGGAGGCCCACGACGCCGCGCTGCGGGCCGTCCACTACCTCCAGCGGGACGCGCTCGTCGAACAGGCGGAAGTCCTGCGGTGGCTGGAATCCGCGGAGCCCAACCCCGAAGTGGCCCGCGCCGACCGGACCCACCTTGTGGGCCGCTCCGCCTGACCCACGACCGCATCCGCCCCGGTGGGGGGGGGGGGGGGGGGGGGGGGGGAGGGGGGGGGGTGGGGGGGGGGGGGGGAGCCCCCACGGGGGGGGAGGAAAAGAACAAAACAA